>NZ_CP117866.1:1217307-1825961 GCF_028736035.1 Streptomyces sp. T12
GCGCGCGGGCTCCTCCCCCGGCGTCTCCGTCCAACGGATGCAGCTGCCCTTGCCGTCGAACTCGGCCTGCCTCATCGCGTCCTCCCTTGAAGCCTTGGTCACCACTCCACGATATACCTCGTTACCGATGTATAACTAACTCGATGTACACCATTTCAGATGTACACCACCCCGGATATACACCGGATCTGAGCGAGAATGTAGGCATGCTGGAACTCGCCATCCTCGGATTCCTCTACGACACCCCGCTCCACGGCTATGAGCTGCGCAAACGCATCGCAGCGCTGACGGGGCACGTGAAGCCGGTCGCCGAGAGCACGCTGTACCCCGCGATCAAGCGGCTGGAAAAGGCAGGCCTGCTGGCCCGCGCCACGGAGCCGGGAGCAGTGGCCGCTCCGCGTCACGTGCTGACGCTGACCGAAGCGGGCCGACGGGACCTGCGCCACCGGCTCGCCGAGCCCGACCCGCGTGACATCAGCGACGAGAACCGGTGGTTCACCGTGCTCGCCTTCCTGCGGCACCTGGACGACGCGGCCGCCCAGTCCGCCGTACTACGACGTCGGCTCACCTTCCTCGAAGAGCCCGCCAGCTTCTTCTACGACGGTGACCGGCCCCTGCGCGCCGAGGAGCTGGACGATCCCTTCCGGCGCGGCATCCTGACCATCGCCCGGGCCACGTCCCGGGCCGAACTCACCTGGCTGCGCGAGACGATCGACTCACTCCGCGACTGACCGGTCGATGCGCCGTTCGGCCAGCCCTTGATCTCCCGGACGCACCACACGAGCACGCGCGCGTACCGCCCGCCTCGCGAGGGGCCAATGCTCGCGGGACGGGTCCATACGCCGGATCTGTTCGAGGCGCTTCACCGCCCCGTCCCCCTTCTGCCGCCGAGACTCCAACTTTACGTTGATTAGGAGAAGATGGACGATCAATCAGATGAGCCACACAGGGGGAAGGCGGTCATCATGTGGGGCAGCGTGCGCAAGTCGTATGCGAGATTTCTCCGGTCCATGCGTACGGAGGCGGACAGCGGCAGGGACAGGCAGACGCACAATCTGTTCGAGGCCGCCGCCGTGTACGTCTCGGCCTGCGCGGAGGACGACCAGGAGCAGATCGACGAGGCCACCGGCTGGGTGTCTCCGGAGGCGCTGTCGTTCGGCGTGAGCGAGCTGGCGTGCCGGGCCGTCATCGCGCTCGCCCGGGAGCGCGACGAGTCGCCGCAGACCGTCGCCAGGTCGCTGCTCGGGCTCCCGGCGGCCTGACACAGCGGGCAATCGCGGCCGATTCGACCCCTCCGGTCGGAAAACTGCAGCTCCGGGTGTGCCTGGGAGTCGTGACAAGCGGCTTCCGCTCGCACTAGGGTGCGCGCCGATGGACGAACCGAAGGGGAGGCTGGGATGGCCGGGACGGACGAGGAGGCCGTCGCCGCTGCGGACGATGCGCTCTATGTGCTCACGGCGGTGCTGCTGACGCCGGCGAAGTTCCCGAGCGTGCTGGGCGACGACTATCCGGAGGCCTGCGCGGCGCTCGGCCTCGCGCCGCTCGCCGACGGATACGGCCTGGTACTCGGCCAGGACGGCGACGGCGCCCGATGGACGGTCGTCATCGACGACGTCTCCCTGGTCGCCGTCGCCATCGCCTCCTGGGACTGCGGCATGGAGTACGACCTGTCACCCGACGAACGCACGGTCGTGGCCGCGCTGCCCGGGTGGCCCCTCGCGGTCGCCGTCGCCGCCCCCAACGTGCCCGCGCCGCACGATCCCGACCCCGAGATCGCGGACGGTCCGCCGCTCGCGCCGCCGGACACGAGCGTGTGGGGGCCGCCCCAGCGGCGCCTGGGCGCCGACGAGATCGCGTTGCAGTGGGCGATGTGGCGGGAGCAGATCGACGACGCCGAGTTCGCGACGCCGGGCGGTGCGTCGGACGCCGCCGAACCGGCGGCCGAGGGCGAAGAACAGGGCGCGGCCGAGAAGGGCGAGCAGGGCGAGAGCCAGGCCGAGGCCGAGAGGAGTAAGCAGGGCGCAAGCCGGGGCGGCCACAGCGGCATCCTGCGGGTCCTCGCCGAGGCACGCGCGTACGTGGACTCCCCACCGCCCCTCGGCCGCGTCCGGTCGTCGTTCGCGCCGGGCGACGCGCGGACCCTGCGCGCGGACGGCCCCGGCTGGTCGCTCGTCGCCAGGACCGACGACATCGCGTTCGTACTCCTCGACGACGAGCCCGGCGAGGTGCTGCCGGTGGGCCGCGGCCCTGAGCTGCCCGGGTTGCTGGAAGCGCTCGACAGGATGGCCGTACGCCCCAGCTGAGCCGCACGCCGGGCGACACGGCAGCGGTCCGAGGCCTGGGAGGCCCGCTGGCGTCCGGCCCGGCTGCGGTGTCCGGCCCTGCCGCGGTGTCCGGCACAGCTGCGGTGTCCGGCACAGCTGCGGTGTCTGGAGCGTCCAGGGACCGCCGGGTGGCGTTCGCCGCGCCTCGTGTGCGAAGCCATCAGCCTCGCGAAGAGGCGCTGGGCCTCCTCCCCACCTGTCTTGGGTCCCTGCGCAATGGCGTGTCTCCGGGCCCCATCTGGCGGCGGCGTTCCATGTGGCCCCAGCCCATGGAAGGCGCGGAACAAGGGACGCACCATGAGCCAGCCTTCGCGGCTCCGCTCTCTCTGCTGCCCTCGTCTCCCGCCTTCCAGGAGGCCTCATGCGCCCGTCCCAAGGTCTTCCGTTCGTTGCCGCAACGCTGCTGACCGCCGCCCTCACCTGGCCGACTCCCGCGGCCGCCAGGGCAATTGACGAACACTGCTCCCGTCAGGAGCGCCTGCGAGTACCGGGCGCGGCCTTCCAGCAGAGCGCCTGCCTCCCGGATCTGACCACGACGGGACTCGCCGGCACGCCCTACACCGACATGGCCGACCAGGCCGGGCTGACGGCACGGGGCACCCGGACACCGGCCGGGGTTCGCGGGATCCAGATCGACGGCTACTTCCCTGACTCCTCTCGCTTCAACGCCACACACGGCCTGCATCACGACGCACAGTTCGTGATCCGGCTGCCGGACCGCTGGAACGGCGGACTGGTCGTCACCGGAGCCCCCGGCACCCGCCGGCAGTACGCGACGGACACGGCGATCTCCGACCAGGTGCTCGCAAGGGGTTACGCCTACGCGGCGACCGACAAGGGCAACAACGGCGCCGACTTCTACCGCGACGGCAAGCGGCCCGGTGACGCGGTCGCCGAGTGGAACGCGCGGACCACCCAGCTCACCCGGGCCGCCCGCAAGGCGGTGGCCCAGCGCTACGGGCACGCTCCTCGCCGTACGTACATGACCGGCATCTCCAACGGCGGCTATCTCACCCGCTGGCAGCTGGAGAACCATCCCGAGCTGTACGACGGCGGCGTGGACTGGGAGGGCGCCCTGTGGACCGCGGACGGCCCGAACCTGCTCACCTCCTTGCCGGTGGCAGTGGCACGGATGCTCGGCTCCGCACAGGACGAGGACCTGTACACGGTCGGTTTCGCGCGCGGCTCCGAGTTTCTGTGGGCCTACCACGAGCAGGCCTACTGGGGAGTCACGCAGAAGATCTACCGCGCCGAGTTCGACCCGGCGTACGACCCCGGCTGTCCCGGCCCGTCCGCCGGGACCACCCCGGAACAGACCCTGGCGCCGTGCGCATCCGACGCCTCGTACGACTACGCGTCGCGTCCGGCCTCCGTCCGCCGCGCCGTCGCCCGCGTGGAGCTGACCGGGCGCATCGGCAGACCGCTGATCACGCTGCACGGCGATCTGGACGCGCTGCTGCCGAAGGCCACCGACTCGGACGTGTACGCGCGCATGGTCGACGCGAGCGGGCGGCACCCACTGCACCGCTACTTCACGATCGCGGGCGGCACGCACGTCGACGGGCTGTACGACACCTATCCCGACCGGCTCCGGCCGATCCTGCCCTGCTACCGGTCGGCGTTCGACGCGCTGGTCTCATGGGTGGAGCGTGGCACTCCACCGCCCGCGGACCGTACCGTCGGCAGGCCCGCGAGCGGTGATGTGCTCAACTCCTGCGCGCTGTCCACCCCGGTCGCTCCGGCGGCCGGGTGAGGTCAGCGACCGAGTTCCTTGCGCGTGGCGCGGCGCAGCCTGCGCCGCTGTGACGGGTCGAGCGTGAGGTAGGCGGCGGCCGGGACTCCCAGGACTATCAGGAGCGCGGCCCACCAGGGCAGCCAGATCAGCAGGATGAGACCGGCCGCCACACCTCCTGCGGCGATCTTCGCGTTCTTCGACATGTGCGTCGCCTCCTTCGCGGCCACTGCCGCTCTCTGACCTGAAAACGGGTCCGCGCTTCCAGCGGTTCCGAACCGCGACCCTGAGACGACCCTGAGGTGCGGCCCCTACTGGTCACGGAGTTCCGGTGACATCCGATGTGCGGTCGACGCGCCGGGCTCCGCACAGAGGAGATACCCACGTCGACCGATGCGTGACCCAGGTCACGAGGCGAGCTTGCCGGATGGCCGTCGAGATGCTGTACCCTCGGCCACTCGACCCGAGTAGTCAAATTTGAGGAGCGCTGCAGAGCGTGCCGAGGCTTCCCGAGGCAACACCGACCGAGATCTCCGAACTGGCCTGCTGCCGAGCCGTTTTCGTACCCGGCGATCCGGCCCGCACCGGCCGGATCGCCTTCTGGCGAACCGACGGCCTCGCTGTTCCGCTCGTTGCGTCCGGATCCGTCGAGGAGCTGGCCGTCGCCCTGCCCGGCGAGGACGGAGTCGAGCTGGTGAACGTGCCGGCCGTTGTGCTGCCGGTGCGCACCGCCCTGCCTGTGCTCACGCGTGATCGTGCCTCCGCGCAGGCTCCCCGAGCGGCCGCGTTCTGGGGTACGGCCGCCGTGCTGGCCCTGCAACTCGTGGCACGCGGCCTGCTGCTGCCCGGCATCTCGGCACAGGACCATGACGCCTGGCGCGCCGGTCCCCTGCGCCCGGAGGACGTCGAACGCATCCGCGCTCTTGCCGCCGCGATGCCGCCCGAAGCACACGCAGTGCCGCTGGAGGGCTTCGAGCCACTGAGGCTGCCGGACCCGGAGCGGCTGCTGCGGGCCTTCCTGGACGCGGTCGCCGACGCGCTTCCCCGCTCCCCCGCGGCAGCGCTGGTGACGGGCGCACCCGCCTATGCGGCTCAGGAGCCACAGCACCTGCCCGAACAGCGTGCGTGGGCGGCCGATGTCGCCTCCGGCCACGACGCGGGCGTACGGCTCTCGCTGCGGCTGGAGGTCCCCGGCCTCGCCGCGGCGACGCAGGGTGACGCAGGGCTGTCGTTCCGGGCGGTGCTGCAGGTGCACAGCGTGAGTGATCCGACGCTGGTCGCGGATGCGGGCGACGTGTGGGCGGGATCCGGCGCCTTCGGTCCGCGCGCGCGGATGGACGCCCTGCTGGCGCTTCGCCGGGCCGCGCGGGCCTGGAATCCGCTCACGCCGTTGCTCTCGGCCGCCGTGCCGGACGCCGTGGAACTCGCCGACGAGGAGGTGACCGACCTCCTGGGAGAGGGCACGCGAGCCCTCGCCGGTGCCGGTGTCGACGTGCACTGGCCCAAAGCGCTGGCCCGCACACTGACCACCCGCGCGGTGATCGGTCCACCGGACGACGAGTCCGCGCCCGGCAGGGTCTCCTCGGAGACGCCGTCGCTCCTGTCGGCCGACGCGTTGCTCGCCTTCAACTGGCGGTTCGCACTGGGCGACCAGCGGCTCACACGCGAGGAGCTGGACCGGCTGGCAGAGGCGAACCGCCCCGTGGTGCGGCTGCGCGACCAGTGGGTCCTCGTCGATCCTCAGGAGGTGCGCCGCGCCCGCGCGCAGCAGGACCGCAAGGTGACGCCCATCGACGCGCTCGGCGCCGCTCTGACGGGCTCCACCGAGGTGGACGGCCACCAGGTCGAGGTGCGGCCCACAGGGTGGCTGGCGGCGCTGCGCGAGCGCCTTGCGGACCCCGAGGGACAGGAGCCGGTGGGTCAGCCCGCCGCCCTCGCGGCGACGCTGCGGGACTACCAGCGGCGTGGCCTGAGTTGGCTGGTCCGGATGACGTCCCTGGGCCTGGGCTGCTGTCTGGCCGACGACATGGGCCTCGGCAAGACGATCACGCTCATCGCACTGCATCTGCACCGGCAGGGCGACGCATCGTCGGCCGGTCCGACGCTGGTGGTGTGTCCGACGTCCCTGATGGGCAACTGGCAGCGCGAGATCGAGAAGTTCGCACCCGGCACGCGCGTGCGCCGCTTCCACGGGTCTCGGCGTGATCTGGAGGCCGTGGCGGACGGGGAGTTCGTGCTCACCACGTACGGCACGATGCGGCTGGACGCGCGCCGGCTCGCCGAGGTGCCGTGGGGCATGGTCGTGGCGGACGAGGCCCAGCACGTGAAGAACCCGTACTCGGCGACCGCGCGGGAGCTGCGCTCCATCGGCGCACGCGCACGCGTGGCGCTCACCGGCACCCCCGTGGAGAACAACCTGTCGGAGCTGTGGGCGATCCTCGACTGGACGACGCCCGGCCTGCTGGGCCGCCTCAGCACCTTCCGCGCCCGCTACGCGCAGGCCGTCGAGGGGGGTCACGATCCGGCCGCCGCAGAACGCCTCGCCCGGCTCGTGAGGCCCTTCCTGCTGCGCCGGCACAAATCGGATCCGGGGATCGCGCCGGAGCTGCCGCCGAAGACGGAGACCGATCGTGCCGTGTCCCTCACCGCGGAACAGGCGGGTCTGTACGAAGCCGTGGTCCGCGAGACCCTCGCGGAGATCGCCGGTGCCGACAGCATGGCCCGGCGCGGTCTGATCGTGAAGCTCCTGACGGGTCTGAAGCAGATCTGCAACCACCCGGCGCAGTTCCTCAAGGAGGAGGAGCGGCCGAGGATCGCCGGACGCTCGGGAAAGCTGGAACTGCTGGACGAACTGCTCGACACCATCCTCTCCGAGGGGTCGAGCGTCCTGGTCTTCACACAGTACGTGCGCATGGGACGCCTCATCGAACGGCATCTGGCGGCCCGTGGCATGCGCTCGCAGTTCCTGCACGGCGGAACGCCTGTGGCCGAGCGGGAGGCTCTGGTGCGGCGCTTCCAGGACGGTGAAGTACCGGTCTTCCTGCTGTCGTTGAAGGCGGCGGGCACCGGCCTGAACCTCACCCGCGCCGAACACGTCGTGCACTACGACCGCTGGTGGAACCCCGCCGTCGAGGCGCAGGCCACGGACCGCGCGTACCGCATCGGCCAGACCCGGCCCGTGCAGGTGCACCGGCTCATCGCCGAGGGAACCATCGAGGACCGTATCGCCGACATGCTGAGCCGCAAGCGGGAACTGGCCGACGCGGTGCTCGGCGCCGGCGAGGCGGCACTGACGGAGCTGACGGATGCGGAACTGGCCGATCTGGTGGAACTGCGAGGGGGCGCCCGATGACTCGACACGACGGTGACATGGAGCGCACGTTCGCCGCACTGCCGCCCGCGCACGGGCGGGGGTTCGCACAGACATGGTGGGGCCAGGCCTGGCTGAAGGGGCTGGAGGAGACGGCGCTGGACTCGAAGCAGCTCAAGGCCGGCCGCAGGCTCGCGCGCGCGGGAGCGGTCGGTGCGGTGTCGGTACGCCCGGGACGCATCACCGCCGTCGTGCACGGCCGCGACCGTACGCCGCACCGGGCCGACGTACTGCTGGAGGAGCTGACCGGCGAACAGTGGGACCGCTTCCTGGACATGACCGTCGAGCGGGCCGGCCATGTCGCCGCGCTGCTCGATCGCGACATGCCACCGCACCTGGTGGAGGACGCCGCCGCCACAGGTATCGAACTGCTGCCGGGCATGGGAGACCTGGAGCCGGAGTGCGACTGCGGCGCCTGGGACCACTGCGGGCACACAGCGGCCCTCTGCTACCAGGTGGCACGGCTCCTGGACCAGGACCCCTTCGTGCTGCTGCTGATGCGCGGACGGGGCGAACGCGACCTCCTGGACGACCTCCAGGCCCGCAGCGCCGCACCCGCCGACGAGCCGTCGGAACCGTCCGTGTCATCCGATCCGGAGGGCGTGGATGCCGCCGAGGCTTATGCGACGGGCGACATCCTGCCGCCGCTGCCCGCCCTGCCCGAGCTGCCGGCCGAGCCAGGAGTGCCGCCTTCGCTGGACACCGAGACACCTCCCACGCCCGGCGTCGACCCGGCCGCGCTGGAGTTCCTGGCCGCCCGGACCGCCGCGGAAGCACACCGCATGCTGGCGGAAGCTCTGCGAGCCGCTCCTGAACAGCACGCTGCGGAAGCGGAGTTGACGCTCGACCAGGATGCCGTCCGCCTGGCAGCCTCCGGCTCCGCGTCCGCGAGCGTGGCGCAGCGGCTGGCCGACGGCTCGGGGCGCGGCCACGAGGGGCTGGCGATGGCCGTACGCGCCTGGCGCCTCGGGGGCGTCGCCGCGCTGTCCGTGCTCGACGAGGAGTGGACCGTCGCGGGCGAGACACTCGCACGCGCGCGTGCCGCCCTGGACTCGGCCTGGGACGAGGACGAACAGCCGTCGCTGCGGGCGCAGGGCAACCGGTGGACGGTCATCGGCGCGCCGAGCCAACTGCGCCTGGGACGGGACGGACGCTGGTGGCCGTACCGCGAGGAACGCGGCCGCTGGGTGCCGGCAGGAGGCCCTGCGCAGGACCCGGCAACAGCGTTGGCTTCCGCGCAGCTTGCGGCCGAGGAGGAGCAGCCGTAGGGCATGCCCGGCGGCCCCGACCTGGGTGACTGGCCCTGGTCGGGGCCGTCGGCTGCCGTCCACCTTCTCGGCGTGAGCGACGTCGGTTTCGACGAGTGCCCGTCGTTCCGCATTCACCTCAGGGTCGTGCGGCGTTCCGCGCAGGCTCCAAATCTGGCCGCCGCGGAGCGCCACGCGCGCGTACCGCGCGCATCCGCACCCGGCCGGGGCCGTGACTACGGCAGCTCGTCCGCCAGCGACGGGAGCAGCGATTCGAGATCGCTCGGAAAGCCGCTGGGCAGTTCGGTGGGGAACCCGGACGGCAGCGATGTCGGCAGCTCGCTCGGCAGCTTGCTGGGGAGCTCGGTCGGGATGCTGAAGGACGGCCTGGGCGAGCCGCTCGTGCTGCTCTCGGCGGGCGGGTTCTCGCCGGGCGAGTCGTCGCTGCCCGAGGCCATCAGGACGACCACCACGACCGCTCCGACGGCCACGATCACGGCGAGCAGGATGAAGAGCGGATTCCGCCGACGCCCCGGTCCACCGCCTCCCCGGGACGGTTCCGGCGGCGGCCAGCCACCGTACGAGGGCGGGCCGCTGTCGCCCGGAGGAGGACCATAGCCTCCAGGGGCCCCGTATCCCCTTGTGGACTCATGGCCGCCTCCTGTCCCCGGTCCGGGGCCGAAGCCTTCAGGAGGCGGTCCGAAGCCGCCCGGGGGCGGCGTGTCACCCGGAGGTCCGGGCGGCTGAGGCGGTACGGGCGGCATGGCCATACCGTCAAGGGTCGCCTCGCATCGGTCAGGACGCGACCCCCACACGGGAGTTGATACGGACCCACGCCTTGGACCGCATGATTCCGGAACATTCCGCGCGGAGACCGGTCAACAACCCGTACCGCGTGTGACCGGATCCCTCGACGGACGGTCACACGCGGCAAGGCGGCGTCGGCCACGCGCGCGTGGCCTCAGCCGCGGGCGCCCAGCAGGTGGTCCATCGCCAGCTGGTCGAGGCGCTCGAAGGCCATCCCGCGCGCGGCGGCCGCCTCGACGTCGAACTCCTCGAAGGCCGTGCGGTCCGCGAGCAGCGACTTCAGGCCGTCCGCCGCCGTCGGCTGCGCCAGCTCGTCCAGACGCGAGGCGTGCAGGGCCTCCTGGACCTCGGGGTCGGCGCGGAAGGCAGCCGAACGCTCCTTCAGGATGAGGTAGTTGCGCATGCATCCCGCGGCCGACGCCCACACGCCGTCGAGGTCCTCGGTCCGCGGCGGCTTGAAGTCGAAGTGGCGGGGCCCGGTGTAGCCGGCGCTCTCCAGGAGGTCGACCAGCCAGAACGCGGAGCGCAGGTCGCCGGCGCCGAAGCGGAGGTCCTGGTCGTACTTGATGCCGGACTGGCCGTTGAGGTCGATGTGGAAGAGCTTGCCCGCCCACAGCGCCTGCGCGATGCCGTGCGGGAAGTTGAGCCCGGCCATCTGCTCATGGCCGACCTCCGGGTTGACGCCGTACAGCTCGGGGCGCTCCAGGCGCTCGATGAACGCCAGCGCGTGGCCGACGGTCGGCAGCAGGATGTCGCCGCGCGGCTCGTTCGGCTTGGGCTCGATCGCGAACTTCAGGTCGTAGCCCTGCGAGGTGACGTACTCGCCGAGGAGGTCGAAGGCCTCCTTCATGCGGTCGAGAGCGACGCGCACGTCCTTGGCGGCGCCGGACTCGGCGCCCTCGCGGCCACCCCAGGCGACGTACGTCCTGGCACCCAGTTCGACCGCGAGGTCGATGTTGCGGATCGTCTTGCGCAGGGCGTAGCGGCGCACGTCACGGTCGTTGGCGGTGAACGCGCCGTCCTTGAAGACGGGGTGCGTGAAGAGGTTGGTGGTGGCCATCGGCACCTTCATGCCGGTCGCGTCGAGGGCCTCACGGAAGCGCTTGATGTGCGCCTCGCGCTCGGTGTCCGAGGACCCGAAGGGGATCAGGTCGTCGTCGTGGAAGGTGACGCCGTGGGCGCCGAGTTCGGCCAGGCGCTGCACCGTCTCGACCGGGTCGAGGGCACGGCGGGTGGCGTCGCCGAAGGGGTCCCGTCCCTGCCAGCCGACGGTCCACAGGCCGAAGGTGAACCTGTCCTCGGGGGTGGGCTGGTAGCTCATGCCGCGGCTCCTTGCTTGCGGACGACTGCTTGCTACGACTCGCTACGACTATTTCGTCATGGCGGTTTACAAATTAGTATGCCGACGCGTCCCTGGGAAGGGACAAGATGTCCCTGAAGGGGTGAGGTCCGGCTCGTGGTCGTCCGGGGCACCCTCGAAACAGCAGGTCAGATCCCGCAGAGCCGCGGAAAGAGGGAGAGCCCGATGTCAGCAGCCGAGGGTCCGCTCGTCGTCGGTGTGGACACGTCCACCCAGTCCACCAAGGCACTGGTCGTCGACGCGTCGACCGGGCAGGTCGTCGCGAGCGGCCAGGCACCGCACACGGTGTCCTCCGGGGCCGGCCGCGAGAGCGACCCACGGCAGTGGTGGGACGCCCTGTGCGAGGCGCTGCGCCAGTGCGGCGACGCCGCGCACGAGGCCGCCGCGGTGTCGATCGGCGGGCAGCAGCACGGCCTGGTCACGCTGGACGACCGGGGCGAGCCGGTACGCCCGGCTCTGCTGTGGAACGACGTGCGCTCGGCGCCGCAGGCCCGCCGCCTGACCGAGGAACTGGGCGGCGCGAAGTTCTGGGCCGAGCGCACCGGCTCCGTCCCGGCCGCCTCCTTCACGGTCACGAAGTGGGCCTGGCTGGCCGAGAACGAGCCGGAGGCCGTCCGGGCCACCAAGGCCGTACGCCTCCCCCACGACTACCTCACCGAACGCCTCACGGGGCAGGGCACCACGGACCGCGGTGACGCCTCCGGCACGGGCTGGTGGGCGTCGGGCACGGAATCGTACGACGAGGAGATCCTCGCGCGCGTGGGGCTCGATCCGGCGCTGCTGCCCCGTGTGGTCCGGCCAGGCGAGGTCGCGGGCACCGTGCGCGACAGCCACGACCTGCCGTTCTCCAAGGGCACCCTGGTCGCCCCCGGCACCGGCGACAACGCCGCCGCCGCACTGGGCCTCGGGCTGCGTCCCGGCATGCCCGTGCTGAGCCTCGGCACGTCGGGCACGGTGTACGCCGTGTCGAAGCGGCGTCCCGCCGATCCGACCGGCACCGTGGCGGGCTTCGCCGACGCGCACGGCGACTGGCTGCCGCTGGCCTGCACCCTGAACTGCACACTCGCCGTGGATCGCCTCGCGACCCTGCTGGGCCTCGACCGCGAGGCCGTGGAACCGACCACCGCCCTCACGCTCCTGCCCTACCTGGACGGCGAACGCACCCCGAACCTGCCGAACGCCTCCGGTCTCCTGCACGGCCTGCGCCACGACACGACCGCCGGCCAGCTCCTGCAGGCCGCCTACGACGGCGCGGTCCACGCGCTGCTCGGCGCCCTGGACCTGGTCCTGGACGAGGACGCGGACCGCTCGGCCCCGCTGCTGCTGATCGGCGGCGGCGCCCGTGGCACGGCCTGGCAGCAGACCGCACGGCGGCTGTCGGGGCGCCCGGTGCAGGTCCCCGAGGCCAAGGAACTGGTCGCGCTCGGTGCGGCGGCCCAGGCGGCCGGCCTGCTGACCGGCGAGGATCCGGCCGCGGTCGCCCGGCGCTGGAACACCACGCGCGGACCGGTGCTCGACGCCGTGGAACGGGACGAGGAGACGCTGACCAGGATCAGCGGGGTACTCTCCGACGCGGCCCCGCTGCTTCAGCGGAGCCCCGAAGCTCACTGAGGACGGACGGAGGCATGACCGCACCGCTGCACGAGGCCCACCCGGCCGGCCCCGGCCGCGCGCTGCCCAACACCCAGCAGGGCATGCGCCGCCGCAACCTCGCGCGGGTGATGCACACCGTGAGTGCCGAGGGGCCGCTCTCGCGGGCCGCCGTCGCCTCCCACATAGGCCTGACCCGAGCGGCGGTGTCCACGCTCGTCGACGAGCTGATCCGCTCGGGACTGCTGGAGGAACTCGGTCCCGAGCGGCCCGGCCGGGTGGGCCGTCCCGGGTCGGCACTGGCCGTCAGCGGGCACGGGCCGGCCGGGATCGGGGCGGAGGTCGGCGTCGACCACCTCGCCGTCTGCGCGGTCGATCTGCGCGGCGAGGTGCGGTCCAGGGCGGTGCGGCACGGCGCGAACCGCGGCCGGGCCCCCGCACCGGTGATCGGGGAACTGACCGAGCTGTTGCACCAGGTTCTCGCCGAGGCCGAACGCGCAGGGCTGTGGCCCGCCGGTCTGGCGGTCGCGGTGCCCGGTCTGGTCGCGCGGGACGCCCGTACGGTCGTACGCGCGCCGAACCTCGACTGGCGCGACACCGACCTCGGTGCTCTGTTGCCGGTGGACTTCCCGCTCACCGTGGGCAACGAGGCCAACTTCGGCGCACTCGCCGAACTCTGGCTCGGCGACGGCACTGCGCGTGACTTCCTGCACGTGTCGGCGGAGATCGGCATCGGTGCGGCGGTCGTGGTGGACGGCAGGCTGCTGCACGGAACGCGTGGTTTCGCCGGCGAGTTGGGGCATGTACCGGTCCAGCCGGACGGCCCCGAGTGCCCGTGCGGGGGGCGAGGGTGTCTGGAGCAGTACGCCGGTGAGGAGGCGGTGCTGCGCGCGGCCGGTCTGGAGTCGGACGAGGACCGCGTCGGGCTGCTCGCCGGGCGTGCCGCCGAGGGCGACGAGGACGTACGGCGGGCCCTGCGCGACGCGGGAACGGCGCTCGGTGTCGCACTGACCGGCGCGGTCAATCTGCTGGACCCCGAGAGCGTGGTGCTGGGCGGCGCGCTGGCCGGGCTCGCGCCCTGGCTGCTGCCGTCGCTGGAGGCCGAGCTGGACCGGCGCACCGCGGGGCCCGCCTGTCCGGTGTCCGTGTCGCGGCTGGGTCCCGAGGGGCCGTTGCTGGGGGCCGCGCACTCGGTGGTGCGAGCGGTGCTGGACGATCCGGTGGCGGTGGCGGAACAGGCCTGATTCCGGACGGGACAGGCCTCGATGCATGCCGAACAAGCGTGAACCCAGGCCGAGTTCACTCGTGTGAGTGAGCGAGTTATCCACAATCCCGCGGCTGTCCACGGAAACCCGGCGCGCTCTTCTGCCCACCCCGCCCGCGCCGTACCGTGATTCACGCGAGGCGCAGCTGTCGTGTCATGGCGACGGGGGTGCATCCGGGTGAATGAGGGGGATTCACATGTCGGGGGATACGGCGGGGCAAGCGACGACAGGGCTGCGGCGCGACGCGATCGGGTTGCGCGAGGTCCTGTTCCAGAGCATCACGGCCATGGCGCCGGCCGCGGCGGTCGCGGCGTCCATTCCGGCGGGGGCGGCCTTCGCGGGCGGAAGCCTGCCGCTGTCGGTGCTGATCGCTCTGGTGGCGTGTCTGTTCACCGCGTCGTGCGTCGCCGAGCTGGCGCGGGAGCTGCCGGCCGCGGGCTCGGTGTCCACGTATGTGGCGCAGGGGCTGCATCCCGCCGTGGGTTTCCTCGTCGGCTGGGGCTATGTGTTCGTCGAGGCACTCGTCCCGCCGCTGCTGCTTCTGCAGCTGGGCTTCACGACGGCGGGCACGCTGCACCAGGAATGGTCCTCGTATCCGGCGGACCTGTGGTGGCCGTGGGCGCTCGCGGGGGCCGCGATCATCGCCGTCTCCGGGTACCTGGGGGTGCGTGCCTCTGCCCGGTTCGGCACGGTCCTCGGGGTCTTCGAGGTTCTCGTCCTCGTGGTGTTCGCCGGCTGGCTGATCGGCAAGGCGGGCGGGGACAACACGCTGTCCGTGTTCGGGACGTCGCACACCGCGGAGGGCCACGCGGGCCTCAGCGGAGTGTTCGCCGGGTCGGTCTACACGGTGCTCGCCTTCGCCGGGTTCGAGGCCGCGGCACCGCTGGCCGAGGAGACACGGAACCCGCGCCGGACGATGCACCGCGCGGTGCTCGGCGCGGCCCTCGGAATCGGCCTGTTCTACGTACTCACCACCTACGCCATGACCGTGTACTACGGGCCGGACCGCTTCGGGGAGTTCGGGGCCTCCGGCGACGCGTCCTGGGAGGGCGTGGCCCGGGCGTCGTTCGGGCTGTTCTGGGTGCTGGTGTTCCTGGCCGTGGTCAACTCGGCCATCGCCAACGCCAACGCGTGCGCCAACGTCTCCACCCGGACCGCCTTCGCCCTGGCCCGCATCCGCGTCCTGCCCCGCTTCCTTGCCGTGCTGCACCCCAAGTACCGCTCCCCCGTCGCCGGTATCGCCGTGCAGACCGTCGTCGCGATCGGCGCCGTGCTGGGGCTGGGGTTGGCCTACGACCCGGTGACGGCGTTCCTGCTGCTGGCCACGGTGATCGTGACGGTCGTGATCGGCGTGTACATCGTGGTGAACCTCGCCTGTGCCGGCTACTTCCTGCGCCGCAGGCGCGAGGCGCTCAAGCCCGTACGGCATCTGCTCCTGCCCGTCCTCGGCATCGCCGCGTTCGTGCCCGCGCTGCTGACCGCGGCGGGACTGCCCGTCTTCGACTTCGTCTCCGAGCTGACCGCGCCAGTGTCGTACGCGGGATCCGTGGTCGGTGTGTGGATGGCGGCCGGGGTCGTGGTGTTGGTCGTGCTCATACGGCGCCACCCGGGGCGCATAGCCGAGACCGCTCGTGTGCACCTCGACGACCCCTCCCCCACCGGCCTTCCGCAGAATGGAGCTGTGCAGCGATGAGCGACCCCCGGATCCTGACCGTGCGCCCGGAACCGGGCGAATACGCTTGGACGTTCGGCGGCGCACCGCCCGTGGCGCGCATCGCACCCGGCACGGTTCTCGACCTGTACACGGAGGACTGCTTCGCCGGGCGGGTGCGGTCGGAGAAGGACCTGGTGTCTCAGGTGTGCGAGTTCCCCTACCTCAACCCGCAGACAGGCCCCTTCCACATCGAGGGCGCCGAGCCGGGTGACACGATCGCCGTGCATTTCGTGGCGATCGAACCGGCCCGGGACTGGGCCGCGTCGACCACGGTCCCGTTGTTCGGCGCACTGACCTCCACGCACACCACGGCCACGCTGCAACCGCCGCTCCCGGAGACCGTCTGGATCTGGCAGCTCGACCGGACACGACGTACGGCGCTGTTCCGGGCACACGACAGTGACATCGAGGCCGAGCTGCCCATGGATCCGATGCACGGCACGGTCGGGGTGGCCCCCGCCAATCTGGAGGTGCGCTCGGCCCTGGTGCCCGACGCGCACGGCGGGAACATGGACACGCCCGAGATGCGGGCGGGCGTCACCTGCTATCTCGGGGTGAACGTCGAGGGCGCGCTGCTCAGCCTCGGCGACGGGCACGCCCGGCAGGGCGAGGGCGAGACCTGTGGGGTGGCGGTCGAGTGCGCGATGAACACCGTGGTGATCGTCGAGTTGCTCAAGGGGCTCGCCACACCCTGGCCGCGCATCGAGTCGGACACGCACATCATCTCGACGGGCTCGGCCCGGCCGCTGGAGGACGCGTTCCGGATATCCCAGCTCGACCTGGTGCAGTGGCTGGTGCGCGACTACGGGTTCGGTGAGCTGGACGCGTACCAGTTCGCGACCCAGGCCGTCGAGTCGCCGCTGGCCAATGTGTGCGACACCAACTACACGTGCGTGGCCAAGATCCGAAAGCAGTGGCTGCCCGCACGCGAGACGCACCGCGGACTTCATGCACGGCTGCGGGAGACGGCAGCGACTCTGCGCTGAGCGCCCCGGCCGAACTCAGAAGCTGTGTCACAACCTCTTTCCGCAGGTCACAGCGCTATGAAGCGCGATGATGATTCTGTTTGCCGTTCGGGTTGGCGTCGATGGACGGGCATCCGAACGGCGTCGGAAGGCTCACCAGTCCGGGTTCGTGGGTTCGGGCGGGTCCCAGTCACAGAACGGGCACCAGTTCCGCCCGGCGGGTTCGTCCCGGAAGTGCACTGTGGGCTCGCCGCACCACGGGCAGGGGTAGCCCCGCTCCAGTTCGTCGGCATACGCGTCGAGGATGGCGGCCTGGTGCCGTAGAGCGAGTTCTTCTTCTCGGGGTCCCATGTCGGCCTCCTTGCGGCAGGCTCCATCCTCAGGATGCACCCGCGCTCTGCCCTGGTCAGTGCGGGATGCGAGGTTCTCAGGCGGCTGCCGCGAGGGCGACCGGGCCGTCTCGGGCTGGCGGCGCGGCCGGGTCAGGCGGCGAGTCATGAGGGTGATGAACGCCCACTGGATGTGCGCCTCGGCATGGGCCATCAGGCGCTCGTAATCCCGTGCGTTGCGTCGGGCCCGCATCGTCCACGAATTCGACCGCTCGATCACCCACCGCTTCGGTAGCACGACGAAGCCGTCGGCGTCCTTGGGGCGGGGAACGACCTTGATTGTGATGCCGAGGGTGTCCTGGGCCCAGGTGCTGAACTCCTCTCCGCCATAGCTGTCGTCCGCCCAGACCAGGACGATTTCGGGGTGTTCGGCGTGAAGGCGGGTCAGCAGGATGCGGGCCGCGTCGCGGTCCTGGACGTCGGCGGGGGTGACGAGCAGATCGACGAGCAGGCCGTCCTGGTCAACCAGGAGATGTCGCTTCCGCCCGTTTATGTGCTTGTTTGCATCGCACCCGCGTGTCGCGTTCGACACCGTCTCCGCACCTTTGACGGACTGAGAGTCCACGATCACCCGCACCGGCAAGGGACAGCGCCGACGGCGCAGCCGCAGCCGTCGGCGGAGCTGGTCAAAGATCCACTTGAGCACGCCGGCCTTCGCCCAGCGGGCGAAGTACCCGAACACGGTGCGCCAGGGGATGCCGAAGTCGGCGGGCAGCGCGCGCCATTTCGCCCCGTTGTCGACGATGTAGCGGATCGAGTCGACCACCCGTCGCCGGGGCCACTTCTCGGGCGCGCCGCCCTTCGGGGTCTGGCATGCGGGCGTCGGGAGAAGGCGTTCGAGCAGGGCCCATTCGAGGTCGCTGGCGTCGGAGGGGTAGTGGTAGCAGGGCAGCATCATGACGGCGTGGGGCCGCGACCTGGGGAGGAAGCCAACTGCGGGGCGGTCGCGGCCCGTTGCCTGCCTTTCCGGTTCACTCCAGGTTGGACAGCAGCTGGAGGGTGGACTCGATCGCGCCCATCTGGGCCATGACGGTGCGGATATAGGGGTCGTCAGGGGTCTTCTTCTGGTGCGGGAGCAGAATCCCGGCGATGAAGTTCTCGACATGGTGGTGCACGGTGTCGAAGAACGCCCGCTCGTAGCCGATCCAGACCTCCGGCGCGTCGTCCAGCAGCCGATACCCCCACTTCCTGTCCCAGGTCACAGGCGGAAGACCACGCGCGGCCGCGACCTGCCGCAGGTGCGCGAGCCCGGTGTGGATCTGCGCGCGGGTGCGTTCGGTGGCGGCCATGAGCTGGGTGATGGTCAGTCCGGCGGGGCGGGCCTCCTGCAGGGCGCTGAGGATCGCTTCGGCGTGGACGTGAGCGGGGACGCCCCGCCCCATCGCCTACTCACCCGAGCCCTTCAGCAGCTTCTCAAGCTGCTCGTCCAGGTCGACCTCGCCACGGGTGACGGCGCCCTCGATCCAGTCGGCCGCGGCGCGCACCCTCGCAAGTCCCCGGCCGATGGTGCCGCGTTCGGCGTCGTCGTAGTGCTCGCCGCGCAGGTTCGGCACGATCCGCCCGGCCGTCGTGACGAACTGCGCGCAGGCCGCGACCAGGTCCATGAACTGGGCGCTGTGCTCCATGCGCTGCAGCTGCGGGGCAGCTTCCTCGTGCACGAACTGGGCCTGCTGGCGGAACCGGTCGAACTGAGCCTCGTTAACCGCGTGCCGGGCGGTGTCATCGGCCATGGCCTTCGAAGCGACCGCAGGACGGCGCAGGAAGTCGGTGGTCACCACCGAGGCAACCGTGTCGTCGGCGGCCAGGTCGTGGATGGCCTCCACCTTCTCCTGCACGCTCTCCGGGGTGTCGACCTTCCAGCCCACTACGCGTTTCGCGCTGTCGTGCGTCCAGCGGGGCGGGCCGCCGCGCGGGGTGGGCGGGGGGGGGTGTTCACCGCCTCGAACCGCTCCTCGGGATCCTGGATACCGGCCAGGATCTTGTGGATCGTGTGCGAGACGTCCGCCCGCCGACGCTCCTTCGGCCAGCGGGAGGCCACCCACCGGTAGCCCCGGACCGTGGAGTACGACAGGCCGATGTCCTCGGCGAATAGCCGGATGGCCTCGCTGACCGTGAACAGGTCGTCCTTCCCGGACGGATTCGCACCCCCATACGAGCGCATCGGCTCGATCTCCATGGCCGCATCGCCAATCCGCCACTGGGCGCCGCTCATCGTGGCGACCCAATCCCGTCCCAGCTTGACCAGCTCGTCGTAGCGTTCCCGGGTCACACTGCCGATCATCGCGGGCATCCGGACACCACCCCCACGGGCCCCGGTGCGGCACCCTTCCATGCCACCAACTGGCCCTGACGGCCCGATACTTCGCGCCATCCGACGGCCTCCGGCCGTCGGAAAGGGCGCACGGCCCCGGTTGTGGAGCAGGTCCATAGCCGCCGGATACTCGGTCTCACAACTTGCGCTGCTGCGTGCGCCGCCTGTGCCAGGCCCGTTTGCGGCAGCCGGGAGAGCAGTACGTTGCCGAGACGGGACGTTCGACTCCGACCGTCCAAGACGTCCCGCACTCCGGGCATCTGGCCGTCACGCCGGCTTTCACCGCCTCGGTCCTCGCCCGCGCCCGCCGCATCCGCCGCCAGTTCGGCGACCGGCACGCAGATGAGCAGAACACCGCCGTCGCCTTCGCCGCTGGCATCAGCGGACCTCCGCACCCACGGCACACCCGCGGCCCGGAGTCGTCGTCCGCGACCACGACCAGCCGCAGCCGGGGCGCCTCGTCCCTGCCCATACGGCCACCGTACGGCCCGTTCGTTCATCCATCACGTGTCAGGCGCCACGCAACAGAAGGCCGAGCGGGTCGATCAGAAACAGCAGGAGTACGCACGTTACGTGCACGACAGTTCGGCGTGCCCCGCCATGCGCACCAGCGCCGAAGGGACGAGGCTGGGGGCGGAGCTGAACATTGGGATGGCGTGTCAGGCCGTGTCCGAGCGAGACGCACAGCACCAGCCCCGAGTAGAACAACAGGGAAGGAAGAGGTGCCAGCCGGGAGGCGGGAACGAGCACGCTGAAGAACATGTACAGCAGGACCATGATGGTCCCCATCAAGAGCACGGCCTGGGTGCAGCTGCCGTTCGGCCCGCCTGTATGGTCGAGGCGTCTCAGGGCCCGGTAGCGCCGCCACCAGCCGGGATGTGTATGCCAGGGGCGCGTAGCCGCCCGCAGCGGGCGCGCTTTGCGTACCCAGGCAAGCAGATCGCTCCATCCCTTCGGCCCGGCGTCCCAGGCTGTCTTGTCCCAGCCGGAACCCATCGCGTTCATGGCCAGATCGCACCAGGCTCTCGGATCGGCGCCCCAGTCGACTGCGTCCAGGTCGGCGCACAACTCGCGACTGCGCAGGAAATCGGTGTAGGTCGCATACGTCATGGCGACCAAGGTGGCCAGCATGGCCGCTGTCCACAGCGGCGACGGCCCCTCGCCCGGCCAGTGCGTGTGCATACTGCCGGTGAACTCTCCCACGGACAGCCAGGCCAGCACCGCGCCACAGGGCAAGACGATGACGATGCAGAAAGCCTGCCACAAGGCCCTGACGGCAACCCCCAGTTCGACGTCACGGTTGCGGATGTGCGCCAGCTCGTGCAGCACCACCGCATCGAAGATGTGGCGAGTCTTGCGTCTGTCGGGATGTAGGGCGCACAGACCGTTGTCAAGGACGATGACGTACCGACCGGCACTGCCGACGGTGACGGCTCCTGCCGTGAGGCGGCGCGGGTTGCGTAAGAACACCGGCGGCGGCACAACCCCGGACCGCCGCGCCAGTCGCAGCAGAGCCTCGGGAAGCAACAACGCCTCAGCGTCCCCGTCAGCGTCAGGCCTGATCTCATCAAGACGACCGCCGCGCAGCCGCCATAAGGGCCCGCACAGGTACAGTGCCACCGCAATTACCAGCATCAGCCCACACCCGCACAGGGCGAAGGGAACGGCGGCATCCAGGACAGTGGCATCGTACTGACGGGCCCGTGCCGGTCTTTCCAGGCTGCCGGTGTCCAGAGGATGCCCGATCATGGAGTCGGTCGGAGGCCCGATCGGAGGGGCTTTGGGGGACCGGCCAGAGTTCAGACCCTGCGCTGTACACAGGGGAAGTCCCAACGCGAGCGTCGCGACCAGGATCAAGAACAACGCGCACCGGCGAGTGGTGCCCTGCCCCAGGACACGCTGGTCCTCAGGGGTAGAGCCCATTCAGGATTCCTCCGGCGAGACAGCCAGTCCCGACACCACGGCGTCGGCCAGCCCCTCGGCCTGCCCTGACTCCATGCCCGCCGCCAGCGCCCGCGCGTGGACTTTGGCTCGTACCTCTGTGAGCTGCGTAGGCGAAAGGGGTGGTACCTCCATCGGCGGCGAAGGCTGGCCCCGAAGCCGGCGCAGCCAAGCGAGACCCCGGCGGCTGGCCCCGTCCACGGCCGCAGCCGCCCCACGCTGAGCCAACTCATTGACCACCAGCCAAACCACCGGAGTGACGAGCGCGGCTACTTCGGTGACCCCGAAGCCGAGCGGATCACGCCGCTCACGGGAGCGACGGAAAACACGCGTGATTTCCCCGTCATCCAGCGAAGCCATCCCGTCCAGTAGCGTCAGCTCGCCTGGAGCCTGCTTGGCGATGATCTCCCTTACCACCTGCCGCAAACTCTGTCCACCCACGTGGTTTCCTCCCCCTCGGTCACCAGGGCTAACGAGCCAGTACCGGGGTAAGAAACGCCGCCAGGGCGGCAGTTACATCACACTCAGGAAGCCAGACCGCGAACGAGTTCCGCCCTTGAAGTCCTAGATCGAAGAATCGATCGCATGTCATGCAAGCATCAGGAACAGGCTCTCAACGCTGAAAGGCAATGCCCCCTTTGGAACGCGCAAGACCACGATCCAGCCGACGGCGCCTCCTCCAAGGCACCGTCCTCGCCGCCGTCCCGTATGTCCTGCTCCCCGAACGGCGGGCCGGTGCCCACGTCCCGGCACCCGACTACCCGCCCGCTGTGTGGCGGCCGGCGAGCACCGCCAACTACACGGTGGCGAACCGCCCCACGACCCACCAGGTCGACCGGGTGATCATCCACGTGACACAGACCACCTACCCCAAAACCCTGTTCGTCTTCGAGAACCCCAGGAAGAAGGTGTCCGCCCACTACGTCGTCCGATCAGGAGACGGACACACGTCCCAGTGCGTGCGCGAGGCCGACATCGCCTGGCACGCCGGGGACTGGGACCACAACGCGCGCAGCATCGGCATCGAGCACGAGGGCTGGGTGGACCAATCCGGCTACTTCACCGGCGTCCTGTACGAGAAGTCGGCGCTGCTGACGGCGGCGATCTGCGAAAAGTACGGCATTCCGAAGGACCGGGAGCACATCATCGGGCACTACGAGGTTCCGGGCACGGACCACACCGATCCCGGTCCGCACTGGGACTGGGCGCGCTATATACGACTGGTCAACTCAGCCTGAGACCGGCCGCACCAGAACCGAACCGGTGTGCCCAGTTCAAGTGACCCCAGTCGAAGAGGTTGTCCGTCCGCGTACCCGGAGTGACGATGTCCCCAGCCGCACCGCCTTCCCGGGAGGCCGAGTTGACCGATCCGTGGGTGGCCCTGGAACCTGGGGCCGACCCCGCCGAGCGTGTACAGGTACTGCGTCGTGCGCATGAGACGTTCACCGAGGTGGGGACCGTGCCGCAGCCGGTGCGTGCCGTGGTGGCCGACTCGTGGCGGCGTTCCGCGCGGGCCGGTGTCGGTCCGGACGGGACCGCGAGCGTGGAGCTGGCCGACGGGGATCTCGGCGCCTACCGCGCGGAGCATCCGCTGGCGCGGGTGATGCCGCTGTTCCGGGAGCTGCTGGGCACGTTCGCCGCCGACGGCGAGCATCTGCTCGCGGTGTGCGACGTGCACGGCAGGCTGCTGTGGGTCGAGGGCCATCCGACGACCCGGCGCAGGGCGGGGCGGATGAACTTCGTGCCGGGCGCGCGATGGGCGGAGACCGCGGTCGGGACGAACGCACCGGGCACGGCGGTCGCCGTGGACCGGCCGGTGCAGGTCTTCGCGGCCGAGCACTTCATCCGCCAGGTCCAGCCCTGGACCTGTGCGGCGGCGCCGGTGCACGATCCACGCACCGGACGGGTGCTCGGGGCGGTGGACATCACCGGCGGCGACGGGCTCGCGCATCCGCACAGCCTGGGGTTCGTGCAGGCGGTCGCGCGTGCGGCGGAGTCCCATCTGGCGCTGCTCGCCCCGCCGGTGCCCGCGGCCGACACACCGGAGCTGTCCGCGCTGGGCCGCGACGAGGCGCAGTTCCTCAGCGACGGCCGCCGGGTCAGGCTCAGCCGACGGCACAGCGAGATCCTAGTGCTGCTGGCCCGCCACCCGGAGGGGCTGACCGGGGACGAGCTGCAGTGCGCGCTGTACGAGGACGAGTCGGTGACGCCGGTGACACTGCGCGCCGAACTGGCCCGCCTGCGCCGGATACTCGGCCCCGGGCTGCTCGGCTCGCGGCCCTACCGGCTCACGGTGCCGGTCGAGTCGGACGTGGCGGTCGTCGAGCGTCGTCTGGAAACCGGTGCGGTCACGGGCGCGGCCATGGCGTACGCCGGTCCGCTGCTGCCCGGTTCCCAGGCACCGGCGGTGGTGCGGCTCAGGCGCCGCCTGGCCGACGGACTCCGTACGGCGTTGATCGCCCGCCGCGACCCCGACCTGCTGGCCGACTGGGCGCACGCGCCATGGGGCGAGGACGACCTCGACGTATGGCGGGCTCTCGCCACGGTGCGCCCGACGGCGGCGGTGCGGTCGCGACTGGCCGCGCTGGAGTCCGAACTGTCCGCCCTGTCCGCACACCCCGCACTGTCCGCACGCCCCGCACGCCTTGCACGGCCCGCCGGGGAGCGCCGACCGAAGCGCTGACCGAACGCCCGCCCCGCGCAACGTACTTGCAACCTGGCCGTCCCTAGCCTCGCGCCGAGAGCTGCCCAACGGCGGGCAGCGCTTCTGCAGGGAGGCAGACCAGCATGACCCGTTACGCGGCACCTGGCACCGAGGGTGCGATCGTCTCCTACCAGGCGCGCTACGACCACTTCATCGGCGGTGAGTACGTGCCGCCGATCCGGGGGCAGTACTTCGAGAACCCGTCGCCGGTGAACGGGCAGCCGTTCACCGAGATCGCGCGGGGCACGGCGGAGGACGTGGAACGGGCGCTGGACGCGGCGCACGCCGCCGCCCCCGCGTGGGGCAGGACCTCGGTGACCGAGCGCGCCGACATCCTGCTCAAGATCGCCGACCGTATGGCGGCGAACCTGGAACAGCTGGCGGTCGCCGAGAGCTGGGAGAACGGCAAGCCGGTGCGCGAGACGCTGGCCGCCGACATCCCCCTGGCCATCGACCACTTCCGCTACTTCGCCGGCGCGATCCGCGCCCAGGAGGGCTCGCTCGGCGAGGTCGACGACGACACGGTGGCGTACCACTTCCACGAGCCGCTCGGCGTGGTCGCGCAGATCATCCCGTGGAACTTCCCGATCCTCATGGCGACGTGGAAGCTCGCGCCGGCGCTGGCCGCGGGCAACGCGGTGGTGCTCAAGCCGGCCGAGCAGACCCCGGCGTCCATCCACTACTGGCTCGGCCTGGTCGCCGATCTGCTCCCGCCCGGCGTGGTCAACATCGTCAACGGCTTCGGCGTGGAGGCGGGCAAACCGCTGGCGTCCAGCTCCCGGGTGGCCAAAGTGGCGTTCACCGGCGAGACGACGACCGGCCGGTTGATCATGCAGTACGCCTCGGAGAACATCACCCCGGTCACGCTCGAACTCGGCGGCAAGTCCCCGAACATCTTCTTCAACGACGTCTGGGGGGCCGACGACGACTTCCGGGACAAGGCGCTCGAGGGCTTCACGATGTTCGCGCTCAACCAGGGCGAGGTGTGCACGTGCCCGTCCCGGGCGCTGGTGCAGCGCGGCCAGTACGCCGAGTTCATGGAGGCGGCGGTCGCCCGCACCGAGCAGATCAAGACCGGCCACCCGCTCGACACGGACACGATGATCGGCGCGCAGGCCTCCAACGACCAGTTGGAGAAGATCCTCTCCTACCTGGATATCGGCCGACAGGAAGGCGCCAAGGTCCTCACGGGCGGCGAACGCATCGAGCACGAGGGTGAGTTGAAGGGCGGCTACTACGTCCAGCCGACCATCTTCGAGGGCGACAACCGCATGCGGATCTTCCAGGAGGAGATCTTCGGGCCGGTCGTCTCGGTGACGTCCTTCGACGACTTCGACGACGCCATCAAGATCGCCAACGACACGCTGTACGGCCTTGGCGCGGGCGTTTGGACGCGGGACATCAACACCGCGTACCGCGCGGGCCGCGCCATCCAGGCGGGCCGCGTGTGGACGAACTGCTACCACGCCTACCCGGCGCACGCGGCGTTCGGCGGCTACAAGGGCTCGGGCATCGGGCGTGAGACGCACAAGATGATGCTGGAGCACTATCAGCAGACGAAGAACGTTCTTGTTTCATACAGTCCGCAGAAACTTGGGTTCTTCTAGAGCTACAAATCGGTTGTCTGGAGGCAGCTTTTCCCTCCAGACAACCGAGATCCGCAGTCACTGTACACAGTCACTCCATGACGCTCAGTAGCGAACCATTGCAAGTCCGCGCAGTCCCGACCAGCCACGGACCGGTCGGATCTCTACCATGTTCCGCGCTCTACGCCGCGTCTGCGGCTCTAGGCGCACCTCGGCATGAAGCAACCAAGCCAGCCTCTGCCACCCATGCATGATCGGCGATCCCCTGGTCAGTATGTACAACCGGGTAATCCACATTGGAACCGAAATTCCGCACCCTGTCAGGGTCGCAGAAGGCGTCCGTGATCAGTCACAGAGCAGGGCCATACGTGGCCGGCTATGCACCGCTCCGAGCACGTTCGCGGCGATCATGGACTCGACGAACTCGGGTGCGTTGTGGAGCAGGAGGCCGAAGCCGTCCGAGCGGGGGACGCCCAGCGCCGAGAAGACGTCGGCGAGCCGCAGGGCGTAGGCCCAGAGGTCTCCGTACGTGCGTACCTGGGTGCACCCCTCGTGCTCAAAGGTCAGGACGTCGGTGTCGGTGCCGGCACGGTCGCGCACGAGGTGCGCGAGCGAGAGGGGTTGGTTCACGGTCTCTCCTTCTGCCGGCACGGCAGGGCGTTGTTCCGCTGCGGGAAGCGGGGAGTTCACGTCGCAGCAACGGGAAGTACCGGAACCCTAGGAGTGGCGGTGACCGGGGGCACTGGTGCCGGAACACGAGAAACCACGACCGGAGGGCCGTGGTTTCGTTCGCGGAACACGAGAAGGCGCATGGCGCCGGTGCGAGGTCAGGGCCCGGTCGGTGGTCTGCTGAGAATTGGAGGACGCCCCATGCCACTCCGCCGGTGAACTGCCTGTGTAAACGGATGCTGGGCAGGCCAATATGAGGCTGGGGCCGGAACAGTGAGGGCCTGGTGCGACTCAGGGCTTGAGGATCAGGCGTAGCGGGTTGCCCTCCTTCGTGTGCAGGCGCTCTACAGCGACGCTCGCCTTCTCCAGGGGCAGTACGTCGGTGATGGACAGGGAGAAGTCGAGCCGTCCGCCGTCCACGAGTTCCACGAGCTGCGGTACGGCGTCGAGCTTGGTGCCGAAGTGCCCGCGGATCTCGTGCTTCAGGTAGCTGAACATGGTGCTGTCGTTCACGACGAGCGGCCGGCCGGACAGTCCGGCCAGGATCAGGCGGCCTTCTGGCGCCAGGACGCTCAAGGCTTGCTCGTGCACTGGGGTGACGCCGGCGAAGTCGAACGCCGCGTTCAGAGCCCGTCCCTTGGTGACGGACAGTACCTGCTCCCTGAACGTCGGGTCGCCGGAGTCGAGGGCGAGGTCCGCACCGAGGTCCAGCGCCCGCCCTCGCGCGGCGGCAACCGGGTCGACCGCGATGATCGGGAAAGCGCCGACGGCCCGCAGCAGCTGCACGGCGTGGGCTCCCAGACCGCCCACGCCCCAGACACCGGCCGCCTCGCCCGGCCGGACGGCGGCGGTGCGTACGATGGCGTCCCACGGGGTCGACACGGCGCCGGGGATGATCGCCGCCTGCTCGAACGGAAGGGAGTCGGGCAGGGGGAACACGGACTCGACGCTCGCCAGGGCGTATTCGGCCCATCCGCCGTCGAAGTCCACTCCGCGGGTATGCATCTGACCGCCCCTGATGTCACCCGCCTGCAGGACCACCCGCTGGCCGAGGGTGAACTGGGTGACGTCGTCACCGAGTTCGGCGATCGTGCCGGAGACCTCGTGGCCGACGGTGACGGTGTCGCCCTGGAGGTGCGGAGGACGGCCGAGGGTGCCGTCGATGAGGTGGACGTCGGACATGCACACACCGGCCGCCGCAACCTCGATGAGCACGTGGCCGGGGCCGGGTGTCGGCCGGGGTACCTCCTCGATCGTCAGCGTGTGGGTGGGCAGGTGCAGGCGCGCAGCTCGCATGAGGGTCATGGATGTGTCTTTCCTCTGAAGGGTTTCCTCGCCGGTCCGATCGGACGACGGGTGACGGGAGGGAGCCGGATTGTGCGCAAGTGGCTCAGCCGTCGTGCGGGGCGCCGATGACCGCGCGGTCCCGCACGCGAGCTGGAACGAGGCGCCGTCGATGGCGCCGAAAACGATCGAGCACCGCGATCACGGCTGCCGCACCGTCGATGCCCGGCAACGCCGGCCGATGGGTACTGCTCAGGCGGCAAGCGGCTTCGGCCCGATGCCGCCCGCCGCGCCGGTGACCGGCGTCACCGGTCGCTCGGTCCTGTCATGCCACTCAGTCCGGGTCCGCCACCTTGAGGATCAGCTTGCCGGGCTGCTTGCCGGTGAACATCGTCGGCAGCAGGGCCGGGGCGTGCTCGAAGCCTTCGACAACGTGCTCCTCGACGTGCAAGCGGCCTTCCCTCACCCACTCTCCGAGCTGGGCCGCTCCCTCCGCGAGTCGGTCACGGTAGAAGAACAGCAGGATGCCCCGCACGGTGAGTTGGTAGGTGCAGATGCGCATGTAGTTGCTGGGGCCCTGCATCTTGACATCGCAGTAGCCCGATGACATGGCACCGCAGATCAGCACTCGTCCGAGCGGGTTCATGTGCAGCAGCATCGTGTCCAGCATGTCGCCGCCGACATTGTCGAAGTAGGCGTCGACGCCGTCCGGGCACAGCTCGCGCAGTCGTGCGTCGAGGTTGTCGGTCTTGTAGTCGATGGCCACGTCGCAACCGGTCTTCTCGACCACCCAGCGGCACTTCTCCTCTCCACCGGCTGTACCGATCACCCTCTTGGCTCCGAGCGCCTTGGCGATCTGAACGGCCAGCGACCCGGTGGCCCCGGTCGCGGCCGACACGACCACGGTGTCGCCCGGCTTCACCTGAAGGCCGTCGGTGATGCCGAAGTAGGCGGTCAGTCCGCCGACGCCGAACACGCCGAGGTGCCAGGACAGTGGGTGGTCCGCAGGCGGCAGCACGCGCAGAGGCATGGGGCCGTCGCCGCGGGCGAGCACATAGTCCTGCCAGCTCAGGAAGCCCTCGACCAGGTCTCCCACCTGGTAACCGGGGTCTCGTGAGGCGACGACCTGGCCGATTCCCATGGTCCGCATCGGCTCACCGATCCGGATCGGCTCCATGTATCCGCCGTCGTCGGTCAGCCAGATTCGCTGGCTGGCGTCGTAGCCGAAGTACAGGGAGCGAACAAGCACTTCGCCGTCGGTGGGCACGGGGATGTCGGCTTCGTTGAACCGGAAGTCCTCGGCGGCGACAGCACCGACCGGGCGGCGTTCCAGCAGCCATTGGCGGTTGACGGTGGAAGGGGGCATGAGGTTCTCCTTGAGAGAGTCGCGGGCACAGGGGGTGGCTCCGGCCCAGGTCGTTACCGATCGCTTTGCGCGATCTCGTCGGACCCGGGGCTTGTCCGGTCAGGTAGCCGTGACCGCCATGCAGACGGACGCGTGCGTCGAGTACGCCGTACCGGCCTTGGCGAGAAGGAAGCTCGGCGCGGCCCTGGTCGGGGACGTCCGAAGACTCGGTTGGGGCAATGGCACGGAAACGGGTCCCATGTCGGTGTGGAGAGTTGGACAGGCCACGACGCCTGGGCCGACGCAGGCGAGTTCCTCGGCAGCCGCCGTCACGCAGGCAGCCGACCCGCCGTACTCCTCGGGGACCCTCTGACTGTTCGCTAGATCTGCCGCTCGTGGCCGCGCCAGAACGGCTCACGGACGTCCTTCTTCAGGACCTTTCCATTGGCGCTGCGCGGCAGGACGTCCAGGAAGACGACCTGCTTGGGGGTCTTGATGCCGCCGAGCTGCGGCCGACAGTACGCGATCAGCTCCTCCTCGGTCAGCCGCGCACCGGGGTTGAGCTCGACCACGGCGGTGACGGCCTCACCCCATTCCTCGTGCGGAACGCCGATGACGGCGCAGTCCTGCACGGCCGGATGGCTCCAGACGACCTGCTCGACCTCGCTCGGGTAGACGTTGAAGCCACCCGAGATGATCATGTCCTTCTTGCGGTCGGTGATGTGGAGGTAGCCCTCGGCGTCGAGGAAACCGACGTCTCCGGTGTGCAGCCACCCGTCGACGAGGGCCTCCGCGGTCTTGTCGGGGGCTTTGTAGTAGCCCTTCATGACCAGGTCGCCGCGCACGCAGATCTCACCCGTCTCGCCGGCGGGAAGGATCCTGCCGTCGTCGTCGAGGATCTCCACGCGCACCAGCGGAGCGGGGCGGCCCGCCGCCGACAGCCGGGAGTCGTCGGCGATCCTGCCGTCGGTGAAGTGCTCCTCGGGCCGCAGGAAGGCGATCGCGGCCGGTGCCTCCGTCTGACCGTAGCCCTGGAACAGGACAGGGCCGAAGACCTCGATGGCTCGGCGCAGTTTCTCCGTCGACATGGGCGCGGAGCCGTACATGAGGTACTTCAGTGAGGAGAAGTCCCGCTGCTCGATGCCGGGGATCTCCAGCAGCCGGTAGATCACGGTCGGGGGGAGGAAGAGCTCGGTGACGCGGTGCTTCTCCATCAGGTCGAGCAGCTGCACCGGATCCGGCCGGCTCATCACGACGACCGTGCCGCCGCGCGCCGTGCAGGGCAGCGTGAGGGTGCCCGCCGTGTGCGTCATCGGTGCGGCGACGAGGTTCACGACGGGGTCGTCCTCCCGGTAGGAGGCGGCGAGCATCTGCTGCACGGCGCTGACGCTCAGGCCCCGGTGGGTGTTCATCACTCCCTTGGGGGCGCCGGTCGTGCCGCCGGTCGGCATGATGCCGGCGACCGACTCCGGGGAGGGGATGAAGTCAGGGCGGCCGGCAGGGGCTTCGCGGAGGAATTCCTCGAAGGTGACGGCGCCGGAGCCGGACGCGGTGACCGCGTCGGAACCCAGCGAGACGACGGTGTGCAGCTCGTCCAGGTCGGGGCGCAGCTTCTCGACGACCGGCAGGAACGGCTCGTGGCAGAACAGCACCTCGCAGTCGAATCCCTTGAGCAGCCGCTGTATCTCCTCGGGCGGGCTGGCGGGGTTGACGGGAACCCACGCCAGCCCGGCCCGCCACAGCCCGAGGACACAGGCCCACGCGACCGGGTCGTTCCCGGCGAGTACCGCGCCCTTCGCCTCACGGCCGGTCGTCCGCTCCAGCAGGGCATTGGCCACGCGACACGAGAGCTCCCCGATCTCCTGGTACGTGAAGGACCTCTCGCCTGCGATGAACGCCACGCCGTCCGGGTTGGCTCGCCAGCCGCGATCGAAGAAGTCGGTCACTGCCATGGGGTGTTTCCTTTCGATCGTCCGCGGCTCATGGCCTGGCCCAGCCGGCGCGGTGCAGCAGCGCGGTGAGGTAGCCGAACTTCATGGTCAGCAGGTGGTTCTCGCCGTCCTCTATGCGGGCTGCCCGGGCGTCGCGGAAGAGCTTCTCCATCGGGTACTCGCGCGTGAGTCCGTAACCGCCGAACAGCTGCAGCGCCTCGTCGGCCACCTCGAAGGCGAGGTCGGTGCAGGTCACCTTGGATCCGGCCGTGTAGTAGGGGTGCTTCTTCGGCGACAGGAAGGTGTAGTCGGTGGCCCGCCGGGAGACGGCGCGCATGGTCTCCAGCTTGCGGGCCATGGCGCCCAGCCGGTACTGCACCAGCTGGTGGTCGGCGAGCAGCGCGCCGCCCTGCCGCCGCTCGTGGCAGTACTCCAGCGCGTACTCGAAGGCCGCCCGGCCCAGGCCCGTCATGATCTGGCCCATGGCGACGCCGGCCGAGGACCAGGTCGACGCGTGACCGGGCCAGTAGTCGTCGCCGAGCGACAGGGCGAAGCGGGCGGGCACCTTCACGTCGTCGAAGTAGACCTCGCCTTGGGGCAGGGCTCGCTTGCCCAGCTTCTCCAGCGGCCTGCCTCGGCTGACCCCCGGCAGGTCCAGCGGCACGATGACCTCCACGCCGCGCGGGTGGCCCTCCGCGTCGAAGAACCCCTCGCCGTAGTCGGCGGCGATCGTCAGGAGGCCGACCTGGGCGACCGGTCCGTTGGACACCCAGGCCGAGCTCTGCCCGCTGATCACGATCTCGCCGCCGGACACCCTGGCGCTCAGGTTGCCCTTGTTGCCCTGGCGGGCGGCGGCGTGCCGCTCCGCCGGGTACAGGCTCAGGCCGTCGGAGCCGCGGTCGGGCTGCGTGCCGATCCAGCAACCGAGCCTGCCCTCGCACAGGTCGACCAGCTCCTGGTTGCCCGACCGCGCCGCCATCAGTTTGGGGAACGCTCCGGCCCCCAGGGAGACGGCCAGGCCGGCGTCGCCCCAGCCGAGTTCCTCGACGACGATGGCCTGCAGGCGGGCCAGGGCCTGAGGAGGCACCCCGTCGACCGTCGCGTCGAACTCGATGCCGGAGGCAGCCGCCGTCTTCAGGAACTGCCAGTACGGGGAGTCCGGGGTGACGACCTCCTCCGCGCTCAGTCGGTCGATCGCGATGCCGGCCGGACGCATCACCTCGCGGGCGAACTGGTGCATCGCCTGCTGGACCGCGCGCTCGTCGTCGCCGAGCGGCGGCTCGAAGCCGGTCAGCTCCACGTGCGGCAGGCCGGGGCGCACCGCGGCGGAGACGTTCTCTTCGGTCTGCTGTGGCATGGTCGGCTCCCTCTCCGTCACTTGGCCGTGGTGAGGTCGCCCTGCGCCGCGATGGTGGCGGGCAGGTCCAGTTCGTGCTCGACGTCCTGAAGAGCGGCGAACTTCTGCAGGTACTCCTGGACGGCGGGAATCGCGAGCAGCGTCCGCATCGCGTTGTTCTCCACACCGAAGCCGGAGAACTGGGCGTCGACCGCGCTGTTGTAGACCTTGGTGAACACCTCGTTCACAGCCGCGACGGAGCCGGCGGAGCGGGCGGCGAGCCGCTGCGCGAGGTCGTCGACGTAGCCGCAGATGTCGTCCGCGGGCAGAGCGCGGTTGACGATGCCGTAGGCGGCCGCCTCCTCGCCGTCGAAGTCGCGGGAGGACAGAACGACTTCGCGGGCACGGGCCGGCCCGATCTGCAGGGCCAGGCGGGTGGTGCCTCCGCCGGCCGGGAGGAATCCGCCGGATGCCTCGGGGAAGCACAGGCGGCTCTCCGGGGTGACGAAGCGCATGTGGGTGCCGAGGAGGAACTCCAGTCCGGCGCCGCGGCAGATGCCGTCGACCAGGCTGATGGTCACCTGCGGCAGCGCTTCCCACATGGTGGTGAGTGCCTGGACGACGTTGATGTCGTCGTACTTGCTCTGGGGCACGTTCGGGTCGCTCATCGCCCGGAACAGGTCGTTCAGGTCGAAGTGCGCGAGGAAGAACTCGGGGTTGGCGCTGCCGAAGACCACGACCGAGGTCTCGCGGTCGAACACGAGCTGTCCGGCCAGGTCGAACAGTTCGCCGACCATCTCGATCGTCATCAGGTTGAGCGGTGCGTTGTCGAAGTCGACGTGGAGGATGCGGCCTTCGCGCCGCAGAGAGAGGGTCTTGTAGGTCATGACGGGCTCCGTTCAGGGAGGTCTCAAAAGTTGTCGGCTACGCACCGAGGACGGTGATCGCGGCCACGGCTTCCTCGCCGCCGTACATGCCGCCCCCGTTCTCCGCCAGCGCGATGCGTGCGCCAGGGACCTGGCGGGCTCCGCTCTCACCGCGGAGCTGCTGCACCAGTTCGTGGATCTGCGCCAGGCCGGAGGCGCCCATGGGATGCCCCTTGGACTCCAGCCCGCCCGACGGGTTGACGGGGAGGAGCCCGCCCAGGGTGGTGGCGCCGGATGCGGCGAACGCGCCTCCGGTCCCGATCTCGCAGAATCCCAGCAGCTCCGTCTGGAGGAGCTCGCCGAACGCCGACGCGTCGTGCACCTCGGCGACGGACACGTCCTGCGGCCCGATCCCTGCCTGCTCGTACGCGTCCTGCGCCGCGAGTGCGCTGACCGAGTGCTCCCAGTCGGCCAGGGAGCGCACGGTTCCGGTGCCGAGGACCGAGGCCAGTACGCGGACGCGCCGGCTTCCCCCGAGGCGTGCCCGGCCCGCCTCGTTGCAGACGATCGCCGCGGCGGCGCCGTCGGTGAGGGGCGCGCACATCGGGACGGTCAGGGGTTCGGTGACCGTGCGGGCCGCGAGGATCTCGTCGGCCGACATGGCCTTGCGGAAGTGGGCGAGCGGGTTGGAGACCGCGTGTGCGTGGTTCTTCTCCGCGATCAGCGCCAGGTGCCGCTTCGTCGTGCCGAACGTCTTCATGTGCGACCGGGCGAGCGCCCCGTAGATGTCCATGAACATGCTGCGCGGCACGCCGGCGTCGGCGGGGACGTCGCCGCCGAGCTCGCGGAGCACCGCCCGTACGCCGTCGGGGTCGTGGACGTCCACGCCACCGTCGAACAGGCCGAGCATCTTGCGCTTGTCGTCGACGTTGGTCTTCTCCACGCCGACCGCCAGCACCACGTCGGCGGCCCCGGAGCGGACGTGCAGGACGGCCTGGTGCAGGGCCGTCGCTCCCGTGGCGCACGCGTTCTCGACGTTGATCACGGGGATCCGCTCGAAGCCCATGCTGCGCAGCGCCATCTGGCCCGGGACGACCAGCTGGCCCTCCAGGACCGACTGGCAGGTGTTGCCGAAGTACGCCGCGTCCACGTCACCGAGCCGCCCGCCCGCGTCCTTGAGCGCCTCGGTGACGGCGTCCCTGGTCAGGTCCTTGACGGAGGCGTCCCGCCGGACACCGAAGGGGGTCATGCCCACGCCGGCGATCCACACCGGTGGCGCGCTCACGCCACGCTCTCCTCGGTGATGCGCGCGAAGCCGTACGACTCCAGGGCGCCCATGAGCTCACGGTGACCGAGCAACTCGGCGGGCGAGCGGAAACCGGTGCCGTGGTGAGTGGAGCCGAGCAGCCGGGAGGCCGCGTACGCCTGCATCAGGCCGGTCATCTGGTAGCCGGTGCTGCTGTGGATGACCACCCGCGCGGTGGCCGTGTTGCCCCGTGCCGTGCACCAGTCGATGGAGCGGTGGATCTGGCGGTTCTCACGGGGCGGGCTGCCCGGCGTCATGCCGGACGCCATCTTGTCCAGCACCGGGTACAGGGTCTCCTCCGGAAGCCATTGCAGGGACACCTTGAACAGGCGCTCCAGGTCGATGACCCGCTTGTAGATGTCCTCGTTCCGCATCGCGACGAACATGCGGCAGTTGCGCACCCGGCGGTCGTCCCGGAAGAACACCGGCATCGCGGTGCGCCCCAGTTCAGTCCGGTGACGACATAGCCCGAACCGGGCACGACGAGGTCCTGGCGAGTCACCCGCTCGTATTTCTTCAGCCGGCCGTCCTCCAGGTAGTGGGCCTCCGCCCGCATCACGTCGAAGATCGACTGGGTGGAGCCGACCGTGGGGATGGCATTGGCGTACGAGCCCAGCTCCAGGGAGTCGACGCCGGGTGTCTCCAGGCAGATGCGGGCGGCGATGTCGTGCAGCGCGTACTGGATCGACATCGCGGACGAGGCGACTCGGCCGGCCTCGGCGAACCGCGGGCCCCACTCGTCGAGCAGGCGGAGGATGTGGGTCTGTTCACCGGCTGTGTCGAGGTAGTGGCAGCCGGCCCGGATCGCCGCCTCCACGACCGGGGCCGCGTAGCGCAGGAACGGGCCCACGACGTTGCACACGACGCTCCGGCCCTCGAACAGCCGGGTCAGGGACTCGACAGAGCCGTCCACCTCGGCGATCTCGTAGTCCGCGGTCTCGATCCCCGGGACCTTGTCCATGACCTCCTGGATCCGGGCCTTGTTCCGGCCGGCGGCCACGAAGGGGATGCTGTATTCACGCAGGTATTCGGCCACCAGTCGACCGGTGGATCCGCTGGCTCCGTAGAGGACGACCGGACGCAATTCGCTCACCGCTGGGTCCTTCCGTGGTGGCCGAGACTCCTCACAGGAGGGCTCGGCGCGGGTGACGGTGATGAGAACTCTGCGCAACGGGCGACGGCACCGCTTGTCCCAGAGCGCAACCCGGCTTGTACGTTCGTGCAGCCGGCCCCACTCCTCATGCCCCCGGCACGGCCTCGCGGTCCGCAGGGCGGCACAGCCTGTTGCCCTCCCCGCGTGGCAGGAATGCACTGCACAATGGTGGTGGCACTGCTCGCGGAGGTGTTCGGGATGGTCGGTACCGGCACGTGGTCCACCGATGGACTGTCGCAGAACCGTGCGCCCATCGCGTGGACGCGCAAGATGCCCGAGCTGCACCTCCCGTGGACGCTGACATTCCCCGAGCCCGACCGGTTCCGGGCCGCTGTCCGCTACCGCAGCCTGGACGAACTCACCGTCGCCGAGTTCCGGGGCGGACGCTACGCGGGCCGGAGGACCGACGACGCCGAAGGACGGCCTGCGCGCATCGGGGTGCTGATCAACCTCAGCGGCCGGCTGGTGTGCCGGTACGGGGACGGCGAGGTGGCCGTCGGCCCCCATGACCTGCTGGTGTGGGACAGCGACCTCGCGCGTGCCTTCGACGCGGTCGAGCCCCACCACGAGCTCTCCCTCCTGCTTCCGCGCGACATGGTCCCGCAGGGGCTCGCGGCCGCGGCCGCCCGCGCCAGCGGCCCCGTGCCGGTCGGTGCGGGAGCCGGTCTGGCGGCGATCGCCGCCGATCAGCTGCGCGCGATCGTCCGCGAGCTGGACCACCTCTCGGACGCGGGACTCGCCATCGCCTGCCAGAACTTCTTCGACACCCTGGACTCCGCGCTCGTACCCACCGTGGAGGCGTCCCCTTCGGCGAGCGCCCGCGCGGTCCTGCTGAACCGGGTCCGCCGCTACGTGGAGGATCGTCTCGACGACCCGGAGCTGTCCGCCTCGTCCGTCGCGGAAGCACTCGACGTCTCCGTGCGCACGCTGCACCTCGCGTTCGCCGGCACGGGCACGACGGTGGGGCGCTGGATCCGCGAGCGGCGCCTGAAAGTCTGTTACCGGGAACTCGCGCACGGATCCGGGGAGCGGACCGTCACGGACGTCGCCTTCCGGTGGGGTTTCAACGACGTGGCGCATTTCAGCCGGGTCTTCAAGCAGACGTACGGCATCACGCCGAGCCGTGTCGTGGCGCTGGCGCGCCGCGCTTCGGCCAGCTGACCCCGAACCCCCGGCGTGCCCGGCCGGGCAGCGCTCGGCGGCGGCCGGGCTCTTGGCACGACCGGAGCGCAGACGCTTGGGGGCGGTCGGTGGGCATGCCCGTCCGGGGACACGACACACCCGCCGGACGCGGTGGTTCGACGGCGAACAGGAGCACGCACTCATCCGGCAGAGCGCCTTCGCCGAGCGGACGAATCCGCCTGCCCCCGGAACGGCCATGGTGACCGTGCCGCTCTCGTCCGGTGCCGTGTCGACCCGGCGGCAGCACAGGTCGGTGGCGCATGGTCGTGGGCGCCGTACGAGCGGCAGGCGGGCGGTGCGCGGCGCGGTGGACGTACAGCAGCACCCGCCGCACCGCCGGACCCCCGTCCGCCGAGGTCACCGGCCGTGTCACCCGTGCGAGGGTCACGGTGGCTCGTTGTCCAGTTGCTCGAGGATGAGGTTGGAGAGGCTTGCGAAGGTGGCGAGTTCGTCCGGGCTGAGGACGTCGATGACCAGGCGGCGGACCGTGGCCACATGGTGGGGTGCGGCGGCCTCGATGGTTTTGCGGCCGGCCGGTGTGATGGCGACGAAGGCACCGCGTCCGTCCTCGGCGCATTCTTCCCGGGCCACCAGGCCGCGTTTGGCCATCCTGGCGATCTGGTGGGACAGACGGCTCTGTTCCCACTCGATGGTGTGGGCGAGGTCCTGGAATCGTTGCCGGCCGTCGGAGGTGTCGGTGAGGGCGACGAGGATCTGGAAGTCGGCACCGGACAGTTTGTGCGCCTTCAGGTCACGTTCCAGCCTGGCCGAGAGTTTCTGGTGCAGGCGGATGAAGGCCCGCCAGGCGTGCTGCTCGGCGGGGCTCAGCCATGCAGGTGTGTCGTTCATGCACAACGACTTTACCTGGAAGCTTGACACGTCATATACCTCCCCCTAACGTGCATGACACATCATCTGACGCGCCATGCACCATCGGGCGCCGAGTTAGATGATGCGACATGCAATGGGGGTGTGTCGCCCCTGCCCCAACAAGAGGGAGAAGGCCGTGGCGGAGAAGAAGGTGATCGCGGTGGTCGGCGCGACCGGCGCCCAAGGTGGCGGGTTGGCCAGGGCGATCCTGGCCGACGCCGACGGTGGGTTCGCGGTGCGTGCGCTGACCCGTCACCCCGACTCGGACACCGCACGCGAGCTCACGGCGCTTGGTGCCGAGGTGGTGAAGGCCGACACCGGCGACGAGCGGAGCCTGACGGAGGCGTTCGACGGGGCGCATGGGGCGTTCCTGGTGACCAACTTCTGGGAGCACATGTCGCCCGAGCGGGAGAAGCAGGAGGCGGCAACCATGGCCCGGGCCGCCAAGGCCGCGGGCGTGACCCATGTGATCTGGTCGACGCTGGAGGACACCCGCGACTACATCCCGCTCGACGACGAGCGCATGCCGACGCTGATGGGCAGCTACAAGGTGCCGCACTTCGATGCCAAGGCCGAGGCCAACCGGTTCTTCACCGATGCCGGGGTACCGACCACCTTCCTGCAGACCACTTTCTACTGGGAGAACCTGCTCGGTCCGATGGCGCCGCGACGAGGAGACGACGGCCGGCTCGTGCTGGCCATGCCGATGGCCGACAGCCCGCTCGCCGGCATCGCCGCCGAAGACATCGGCAGGACCGCCTACGGCATCTTCCGCCGCGGCGGTGACCTCGTGGGCCGCACCGTGTCCATCGCGGGCGAGCACCTGACCGGCAAGCAGATGGCCGAGCAGCTCAGCGAGGCCCTGGGTGAAGACGTGGCGTACGTGCCGGTGCCCTTCGACGCGATGCGGGCGCAGCCGTTCCCCGCCGCGGCCGAGACGGGCAACATGTTCCAGTTCTACGCGGAAGTGCCCCAGTTCAACGCGGTCCGCGACCTCGACGTCGTCCGCGACCTGAACCCGCAACTGCAGACGTTCCAGCAGTGGCTGACGGCACACCGGCCCGCCTTCGCCGGCGCCTGACGGGCGACCCGGCGGATCCTATTCCACGCACCTGGTCCCCAGGGGCCCCGGCGTTCCCGCTGAATGCCGCTTTCGTCCCGTCGCGACGGCTGCGGCTCACCCGACCTCGTAGCTGATCACGGCTGTTGGAGCCGAGGTCGCACCACCGGAGCACATCGGGACGCATCACGAGAACGTCGTGGCCCTGTCTGATACCCCCTGATTGGTAACTCATGAACATCGTTTTGTGGATTCTGGCCGGCCTGCTCGCCGCGATCTTCCTGGGCGCCGGCGGCGCGAAGCTGGCCCAGCCGAAGGAGAAGTTCGTCGCCTCGCCGAACATGGCGTGGGCCGAGGACTTCTCTCCGGGCATGCTCAAGCTGATCGGCGCCCTGGAGGTGCTGGCCGCGGTCGGGTTGATCCTGCCCGCCGCGCTGGACATCATCCCCGTCCTGGTGCCGCTGGCCGCCGTCGGCCTCGTGCTGGTGATGGCCGGGGCGGCGATAACCCACGCCAGACGCAAGGAGTCCAGCGCGATCGTGCCGAACCTCGTGCTGATCGTGCTGGCCGGTGCGGTGGCATGGGGCCGCTTCGGCCCGTACTCCTTCGCCTGATCGCCACAGCGTCCGCAAAGGAGTGCGCGCACTGCCCGCCATCACCGTCGAGGACGTCCTCGGCCTGCGCCGGCTGCCCACGCTCGCCCCGTCAGGACCAGGATCCCCGCTGGCACCGATGAGCCTGGGAACGCACTGGATCGCGGGTCGACCGAGGGTGCCGCACACCGTGCTGAACACGATGACGGCTTGTGCGGCTCCGCACCCGGCCGGAGGGGGCACCGAGGCCGCGGTGGCGCGCGGGCGGGCGGGGCGTCGTGGAGCCCGCCGAGTACCGAGAACCTCGTAGTCGGTCCGCGTCCAGGAACGTCAGCGAACTGGCTGAACGCGGACATCGCCTACGGCCCCCTCAAGGGCATGGCTCCGAACAAGGCCGATCACACTGGGCCGGGACTTCGCCGGGATCGTCGAGGCCGTCGGTGAAGGCATCAGCGAGGTGGAGGTCGGCTGCCGGCCGTCTTCGGGGCCGCGCCGGCGGCCCCGAAGACAGGTTATGGCCCAGGCCGCACCGACGTCGTGCACCGGCCGTGCCCCGAGATCCTTGGGCGCGCGGCGAGGCCGCCCCGCAAGTCGCCTGAACCCGGCCCATCCCCCCTTCATCGCTCCGTCTCCTTTCGAGCCGGGCACCAGGGAGCAACCATGACCGAACAGTTGACGGGTGAGCGCACACTGACCCGCATCACCACCAAGCAGCAGCTGGGCCCCGACGCGCAGGTCGACAACAAGGCACTCGTCTTCGTGCCGACCGACCCGGCCCTGACCGACCCCTTCCTCGCCCTGGTCGAGGACTGGTTCTCCACCCCCGGCTTCGAGTGGCACCCCCACCGCGGCCTGGAGACCGTCACCACCGTCGTGGACGGCGTCCTGGAACACGGCGACAACCTCGGCCACACCGGGGCGCTGCAGGCCGGTGAGGTGCAGTGGATGACCGCCGGGCGCGGCATCATCCACCGTGAGCTCGCCTACCGCGACGAGCACGCACACGTGCTGCAGATGTGGCTCAATCTGCCCGCCGAGAAGAAGCTGACGCCGTCGCGCTACCAGGACCTGACCAAGGCCGCCATGCCACGCGTACATGCGCCGGGTGTGACGATCGACGTCCACGCCGGCACCGTCGGCGGCGTCACCGGCGCGACCGACACCCATCACCCGGTGCAGGGCGTCGTCGCCACGCTTGACCCCGATGCCATCTACGACCTGCAAGTCCCCGCCGAACACCGGCTGTTCGCCCACGTCATGAACGGGCGCCTGCTGATCGGCGGCCGGGAACTGCACGCCGGGCAGACCGGCTGGTCCGACCCCGTCACGAGGAGGAGCGGGGACGACGGCGGTGCTCCGGCGGCCACCTCGCTGCACCTGGCGGCCAGCGACCCCGAACAGCCCGCCCGCGTCATGGTCTACAGCGGCACGCCCATCCACGAACCCGTCGCCATGGGCGGCCCGTTCGTCATGAACACCAAGCTGGAAATCACCAAGGCCTTCGCCGACTTCCACGCCGGCGCCTTCGGCCCGGTGCCCCGCCAGGCCCGCCTCGCCTACGACCGATGACCGGCCATGTGCGACAGCGGGGGGCGCAGCTCCGCCACTCGCGTGCGCCCCCGCTGCACGGCCGGCCGGCGGTCGCCGGCTTGCGGCCTTGCCTGCTGTGTACGTCACCCCCGCTGGTCGGCGGGTCTGGCGGTTGCAGCCGGAGGCGGGCCGCGAGCTCCCGGCGGAAGGCGGGGTCGTCGAGCAGGCTCGGCACGGCGTCCTCAGGCGGCCGGTTCAGGTCGCGGTCGTACAGCGCGAAGACGTCACCCACCCATCGTCTCCGGCTTGAGCGCGAGGAAGACGTTGCGGCCGAAGAGCAGTGTGTCGCCCACGGAGACGATGTCGCGCGGCATGCAGCTGCGCTGGTGCTCGTCAGCTGCAGCGGGGTGGAGCCGATCTCCTCGGTTCGGCGGGTGGCCGTCGTCAGGCGGCCGACCGGTGTGCTCACCTGCGACCGAGCGGTGCTCCGGCATCGCTGCCGCAGCACGCTTCTCGACAATGCTGCTGTGCGCGCCGAGACACCTCTGCCGTCCAGCGAACGGTCGATCGGGTACTTCCCCACGGTACGGCGGCGGGCGGAGACCGAGGGGGCGGTCTGATTCAGTCGAGCCGCACGTTCAGCCAGTGCATCGCGTCCAGCGCCAGACCCACGTTGGTGCCGTGCCGCTCGAGTGTCGTCGGGAGGAGCTTTTCGGCGCGGCGGACACGCTGCAGAACGGTGTTTCGATGCGTGTACAGCAGACGAGCCGTCTGTGACGCGTTGTAGCGCTCCCGGATGAACACCCTCAGCGTCTGTCGCAGTTCGGCGGGGCCCGAGGCCAGGGGGCCGAGCGTCGTGTGGACGAATTCCCGAAGCCGGGCGCTTTCCGCGGCCAGAAGGAGTACTGCGGAGACATCGTCGTAGAAGACGATCCGCTGCTCGCCGTGGTCGCGGACCAGACGCTGTGCTTCCAGTGCCCTGTGGTGGCTGCGTCTGAAGCCGTCCACCCCCTCGTCCCGCGGCCCGACGACGAGCCTCACGTCGGGGTGCTGTGCCGTGGCGGTTTCGAGGTCGTCCGGGGTGATGAGTGCCCGGGGCGTCGCCCACAGCCAGAGCGACGACGTGCTGGCGTGGACGAGAAGCTGATGCGCCGACTGGGTGAGTCGGCCGACGATGCTCGCGGCCTGCACGAGACGTGCGCGGTCCGCGAGTCGCGGCGGTGCGGAGACGATGACGCTCAGGTGGGACGCCGACAGCGGGTATCCGAGGGCCTGCTCCAGGTGGTCCGTCGGCGCGGAGGAGCCGCCGAGTACGAGATTGACCAGTTCGAGTCGTCGAACCTGTGCGTCACCCGACAGGGCCGTGCGTTCCTCCTCGAGGAGTTCCAGCAGCGCGGCGGAGGTGTCCTCGACCCAGCGGGCGAGCGAACGGGAGACGTGGTCGAGAGCCGGCAGCAGGACCTCGGGATCGTCGTGCAGTGAGAAGGCCAGCCGCATCCAAAGGGACCACATCGCCTGCTCACCGGCGCGATATGCCGTGCGGAGGGTCTTCTCCGTACCCCAGCGGAACCCTTCCCTCGCGATGCCGACGACCTGACTGCTCAAGGTGGGTGCGACCCGCAGCCGGGGGTGCTCGTACATCGACCGCGTCCAGTGGAGCGCGTTCTCCCGGGTCGCCTCGCCGAGCGCCTCGACAATGGACGGATCGGCAGCGAACCGGCCGCCCGCGGCGTCTACGACCGCCGCGTACACCGGCATGAGAGTGCCCGGATCGGCGAGTATCGCTCTCGAGACGCCGCGAATGAGCTCCTCGGAGTCACCTCCGAGCGTGGTGGCAGTCACGGGTCCACTGTACTGACGTATTCGAACCGCCCTGTTCGCTGCCGACCCTGTGCGCAGACCACCATTGAGCTCGCGACCCACGCCCGGTTCCGGTAGACAGCCCGGGCCTGATAATTCCCTTGCCAGGTCGGCATGGTCTCGCCCGTCATGCGCTTGGGGAGGTTGCCGGTCATGCGGTCCGCGTGTGGCGGCTTTACGCCTGCCGCTAGGGGAAGGAACCCCGCACATACCCGTGCCGTCGACTCAGTGGCTCACTCAACGATTCCCGCCACGACCGGCTACCCCGCTAAAAGCGATGACCTGCTTTAGACGTGGACTCTCATGGGGTCCCCTTGAGCGAAGACAACCTCGAGACGGGCCTGCGTCAATCGCCAGCCGTCCTCCGTTCGTCGGGCGGTGACGTGAAACTTGCCACCACCATCCTCGTGCTTCATCAGCTCCGCCGCATTCGGGAGGTGATACGCGACGACGTAGGCCACGCCCCTTGCCTCGTCTCCATCTAGGTCGACGTAAATCTGCCCAATGTGGTGATACGTCACCTCATAGGCCGGCCCGATATTAGTTCCAGGGGTGTCGACAATCGCTTGCCGACCGCGCCGAATCTGCCCGCCGATCTCAAACACAGCATCGTCGGTGTACAGCGAATGCAATGCGTCGTAATTCGCTTCGTCGAGCGCTCGGTAATGCTCCTGAACAAGTTTTCGGACTTCCGACTCGTCAATCAGGCGCTGCAAATCCATTTCGTTCACCGATTGCCTCCCGTGTCACAAGGTGCCATCGCTCTTTGCCATGACCATACGTCCTGTTCAGGCTTGGCGGTACTGTTTCCATTCTCACCAAGAGCGATCTTGACACCGCCGGGTCACCTGTGGACCCACCAATTCCCGCTGCTCAATTCTTGAGCGCATTGACGACGTTGCGCGCGTGCGCGGCCCAGCTGTGTGGAGAACTCGATTCCCTTGCGGGAGATGAGGTGCTGAATACCGAGCTCGCGCAGCCATCGGCGCAGGTAGCCATTGCCGTACCCCCGTCCGCGTAGAGCTTGGCGGGCCGTCTCCTGCACGGGCGGTCGCCCCCGACCGGGCGGAAACCAGCGGCGACTGCCGCCAAGTGCACCCTGCTGTGGCCGCGAAGACGAGCGTGGCCGACGCCTTGCGATGCCCGTACCGACGCCGACCGTCCGTCCGGTGCCATGCGCTTGCCACCGGACGCCATTCAAAACCGGCGGACGGGCTGCGGAGCGTGGCTACTTCGCCGCCCTGCGAAATCTGAGCCGGCCAGCGGCCAGGAGTCCAGATCACAAGTGCACAGTGCACTGCTCGCCCTCTGGTCAGTGTGCGTTGCAACATTGAGTACCGACGCCTCCGCGATGAGGATGTGCCGTGACCCTCCTGGGTGGCTGGCGACCGTTGGGCGCAGGCTTGCCCGATCAACGGCGATAGGAGTTCGTGGTGGCTGACGCGGGGGTGTCCCGGCGGGATGTGCGGTTCAGGTCGGGCGAAGGTGAGTGTGGTGGGTGGCTCTTCCTGCCCGCCGGCGCGGCGAACGACTCGCCACTGCCGATCGTCCTCTTGGGTCACGGCCTGGCCGGACTCAAGAGTCAGCGGCTCGACTCGTTCGCGCAGCGGTTCGCCGAGCGGGGGTACGCGGCCCTTGCATTCGACTACCGTCACTTCGGCTCGAGTACCGGTGAGCCGCGGCAACTGGCCGATGTCGAAGAGCAGTTGGAGGACTGGCGCAGTGCTGTGGCGTATGCCCGGACTCTTGAGGGTATCGATCCGCGGCGGGTGATCCTGTGGGGGACGTCGTTTGCCGGTGGGCATGTGATCACGACGGCCGCAGGCGATCCCGGCATCGCCGCAGCGATAGCCCAGTGCCCATTCTCCGACGGGCTGGCCGCCGCGAGGGCGATGCCGAAGAAGACGATCATTCGGCTCATGCGTGAGGCGCTCAAGGACCGGAAGGCGGCGAACCGGAATGAGCCGCCGGTGCGCGTTCCCATCGTGGGGCTTCCCGGTGACTTGGCGGTGATGACCTCGCCGGACTCGGTGAGTGGATTGCGGGCGATCTTCGACGCGTCGGGCGAGCCGTTCGAGATCCCCGAGATTCCCGCCCGTTTCATGTTCCAGGTGCCGGTCTATCGGCCCGGCCGTGGGGCGTCCGCGGTTAAGGCTCCTCTGCTCGTCTGTGTGTGCGAGCGGGACAAGGTGACGCCGGCGCGCCAGACAGAGCAACTCGCCTCCCGTGCGGCGCGAGGAGAAGTCAAACGTTACGACGCCAGCCACTTCGACATCTATGTGGGCGATTGGTTCGAGCGTGTCGTGGCCGATCAGATCGAGTTCCTCGAGCGGCACGTGCCCGTCGAGGCGACCGCCGTACGCTGAGCGAGCAGGAGCCAGACATGGAACCCTCGAGCACCCGTGTCGGTGAGGTGCTCGCCGCGCGCGCTGATGACCCGCAGCGTTCGGCGATCCTGCGCAATGCCGAAGTCGTGACGATGGATCCGGACCGGCCGCGGTCGGAACGGTCGGACGTGTTCATCCGGGGAAGCCGGATCGAGGCCGTCGGAGCGGATCTCGGCCACCTCGCCGATAAGAACACCGTCGTCGTGGATCTCCCCGAGCACATCGTCGTCCCCGGATTCATCGACTGCCACGTTCACGCTTGGGAGGGGGTCTTTCGGGGTGCCGTGCCGGATGCGAGCTTCCCCGACTACATGGCTTTCGCGCACATGGCGTGCGCCCCGCTGATGACTCCGGACGAGATGTGCGTCGGGCAGCAACTCACCGCCGTCCAGGCCATCAACGCCGGCGTGACAACGATCGTCGACAACAGTCACAACACGAAGTCCGTGGAGCACGCGCTCGCCGCCATGGACGGTCTCCGGTCGACGGGCATTCGGGCGGTCTTCGCCGCCGGGGCACCGGCCGTCGACACGGATCCGGAGAAGTTCCTGCGCACCTTCTCGGAACTGCGATCGGCATACCCGGACGACGACGAACTGCTGACCCTCCGCTTGTTCAGCCCGATGCCCTCGCGTGGAGTCTTCGAGTTCGCGCGAGCGACCGGTGTGGGCGTCTCAGCCGAGCTGGTCCTCGGAGTTCCCGTCCCCCAACTCGGGTTGCCTCCGGCCATAGGCGACTTCTTCGGTGAGGGCCTGATCGGAGCCGACGACACGTTCAACCACTGCATCGGCGTGAGCGCGCGCCAGTGGTCGGAGTTGCGAGACGTGGGCGCGGGCGTGAACGTCACTCCGCGATCCGACCCTCACTTCGGCATCGGCCCCGCGTTCCCGGCCGTGCTCCAGGCGCAGGCGAGCGGCGCTGTCTTCGGTATCAGCTCGGACAACGAGGTCTGCTACGGACTGGACTTCTTCACCGAGATGCGGACGCTGCTGACACTCCAGCGCAGTGCCGCGTTCGCCCGACTGAACTCCTCCTCGGGCGAGCAGGTGATCAGCCCGTTCGGCACACTCGACACGCTCCGGGCCGCCACGTCCGGGGGCGCGCCGAGCGCCGGCATGCCCGGTCGGCTCGGAATGCTCAAGGCGGGCCTACCTGCCGACCTCATCGCCGTCAACACCGGGCGGTTGCACCTGCGCCCTCGTGGCGACGCCGTCGGCACCGTCGTCAACTTCTGCACGAACAGCGACGTCGACGTCGTCTTCGTCAACGGCACGCTCCGGAAATGGGGCGAGGAAATCATCGGCACCGATGTCGCCCGGACGATCGCGGAGGCAGAGCGGTGCCGGGAGCGTGTTCTCGGCGCAGTGAACTCTGCTTGACCGACCGCTGGGCGTGGGTACACCGGGGTACAGCGGGCACGCGCCGGGCTTGCTCGCGCTCGGTCTCGAGGTGCGCCTCGGTGGCGAGTGACCGTGAGGGCGGGGCCTCGGCCTCATGCCGATGGCGGGACCACCCCGCCCTTCATGACGGTCGGACCGAACTGGCGGACCTGAGGGAGGGTGGTGACCACGTGGGCCACGACGCGTTCACTGAGGCAGATATGGCGATGGGGTACGTCACCGGGGAAGCGGACGAAGTCGCCGGCGGCCAGGTCCACCGCCTCGTTGAGCGGACCTGTGCGGAGCTTTCCGGTGATCACGTAGAGGTGATGCAGGGTGCCTGCGCTGTGCGCGGGGATCGGCTCGGGGGCCCGGTCGCCCCGTTCCAGACGCAGGACGAGTGTGCGTACGTAGCCGGAGCCGTAGGTCTCGTCCAGGAGGCGCTCGGTCCAGTTCTCCGCTTGGGACCACTCGCCCTCGCTCTGCCGCTGGACGTAGACCGGAGTGCCCCACTCCGTCAGCAGGCGGCGCGCGGGCACGTCCAGCGCGGCCCCCAGCAGCGACAGGGTCTCCACGGTGGGATTGCCCACGCCCTGTTCGATCTTGGAGAGCGTCTGTTTCGACAGCCCCGACCGGCGGGCCAGCTCGCCGAGGGACATCGCCCGCTCCAGCCGGAAGCGGCGCACGTTGCGGGCTACGAGCTCGTTCTCCCGGGCGAGGGTGTCACTTTTAATGTGCATGTCGTCATTATTGACGAACAGGAGACGGGCTCGCATCCTTGTCACGTAAAGCATGACAGTTGGTGCATTAAAAGTGACACCACTCCTCGAAGCCGAGGTGAACAACCATGACCGCAACCGTCACCGGTTCCGCGCGTGACGACCGAGCCGCCGTCGACAAGGCCATCAGCCTCCTCGTCGCCCTCGGGGACAGGTCCAGCGGGGAATCCGGCGTCAGCGCACTCGCTCGGCGTGCTCAGATGAGCAAGTCGACCGCGTACCGCGTCCTCGGCATGCTGGAGCGCAACGGTGTGGTGGAGCGCGTCGGGACCGACTACCGGCTCGGTGAGCGCCTGCACCATCTGGGAAAGGCCGTCTACGCGCCCGGCTCCGAGAGCATCCGCGACATGCTGCTGCCCTACCTTGCCGACCTGTACGAGGCGAGCCGGGAGACGGTGCACCTGGCGGTCCTGGACGGCCCGCACGTGGTGTATCTCGCCAAGCTCTACGGTCACCGGCCCGCGCCCGTGCCGTCCCGCATCGGTGGCCGGCTGCCGGCCTACGCGACGGCGGTCGGCAAGGTCCTGCTCGCCTACGACTACGAGGCAGCGGAGCGGGTGTTGTCGCAGCCTCTGCGTTCCTACAGCGCGAGCACGATCACCGATCCCGACGAGTTGTCCGCCGAGCTGGACGACATTCGCCGTAGCGGCGTCGCCTTCGACAACGAGGAGTACCAGCCCGGACTGGCCTGCGTGGCGGTGCCGGTGCTGAACCGCGCCGGGCGGGCGGTCGCGGCCCTTTCGGTCGCCGGTCGGCTCGGCCAGATCGACACGCGACGGCTGAGCGTCCACGCCCGACGGGTCGCCGCCGCCGCCTCGCAGGCAGCGGCGAAGGGGCTGGCCCGTACCGCATGACCCGTACCGCAGGAGGGGTGCCACCGCACGCGGTGGCACCCCTCCGTCGCGACCAGTTACCGGTCAGAACACCGCCGGAGCGGCCCGCAGCAGATCCAGCGCGATGTCGACGATCATGTCCTCCTGCCCGCCGACCAGCCCGCGCCTGCCCACTTCCAGCAGGATGCTGCGTACGTCGATGCCGTACTGCCGGGAGGCCGCCTCGGCGTGCCGGAGGAAGCTGGAGTAGACGCCGGCGAAGCCCAGGGTGAGCGTCTCGCGGTCGACCTGGACCGGACGGTCCTGCAGCGGTCGTACGAGATCGTCCGCCGCGTCCTGCAGGGCGAACAGGTCGCAGCCGTGCTTCCACTCGTTGAGGGCGGCGACGGCAACGAACGGTTCGATCGGGCAGTTGCCCGCCCCCGCGCCGTGCCCGGCGAGGGACGCGTCCACCCTGGTGACCCCCTCCTCGACGGCGACGACCGAGTTGGCCACTGCCAGGGAGAGGTTCTGGTGGGCGTGGATGCCAATCTGGGTCTCCGGCCGCAGCGCGTCGCGGTAGGCGCGGACGCGTTCACGGACCCCGTCCATGGTGAGGCGGCCTCCGGAGTCGGTGACGTACACGCAGTGGGCGCCGTAGGACTCCATCAGCCGTGCCTGCTCGGCCAGTTCCGGGGCCGGGGCCATGTGGCTGAGCATGAGGAAGCCGGAGACGTCCATGCCGAGGTCGCGGGCCGTGGCGATGTGCTGGGCGGAGACGTCGGCCTCGGTGCAGTGGGTGGCGATGCGGACCGAGCGGACACCGAGCGCGTAGGCCTGCTTCAGTTCGGCGATGGTGCCGATGCCGGGGAGCAGGAGCGTGGTGAGCGTGGCCCGTTCGAGGACCGAGGCGGCTGCTTCGATCCATTCCCAGTCCGTGTGGCTGCCGGCGCCGTAGTTGAGGGAGCCGCCGGCCAGGCCGTCGCCGTGGGCGACCTCGATGGCGTCCACGCCGGCTGCGTCCAGGGCGGCGACGATGCGCTGGACGTCGGCGGGGGCGATGCGGTGCCGTACGGCGTGCATGCCGTCCCGCAGGGTGACGTCCTGGATGTAGAGGCTGGTGGTCATGCGGATGCCCCCTGTCGTGCGTGCCGGGCGATGCGCTCGGCGGTGCGCAGGGCTGCCGAGGTCATGATGTCGAGGTTGCCCGCGTAGGCGGGGAGGTAGTGGGCGGCGCCCTCGACCTCCAGGAAGACCGAGACCTTGGTCGTCACCCGCGGCGCTTCGGCGGGCAGGAGGGTGTGGACCGGTTCGTCGGCCGGTACGGGCGTGAACTGGAGGTCCTGCTTGAGCCGGTAGCCGGGGACGTACTGGGCGACCTCGTCCACCATGGCGGTCACGGAGGCGCGGATGGCGTCGTGATCGGCGTCGCCGATGAGGCAGAACACCGTGTCCCGCATGATCAGCGGGGGCTCGGCGGGGTTGAGGACGATGATCGCCTTGCCACGCGTGGCACCGCCGACGGTCTCGATCGCCGCGGAGGTGGTCTCGGTGAACTCGTCGATGTTGGCGCGGGTACCGGGCCCGGCCGACTTCGACGCGATGGAGGCGACGATCTCCGCGTACGGGACGGGGGTCGTACGTGCGACGGCGTGGACGATCGGAATGGTGGCTTGCCCGCCGCAGGTGACCATGTTGACGTCGGCGGCGTCCAGGTTGTCGTCGAGGTTGACCGCCGGGACGACGAAGGGGCCGACAGCCGCTGGAGTGAGGTCGACGAGCCGCTTGCCGAAGGGGGCGAGCCGGTCCGCGTTGGCGATGTGGGCCTTGGCCGAGGTGGCGTCGAAGACGATGTCGATCTCGTCGAAGCCGTCCATCCGGATCAGGCCGTCGACGCCTTCATGGGTGGTGGGCACCTTCAGACGGCGGGCCCGGGCGAGTCCGTCGGAGGCCGGGTCGATGCCGACCATCGCTGCCATCTCCAGTGTCTCCGAGAGACGGAGCACCTTGATCATCAGGTCGGTGCCGATGTTGCCGGAACCGATCACGGCCACTTTCGTCTTCTTCAGGGCGGTCATGACGGCTCCTTGTCGGTGAACGCGGCGGTGACGGTGCCCAGGGTGGAGATCTCCGCGCGGACGGTGACGCCTGGGGCGACGCTGACCATGGGGCCGAGCGCGCCGGAGAGGACGACCTGGCCGGCCCGCAACGGGTCGCCGTAGGCGCGCGCCGTACGGGCCAGCCACAGCAGGGCGTTCAGGGGATCGCCGAGACACGCGGTGCCGGTGCCCTCGGAGACGAGGACATCGTCCACGTACATCCGCATGGTCGCCTCACGGGGCTCGAACGCCTTGAGCGGGAGACGGGACTCGCCTAGGACGTACAGGCCGCTGGAGGCGTTGTCGGCGACCGTGTCCGTGATGGTGATGTCCCAGTCGGCGACGCGGCTGTCCACGATCTCCAGGGCGGGCATCGCGTAGGCGACCGCGGCGCGGACGGCGGCCAGGTCGAGATCGTCCCCGTCCAGGTCGGTGGCGAGGAGGAAGGCGATCTCCGCCTCGACTTTCGGCTGGAGCAGCCGTGTGGTGGGCACTTCGGCGAGGGCGGAGACGTCCATGTCGGAGAACAGGACGCCGAAGTCCGGCTGGTCGACGCCGAGTTGCTTCTGCACGGCCGGCGAGGTCAGGCCGATCTTCCGGCCGGTGCGGACGGCCCCGTCGGCCAGTCGGCGGGCGGTGAGACGGCGTTGGACCTCGTAGGCGGTGTCGACGTCGACGGCGCCCAGCAGATCGCGGACCGGGGCGCAGGGTTCCCGCTCGACCGCTGCGGTCGTCAGCCTGTCCGTCGCGAGGGTGATGGCTCGTTCGCGTTCGGTCATCGGTTCGGTTCCTGTTCTGCGGTGGTCACGGCGAAGCCCGCGATCCATTCGGGGATCGGTGCGTAGAAGCGGGAAGTCGTGCGGTACGAGCCGGTCGCCGCAAGGGACGCGAAGGCCGCGATCCAGGTGCGGACCTCGTGGGCCGAGCCACCGCCCTCGGCGCCCATCCACTCCACGGTCCAGGCGTCCACGTCGGTGAGCCGGCCGCTTTCCAGGGTGTCCAGGACGAGGTTGTCCCAGGCGGGGTTGATGGGCACCATGCGGGTCGAGCCGGCGGCGTACTCGCGGCCCGCCTGGATCACCCGCTCCTCGCCCCGGGCCCGTTGCTCGGGTGTGGGCGGGTGCCCCTCGATGAGGGCGTCGGCGACCCGGGGCGGGGCGCCGTCGAGCACGGGGACGGGCGGGTCGTGGGAGAGCCCGCCGGAGCCGAGGAACAGCACACGGCGGTCCAGTACGGCGGCCGCTTCGCCGATCGCGGTCCCGAGTGCCCGGATACGGCTGACCGGGCCGAGCGGGGTGGCCACACCGTTCACGAACACCGGTACGACCGGCACCTTGTCGATGCCGCCGAAGAGCACTTCCAGCGGCTGGACGAAGCCGTGGTCGACGGTCATCCGGGCCGAGACGGTCAGGTCGACTCCGCGGTCGAGAACCCCGCGGGCCAGGGAGCGGGCGGCGTCGGTGTCGACGGAGAGGGCGCCGGCGGCGGAGCCGAAGTCGCCGACGGCGTTCGCCTCGGTGGCCAGGCAGAACGGAGGCATCTCCTTGTAGAAGAAGCCGTTGTAGTGGTCCGGGGCATACAGGACGACCAGGTCGGGGTCGAAGGCGCGGACGAAGGAGCGGGCCGCCTCGACGGCGTCCTCGACGGCCGCCAGGACGTCCGGGGCCGGGTCGTTCTTGCCGATGAGGGGAGAGTGGGACAGGCCGACGGCGGCGGCGGTCATCGCGAGGCTCCTTGCTCGTGCGGGGCGGGGGGATGGATGACGAGCTTGCCGGTCAGCCGCCCGTCGATCATGAGCTGGAAGCCCTTGTGGATCTCGTCCAGCGGCAGCGTGCGGTCGACGACCGGGCGCAGGCCGGTGGCGTCCATGAGCTTCAGCAGCGAGACCAGTTCGCTGCGGGTGCAGCCGGTCGAGCCGAGGAGGCGCTGCTGGAGATAGAAGATCCGGCCGAGGTCGGCGGGCGGGTTCTTCCCGCTGGTGGCTCCGGCGACGACGATCGTGCCGCCGGGACGCAGCGACTTCGTGGAGTGCGACCAAGTGGCCTCACCGACCGTCTCGATCACGACGTCCACGCGCTCGGGCAGCCGTTCGCCGGTGGGTACGGCCTTGCGCGCGCCCCAGGATTCGGCCTGCCGCCGCTTGTCCTCGCTGCGGCTGGTGGCGTACACGACGGCGCCGGCGGCCACGGCCAGCTTGATCGCGGCCGAGGCGACGCCGCCCCCGGCCCCCTGGACGAGGACCCGGTGGCCCGCGCGGATTCCCGCCCGGGTGAAGAGCATGCGGTACGCGGTGCCCCAGGCGACCGGCAGACAGGCCGCCTCGTCGAAGGTGAGCCAAGACGGCTTGGGGATCAGGTTGCGGGTGGGGACGGCGAGGTATTCGGCGAACGCCCCGTGGTGCTGCTCCGACAGCAGAGCACGCCCGGGATCCAGCGTCTCGTCACCGAGACCGGCGTCCGGGTCGGCGATCACCGGGTGGACGAGCACCTCGTTGCCGTTCTCGTCATAGCCGGCCGCGTCGCAGCCGAGGACGATGGGCAGCCGCTCGGGCGGGTGACCGACGCCGCGCAGGGTCCACAGGTCGTGCATGTTGAGCGACGAGGAGACCACACGGACGGTCGACCAGCCGGGGCGGGGCTCAGGCTTGAGGATTTCCCCGAGGACGAGCCCCGACAGCGGATCGGTCGCGCTCTGGGAGATGGCGATGGCAGCAAGCATGCGTTCACGCTCCCCCGCGCCCGCCGCCTGCCGACAGCGCGCGTGCCGCCGTACGGAACGACGGATGGCACCCGGCCGCGGCGCTGCTGTTGCCTGGGCTCATGACCTCGACGATCGAACCTCAGGGCGCGGCCACGGCGGCCCCGCGCGGAGCGCTGCGGCGTCCGGCGGACCTGGCGCGGAACATCGACGTATCCGGGCTCGTCGACGGTGAGGGCGGGCTGCTGGATCGCGTCATCTTCACCGACGAGGAGCTGTACCGCCAGGAGCTGCGTCGCGTCTTCGCGCCGAGCTGGCTGTTCCTCGCGCACACCGACCAGTTCCACAAGCCCGGCGACTTCTTCACGACGTACATGGGCGAGGACCCGGTCATCGTGACGCTGGACCGTGACCGGCGTATCCGCGCCTACCTCAATTCCTGCCGGCACCGGGGTGCCCGCGTCTGCCGCGCCGACTTCGGAACCACCCGCAACTTCACCTGCACCTACCACGGCTGGTCGTACAACCTGGACGGTTCGCTGGTCAGCGTGCCCAACAAGGACGGCTACCCGGAGTCCTTCGAGACGGGGCAGTGGGGTCTCGTCGAGGTGCCGCACGTGCAGACGTACCACGGGCTGGTCTTCGGCACCTGGGATCCGGACCCCGTCCCGCTGCGGGAGTCGCTCGGCGACATGGCCTGGTACATGGACGCGATGCTCGACCACGACGACCAGGGCACGGTCGTCGTCGGCGGAGTCCACAAGTGGGTCCTGGAAGGCAACTGGAAGCTGGCCGCCGAGCAGTTCGCCACCGACTGGTACCACGTCAACATGAGTCACGCCTCGGCGCTCATGGTCCTCTCGCCGTCCGGCAAGAAGCCCAAGGACGAGGTCGTGCACCGCACCGGCCGCCAGTACGTTGACCCGAACGGGCACGGCGCCGGCTTCCCGGTCCATCCCAAGAACCGCTTCGACGCCCAGACCGTGCACGAGTGGATGGACTACGACGCGCTGCGGGAGCGGCTCGGCGAGGCCCGCGTCGAGGGACCGCTGACCACCGGACACGCCACCGTCTTCCCCAACTTCTCCTACCTGCCGGTCAACGGATCCATCCGGGTCTGGCACCCCAAGGGCCCCGACCGCATGGAGGTGTGGGCCTGGACCATCGTCGACAAGTCCATGCCCGAAGAGGTCCGTGAGGCCCAACGCCTGTACAACCTGCGGACGTTCGGACCCAGCGGGATCTTCGAGCAGGACGACGGTGAGAACTGGAGCGAGGTGCAGGCCATCTCGCACGGCTTCATCACAGGCGGCGTCGCTCTCAACTACCAGATGGGCATGGGCAGCGAACGCGAGGACGGCCGCCACCCCGGCAGGACCAGCGAGCTCTACAGCGACGCCGCCGGCCGGGCCTTCTACGCACGCTGGCGCGAACTGATGAACACGCCCGCCTGGCACGAGGAGCACCACGCATGAGCAACGGCAGCGGTATTCGAGTAGCGGCCCTGGCCGACATCCCCCAGGGTGAGGGCATCGCCATCGACAAGGCGGTCACCGGCACCGCCGACGACATCGCCCTGCTGCGCGACACCGACGACAGTGTCTACGCGCTCGACGACACCTGTACGCACGAGGACGCCTCGCTGGCCGATGGCTGGGTGGAGGGCGGATTCGTCGAATGCCCGCTGCACTCCAGCAAGTTCTGTCTGAAGAACGGCGAGGTCCAGGGCCTGCCCGCGACGAGGAACGCCTGCCCGCACCGCGTCGAGGTCCGTGATGGCGAGGTCTACCTCTTCCCGGGAGAGTCGCCGTGACCGAGCGTGTCGTCATCGTGGGCGGCGGCATCGCCGGCGTGAGCACTGCCACCTCGCTGCGAGCGGGCGGCTTCGACGGTGATGTCACCCTCGTCGATTCGGGGGACTTCCCCTACGACCGTCCCCCGCTGTCGAAGGACTTCCTGACCGGCACGAAGGACGTCAAGGAGATCGCCCTCCAGCCTTCCCGGTGGTACGACGACCAGCGGGTACGGCTGATCAACCGGACGACGGTGACCGCGCTGAGGCCAGGGGACGGCGCCGTCGAGCTCGGCGACGGGCACCTGCTGCGCGCCGACCGTGTCGTGCTCGCGACGGGCGGTGCCGCCGCCCGCCTCCCGTTTCCGGGGATCGGTGGCGAGCGGGTGCATGTCCTGCGCACGGCGGACGACGCCGACCGGTTGCGCCCGGCCCTCGCTCCCGGTGCCAGAGTGCTGGTCGTCGGCGCCGGGCTGATCGGTGCCGAGGTCGCCTCCACCGCCGTACGTCTCGGTTGCGAGGTCGTCCTCGTCGACCCGGTCGCCGTGCCGCTGGCCGCCGCGCTCGGCCCGGAGCTGGCCGCCTGGCTGCACGCACTGCACACCCGCCACCGGGTCACAGCCGTACAGGCCGCCGTGGAGTCCTTCGTCGACCGGCCCGAGGGCATCGAGGTCGGGCTCGGCGGAGTCACGCGGCTCTACGACGCGGTGGTGCTCGGCGTCGGCATGGTGCCGTGCACCGAGCTGGCGCGGGCGGCCGGGCTGGAGGTGGACCGCGGCATCATCGTCGACGAGCGTCACGTCACCTCGAACCCGGCGGTGCTCGCCGTCGGCGACCCTGCCCGAATGCGCGGAGTGCCCCGCACCGAGCACTGGGAAGCAGCCCAGCACGACGGTGCCAGGGCAGCGGCGACCCTCCTCGGCGCCCCGGAACCGGCGCCTGCCGCGCCCTGGTTCTGGACGGACCGGCACGGACTCCACATCGAGGCCGTCGGGCACATGGAGGCAGCCGCGCAGACCGTCCTCAGGGGCTCCTACGACGATTCGTCCTTCGCCGTCTTCGGTCTGAGAGACGGGCTGGTCGTCGCGGCCGCCTCGGTCGACGACCCGGCCGCCGTCAGAGCTGCTCGCCGGCTGATCGACCGCCGTGTCCGCGTCGCCGCCGGCCGGCTGGCCGACCCGGCCGTGAACCTGCGCGGCCTGCTGCGCGGCTGATGTGCCGCCAGACGGCACAGGCCATATCACCCGGGTCCGAGAAAGGATCGAATGACACCGTGAGCACAGGCACCGAGCAGATCCGGTCACGTGCGGGGGCACGCGCCGACCGTGACACCCACTTCGAGGTCGAGCAGTTCTACTACGAGGAGGCCGCCCTCCTCGACGACGGCCGCTACGCCGACTGGCTCGACCTGCTCGCCGACGACCTCGACTACTGGATGCCCACCCGCAGCAACCGGCTGCGCCGGCAGCAGGCGCTGTCCGTGGCCGCGCGGGGCGAGGCGGCCTTCTACGACGAGAGCAAGGAGAGCCTCGCCTGGCGCATCCGCCGGTTCGACTCCGGGATGGCCTGGGCCGAGGACCCGCCCTCCCGGACCCGGCATCTGATCACCAACGTGATGGTCAGCCACATCGACCCCGCCGAGCACGACGGATTCACCGAGGACGACCTGTGGGTGCGCTCGGCCTTCCTCGTCTACCGCAACCGACTGGAGCGGGAGGAGAACGTCTTCGCCGGCGGCCGCACGGACGTCCTGCGGCGCGTCGGGGACGGCGGGCTTCGGGTGGCCCGCCGGACCATCCTCCTGGACCAGAACATCCTCCAGGCGAAGAACCTCTCGACCTTTTTCTGATGGGACACCGCTGTGACCGACCTCGAACTCAAACACCACCGAGTAGCCACGTCCCTCGGTGAGATCGCCGTCACCGAAACCGGCGAGGGACCCGTGCTGGTGATGCTGCACGGCGGCGGCCCCGGCGCCTCCGGCGTCAGCAACTACCGTCAGAACCTCCCCGCCCTGGCCCGGCACTTCCGCGTCGTCCTGCCCGACCAGCCCGGCTTCGGCACCAGTTACCGTCCCGGTGAGGCGGACCTGGAGACGCGGTCCATCACCGAGATCACCACGGACGCGCTGTACCAGACCCTCGACTCGCTCGGCATCGACACCTTCCACCTGCTGGGCAACAGCCTCGGCGGCGCCGCAGCCCTCGCCATGGCCCAGCAGCGCCCGGAGCGTGTCACCCGGCTCGTGCTGATGGCCCCTGGCGGTGGCTGGCTCCCCTTCGGCCCCACTCCCACGGAGGGGCAGAAGGAGATGTTCCGCTACTACAACGGCGGCGGACCGAGCGAGAAGAAGATGGCGGCGTTCATCCGCACCATGGTCTTCGACCACAGGCAGTTCGGTGAGGACGTCGTCCGCGCCCGTTACGAGGCCTCGCTCGACGAAAGCCACATCACCTTCTACCACCACTACAACGCGGCCTTCGGCAAGCGGGGTGGCATGGACCCCCTGTGGCGGGACCTGCACAAGATCAAGGCACCCACGCTGCTGCTGTGGGGCCGCGACGACCGGACCATCACCCTCGAAGGCGCCCAGCTCATGCTCAAGCAGATCCGTGACGTGCAGCTGCACGTGTTCGGGCGATGCGGCCACTGGGTCCAGCTGGAGCGGCAGCCCGAGTTCGACACGCTGGTCACCGGCTTCCTCGGGGAGCGGTCATGACGGGCGGCTGGCTGGAGGGTGACGCGGCCCTGATCACCGGGGGCGGGTCGGGCATCGGCCGTGCCGTCGCCGAGCGCTTCCTCGCCGAGGGCGCGGCGGTCACGATCCTGGGCCGCGACAAGAAACGACTCGACGAAGTAGTACGCGATGCCGCCGACCCCTCGCGCATCCACACCGTCGTGGCCGATGTGCGCGACTCCGGGAGTCTGCACGTCGCCGTCGCCGAGGCCGTCGACCGCTTCGGAAAGCTCGACACCCTCGTGGCGAACGCGGGGGTATGGGACTACCAGCGACAGCTCACCCGGCTCAGCGGCCAGGAACTGGACACGGCGTTCGACGAGATCTTCGCCGTCAACGTCAAGGGCTACGTCCTCGCGGCGGAGGCCGCATGGCGCGAGCTGGTCAAGACGCGCGGAAGCATCGTCATGACCCTGTCCAACGCCTCCTTCTACGTCAACGGCGGCGGCCCCCTCTACACGGCGAGCAAGCACGCCTGCCTGGGCCTGATGCGCGAACTCGCCTACGAGCTGGCGCCCAAGATCCGCGTCAACGGCGTGGCCTGCGGCGGCATGAACACCGACTTGCGAGGGCCACAGGGACTGGGGCTGGCCGACCGGTCGATCTCGGCGTCCTTCGCCAAGCAGGGCCCGGACACCCCGCCGCCGCCCATACCGCTGCACGACTCCAGCACCGATCCACGTGACTTCACCGGGCCCTATGTGCTGCTCGCCTCCCGTGCCCAGAGCGGTCCGATCACCGGACACGCGATCAACGTCGACGGTGGCATAGGCGTACGCGGATTCGCCAGTGCCGCCGGCGGCGACCACCTCTGACACCTGTTCTCCCGCGCTCGACTTCCGACGCTCAATGAGGAGCCGCTCGTGATCCCGCCAACAGCCACGACACCGCACCCACGCAACTCGGGCCTGAACGTGGACCTCAACCCGGCCGCCGCCGTTAAGCGCAACGCCCACTTCCAGGGCGGCTCCATCGCCATCCGCTACCCGGGCGGCGACCTCACCTACGCCCAGCTCGACGACAAGGCCGCCCGCCTGGCCACCGTCCTCGCAGACGGTGGCACCGGCGACGGAGACCGGGTCGCCCACCTCGGCCTCAACAGCAGTTCCTTTCTCGTCACGCTGCTCGCCGCGCACCGGCTGGGGGCCGTCTTCGTCCCGGTCAACTTCCGTCTGGCCGAGGCCGAGTTGGAGGCGGTGCTCGTCGGCAGCGGTGCCACCGCCCTCGTCTGCGAGGAGGGACACCGGGAAAGCGTCGACAAAGTACGCGACAGGACCGCCCTCACGCGCTTCCTCCTGGTGGACGACGACTGCGAGGTGCCGACCGCGGGCGCATCGGGCTGGGAGCCATGGGCACCCCCCATCGCAGCCGCAACGCCCACGGCTTCCATCGCCGTCAAGGGTGCCGATGCCCCGGCCGTCCTGATGTTCACCTCCGGCACCACCGGCACGCCCAAGGGTGTCGTCCTCACCCATGGAAACCTCTGGTGGAACTCCGTGAATGTCGAGCTCCGTCTCGACACACGTCGTGGCGACGTCACCTATGCCGCCGCTCCGCTGTTCCACATCGGTGCCCTGAACAGCTTCGTGCTCCGCACGCTGGTGCGTGGGGGCACGGTGGTGATCAGACGCGGGTTCGACCCGCAGACGTGTCTCGAAGATCTGGTCGCCCACCGGGTCAACTCCATGTTCGGCGTCGCCCAGATGTTCGCCGCCCTGGCGAGACAACCCGGCCTGTTCGACGAGGACCTGAGCCATCTGCGGTCGATCGTGGTCGCGGGCGCGCCGGTGCCGCCCTCGCTCATCGAGTTCTACGCCCGGCAGGGCGTGTTGCTCCAGCAGGCGTGGGGGCTGACCGAGACTGCACCGTTCGCCACCCATCTGCCGGTCGAGCGCACCCTTGACAAGATCGGTTCCGCGGGCATCCCCATGCCGTTCACCGAAGTCCGGGTTGTCGACGCGGCCAGCAACACGCCCCTCCGGCCTGGGGAGCCGGGCGAGATCGTCGTCCGCGGCCCCAACGTCACCGCCGGCTACTGGAACACCCCGGAGGCGAACCGCGCGGCCTTCGACGAGGAGGGCTGGTTCCACTCGGGCGACATCGGTTACCTCGACGAGGACGGTTACCTGTATATCGTCGACCGGCTCAAGGACATGATCATCAGCGGGGGTGAGAACGTCTACCCGGCGGAGGTCGAGCGGGTGCTGGCCTCCATGCCGGGTGTGGTCGATGTCGCCGTCCTAGGGATTCCCGACGCGCAGTGGGGCGAGACCGTACAGGCCGTCATGAGCGTGGACGACACGGCGGCGATCACCCTGGAGGCCGTACACGAGTACGCGGCCGGACAGCTCGCCCGCTACAAGCTGCCCCGACGCCTGAAGATCGTGCCGGCTGTCCCCAGGAACGCCTCGGGAAAGCTAGACAAGGCCGGCGTCCGGCGGCTGGCCGACGAGGGGAACTGACGATGCTCACCGTGCCCGCCCTGCCCGCGCTCGACGTCGCCGGTCCCTGGCAGACCACCGTGGAGTCGTGGACGCGCTTCACGGGCAGTCTGCGCCTGCGCGGTCCGAGCGGCGAGGCCGTCGTCGCAGTGGAACGCTGCGCTGCCGGCCGGCTCCGCGACGCCTATCCGGTCGGTGCCCGGGATGTGGAACTTCTGATCGACACCGGCCTGCGGGCCGAGAACCTGCCGGAAATCCTCCGGCCGCTGGTACGCGCCGTCCGGGAAGCAGATCCCGGCTGCCGCCGGGTGGTCTATGCAGTGACGGAGGGCGACCGGGCTGCTGTCGAGGCCGCGGAGGCGACCGGTTTCCGGTACGCCGTCGATGTCGATCTCCAGGACGAGCAGCTGAGCCTGCTGGTGGCCGAACCCGACTGGGTCACCGTCACGGACATGGACCTGGATCACGTACCGGGAACCTGACGAGCCGGGACTCGGCCGTACCCTGTCATCGCACCCACTCCCCCGCCCGGGGCGACGGTTTCGACCAGCTGCGGCTCACCGAGCTTCTTGCACAGCTTCATCGCGGTGAACCCGACGGCATCTGTGGGGAACCGACGGAATGACCTGGCCAGGGATACGGAAGGTCTTCTCAGGGCGTGATCCCGCGCTCATCGAGATCATTTCCCGCGGTGCAGGTGAGGCCCTGGCCCTGATACCGATGGCGACGCATCACCTCGCTGCACGCTGCCCACGCCCCACTTGATCGGTCTCGGGGGCAGACGACGCCGAGGGTCAGGCCTGCCGGCCGCGATGGATGGCTACTGTGCGCACGAGGGCGCTCAGGCGCAGCTGCGGAGCACGGCGGCCAGTCGGTGCACGGCGTTCAGCGCGGGCTCGTCCGCCAAGTAGCAGCTGTGGCGCCCCTGGGAGAAGCCGGCCAACCCCAGCCGCCTCGGTCCGACGGAGTTTTCGGCGCCCCTCGTGCGGCTCGGTGCGGCCTTGACCTTTCCGCCGTGGCAGGGCGAGCGCTTTGAGACTGCACAGCCCAGAAGGACTGTCATTCCGGGTTCGCCCTCCGGGCCGATGGAGGCCGTCCCTATCGCTCCCGGACCATGCCGGACTCCCACGCCCAGGCGGCGATCTCGACCCGGTTGCGGGCGTCGATCTTCTCCTGGATCTTGGCCAGGTGCGTCTTGACCGTGGACAGCGACACCACCAGCTGGTCGCAGATCTCCTGGTTGGTCCGGCCCACCGCGACGAGCCGGGCCACGTCCAGTTCCCGTTCGGTCAGGGGGCAGGCGGCATCCGGCTCGGGCAGCGTGGAGCGCAGTTCCTTCAGCAGCCGGACGGTGACGGCAGGGGAGACCAGTGCGTCGCCGCGGGCGGCTGCCCGCACCGCCTCGACGAGCAGGCTGGGCGAGGCGTCCTTGAGCAGGAAGCCGCAGGCTCCGTTGCGCAGCGCGGTGTGCACGTAGTCGTCCTGGTCGAAGGTGGTGATCACGACGACCCGCAGCGGGGTGTGGACTCCGGGGCCCGCCAGGGCCCGGGTGACGTCCAGGCCGTCCAGTTTGGGCATCCGGATGTCGACCAGGCACACGTCCGGCCGCAGCCGGCGGGCCAGTTCCACGCAGGCGGCGCCGTCGGCGGCCTCACCGACCACCTCGATGCCGGGCTGGGCGCCGAGGATCAGCCGGAAGCCCATGCGGACGAGCTCCTGGTCGTCCGCGATCAGCACCCGGATCGCCGCATCGTTCACGCCGGTGATCCTGCCACAGCGGTCAGCACCGGGAAGGCGGCGGTCACCCGCCAGCCGCCGTCGTCGGTGGGGGCGGCTGTCAGCGTGCCCTCCACCGCCTCGACGCGTTCCCGCAGGCCGACCAGGCCGAAGCCGCCGCGCCCGCCGACCGGGCCGGAGTGGGGCGCGGCCGGTGCCGTGTTGTAGGCCTCGACCCGCAGCCGGTGCCCGTCCACATCGACCCGTACGGCGACCACGGCGCCGGGCGCGTGCCGGCGTACGTTGGTCAACGCCTCCTGCACCACGCGGTGCACGGACGTCTCCACCTCGGGGGCGAGCCGCACCTCGCGGGCCGCCGCGGCCACGTGCAACCGGGCGTCCTCTCCGTCTCCGGAGAACGCGGAGACCAGGCGGGCGAGTTCCGCCCACACCTCGCCGGGGCGCACGCCCGCGTGGTCGTCCTCACGCATGACCCGCACCAGACGGCGCATCGAGTCCAGTGCCTCCGATCCGGAGCGGGTGATGTTCTCCAGCAGCGGTTGGACCTGTTCCGGTGCGGTGTGCTGAAGGGCCAGCGCGGCATTGGCCTGGACGATGATGCCGGTGACGTGGTGGGCGACGAAGTCATGCAGGTCGTGGGCGAGTTCCAGGCGCTGGCGCTGGCGTACGGCGGCGATGTCGCGTGCCCGCCGCTCCTCCATCAGCCGTGCCCGCAGGCCCCAGGCGAGAGCCAGGCCGGCGCCGAGCGCCATCAGCAGGGACCCGTCGAGGGCGTTTTGGCTGTCGTTCTGGATGTCCGCTGGCAGCAAGCGCAACGGGATCACGATGACCGCCACGCCCAGTGCGGCCGAAACGGCCACCGCGGTCCTCGGGCCCGGCACCGCCCACACCGCGCGGGACAACAGCACCAGCAGAGCGACGCTCTCCAGCGCCCCGAACGTACCGGCAATGTCCGGGCCCGCCCACGTGACGATCACGGCCGTGAAGACCAGCGAGCCGCCCGCGGCGAGCACGGCTCGTACCAGCACGCTCGGCCGACGAGCGGGCCACAGCAGCGCCATGCAGGCGAGCGGGCCGGACACCATCGGCAGCAAGCTCGTCCAGCGGTGGTCGGGCGTCCCGTTGGCGAACACGTCGAGCAGCCCCAGCAGGCCGAGGATGATCCAGCCGGCGGCGGTCAGCGCCCGGCGGAGCAGCGGAGTTTTGGAGTTCACGCCCGGCAGGATACGGAAGCGGCGATTCCCGGCGGACTCGGCCGAATGGCCGATGTCCGGCCGACACAACCGGCCGTTCGGCCGAGACAGCCGGTCGCCACGCGCCCCGATGGTGGACGGCATGTACCCGCTGAACACCGCTTCCCCTGGGGAGACCGCCCGATGAACACCCCCTCCGCCCTCCTGACCGGCACCGGCCTGTTCAAGTCCTACGGCATGACCCGCGCCCTGGCCGGCGTCGGCATCGAAGTGCTGGCCGGCGAGTCACTGGCCGTCATGGGCCCGTCCGGCTCCGGCAAGTCCACCCTGCTGCACTGCCTGGCCGGGATCGAACGGCCCGACTCCGGTGAAGTCCTGCTGGACGGCAAGAGGATCGACCAGCTCCGTGAACCGGCCCGCAGCGAGCTGCGCCGCACCGCGTTCGGCTTCGTCTTCCAGTCCGGTCAGCTGCTGCCGGAACTGCCCGCCGACGAGAACGTGGCGCTGCCGCTGATGTTCGGCGGCACGGTGCGCCGCGCTGCCGTCGAGCAGGCCCGGCAGTGGTTCGGGCCGCTCGGCCTGCAGGGCCTGGAGAGCCGGCGTCCCGGACAGCTGTCCGGAGGTCAGGCCCAGCGGGTGGCCATCGCTCGGGCCCTGGTCGGCCGCCCGAAAGTGATCTTCGCGGACGAGCCGACCGGCGCGCTGGACCAGGCCACCGGCCTGGAGGTGATCCGCCTACTGGTGGAGGTCAGCCGCGGTCAGGGCGCCGCCCTGGTCGTGGTCACCCACGACGAGAACGTCGCGCGCTGGTGCGACCGCACGGTGCGGGTCCGCGACGGACTGCTGGCCGAGGCGCACACCGAGACGAAGACCGGCGCCGACACGCAGACCGGCGCCGACGCGAAGGCCGGGTACCGGCGATGAGGGCACTGGACCGCACCACCTGGGCGCTGACCTGGCGGCTCACCCGGGCCGGTGGCCGCACCGGTCTGCTCGCCACCGGGCTCGCCGTCGCGGCGGCAGCCGTGTCCACCACACTGCTGCTGCTGTGCGTCGCGATGAACCTGGGCTTCCAGCACCGCTCGGACCGCACCGACTGGCGCAACCCGGTGGAGTCCTCCCGTCCGGTGGCCGTCGAGGCGGTCGGCACGACGTTCACCCGGGGCGTGCCCGTCACCGTCGTGGATGTCGCCCGGCTGCCCGGGCGCACCGCTCCCGCCCCGCCCGGCCTCGACCGCTTCCCCGCCCCCGGCGAACTGTGGGTCTCGCCGGCGCTCGGGGCGCTGCTCGACCGGCTGCCCGCCGACCGCCACCCCGTCCCAGGCACACCCACCGGAACGCTGGGCCGCGCGGCGCTGACGCACCCCGGCGAACTCGTCGCGGTGGTCGGACACCGCTCGACCGACCCGGCGGTCACCACCCCGCGCGAGCCCGATCCCCGCCGGGTCGGCGACATCGCCTCCCCCACGCGCGTCGCGTCCTTCACCGGCGCGCCGCTCACGGACGGCATGGGCGGGATATACGAGTCCCTGGCCCGGGTCGCCACCGTCCTCGTCGTCGTTCCGCTGCTGGTGCTGGGGGCCTCCGCCGCGCGGCTGTCGGTCTCCCGCCGCGACCAGCGGCTCGCCGCACTGCGGTTGATCGGCGCCACACCGGGCCGCATCGCCGGCCTGACGGCCGCCGAGGCGCTGTTGACCTCGGCGGCCGGGGCACTGCTGGGCGTCGTGGGGTACGCGGTGCTGCTGCCGGTGGCGGCGAGTCTGCCGCTCGCGGGCGGCGCCTGGTATCCGGCCGACCTGTGGATCGGCGCGCCGCCACTGCTGGCGGTGACGGCCGGGGTGGTCGCACTGGTCGTGGTCAGCGCGCTCGCCGGGCTCCGTCAGGTGGTGGTCGGCCCGCTGGGCGTGGCACGCCGGTCGCGCAGCCGGGGAGCGAGCGCCGCGCGGGTGGTCGTCTTCGTGGTCGTCGTCGCCGTGTACGGCTGGATCACGAAGAAGTACGGCAGCGACGACTCCGTGGCGCTGTTCGCGTTCGCCGCGCTCTTCCTGGCGCTGGCCGTGATCGGGCCTTGGGTGGTCCGGCTGCTCGGCAGGATCGTCACCGCCCTGGCCAAGCGGCCCGCGACGCTGCTGGCCGGGCGCCGGCTGCTGGACGATCCGAAGGCCGCCTGGCGGATCGTCTCCGGGCTCACCCTGGCCGGTTTCGTCGCCGGGTTCTTCGCCCTGCTCACCCTGGACGCCAATTCCGCGTGGGGAGGACGGCCCGACCAGCTCGCCATCGCTGTCCCTCACAACAAGGCGCCACAGGTGCGGACGCTGGCCGAACAGCGTCTGCGCGCCGCCGGGGTGACCGCCGTGGTCGGCGTGGACGACGGCTTCGTGGCCCAGGGCCCCTCCGACAGCCGCCAGGTCACCGCCACCGTCTCCGGCGGCCCGGCCGACCTGGACCGCGCCCGTACCGCGCTCACGGGCCTGATCCCCGACCAGTACCCGATCACCGGGCCCGAGGTGAACTGGTCCGAGGCACGGTTCACCCGGGACTTCACCACCATCACCCGGGTGGTGCTCGTGGTGACGTTCACGGTCGCCATCACCTCGGCCGGGATCACTGCGGCCGCCGCCGTCCTGGACCGCCGCCGCACCTACGGCCTGCTGCACCTGGCGGGGACCCCGCTGCGGGTCCTGGACGCCGCCCGCAGCCGGGAGACGCTGATCCCGGTCACGGTGCTGGCGGGCGGGGCCGTCGCGGCAGGGCTGCTGTGCGGGGGATCGGCGATGCTGGCGGGCGGCGACTCGTCGTTCGACGCACGCGGCGTGATCGTTCTCGCGGCGTGCTGCGCCGCCGGTGTCGCCGGAATTCTGGCGGCCGGCGGGCTGAGCCGTCCCCTGCTGCGCGCGGTCACCCGGCAGGCGGGGGCGCGGGGCGAGTAACACCGCGGGGGCCGGGCCGGACCCGACCCCACGCCAACCCGAGTCGGCGGGCCGGTGCCAACCCCGAGCCGGAGGCAAGGGCGTCATCGTGGGGTGGGGTCTGGAGGAAGCCCGAGGCGAGCTGGGCACCGAGGAACACATGGGTCCGACTGATCGCCGCTCGTCGCGGCTACCGCATCATGCCGAAAGAGAACGCCGATGCCGACGGCTACCAGCGGATGATGTGTCCCGCCGAGGCGGGCAAGGCACAGTGCCTCATGAAACCGCACACTCTCGGGCGCGGCATCCACCTGCCCCTCATCGACCCGGAACCCAGCCCGGCCGGGCCGGTCAAGGTCTGCCGCCAGCGCACGATCACCGTCAGCCCCGAAGCCGGCGCCAAGCAGTGGCAAGCCCTGGACTACGGCAGCCCGGAGTGGCAGAGGGTCTACTTCCGGCTCCGCAACAGCGTCGAGGGCTACAACGGCTTCGCCAAGGACCCCCTCGCCGAGGGCATCGAATCCGCCGGCTCCCGCCGCATCCGCGGCATCGCGGCGCAAACGATCCTGCTCGCCTTCCAGCTGGCCCACGCCAACGGCGCCGCAGCACAACGAAGACAGGCCCCACCCGCGAGATAGCTCACGCGTGGGGGCCTGTTGCGTGGCCTGACCAGGCTGTGTGACGCCTCACAACGATCATGGAAAGGAGAAACGGGCCCCTGCGGTGACTTCCGTCACCTGCAGAGACCCGTTCCGTCGGTTCACCGTATTGGCGAAGGGGTCGATGTTCTCGTCCCGTTCCTTCTCCGGCAGCTGCTCGGCCGAAACCACGTACCTTCGGCAAGGAGCAGCTCGGTGAGGACGGCCGGCCTGCCTGACGGTGGGTGCGTCCGTGGCCTCGGTGGCGAGTGCGTCCGCCCTCGTGGCGAGCGCACCGGCACCGACGCCGGCAGGACCTCGTGCAGCCGCTGCCACCCGCCGCCCGGGTTCCAGTCCCGCCAGCCGACGCCGACACGTCATGCCCGACCGGGACCTGAGGTACGCCCTCATGCCCGGGGCGAGAGTGTCGCGGACGTCGTACCGGCCGGGTCGGCTCCTAGACGGGCAGGTTCGCCGTCATCTCCTTCTCGGCCGCGCGAGCGGTGGCGATGTCGGAGAACGACAGATCGTTGATCATCGGGACCCAGGGGGCCAGCTCGGCATCGAAGGCGTAGGACATGGTGCTCTGCTGTCGGAAACGTCCACTCGCGCGATCGTCGGGACGGCAGACAGCACCCCGCGCCATATGTGACACCCAGCGTCAGGGTCCCCCGGCGTTTCCGTGAAGGCGGCCGATCGCATTGGATCCCCAGTGCGTCAGGTTGGCGGGGTGGGCCAGAGGACGGTGACGTCGTCGGCCGGGGGTTCGGTGAGCATGCGGCCGGCGTCGGCCGGGGAGCCGCCGATGGCCCGGGAGTTGCCCGCGGCTTGCGGGTCGTACGGCGGCCAGCCCGGGTCGCCGGTGGCGGCGAAGGCGGCCCAGGCGCCGACGAGGGTGTCGCGGGCGGCGAGGTGTTCGGGGGTGTCGGCGCCGACGTCGGACAGTTTGTCGAAGACGTGGAGCAGGTCGGCGCCGTGGAAGGCGCCCATGGCCGGTCCGCACGGTTCGTCGAGGAGGAGGTAGTGGTAGGCGCGGCCTCCCGCCCCTGCCTGGGCCTGGGCCAGACGCGTGGCCGGGATCCGGTAGAGGGCGTCGGTGAGGAAGGCACCGCGCAGGGCTGACAGGTCGTCGGAGTCGGCGACGCGGCGGCGGTAGGCGTCGAGGAGCTTCTCCGGTTCCGTGACTCCGGCGCGCCGCATCTCGGTGTGCAGGCCTGCTTCGTCCTCCGGGCGGAAGGAGTCGCCGCCGATCATCTGGAAGACGCGGACTTCGTCGCGGGTGGCGCCGACGAGCAGGGGGATGTCGGCGGCGGCACCCGCGGCGACGGCCTGCTGCGGGGCGACGGGCAGCACGCTGCCGTCGAGTACGGCACCCCAGGACCGGCCGCCGGGCAGGTTGCGCTGCCCGATGTCGCCGGTGACGACCGTGCTCTGCGCGTCCAGGATCCGCTGGCAGGGAACGGTGAGCAGGTCCTCGGGGCTGTCCAGACCGAGCGCGGTGATCAGGTCCTCGGCGATGGTGGTGGCGGTGGCCCGGTCGAAGATTCGGGACGTGCTGCCGCTCTGGAGGATCGCCTTGTGGAAGAGGCCGGTGGCCGCGGGGGCGGCCAGCAGGGCTCCGATGGAGAAGGCGCCGGCGGACTGCCCCGCAACGGTGATGTTGCCGGGGTCACCGCCGAAGGAGGCGATGTTGTCCCGTACCCAGCGCAGGGCGGCCATCTGGTCTTGCAGGGCAAGGTTGGTGGACCCGGCCCACTGGCTGCCGAGGTCGGCCAGGTGCAGGAAACCGAGGGCTCCCAGGCGGTAGTTGGCGGTGACGACGACCGTGCCGGTCTGCCGGGCGAGAGCGGCCCCGTCGCTGTAGGGGGGTGCGGCGGAGCCGGCGTCGTATCCGCCGCCGTAGATCCAGATGATGACGGGGCGGAGGGCGCCTTCGGCCGTCGTCGTGGGGGTCCAGACGTTGAGATACAGGCAGTCCTCGGACGTCTCCCGGATCTCCGCCGTGGGGAAGGTGGGGAAGGAGGACTTCTGGCTCGCCCCCGGCACCAGGGAAGACGCGCCCTGCGCGGGCGCCGGTGCGAAGCGGTCGGCCCGGCGGACCCCCTGCCACGGCTGGGGCGGCTGGGGCGGGCGGAACCGCCGCTCACCCACCGGGAGTGCGGCGAAGGGGATACCGGCGAAGAGACGACCCCCGTCTGGGAGTGTGCATCCGCGAACGGTTCCCGTGGTGGTGTCGGTCAGAAGTGCTTCTGCCATGGCCTGAGCCTGTCTTCCAAAGGTGCGGAGGATTCGTTCCTGCTGTCGGCGTGGTCGGCTAGGCCCTGCCCGACGGAAGTCGCGCCCAGCCCCACTCCTCATCTGCTGCTGGTGTCTTGGTCAGAGGTTCAGCAGGTGTGCGGCGTTGCCGTGTGCGATGCGGTTGAGGTCGGCGCGTGAGAACGGCGCCGAGTGGAGGAACTCGACTGCCTCGGCGGTTGATTCGTAGGGGTAGTCGACGGCGAACAGCAGCCGGTCGGCACCGATGGCCTGGACGGCTCCGAGGAGGGCCGCGTGGGAGAAGACGCCGCTGGTGGTCGCGTAGAGGTTGTGCCGCAGGTAGGCGGAGGGCAGGTGTCGCGGCCTGCTCTTGGGGTCGGCCTGGTGGTAGCGGCTGTCGAGCCGGGCCAGCTGGAAAGGCAGCAGTTCTCCCATGTGCCCCAGCGTCACCGAGGCCAAGGGGAACTCGTCGAACACTCCGCCGTAGATCAGGCGCAGTGCGTGGGCGCCGACCTGCGCTGTCCATCCCCAGGACGGTCCGCTCAGCACGGGGTGCCCCTGGAAGACCCGCCACTGATCGGCGGGGAAGAGCGCGGGATGGAGGTAGAGCGTCACCCCGAGCCGTTCGAGTTCGGCCCACACCGGCCGGAACTGCGGCTCGTCGAGGTAGTGGCCCTGAACGTGGTCGTTGTGCAGGACCCCCTTGAGGCCGAGCTGCTCCACTGCCCGGCGCAGCTCGGCCACGGCGGCCTTCGGGTCCTGAAAAGGCAGGGTGGCGAAGCCGGCGAACCGTGTCGGGTGGGCGGCGACCACGTCGGCCAGGTGGTCGTTGACCCGGCGGGCCGTGGCCACGGCCTCGGCGGGGTCCTCGATGGCCTCGACGCCGGGTGAGGTGAGCGACAGGACCTGCACGTCCACCCCGTGCTCGTCCATGTCAGCCAGCCGCAACTCCGTGAAGTCGGCGAGCCGGCGCCCCCACTCCTGCCCCCAGCCGGGAGGCATACGGGCCTCGCCCGGCCACGGGATCAACTCCGGAACGGAGAACGCCTCTTCGACCGCGATCACCTTCATACCGCGCCCCGGGCCGCCGGCGGCGGTCCCGGGCGACGTGGAGGTGGCGGCCTGGGCGGCGGCGGGCGGCGCCGTGAGGGCTGCCGTGCCGGCGGTGGTACCGGCGCCCCCGGTGAGGGGGGATTCAGACGATCCTGTCGCCATCGTCATGCCTTTCCATCGGTTTACGGGAAGCAGGGGCATGGGTCGGTAGGCGGGGTTTGATCCGCCCATCATTAGGTAACCTACTCGTAGGCTACCTAATAAATCGGGATCTCGGAAGCTCCGGTGATGTCGGGCACCAGATCTGACCGGCTTACGATCGGCAGTCCGCGCCGAACCGACCGCCCCAGCGTGAAAGCAGAACCACATGGCCTCCTCCCCGTCTGAATCCGAGCCGCTCATCCGGCTGCTGTGGCGCGCACACAACTGGTTCCGAGCCGCCCTAACCACTGCGTTCGAGGCCCAGGAAGAGGGGTCGGCCATCAGTGCGGCACACATGACGCTGCTGAGTCAGCTCCCGACAGAGGGCGCCAGCATCGCCGAGCTGGCCCGGCGCCTGGGCGTCAGCGCCCCGACAGCGCACCAGTGGGTCCACGAACTTGTCGCCGCGGGCGTGGTGACCGTGGAGAGCGATCCTCGGTCTGCCCGGTCGAAGCTCGTACTCCTCACGGCGGCCGGTGCCCGGCGCCGCGAGGAGACGATGCAGATCCTGGCCGGGATCGAAGCCACGCTCGCCGGGCGCATCGGCGCGGATACTGCCATCGCACTTCGGGCCGCACTTGAGGAACCATGGGGATCCCCGGAATCGGTGGTGGTCGAACTCCCCGACCCGTCCGCCCCTTGACGCTGTCGGCTCCCGGGCGCAGTGGCCAGCCCCTCCCCGGGCAGCAGACGCAAGGCCACCCCACGCGGACCGCATGACCGGTCCGGCGGGAACCCGCAGGACGTCAGACGCTGGAACGTCTACGGAATCCCTGCCACCCCCGGCCACCGTCCGCGCCGCCGCCGGCCGACCAACCTCTACGCCGACAAGGGGTATTACGACCACCCGAGTCATCGTTGGCCGCGCAGGCGCGGCCTCACCCGCAAGGGCATGCCAAGCCGCCCGGGGCCGCCACCGCTGGACGCTCGAACGCACCGCCTCCTGACCGACCTGATGCCGCCGCCTGCACCCTCGTCCGCGTCCGCCGGCTCACCAAACGAGCTTGTGGTCGACCTGCTCGCCATCGCCGCGCAGGAGGCGCTCACCAGCCTCAGCTGCGCTCGCGCGGGGACCCCAGTGCTGCGGTCTCACGACGTCCAGCATGAGGACCACGCCCCGCCTCGCGAGCCCTGAGAACTTCGCAACAGGCGCAGGCTGAGCGTGCCACCCCGGTGGCCGCAGACGCTTGCGTCATGGGCCTTGCCGGCGAGCGGGAGGGATCACGCAGGTCACAGCGATGCTGCGCGCGGCACCTCCTGCGGGCTCGGCCCTCAGCGTGTGGGCTCGGGGTGCGGGTGGCTGTAGCGGGTGGCGGGGGTGGGGACGTTGCCACCCATGAGCAGGGCGGTCTCGGCGGCAAGGAGGGCGTCCAGTGCCGCGGTCTGGTCCTCCAGGCCCGGTACGCAGATCGTCTCGCCCAGGCGCAGGCCGGCGAGGCTGGCTCCGGCCACGCCCTGCGCGGTCATGGCGGAGGGGATGTTTCCGTATCCGCCGGCGAACTCCGTCGCCACGACGCCCGGGCAGACCACCTGGGTGCGGATGGGGGTGTCGGCGAGTTCGTGGGTGAGGGTGCGGGTGAAGGCGACGGTGGCCGCCTTGGCGGCGTTGTAGATGGTGCGGGGCGGCATGTGCGGGTTGCTCTGCCCGGCGCTGAAGGCCAGCAGGGAGGCGACCGTGACGATGGTCCCCTCCCCCGCGGTCAGCATGCCGGGCAGGGCCGCGCGCGCGAGCTGGATGGACGCCACGCCGTTGAGGGTGAGCAGGCGGTCGATCTCCTCCGGGGCGACGTCGGTGAGGGGAGCGTAGCCGCCGTCTCCCGCGTTGCTGATCAGCAGCCGGACATCGCCGGCTGCCAGGCGCTTGGTCACGGCGGTGATGCCGTCGTGGTTCCCGAGGTCCGCGGGCAGGACCTCCACGGCGGCGCCGGCCGCGCGGAGTTCGTCCGCGAGCTCGGAAAGGCGGTCGACCCTTCGGGCCACCAGGACGAAGTCGTAGTCGGCGGCGAGGAGGCGGGCGTAGGCGGCGCCGATTCCGGAGGAAGCGCCGGTGATGAGAGCAAGAGTACGAGACATGAGGACAGCTTGATTCAAGCGTCTGCATCATGTCAAACACTTGATAGTTGACCAGTATCGTATTCTCGCCGCATGACGCTGCATGACGAGGGGCCGGTCGGCGCCGACGCACTGGACCGGGTGACCTGGGCACTGCGGCGGGCGGAGTTGGCCGTGACAGCCCTGAAGGAGCAACGGCTGCGCTCGCTGGGCATGGCGGCGGCGCACTATTCCCTGCTCATCGCCGTCCACGTCGATCCCGGCCTGGCCGGAGCGGAACTGGCCCGCCGCCTGAACGTCACCCCGCAGGCGGTGGCCTCCCTGGTAACCCGGCTGGAGGGCCGGGGCCAACTGGAACGCCGGCCGCACCCGCGCCACCGTCACGTGCAGGAACTCCACCTCACCGACGCCGGCCGCGACGCCCTGCGCAAGGCCGACTCCGTGATCGCGGAGATCGAACAGCAGATCACCGAGAAGCTCGGCGCCAAGGACTCCACCCAACTGCAGGCGCTCCTCGGTCAGGTGACCGACGCGATACAAGAGGTGCAACCCGCGGGCCCCCTCAGCAGACCGGTCACCCTGCGCAAAGACGGCACACCGGGGTGACCGCGCGAGCAGCCGGCACGTCACTATCACCTTGGACGAGGAACCCCCGCGTCGTCACCGAACCAGCCTGAACCTGTCGAACGAGTCGTGGGAGCACCACATGCTCAGCCTGGAGCTGGCGGGTGCGATCCGCACGGCTGGCCTGTATGCCGAACTCGAGGTGTCGACGGAAGACGGCTCCTGGCGAGGCGGCGTCATGGCTTCCTCGCCGGACGACAACCAGCGCATGGCGTGGGAGGGGCTCGCCCACTCTCGGCTTCGCTCGAGCGGGACCTGCCTGGGTGGTTTTGGCGATCGGATGGAAGCAGGCCACAGAGGCAGCATCGCCGGCGGCGCGCGGCGAGCTGTTCGGCTTCGGTGACCACTTCCTTTGACAGATAGCCCCCTGGTTGAGCGGTCCTGCGTTCCGGCCGCACTGTCTGGTGCCCTCAGGGGCGCCAGTGGTGTACGGCGGGGGCTGCTGCCGTGAACGGCGGCCAGGGGGTGTCGGTGGTCGGGGTGCCGGTGCGGATGAAGCTGAGCCAGGCGGTGCGCAGGGCTCGGCCCAGGGTGTCGATGTCGTGCGGGTCGGCGCCGGCGAGCATCGGGGCGGTGGTCCAGTCGGCGTCGGTGCCGAACAGGAAGGGCAGTTCGATGCAGTGGGTGGCGCCGAAGAGGGAGGCGGGGGCGGCGTAGTCGAAGCGGTAGGTCCACACGCGGGCACCCGCCTTGCTCAGCAGGGCTGCCAGGCGGCGGGCGGGACGGCCGAAGAGGGCCGCACCCGCGGCCCGTTCCGCAGCGTCCGCAGTCGCCGCACCCAGTGCCGGGACCCGGCGCAGGCGGCGCAGCGCCGGGTTCAGGGCGTAGAAGGCGCTCATCTCCCGCCCGGTGGTGCCGATGATGACGTCCAGACCGGGAGCTCGGCCTGCCAGGCACGCGGCCCAGCGTGCTGCGTCCGGGAGCGGGCCGACTCCGGCGACCGGCCTGAACAAGGGGACCGCACGGAGCCCGAGTCTGCCTGCCGCCTCGCGCGCGAGCGCGGTCTGGGCGTCCAGGACATCGGCGACGGGGACGGTACGCGGGTCTGCGCCGAGCCGGGTGAGAAACCCTTCGGCAGCCTTCCGGGCGCTGCGGGCGCTCCCGAGGCCGAGAGCGGCGGGGGAACTTTGAACGACGGCCCGGCGGAACAGTCCCTCGGCGTCGGGCATGCCCAGCAGACACTGCACGGTGTGGGCGCCGGCGGACTGACCGGCCACGGTCACCGCGTCCGGGTCACCGCCGAACGCGGCGATGTTCTCGCGCACCCACCGCAGCGCGGCGAGCTGGTCGGCCAGACCCAGATTGCCTTCGGAGATCCCCGGTGCGCGCAGATAGCCAAGCACGCCAAGCCGGTAACTGACGGAGACGACGACCACGTCTCCCTCGCGGGCGAGCCGGTGGCCACCGTAGAACTTCCAGGAACCGGCGCCCGAAACCCAGGCACCACCGTGGAACCACACCAGCACCGGCCGGGACCGGTCGTCGACGCCGGGGGTGGTGATGGTCAGGTTCAAGCAGTCCTCGCCCTGTTCGTGCGGCTCGGGGACGCCCATCACGGGCTCCAGCCGGGACGGCCGCTGCGGGGCGATCGGGCCGTCGACCGTGGCGTCCCTCTCTCCGCTCCAGGCGGGCACCGAGCGGGGCAGGCCGAACCGCTCGCAGGTGGCGTAGCGCACTCCTCGGAAGACGGTCGTACCGTCTTCGACCCGGCCACGCAGCACGCCGCTGGCGGTCTTCGCCGTGGTGAGCATCAGCAGCCTCCGCAGGTCGCGTCCATCGCAAGTCGACTTGCGATAAAACCCAGTGAAGCTCGCCGTGGTGGTTTATCGCAAGTGCGCTTGCGATAATTGGAGGTATGACACCACCGCGCCCGGCCCCCGCGCACCGCCGTGGCGCGGCCGTACACCGAGCCGTGCTCAAGGCCACCACCGAACTCCTGGCCACCGAGGGCCTGGCGGGCACCCGTATCGCGGAGATCGCCGCCCGTGCCGGTGTGCACGAGACCTCGGTCTACCGGCGGTGGGGCACCCGGACCAACCTGATCCTCGAAGCCCTCTCGGACCGCCTGGACACCGAACTGCCCCTGCCTGACACCGGCTCCACGCACGAGGACCTGACCACCTTCTTCACCGCGCTCGCCGGGTTCCTCACCACGCCCTCGGGCCAGTCGCTCGCCCGTCTCGCCCTCGCCGCAGCGGACGACGAGCCCCAGTCCGTCCAACTCCGCAACCAGTTCTGGACCGCCCGCCTGGACCGCGCCCGCATCCTCGTCCAACGCGGCATAGACCGCGGCGACCTCCCACCGGACAGCAACCCCGAGTTCCTCCTCGAAGCCCTGACCGGCCCCCTCCACCTGCGCATCGTGCAACGCGACCAGCCCGCAGGGCACGCCTACGTGAGTCGACTCGTGGACCTGGTACTGGCCGGCGCCCGCTCAGCACCACCCGACAGCCACACCAGGTCAAACCGCTGAGGGAAAGAAGCAGAGCCATGCACGGGGCGTCGTATCCGATGTCGAAGACGATGAGGGTGTCGCGTCGCCCTCGCGCCGCCGCCCGCCGGCGATCAGATCCCTGACGACGCGGCGCGCACCCGGACGGCGGCACCCATCATGGTCGGGCCGACGCTGGTCCCCGACGACGACAGCCAGCCGATGGCACTGTTCAAGGAGCGCATCGTCCGTATCGACGAAGACACCGCTCGCCTGCGCTACTGACCGTACGAAGCCCTCAGCCAACACATGGTGCAACACGGGATAACGTGAGCGGGAGACGGCCCAAACGACGAAACGACCCGGCGAGCGCGGTCACGCGCACCATCACCGCCACCAGCGAGGCCTTCGCTCACGTTTCCGAGCACGAAAAAGGCGGCATCCCCGCTATGGGCGCTCAGGAACGCAGGTACGCCAGCACCGCGCGCACCCGGCGGTGGTGGTCGGTGTCCTCGACGTACAGGCCCAACTTGGCAAAGATGCTGCGGACGTGATTTTCCACCGCGCCGCCGCTCACCACGAGTTTGCGCGCGATGGCCTGGTTGGAGTGCCCCTCGGCCATGAGCCCGAGCACCTCCCGCTCCCGCGCGGTCAGCGTCGCCAGGGGGTCGTTGCCACGGCGCCGAACCATCAGCTGGGCCACCACCTGCGGATCGAACACCGTCCCCCCGGCGGCGACCCGCCGCAGCCCGTCAATGAACTCGTCGACGTCCACCACCCGGTCCTTCAGCAGGTAGCCCACGGCTCCCCTGGCGTCGGCCAGCAGATCCTCGGCATAGGAGACCTCCACATACTGCGACAGGATCAGCACCGGCGCACCGGGAACCCGCTTGCGTGCCGCAACCGCGGCCTTCAGGCCCTCGTCGGTGAACGAGGGGGGCATCCGCACATCCACCACCGAGACGTCCGGGAGGTGCTCGACCATGGCAGAGACGAGGCTGTCGCCGTCGCCCACCTCGGCGACCACCTCGAAATCGAACTCCTCCAGCAGCCGGACCAGTCCGGAACGGATCAGCACGGCGTCGTCGGCGACCACTACCCGCACGGGACCTCCATCACCACCACCGTCGGGCCTCCCTCGGGGGAGTGCACCACGAAATCGCCCTCGACCGACCTGGCGCGGTCGGCCAGCCCCGTGAGGCCGTGTCCCTTGGCCAGGTGGGCGCCGCCGATGCCATTGTCGGACAGGGTCAGGATCAGCCGGTTCGCGGTCCGGGACAGGGTGAGGCGCGCGGAGAAGGCGCGGCTGTGCTTGGCGACGTTGGTCAAGGCTTCGGCGGCCACAAAGTACACGGTGTTCTCCACCGCGGCGGAGAAGCGGTCCGGGACCGGGGCGTCCAGCTCCACCGGCACCGGGCTGCGGGCCGCCAGGGCCGCCAGGGCCTGGGCCAACCCGCGGTCGGTGAGTACCGGGGGCGCGATCCCGCGCGACAGCGTGCGTAGCTCCTCCAGGGTCTCCCGAGTCTCGGAGATGGCGCCGGTGATGGTGGCCTGTGCCGCGTTCGGGTCCTTGGCGAGCTGGCGCTGCGCCCGCGACAGCTCCATGGCCAGGTGCACGAGCCGCTGCTGGGGCCCGTCGTGGATATCGCGCTCCAGGCGCCGCATCGCGCCCGCCTCGGCCGAGGCGGCGGCGGCCCGCCCCTCGGACAGGTCGGCGATACGCTCGTGCAACTCTCCGACCGCCGTCAGCAGGACGCGCCCCAGGTTCGCCCTTGCCAGAGCGGCGCCGCGCACGACGAACGGCAGGGTGAGGGCGAACAGCGCGCCGATCGTCACGTAGAACACTGACGCGAACAGGTAGTTCTCCACCCCGACCAGCTTGGGGAGCTTCTGCAGGTTCTCGAGGCCCACCGCCTCGTGGATGATCCATCCGTACAGCGGCCAGGTGAGCGTGGACAGCGTCATCCACCACCACGCCATGGTGATCGCGAACATGATCACGGATACGGGAAGGATCACGATCCCGTACAGGAGGTCCAGCCAGTACTGGCCGCCGAAAAGCGGGGTGATGCTTCGCCGGAAGACACCGGATCCCGCGGCAGGCTTGTTGTACATCGGCCGAGCCACGGAATGGGCCAGGACTTCCGGCAGGGCGCGGCGCTCGACCTCGGCGAATCCGCGTGCGATCCGCAGGGCGAGCGCCAGGACCGGCAGTCCGATGCCGATGACCGACGTGACCACGCCGAGTCCCAGGACGGGGATGATCAGGGTCACGCTGATCAAGGCCAAGGGGAAGGTGGACAGCGAGTAGAGGGTGAAGGCGCCGACTCGGCGCGCTTTCGGGGGCATGCCCGCATATTAGGCGGTGGGTTGTCGGCGGATGATCCGACAAGCATGCCGGTTCGGGGTGGGGCTGGCGCTACTTCTGGCGACGGCGCGGTACCGGTGACGTGGCCGAGGCCTGCCCGTCACCGCGGCTCCGGCATCGGTGGGGATCGCCTGAGGTGAAGGCGATCCCGCGATCTTCATCATGCCGTTGAAGCCCGCCTACCGGTGCGAGCCGGACAGCCCTCGGCCGGCGGTGGTGCCTGCACCATCCCGCACTGGTGTGCGCGCGGGATGTCTGCTCCCCTGGCGCGGCTCCTAGGTTGTTGCTGCCGGTCACGAGCGCGCCGGGCGGCGTGGCGCACCAGGGGCTGGATCGGGGCTCTGGCAAGTGCCTTCCCGAAGGTCCCGGGCCGACCACCGGCCGAGCCGGACACATGACGACGAACGCCTTCACTCGTTCAAATTCTTCAGATAGGAACACCATGATCTCCGCGAAAGGCCTGCATAAGAGATACGAGAAGACGGTCGCGGTGGACGATCTGTCCTTCGAGGTCCGGCCAGGGGTGGTCACGGGCTTCCTCGGTCCCAATGGCTCGGGGAAGTCCACCACCATGCGGCTGATGCTCGGCCTCGACCACGGCGGGGGCGAGACCCTGTTCGACGGTGAGCGGTTCGCCTCGATCCGTCGGCCGATGAACCACGTCGGCACTCTTCTGGAGGCCAAGCAGTTCCACCCCACCCGCTCGGCCCGCAACCACCTGAAGATGCTCGCCTCCGCCAACGGCATCGCCAACGCCAGGATCGACCGGGTGCTGGACCTGGTCGGGCTCGGCTCGGCCAAGCGCAAGAAACCCAAGGGCTACTCGCTGGGCATGTCACAGCGCCTCGGCCTGGCGCAGGCGCTGCTGGGCGACCCGCACACGCTGATGCTGGACGAGCCGACCAACGGCCTCGACCCGCACGGCATCCACTGGATGCGCGATCTGCTCAAGAGCCTGGCCGCCGAGGGCCGCACCATCTTCGTCTCCAGCCACCTGCTCTCGGAGATGCAGCTGATGGCCGACGAGCTGGTCGTCATCGGCCGCGGTCACATGATCTTCAACGGCGACGTCGGCCAGTTCGTCCGCGAGTTCACCGCGTCCACGGTGATCGTGCGCAGCCCCTTTGCCGACGCCTTCGTCCCCGCCCTCGAAGCCAAGGGCGCGAGCGTCACCAAGGGCGAGGACGGCGAACTGGCCGTCTCGGAAATGGAGATCGGCATGGTCGGGCACCTTGCCTTCACCGAGGGCATCGAGCTCACGGAGCTCTCCAGCCGCTCGGCGTCGCTCGAAGAGGCCTTCATGTCCGCCACCGGCGCCGCAGAGCAGTTCGTCGCCGAAAAGCCCATCCAGACCGCTCAGACCCCAGAAGGTGCCCAGAATGCTTGATGCGCTCAGATTCGAATGGACGCGGCTGCGCACGCTCCGCTCGACCTACTGGATGGTCGGCTCCGGCCTGGTGGCCTCCGCCGTGATCCCGCTGGTCCTTGGCCTCGGCGCCAGCGACGAGCCGCTCCATGCCGACGCCGTGAACCTCAGTGTCAACGGCGGGGCGAGTTTCGTGATCCCGTTCCTGGCGGTGTTCATGGCCGTGGTCGGTATCTTCGCGACCGGCCACGAGTACCGGCACGGCACGATCCAGCCGACCCTGACCGCGCTTCCGCAGCGCTCGCGCCTGATCCTGGCGAAGATCCTGACCGTCACGGCGCTGACCGCCGTGGCCACGCTGGTGTCGATAGCGATCAACGCAACCCTGGTACTCGTGTTCTGGGGCGAGGTCCCGGGCCTGTTCGACGACCCCGTACGCTCGGCGCTGCTGGGGTACCTGGCCTACAACCTGATCTACGCACTGGTCGGGCTCGGCCTGGGGTTGCTGTTCCGCGGCGTGCCCGCGGCGCTGGTGGTCATCTTCCTGATGCCGCTGATCATCGAGACCCTGATCGTCGGGCTCACCATGGTCCCGGCCCTGGAATTGCTGGCGTCGGCCGTGAAGTTCCTGCCGTTCACCGCCGGCGAGGAACTGATGTTGACCAGCCCGGCGAACTTCGGTCCCGCAGCTCCGGACTTCGACTTCTTCGACCGCTGGGCCTCGGGTGGCGTGTTCGCGGTCTTCGCGGCCCTGATCATCGGTGCCGCCTGGATCCTGTTCCAGAAGCGCGACGCGTAGTCCCACCACGACGAAGGGCCTGGAGCACCGCTCCGGGCCTGACGTCTGTGGTGGTACCAGCGGCGCGAGGCCAGACCGAGATGATGTCCGCCGTCGCGCCGGGTTCCGGTGCCCCGGCACGACCCGACAGCATGCGCGCCAGGGTTACCGAACGATGGGCGAAGGCGACCCTGCCACCAAGAAATCGCTCACGCAGAACCTCGTGGAGGGAGTCCGCATCTGCGGACCCCGCCAGGTCCAGCCCGTCTTCCGCGTCCCCACCAGCACAAACACAGAACTCCGCCCCACAGGACGAGGTTCGTACAGTGTGGGGTGTTCACGAATAGGTTGGGCCTGCGGTACGGGGAACGGTTTGAAATCGCTTCCCATCTGCTGTGTGATCGTTTCCCGTGGCTGGGACCGATTCAGTGTGCCCCTGCCTTCCACTCCTGAGCCACGACGAAGCGTCCCGTCGACGATGATGAAGTCGCCCTCTCCCAGACCGACGAGGGCTTCGTGCAGGCCCGGCGCCCATGCGGCCAGCACCTCCAGTCGAGGGTCGCGCGGACGCGGGCGACGTTCTCGTGGACGATGGCGCGTTCGTCGTCGCCCAGAGTACGGTCGCGCAGGCCGGGGACGGCACGGCCGGCCGCGGCGACGAAGGAGTGGCAGGCAGTGACCAGGTCCAGGAACTCCACGGTCCGGTCGATGTGCCGGACGGCCGGGGCGACGGGACTGGTGCGTTCGAAGTCCTCACGGGACTGCCGGCTGCGTTCCACCTGGACTTGGTTGACCTGGGACCGAGCCGTGTCGTCACCCATTGCCTTGAACGCAATGTCCTGACCGACGCAGCAGTTTGGTCGCTGCGGTCGTGGCGACCGCCTCGTCGCGGGTGAACTCCTCCACCACCCGGGCCTTGTTCTCCGGGGACAGTTTGTCCGCGACCTGCGGACGCTTGAGGAAATCCGTCGTCACCGTCGCGGCGACCTCTTCGTCACGGGCCAGGTGATGGATCTCGGTGATCTTCTCCTGCGGGGTCTCCGGGTTGTCGACCCTGAGCGCGGCGAACCTCTCCTCCTCGTCCTCGATCCGCCCCAGAGTGCGGTGAATCGTGAACGAGATGCCCGCCTGGCGGTGTTCCTTCGGCCAGTGCGACGCGGGAGGGCCCACACCGTCAGGTCAATCACGGGGCAGCGAGCCTGAGGCAGCTCAGCTGGGCCAACGCCCTTCTCAGCTCCCAAGCGGTTTACCATGGCCCTTTTGCGCCAACCCTAACGCGGCGCGAGACCGCGCTTCTCTCACCTGCGGAAACAGTCCCGGTCACGCCAAGCGGAGCTCTGCCGACGAATGGCGAAAAGGAGCGGAAGCGCACTCACAGCCATAGTGCGCCGGAGCCGCCCCCTCGATCCGTGGTTCCGCGGCCATGACCCCGGGGGGCACAGGATCGGGAGGGGCACTGGTAGGGACTGATCAACGCACCGCCGCGCCGCCTCGGCCCACCGAGCCCCCGCGGGACGAATTCTCAATGCAGTGTCGTCGCGGCCCTGCGCGGACAGCGCCACGGTTGTAGGGCCGGTCCGAAGAAGCGCCGCTGGCCTCCGCCAGCGCTTGATCCAGCCTTGGTGCAGCCCGGTCAGGACAGTCTTCTGCGGCCCGTCGTCGCGTCTCGAAGCAGTGCCGAGGCCGTCATCGTCGTACAAGCGCAACATGCGAGCAGCGCTCATCACCACGAACACTTCTAACCAAGATCCGGACCATACCCGGACCAGCCGTCCGCAGCTTGTGGCGATCGAAGCTGTTTTCGCTGGTCAAACAGCATCTGAGCCCTGTACCACCAGCAGACGAAGAATCTGCTGGTGAGCTACTCGCCGAAGAAGCTGGACTTCTTCTAGAGGCACGAAAGATGGCGCCTGACCTGGCCTTTGACCCGTCAGGCGCCTGTCGTCCAGCCGCTGTCCCCGCTGGTCATAGAGGAGGTGGCCGACGAGGGTGAGCGCCTCGTGGTGCGGGCACGGGCTCCGTAGGAGGCCGCGGTCTGTCCGGTGTGCGAGGCGCCGTCGGGGCGGGTGCATGGCTATCAGCTGCGGACGGTGGCCGACGTGCCGGTCGATGACCGCCGGGTGGTGGTCCGCGTGCGGGTGCGGCGTCTGGTGTGCCCCACGCTCGGCTGCTGCCACACTTTCCGCGAACAGGTGCCTCGTGGTGCTGGAGCGATACCGACGCCGCATGAACCGTCTGACCAGGCAAGTCAAGGCTGTGGTTGAGGAGTTAGCGGGCCGGGCGCGCGTGTTTGCTGGCGATACTCGCGGTGGGCTTGTCGCGTCACCCGGCCCTGCGCGCCCTGCTGCGCATCCCGTTGCCGACCGGGCGGATGCCCCGCGTGATCGGCATCGACGACTTCGCCCTGCGTCGGCGGCACCGCTATGCCTCAGTGGTGATCGACGCCGAGACTCATGAACGGATCGACGTACTGCCGCCCTCAGCGAGGTGAAGGCGCACAGCAGCTGCTGGGTCACCGTGCTGGACGCGCCCCCGTACGACGGGCCTCGCGCCCAGACCACCCTCGAACGCTGGCACTAGGTCCATGACCTCCTCGACCAGGGCGTGGGCCGCTCGAATGCGCCCGCCGCCTGCAGCTTGCCCTGAACACCGTCAAACGGTAAGCGCGAGCCGACCGGCCCGAGCGGATGCTCCGCGTCCCCAAGTACCGCGCCAGCCTCGTCGACCCCTACCACGAGCACCTGCGCAAACGCCGGGCCGAGGACCCCGACGTCCCCGTCAGGCACCTCTTCGAAGACATCAAAGCCCTCGGCCTCACGGGCTGCCTCAACCTCCTGCACAAGGAGATCAACTTGCCCTGATATGCCCCAACTGGCCGCCACTGTCAGGGACTTCGCCGAACTCCTGACGTCTTGCGCAGGAAATACCGACAGGCTCTCGCGCTGGAGCGTCCAGGTCCGCGCAGTCGATCTGCCCCATCTGCACGCCTTCACCCGGGGCCTGGGCCGAGACCGCGACGCCGTGATCGCCGCGCTCACGCTTCCGTACGGCAACGGCCCCACCGAAGGCGTCAACACCAAGACCGAGCGGATCGCGCGCCAGATGCACGGACGAGCAGGCTTCACCCTTCTTCGCCACCGCATCCTGCTCGGACAGCGGCACGCTCTGGCACCGCCGAATGTGAGACAGGGCCGTTGAATTGACACACCCGAGTGGCGTCTGCCCGCTCACCTCGCCTTCGTCTCCGGTCCTCCGGGCGCTCGCCCCGGTGTCTCCCCGTCCGGTCTGCGGGAGTCGCCACCGGCGAGCCGCTTCTCGGGAAGTACGACGGCCAGCACAGCACCGACGAGGAACAGCGGGACCACGTAGGCGAAGACCGGTGTCAGGGCGTGCTGGTAGGCCGCGACCACGGCGTCCTGGACACGAGCCGGCAGGGCATGGACGAGTGCGGGGGTCAGGGAGTCCGTGTCGCCGACTGTCTTGAGGTCACTCAAGGACAGCCGGGTGCCGATTTGGTCGGTCAGTCGGCTGGTGAAGACCGCGCCGACGGCGGCGGTGCCGACCGTCGCGCCGATCTCGCGGAAGAAGTTGTTGGCGGAGGTCGCGGTGCCCACGTCAGCGGCCGGGAAGGCGTTCTGCACGGCCAGGACGAGGGTCTGGGACATGAGGCCGATGCCCACGCCCATCAGGAAGAGGTACCCGCAGAGCAGAGCGAGGGGGGTATCCACCTTGAGAGTGGAGAGCATCAGGGCCGTGACGGCGACGACGAGCGAACCGGCGATCGGGTAGATCCTGTAGCGGTCGGTCCGGCTCATCCGCTGGCCGACCGGCAGGCTCGCACTCATCAGGCCGACCACCATCGGCAGCAGTAGCCAGCCGGACTGTGCGGCGGCGACGCTGTAGACCATCTGCACATACCCCGGCCGCATGGACTGCGGGTCATCCTCCCGATCCCCTCCCTGCGTGTCGGGGAGCCGCGTCGATCTCGGTTCCTGAAGGCCGCACCCCCCGTACGCGCGCGATCAGCGGGGTTCCTGGCCGGAGTCGGCTGCGGGCAGGACCAGGCGGAAGGTGCAGCCGCGGCCGGGTGCCGTGTCGAGTTCGAGGCGGCCGCCGTGGCCCTCGGCGATGGTCGCGGCGATGGCGAGGCCGAGGCCGCTGCCGCCGTGGAGGCGGGAGCGAGCGGGGTCGGCGCGGTAAAAGCGCTCGAAGACGAGCTCGGCGTCGACGGGTTGGAGGCCCGGCCCTTCGTCCGCCACCTCGATCACGCTGATCGGCAGGCGCTCCGCCAAGGGCGGTGAAGCAGCGAAGCGTCCGGGGCGGTCCGTGCCTCCGGTTCCGGGACCCGCCTCGGTCGTGCCGACACGGACGTGGACGCGGGTGCCCTGCGGGGTGTGGATACGGGCGTTGGAGAGCAGGTTCTCGAGGATCTGCCGCAACCGGTGCGGGTCGCCGACGGTCTCCGCGACGTCGAGTTCCTCGGCTCCGGTGGGATCGGCCGGGGTGTGCAGCGGGCCGAGGTCGATGGGGTGGGACGCGCTGTGGACGGCGGTCGCGCTGACGGCGTCCGCCGCCAGGGACAGCAGGTCGACCCGTTCCCTCCGGTAGGACGGTTCCTTGTCCAGGGTGGCGAGCAGCTGGAGGTCGTCGACGAGCAGGCTCATGCGTTCCGCGTTCTGCGCGATGAACCGGTTGGCCTCCTGTAGTTCCTGCGCCGGGCGTCGCTCCGGGCGCAGTGCGAGCTGGGCGTAGCCCTGGATGGCGGTGAGCGGGGTGCGCAGTTCGTGCCCTGCGTCGGCGACGAACCGACGCAACCGGGCCTCGGAGGCCTCGCGGGCCAGCAGCGCCTTCTGGAGGCGGTCGAGCATGGAGTTCAGGACCCGGCCGAGCCGTCCGATCTCGGTGTGCGGATCGGTGTCGGGCAACCGCAGGTGGAGCCGGCCCGCGGTGATGTCCTGGGCGGTACTTTCCATTCTGGTCAAGGGCAACAGGCCCAGCCGGACCACCCACCGGCCCAGGGTGAGCAGGGCGACAATGGTGACGGCGAGCAGGACCGCGTTCAGCCACAGGATCTTCGAGGCGGCTCCGTCGACGGTGTCGAGCGGCAGGGCGACCACCGCGCTCATACCCCCCGGTCCGGGGTTGAGCACCACTCGCCAGCGGCCGTCACCGCTCGTGGCAGGCACGGTTTCCGGATGTCCGTCCCGCAGACCGAGGTCCTGCACGTCATCGGCCAACTGAGGTCCTGGCGCTGCTTCGGAGCCGAGGGAGTCGTTCAGGCGGCGCCCGGAGGCGTCGTAGAAGTAGACGTGGAAATCCGAGGGCAGCAGGTCCGGGCGCTCCCCCGGCGCCGGGAGTGTGCCGTCGAGGGCGTCGTAGAAGGCCGGTGCCGGTGGGTGGAACTCGACGAGCTGCTCGTCGACACGGTTCAGCAGCCAGGATCGAAGCACTACGTAACCGATGGTCTGGGAGGCCAGGACCGCCGCGGTGGCGAGGACGGTGATGCCAAGGACGAGGCGTCGCCTCAGTGATCTGGGCGGCCAGGGCAGGAGGTGGGTCACTGCTCCGACGTCCCTGCGTGGTCGCGGGGAAGTCGCAGGCTGTAGCCGACACCGCGCACGGTCTGGATGAGCGGTGGATCGAAGCAGTCGATCTTCTTGCGCAGGTAGCGGACGTATGTCTCGATGATCCGCGCGTCACCGGCGAAGTCGTAGCTCCAGACGTGGTCGAGGATCTGGGCCTTGGTCACCACCTGGCCCGCGTTCGCCAGGAGGTAGGCCAGGAGCTTGAACTCGGTCGGTGACAGTGCGACGTACTGCCCCGCGCGATGTACCTCGTGAGCGCCCTCGTCGAGTTCCAGGTCTGCGTAGCTCAGGACGCTCAGCGAGGTCTGCGCGGCGATGGCCGGCGCCGTCCGGCGCAGGATGGCCTCGATGCGCAGCAGCACCTCCTCGATGCTGAATGGTTTGGAGACATAGTCGTCTCCGCCGACGCTCAGGCCGCTGATGCGGTCGTCGGTGCCGGTGCGGGCGGTCAGGAACAGGATCGGACAGTCGTTGCCCGCCGCCCGCAGCCTGCGGGTTACCTCGAAGCCGTCCAGGTCGGGCAGCATCACGTCGAGCAGCACCAGGTGCGGATCCAGGCGTTCGACCTCCAGGAGGGCCGACTGCCCGGTGTCGGTGCTGCTCACCTCGTATCCGGTCAGACGAAGCGTCGCCTCCAGCAGGGTGCGGATGCTGGGCTCGTCCTCGACCACGAGGAGCCGATGTCGCGGCCCCGCTGCTGCGGGCTGCTCGGTCATGACGTCTGTTGGTCCGTTCTGCGTCTGGCGGCCGTCGCTTACTTGGCGGCGCAGTCGTAGAGCACGTCGCCTCCCCCGAATCCCATCGCACCGCCGTCGTCCGCCTGGGAGGACGTGCCGCCGTACGCCGACGCCGCAACCTTCGTGCAGTTGTCGGCGATCCAGTCGGAGCGCTGCTCGGCGTATCCGCCGGACATCATCGGCCGGCCGCCGCCGTTGGTGTCGGAGCCCAGGATGTAGCGTAGTTCGCCGTTCTTGGTCCACTCCTTCAACTGGGCCACCGACGGCGCGTTGTCGCTGTTCGTGAAGCCGCCCATGCCGATGACGGTCTCGTCGGTGCCCAGGATGAAGGCGCTGGCGGAGAGGGCGCCGCCCTCGACGGCGAGCTTGATACGTGCGTCGGGTGCGTGCTCGACCGCGTACGTGAGGATCTTGCGCTGGTCGGCGGTGAGTTCCCCGCTGCCGAGACCGCCGCGCCCGCCCGGGGCACTTCCCGAGCCGCCACCGGGCATGCCGTTCGCTCCCCCCGTGGGCATGCCCGAAGGCATTCCTGAAGGCATTCCTGAAGGCATTCCGGAATGCGTCCCGCCGGACGAGGGCTCACCGGACTGGCCCGAAGAACCGTCACCGCCGGGGAAGCCAGGCATGTTCGACGGCATCCCGGACGGCATGCCCGACGGAAGGCCTCCGCCGTTCCCACTCGGCCGGGGCATGCCGCCGCCTCCGCCGAAGCCGAGCGTCTGCGGACCGGCCGTCGGGTTGGAGCCGCCCATGTTGGTGGAACCGGGCACGCTCACCGCCCAGGCTCCCGGGGCCACCAGGACCGACGCCACGGCCGCGCCGACGGCGACCGTCAGCAACCGGCCCTGCCGTCGGGAGAGCACCAGCAGGACGACGGCGGCACAGCCCACGAGCAGCACCGGCCACACCAGCCAGCCGTTCCAGTCGGGTTCACGGCGGATCAGCACCACCGCCCAGATCGCGCTCACCGCGACCCCGGCCACACCGACCAGGGGCGCCCAGCGCGGGCCCGCACGGTGCACGCGCACCAGCCCGACCGTCAGCCCGCCGCACAGAGCGCCGATGGCGGGCGCGAGTTGGGTGGTGTAGTAGGGGTGGAAGATGCCCTTCTGCGTCGAGTACACGGCGGCGCAGACCACCAGCCAGGTTCCCCACAGCAGCCAGCCGGAGGCCGGCAGCAGGGCGGAGGCGGGCAGCTTTCCTCGTCGGTGCAGGACCGCCACGGCGACGGCGACGGCCATGGCCACGGCGCACAGGGGCAGCAGCCAGCTGATCTGGCCGCCCACCTGTGTGTCGAACATCCGGGTCGGGCCGGACTCACCGCCGAACCCGCCGGCGAACCCGCCGCCTCCGCCCCCCATGCCCTGGGGCGTTCCGTCACTGGAGCCGAAGACACGCCCCAGCCCGTTGTAGCCGATCACGAGGTCCCAGGCCGAGCCGTCCTTGCTGCCGCCGATGTACGGGCGGTCGCCGGGCCACAGGGCAACGAGGGCGACCCACCACAAGGAGGACGCCGCCAGGATGGCTCCCGCGCCCAGCAGACGCCGTACTCGCGGTATCCAGGGGCCGCTTCCTCCCACGAGCCAGGCGAGGGCGAACGCGGGGATGACCATCCAGGCGGCGAGCATTTTGGTGAGGAATCCGCACCCGATCAGGAAGCCGCTCGCGCACAGCCACCAGGCCGCGGCCCTGCCCTGCGCCTGCAGCGCGCGGGTGAGCGCGTACGCCGCCGACACCAGCAGCAGCACCAACAGCGTGTCGGGGTTGTTGTCCCGGTTGATGGCCACCGTGATGGGGGTGAGCGTCAGCACCAAGGCCGCGACCAGGCCCGCCCCCTCCCCCGCCCAACGGCGCACGGTGCGGTGCAGGACGAGGACCGCCGCTACGCCCTCGATCACCTGCGGCAGGAGCAGCGCCCAGCCGTGCATCCCGAAGATCTCGCTGCTGATCACCTGTGGCCACAGGGCGGCCGGCGGCTTGTCGACCGTGACCACGCCCGCCGGGTCGAAGGAGCCGAAGAGGAAGTTGGTCCAGCTCGTCCCCATCGATTTCACAGCCGCCGAGTAGTAGCTGTTGCCCCAGCCCAGGGAACCCAGTGCCCATCCGTACAGGACGGCCGCGAGCGCGAGGACGGCGCCGAGTGCCGCGGGGGCGGCCCAGGCGGGCAGCGAGCGGACGGAGGGACTCGTCCTGTCGGGTGTCGGGGTCGCCGATACGGTCTTGAGGTGCACGGAGTTGCTCATGTCGGGATTCGCTCTCATCAGCGGGTACGGCCACGGGGGCCGGCGAAGACGGCCAGCCGCAGCACGGCGAAGCGCACGCAGGTGACCGCGACGGACGCGGTGGCAAGGACCGCGGTCTCCGCGGCCGGTGAGGCTCCGGGATCGAGCCACTTGAACCACAGCACCGCTCCGGAGGTGACCAGGTAGCCGAGGACGAACAGGCCCCCGGCACCGAGGTGGGCACGGGCGGGCGGGGTGGTCGAGTGCCGGAAGGTGAGGCGCCGGTTCGCCTCGGTGTTGAGCACGGTGAGGACGAGCAGCGAGACGAGGTTGGCGACGGCCGGGCTCCACCAGCCGCGCAACAGCCAGTACAGCAGTGCCTGCCCGAGCGTGGAGAGGACGCCGATCGCGATGAAGCAGCCGACCTCCCACGACAGCACGCCACGTCCCGTGGGGGGTGCGAGGACGGCGTCGGGGTGCTCGGCGGCCGGTGCGGGGCGCGGTCGTATGTCGACGCGGGCATCGCCGGAGGCCTTGAGGCGCGCCATGCGCCACAGGCCTCGCAGGTCGTCCGTGGCGGTGCTGACCACGTCCACCCGGGTGTCGACGTCCTCGACCCAGTCGACCGGCACCTCGTGGACGCGCAGTCCGTTGTGCTCGGCGAGCAGGAGCAGTTCGGTGTCGAAGAACCACGCGTCGTCGCGGGTCACCTGCAGCAGCGGCCGGAGCACCTCGGTGCGGGCCGCCTTGAACCCGCACTGGGCGTCGGTGAAGCGGACGCCGTGGGTGAGCCGGATGATGCCGTTGTAACAGCGGGAGATGAACTCGCGCCGCGGCCCGCGCACCGTACGCGCCCCGGGAGCCAGCCGGGAGCCGATCGCGAGGTCCGAGTGCCCGCTGGCCAGGGGCGCGACCAGCGGGAGCAGCCCGTCGAGGCCGGTGGACAGGTCCACGTCCATGTACGCCACGATGTCCGCGTCGCTGGCGCCCCAGACGGTGCGCAGGGCCAGCCCACGCCCCTTACGGTCCAGGTGGACGACGCCTACCCCGGGCAGCTCGTCGGCGAGGCGGCGGGCGGTGGCGAAAGTCTCGTCGGTGCTGGCGTTGTCGGCGACCGTGATCCGCCAGGGGAAGGGGAAACCCTCGGACAGACGCGCGTGGAGGGTGCGCAGGCACCCGGGCAGGGCGCGTTCCTCGTTGTAGACCGGCACGACGATGTCCACCGTCGCGGTACCGGCGTCCGGGAGAAGCGAACGGTCGACCGGCTGGAACGGGGCCGGCCGCTCCATGCGGGCGGCGAGTTCGATGAGGTGGGGGGTGGGAGTCATGGCTTCCTCAGGCATGAGGGGACGGCAGACTGCGGCTCACAGGTCCTGGTCCAGGGCCGCGGCCTCACTGTTGCCGCCCCGCCTGTGGGGGTGGGGGGAGGACACCGAGAACTGACGGAGAGTCAGATCAATGGCCGAAAGCGCTCCCACCATTCACAGGGTGACGACGGTGCTGACGTGCGCGATGACGGTGGCGACGTCGAAGAGCAGTTCCGAGGTGTTCGCCTTCTGCGTCACCTGCCCGTCGACGAGGCAGGTCACCGTCAGGCCGCGACCGCCCATCGGCACGTCGTCGGTGGCGACCAGGGCCGGTCCCGTCGAGGTGGTGACGGCGGCGGACGGCCCGGGCGCGGGGATCCCGTCCGGGCGGCTCCACGCGGTGATGTTGTTGGTCACGGTATATCCCGCGACGTGGCCCAAGGCCGTTTCAGCCGTCACTTCACGGACCCGGCGCCCTATCACCAGACCGAGCTCCACGCCCCGGTCCACGTCCTGCACCTCGCCCGGCAGGCAGATGTCGTCGTCGGCACCCACTGCGACATGGCCGCCGTACGACACCGAGAATTCCGAAGTCGCGGGAAGGGGTCACCCCAACTCCCGTGCACGGGCGGCATAGTCGGGATCAAGGCGAACGATCTCGCCCGGCCGGACGATCAGTGGCGCGTAGGAGACGTCCTCCAGCCGGTGGCGCTCACCGGTCTCGGCACCGGCCCGTTCCTGCCAGCCTTCACGCGGTATCCGCCGCGTCCTGCTGTGGCGGACACTGACCGGCGACGACTCCTTCGACATCGACTACTGGGTGACCAGGGTCTCCAACCACCCGCAGGAGGCCGCGGTATGACGAGCGAACCCATGTCCCGCGCCCAGTCCCCACAGACGGTCGTCACCCCGGTACTGCGGCGGCAGGTGCTGGTGCTGCACCTGGCCAACTCCGCCTTGGACTCGCACGTCGCCGGCTGGTCGCTGTACGACGGAAGCTGATCCCGCCGTATCCGGGCCATGAGTACGACGCCTCCTTCCTCAAGCGGACATCCGGCGCTTGGGTAGGCGTCGGGTGCCGGGTGGAAGGCCGGGCCGAAGTGCAGGGAAGACGGGCCGGTACGCAGGTGAGTTTGCGGCCAAGACACGTCATCCCCCTGCCCGGGCCACTGCCGCCCGGTACCGGCGGCTACCGCGTTCACGGACTGGCGGCGCCCGGCAGCGGTCCTGACGTCGCTCGCGCCGACGACCTGGAGTCGCATCCGCACTCGATCTACCTGGCCGAACACATCCTATGTATCGGGAACCCATCCTGAGGGTTGAGCGTATTCGCCGCCCGCAACTGCTGGGTTGATCTGGCGATTTCTGTCGACCCCCTAGACACACTGCTGACTGATGCCCGTTAATACATCCGATGTTACTCGCCGAACACACGCTGTGTGTAAGCGAGCGGCGGCGCCTCTCTCGGGACGCCGAGTGCCGTCCTGCGAACCGCCAGGAGAATTCTTGTCAGAGCTGATCACCTGCGAAGGGGCGCTCGTCGGCATGGCGGTCGCCGACGGCGGGCTCCGCCCTGCGCCCAGGGCCCTCTCCCAGCCTCGGGCGACACCACGTCCCGCGAGGCGGCTCTCGTCCCATGCCGATCACGCCTCCCAGGGAGGCCCGATCGCCAACCGTGGGTGGGCACCTTCCACATGGCACACGCCCTGCCGACAGGTCCCGCTGGAGGCACCGTTTTCATGACCCTTCAGACGGCCCCGGCCCCGGCCCCTGCCCCTTGCAGGGACACCTGCCGCCCTGCGCACACCCCGACACCCAGGCCGGCGTCAACAGCCCCAGGACGTCGTCGTCACAGCAACCAATGCCATCGATCCACAGGAGTGGGCCATGTCCTCACCAAGAATGTCTCGCCGTACGTTTCTCGGCGCTGCGGGTGCGGCGACCGCCGCGACCGCCCTGCCACTCGTCCCCGGCTTCTCCGGCCTTCTGTCGCAAGCGTCCGCCGCGGACACACAGACCAACCTGAGCAAGATGGTCGACATGCGGTTCGGCATGTTCAACCACTTCAGCCTGGGCACGTTCACCAACGAGGAGTGGGCGGAACCCAACCAGAGCCCCACCCTCTTCGCTCCCCCGAGTGTCAACTGCGCGCAGTGGGCCGACGCGGCGGCCGCCGCGAAAATGAGCTACGGCATCCTGACCACCAGGCACCACGACGGCTTCGCCCTGTGGCCGAGCGCCCACGGCACCCAGAACGTCGCGAACAGCTCGTACAAACACGACGTCGTCCAGGCGTACTGCGACGCCTTCCGCGCGAAGGGGCTGAAGGTCGGGCTGTACTACTCGGTCTGGGACCGCACCTTCGGCGTCGAGGCATGGGAAAGCCGGCACAAGGTGTCCGGGCTCCAGATCACCGATGCCATCCACCCCGCCCACATGACCTTCGTCCTCGGTCAGCTCCGCGAGCTGCTCACCAACTACGGCACCATCGACATTCTGATGACCGACGGCTACGCATGGCAGATGGGGCAGCAGGCCGTCTCCTACCAGGCGATCCGTTCGCTGGTGAAGGAGCTGCAGCCGGACTGCGTCATGATCGACCTCGGCGCGCTGTCGGAGCCCTTCCTCGGCGACGCGATCTTCTTCGAGGAGCCGATGGGCATCACGGCGCCGGCGGGCAACACCTACGCCGCCACGCAGGGGCAGACCATCAGCAACGGCTGGTTCTGGCACCCCTCCACCCCGACCGAGAGCCTCATGAGCAAGGCCTCGATCCTCTCGCACCTGGCCGACCTGGAACCGAAGTACACCTCGTTCATCCTCAACTGCCCGCCCAACCGCAACGGCCTGCTGGACACCAACGTCGTCAACCGGCTCGCCGAGGTCGGCGCGGCCTGGAGCCCCAACACCTCCAGGCCGCCGCTGCCCACCCAGATACTGCGCGCCGAGCACCCGGTCACACCGGTCAACGCTTACGCCACCGGCTACCACACCGGCGAGGGCCCGTTCCACGCCATCGACGGACTCAGCGACAACCGCTACGAGACCTGCTGGTCGACCTGGGGGCTGCCGGCGCCGCTGCCGCAGTCCATCACCATCGACCTCGGCGGCGTGTGGAGCAACGTCTCCACCCTGGAGTACCTGCCCAAGCAGTGGGGCCGCAACAACTCCACCGACGGCGACATCACCTCGTACACCATCCTCACCAGCACCGACGGGGTCAACTTCACCCAGGTCGCCACCGGCACCTGGGCCGGCAACCGCAAGACCAAGGTGGTCGAGTGGCCCAACCGGAACGTGGGCTTCGTACGGATCCAGGCCAACGCGGCCACCGGCGGCTACGCCAACGTCAGCGGCCTCCGGATCGGCGGCCGGTCGGTCAGGCCGGCCCTGGTCTCCACCACGCTGCCCGGCGACGGCACGGTTTACCGCCTGGTCGCCCGGCACAGCGGCAAGTCCGTCGACGTGGAGGGCAGGCGCACCACCGACGGCACCAAGGTCCTGCAGTGGCCCTCGCTCGACCAGACGAACCAGAAGTGGACCTTCGTCAAGACCGGTGACGGCTACTACAAGATCAAGGGTGTGGGCAGCGGCAAGCTCCTGGAGGTCCAGGGTCTGTCCCGCGCGGAAGGCGGCACCGTCGGCATATGGGGAGACGCCAGCGCTCCCCAGCAGCACTGGGCCGTCACGCCCACCGGTGACGGGTACTACGTCCTCATCGACCGCTACAGCGGACTCTGCCTCGCCGTCGACGAGGGCAGCACCGCCAACGGAGCCAACATCGAGCAGCAGCCGTACGCGTCACAGACGCACCAGCAATGGCAGATCGTCCCCTCCTGACCTGCCTTCCGCGGACGCGGGGCGCCCCGGCACCCCGCGCCCGCACGCGTGCCGGATTCCATGAGGCGTTGGGAGCAGCCCGGCCAACCTGTAGCCGCGTGGGGTCGACACCGAGGGCTTCGCTCTGTCGATCGCCGAGGTCTGCGAACGGCGCGGTACGACCTTCCGGCGGCGATCGCCTTCCCGCTCGCCCATCCGGCTATCATCAACGTCACCCTGGGTGTACGGAGTCCGGAACAGGCGGCACGGAACGTGGAACTCCACCGTCGGCACATCTCCGAAGGTCTCTGGGACGACCCTGGCGCCCAAGGACTCATCAGGTCGGACACACCGACGCGGAACGGTCACGGAAGGAGCTCGCGGTGTCCCTGACGGACAAGGCGATTGAGCAGATCCGCGAGCTGATCCGCACCGGTGCGCTGCCCCCCGGCTCGAAGCTGCCGCCCGAGCAGGACCTGGCAGCCCAGCTGGGTCTGTCCCGCAACCTGGCCCGTGAAGCGGTCAAGGCACTGGCCGTCGCGCGCATCCTGGAGGTGCGACGGGGCGACGGCACGTACGTGACCAGTCTGCAGCCGAGCCTGCTCCTGGAGGGACTGGGCGGAGCAGTGGAGCTGCTGCAGGGCGACTCGGCCGCCCTCCAGGACCTCATGGAGGTACGGCGGCTCCTCGAACCGGTCGCCACCGCGCTCGCCGCCACCCGGATCACCGACGCGCAGCTGGCCGAGGTGAAACGGCATCTGGACGCCATGCGCGAGGCACGCGAGGACGTCGAGCGCCTCAATGCCCACGATGCCGCCTTCCACCGTGCCGTCGTCTCCGCCACGGGGAACGAGACGCTGCTCACCCTGCTGGAGGGCATTTCCGGCCGCACGCTGCGCGCCCGTATCTGGCGCGGCCTGGTCGACACCCACGCCGCGGGCCGGACCCTGGCCGAGCACGAAGCGATCTTCTCGGCGCTCGCCACCCGCGACGCCCAGCTCAGCCATGCCGCCGCCTTGCTGCATGTGAGCAGCACCGAACAGTGGCTGCGCCAGCACCTGCAGTCCACGGAGGTCACTCGGTGACCGGGCCCACATTGCCCATTACTTCCTGATCCCTGATTTCCTGAGCCCTGCGCCGTCCCTGAGGACGCCCGAATCAGCAGTCCGTTCCGACGTTCGGGCGCGCTCGACCGTGGAGCGCGGGAACCGCCGGAATCCGTCCCTCGGGCCTGCCGAGCGGGACTGACTCCGGCGGTCACGCACCCCGTCAGCAGGTCATGACAGCGGCGGGTACGCGTTCTGGATCAACTGCCGGAACTGGGCGGAGAACCAGTGTCCGGCCAGCGGCGAGTTCGGCAGTGCGCCCGTGGGGTTGTTGCCGTTGCGGGGGTTGCCCCCGTACGTCGGGTCGCACATCCGGTCGAAGCCCTTGCCCTCGTCGTTGGGGATGGCGGCGCTGTTCCCGTCCGACTCCCCCGGCGGCTTGACCCACACGTAGGCGTCGATGCCGGAGGCCGGAGCAGCGGTCGGCCGTTCGCCGATGCCTGCGCCGCTCTGGTTGCACCAGTTGCCGGCGTGGATGCGCCGGTCGATGCGGCTGGCGTCGACGTAGCCGTCCACGGTGGTCTGCGCTCCGGGACCGGTGGGCCGGGCGGAGCCGCCCCAGCCGTTGCGCGAGGTGTCGATCAGCATGCCGAGTCCGGAGTCGAATCCGGCCGCGACGAGCTTGTCGCGCAGCGCCTGGGCGAAGGACTGCTCGTCCACGTACTGGTTCCAGTCCACCCACTTCGACTGACGTACGGTCTGACCGTTCACCGTGTCGGTGACCTTGAGGTAGGGCTCCTTGGTGGGGCTGTAGTTCGCGGTGTTGACGATGAAGCCGGCCACATCGTTCACGCTCGCGCCGTTCGTCGTCGCGACCTTGTGGAACTGCTGCACCGCGGGGCCGAGGTTGCTGTCCCAGCCGAGCCAGCCGTGGTGGGCGGCGTCGATGTAGTTGTAGACGTTGGGGATGGCGCCCAGCTTGTCCAGGGCGTAGCTGACGCCCTTCTCGTAGTTGCCGTTGCTCTTCATGGTCACGCAGGCGTCGGTGGTGGTGGGGGTGCCGCCCGCATTGGTCACCAGGTTGGGCAGCGAGTCGGGCTCGATGACGGTGGCGATCCGCAGGCCCGCGTACTTGGACTCGGACAGGATCGACACGATGGGGTCGATGTACTGGGACTTGTACTTGTCGATGTCGTTGGGCCCCAGCTCACCGTTGGAAGCGAGGGCGGCGCAGTCGCGGCCGGGCAGGTCGTAGATGACGAGCTGGACGACGAGATCGCCGGAGCCCTTCTGCTTCAAGGCCTCGTCGAGGTGGGCGCGCAGTCCCATTCCGCCGCCGACGCCGTTGATGGCGGCGATCCTGTCGAGCCAGACGGCGGTGGGCTGGCCCGCGATGCTACTGCCGCCCGGCTCGGCGGCGGCCTTGGCGGACCACTCGGGGTTCACGTAGGCCTTGGCGCCGGTGTAGGGGTTGTTGACCTTGCCGGAAGGGGTGCCGGGGTCGGTCGGTCCCGGGTCAGTGGGGCCGCCGCCGCCGACGTTGCAGACGACGCCGTCAAGCGTGAACGTGGCGGGTATCGCGTTGGTGCCGCTGTAGGAGCCGTTGAAGCCGAAGCTGACCGAACCGCCGCTCGCGAGAGTGCCGTTGTAGCTCTCGTTGGCGGCTGTGACGTCGGCACCGCTCTGGCTCACCTTCGCGTTCCAGCCGTTCGTGACCTTCTGGTTTCCGGCGTACGACCACTTCACCGACCAACCCGACTTGGCTGCCGCGTTGTTGGTGATGGTCACCGCGGCGGTGAAGCCGGTGTCCCACTGGCTCTGCACCTTGTAGTCGACGGTGCAGGGGACGGCCGCGGTGGCAGCGCCCGCCTGACCGACGAGGAGCGCCGTCCCCGTCGTCCCGGCGACCAGCGCCAGGGCAGCGAGCAGCGATGTCCTGGTGTAACTCATGAGTGCGGGTTTCCTTCTCTCGATGTGGACTTGCGGATGGAGGGCGCGCGAAGGGGCGCGCTGCCCGACGCTCTACGCGGTGGCTGCGCCGCCGCAGGCTGAGTTCAGGGAGGGACAGCAGGAGCAGTCCCGCGTGTTCGAGGTCCGGTCCGGACGGGACGGCGCGCGGTCGTCGAAGCACTTCACGCCCCGGTCGACGAAGGAGTGCGGCCCGTTCGTCTCAGCGGCGCCGCGTACGGCGCCGCGTCCGAGTAGCCGGCCGCTCGGCCCGTGTACTGACCGCGGGACCCATACGGTTCGAGCGGGGACGTCCTGCCGGACGTCTCGATGTGGGCCGCCAAGACCTCGACGGTATTGATGGGCGCTACCGCGGGGTTCGCAGCGACACGCGGCCGTGGCTCCTCGGCCCGATGGCACCGGCAGGACCGCGCTCGGGACGAGCGCGACCGGACCGTCGCTGACTAAAAGTACTGAATGCGGGGGGTGTCGCATGAGCGAGTCCTTACAGCTTGGCGCGCCGCTACGGACGCGTCGAGTGATGGAACCGCTCCCACTGGTGAGGAGGAAGTTAGCGCCAACTGACGGGGTTTCATAGGGTCCTTGCGAAACTTTCGCCCCCATCAGCTCAGTTCGAACTTTGAACTCCTCGACGCCTTGACGGCACTTGCCTCCATCCCCACGATGGGAGCGCTCCCACTGGATTCAGGCCTTGGCATCTCTCCGTGAGTCGCGTGACGCAAGGAGGAACAGCACATGGATCCCGGACGCAAACGCAGAGCCGTACGGCGGCTTTGGACCGCCGTCGCCGCCGCGTTCGCCCTACCCCTGTCGATGCTCGCCACCGGCACGACCACCGCGAACGCGGCGTCCGTGCAGTGCAGCGTCGACTACAAGACCAACGACTGGGGTTCCGGCTTCACCGCCGACCTCACCCTCACCAACCGCGGCACCACCGCGATCGACGGCTGGACGCTGACGTACGGCTACGCGGGCAACCAGAAGCTCAGCAACGGCTGGAACGGCACCTGGTCGCAGTCCGGCCAGGCGGTCACCGTGAAGGACGCCGGATACAACGGCAAGATCGCCGCGGGAGCCGCGGTATCCACCGGCGCGCAGTTCACCTACAGCGGCACCAACGCCGCCTCCACCAACTTCGCGATCAACGGCACCAGTTGCACCGGCGCCCACCAACCCCCCATCACCGTGCTGACCAGCCCGGCGGCGGGCGCCGTCTACACCCAGGGAAACGCGGTCCCGCTCGCGGCCACCGCCGCGGCCGCGGACAACGCCACCATCAGCAAGGTCGAGTTCTACGACGACACCACGCTGCTGGACACGGACACGACGGCGCCCTACTCGCTCTCGGCCTCAAGCTTGACCGTGGGCAGTCATTCGCTGCTCGCGAAGGCGTACGACAGCCTCGGCGCGTCCGGGGAGTCCACGCCGGTCGGTATCACGGTCGCCTCGGGTCCCGCCGTGGTGGCCTCGACGAACCAGCTGGCGGTGCAGCAGGGCAAGACGGGCACGTTCGAGGTGAAGCTGTCGACCCAGCCGTCGGCGAACGTCACCGTCACCACGGCCCGGGCGAGCGGCAATTCGGGGCTGTCGGTGACCGGCGGCGCCTCGCTCACCTTCACCCCCTCGAACTGGAGCACCGCGCAGAAGGTGACCATCACGGCAGACTCCTCCGGCACGGGGGCGGCGACCTTCGAGTCGACGGCCGCCGGGCACGGCAAGGCGACGGTGACGGTCACCCAGATCGCGGCGTCCAAGGCCTACGACGCCCGGTTCCTGGAGCTGTACGGCAAGATCACCAACCCGGCCAACGGCTACTTCTCCCCCGAGGGCATCCCCTACCACTCGGTCGAGACGCTGATCGTCGAGGCTCCGGACCACGGCCACGAGACCACGTCGGAGGCGTACAGCTATCTGCTCTGGCTCCAGGCCATGTACGGGAAGATCACCGGCGACTGGGCCAAGTTCAACGGCGCCTGGGAGATCATGGAGAAGTACATGATCCCCACCCACGCCGACCAGCCCACCAACTCCTTCTACAGCCCCTCCAAGCCCGCGACCTACGCGCCCGAGGAGGACACGCCGAATCAGTATCCGACCGCGCTCGACACGTCCGTACCCGTCGGCTCGGACCCGCTCGCCAGTGAGCTGAAGTCGGCCTACAACACGGACGACGTCTACGGCATGCACTGGATCCAGGACGTCGACAACACCTACGGTTTCGGCAACACCCCGGGCGGCAAGTGCGAGGCCGGCCCGACGGAGACCGGGCCGTCGTACCTGAACACCTTCCAGCGCGGCCCGCAGGAATCGGTGTGGGAGACGGTGCCGCAGCCGACCTGCGACGCCTTCAAGTACGGCGGCAAGAACGGCTACCTGGACCTGTTCACCGGTGACGCCTCCTACGCCAAGCAGTGGAAGTACACCACCGCCCCGGACGCCGACGCCCGTGCGGTGCAGGCCGCGTACTGGGCGGACCTGTGGGCGAAGCAGCAGGGCAAGGGCTCGGCCGTGTCGGGCACGGTCGCCAAGGCGGCCAAGATGGGCGACTACCTGCGGTACGCCATGTACGACAAGTACTTCAAGAAGATCGGCAACTGCGTGGGAGCCTCGTCCTGCCCGGGCGGCACCGGCAAGGACGCCTCGCATTACCTGTTGTCCTGGTACTACGCCTGGGGCGGCTCCACCGACACCAGTGGAGGCTGGGCCTGGCGGATCGGATCCAGCTACGCCCACAGCGGCTACCAGAACCCGCTGGCCGCCTACGCGCTCAGCAACCACGCCGACCTGAAGCCCAAGTCGTCGACCGGCGCGGCCGACTGGAGCAAGTCGCTCCAGCGGCAGATGGAGTTCTACCAATGGCTCCAGTCGGACGAGGGCGCCATCGCCGGCGGCTCGACCAACAGCTGGGCGGGCCGCTACGCGACTCCGCCGGCCGGGAAGTCGACGTTCTACGGCATGTACTACGACCAGCAGCCCGTCTACCACGACCCGCCGTCCAACCAGTGGTTCGGCTTCCAGGCGTGGTCCATGGAGCGGGTCGCCGAGTACTACCAGCAGACGGGGAACGCGCAGGCCAAGGCGGTCCTCGACAAGTGGGTCAAGTGGGCGCTGTCCAAGACCACGATCAACCCGGACGGCAGCTACCAGATCCCCTCCACCCTCCAGTGGTCGGGCCAGCCCGACACCTGGAACCCGTCAAGTCCGGGTGCCAACAGCGGACTTCACGTCACCGTCGCCGACTACACCAACGATGTCGGCGTGGCGGCCGCGTACGCCAAGACGCTCACGTACTACGGCGCCAAGTCCGGTGACGCCGAGGCGAAGTCGACGGCGAAGGCGCTGCTGGACGGTATGTGGGGCAACTACCAGGACAGCCTCGGTATCGCTGTTCCCGAGACCCGCAGCGACTACGGCCGGTTCAACGACAGCGTCTACGTGCCGAGCGGCTGGACGGGCAAGATGCCGAACGGCGAGACCATCGACTCGTCCTCGACGTTCTCCTCGATCCGGGCCTTCTACAAGAACGACCCGGCCTGGTCGAAGATCGAGGCCTACCTCAAGGGCGGCGCCGCGCCCGTCTTCACCTACCACCGGTTCTGGGCCCAGGCGGACATAGCCCTGGCCATGGGCTCGTACGCGGAACTCCTCGAGTAGCCTCCGCCGGCGCTCCGCGTACGCGACCCCGTCACCAGGCGACGGGGTCACCCAGCCGGGCGGCCCCACCCGCACCAGGGGCCGCCCGGCCCTCGCGCGCGCATCCCACACGACCAAGCAAAACGGGAGCGCTCCCAACCTTTGGGTGCAGCGCGACCGCCTGTAACCATGCCACTGGCGAAGTCATGTGCTCGATCACCTCCGGCCGGTAAGATCGGTGATCTCTTGGGGGAGGTGGCATGGGCAGACGGCGCCCGGGGACACCGACGCTGGAGGAGGTGGCTGCCCACGCGCGGGTGGGACGGGGCACGGTCTCCCGCGTCATCAACAACGCGGCGGGCGTGAAGGAGTCGACGCGCCGGGCCGTGCAGCAGGCCATCGAGGAACTGGGTTACGTGCCCAATCTCGCAGCCCGTTCCCTGGCCGGGCGGCGCGCCGACGCCGTCGCCCTGGTCATGACGGAGCCGGACTGGCGGCAGTTCGCCGAGCCCTTTTTCTCCGAGATCGTCCGCTCGCTCGGAGACGCGCTGACAGACACCGGGCTCCAGCTGCTGCTGACCCTGGTCCGCTCGGACGCCGAGCGGCAGCGCTTCCTCGAGTACGCGCGCGGAGGCCGGGTCGACGGAGTCCTGCTGATGTCCGTGCACGCCGGTGATCCGCTGCCGGACATGCTCGCCGAAGCCCGGTTGCCGACCGTGCTGCTGGGGCGCCGCTCGGGCGAGGAGTACGTCAGCTACGTCGACGCGGACAACATCGGCGGAGCCCGCAGCGCAGTGTCCCACCTGCTGCGACAGGGCCGCAGAGTGATCGCGACCATCACCGGCCCGCTCGACCTGTACGCCGCCCAGTGCCGGCTGCGCGGCTATGAAGAGGCCCTGGCGTCGGCGGGCCTGGACGGCGAGCCGACCCGTGTCGCCGAAAGCGACTTCACGGCGGAGAGCGGACGCCGGGCCATGGCCGAGCTCATCGAACGACATCCGGATATCGACGGCGTCCTCGCCGCGTCCGACACCACGGCCGCGGGGGCCCTGGAGGCCCTGCGCGCGGCCGGACGCCGTGTGCCCGAGGATGTCGCCGTGATCGGCTTCGACGACTTTTCGCTGGCTCAGCGGACCGAACCACCGCTGACCACGGTGCGGCAGCCGATCGAGGAGATCGGGCGGGCCATGATCCGACTCCTCCTGGAGGAGATGGAGGAGGGCGCCGTGGCCTGGCGTCACGTCATCCTCCGTACGGAGCTGGTGGTACGCGAGTCGACCTGACCTTCGTCGGCGAACTCGTCCAGGGGAGCGCTCCCGGAGTCGGCGCGCCGCGTCTCGGTGCCCGTGTCTGAACTGCGTCTCCGAAATCGTTTCGACAGGTTCTCGTCGACAGTCTTGTCATGGACCTGAACCATCCCTACAGTCCCTGCCGAACCCACGAATGGGAGCGCTCCCATTCGCAAGGTTGCGGGAGCGCTTCCCCTACCCCACCCCCCATCCCTCTGAAGAGGATCCGCATGCGTCCTTCACCGCACCATGCCCACAGCGCGCGTGGCCTGCTCGGCGCGCTGCTCACCTCGCTCGTCTCGCTCGCCGCGCTTCTGACCGCAGCGTCAGTGGCGCAGGCCGACACCACGATCTGCGAACCCTTCGGTTCAACGACCATCCAGGGCCGCTACGTGGTTCAGAACAACCGCTGGGGCACCAGCGCCACCCAGTGCATCGCCGTCACCGACTCGGGGTTCAGGATCACCCAGGCTGACGGATCCGTCCCCACGAACGGCGCTCCGAAGTCCTACCCGTCCGTCTACAACGGCTGCCACTACACCAACTGCTCGCCCGGCACCAAGCTTCCCGCCCAGCTCAGCACCATCTCCAGCGCGCCCACAAGCATCTCCTACAACTATGTGAACGACGCGGCGTACAACGCCTCGTACGACATCTGGCTCGACCCCACGCCCCGCACCGACGGCGTGAACCGGACCGAGATCATGATCTGGCTCAACAAGGTCGGATCCATCCAGCCCATCGGTTCCCCGGTCGGCAACGCCAGCGTGGGCGGGCGCGACTGGCAGGTGTGGTCCGGCAGCAACGGCATGAACGACGTGCTGTCGTTCGTCGCTCCGTCGGCGATCAGCAGCTGGAGCTTCGACGTCATGGACTTCGCCCGGCAGGCCGTCTCCCGTGGACTCGCGCAGAACAACTGGTACATGACGAGTGTTCAGGCGGGGTTCGAGCCCTGGCAGAACGGTGCGGGCCTCGGCGTGAACTCGTTCTCCTCCACCGTCAACACGGGCTCCTCCAGTGACCCGGGCGGTCCGGGTGACCCCGGCGGCTCCACGGCCTGCAAGGTGGCGTACGGGGCGAACTCCTGGCAGGGCGGCTTCACCGCCGACGTCACCATCACCAACACCGGCTCCGCCCGCGTCAGCGGCTGGAAGCTCGCGTTCACCCTCCCCTCCGGGCAGCAGATCACCAATGCCTGGAACGCCAACCTGTCCGGGTCGTCGGGAGCCGTCACCGCGAGCAACGTGGCCCACAACGCAGAGCTGGCGGCCGGCGGCCAGGCGACCTTCGGGTTCCAGGGCACCTCCAGCGGCACCTTCACCAAGCCCTCGGGCTTCAGCCTGAACGGCACCGCCTGCACCACCGTGTGACACACGCTCACCTTCCGGGGCCCGACTGATTCCTCCACGCCGACCGGCGGGCCCTCGAAGGTGGCACAGCGGGGTCAGTGCCGGGCGAACTGGACGCCCGTCGACTGCACCGCATCCGGCCGCAAATCGATCCCGTTGACGGTCAGTTGTTCTCCGTAGATGTCGGTGAGCCTGATCGCGCCGCCGCACCCGCTTCCGTCGGGGGAGAGGAAGTAGTTGTAGTCGGTGCGGGTCAGTTGGCGCCAGCCGCCGCCGGTGCGGACCTCCAGCCGAGCGAGCGGGTTGCGGTGGCCGATCGCCTGAATGCCGCACCAGTAGGGGCTGGACCCGTTCTTGTAGCGGATCGAGATCGTGCCCGCCGTGTCGGGGCTCAGCAGGCTCCAGGTGATCGCGATCCGGCCCGTCGAGACGGGAGTCAGTTTGGCGAAGGCCTGTTCGCTGAGGTCGAGTTGCCCCGGTGCACAGGGCAGAGGGCATTCGTTGGTGATCCGGACCGTGACGGAGTTGCCGTTCGCCGCGCGGACGAGCACGTAGGCCCCACAGGCCGCGGACGTCTCGTAGTCGGTGGTGTTCATCGCCGCGATCATCATGTCGTCGCTCGGGCCGTACGAGCAGGCGCCGTCCCCGACCCCGGCCTTGTAGACGGTGGCGACTCCCTGGTAGGTGCTCTTGGGTCGGATCCGTCCGGCCAGGGATGACGTGGCAGGAGCCGTCCGCGGGGAGGCCGATGACGGCGACGCCGACGGGGTCGGTGAAGCCTTCGGGGTCGTAGCGCCGGCCGACGGGGACGCGGAGCCTGCGGACGGGGAAGGGGTAGGGGACTTCTTCCCCGGCGATGTCGGCGGGAGAGTTTCCTCGGAGTTGGCGACGGCCGTGGCCGGGGCCCGCCCGGCATCCTCCTTGCGGTCGGATTGCATCGTCATGACCAGGCAGACCAGAAGACCTGTGACGACCAGCCCCGCGGTGGTGCCCACCATCAGCCGGCGTCTGTGCCTGCGCTGCCGCGCGGCCTGGCGTGTCTCTCGCATGTTCATCCGTTCGGAAGAGCGTGTCGGTGTTGCACTGCTCAGTTGCCGCAGGTGGCGAAAAGGTTGCCGCCGATTTTTCGATCGGGTCGGGTCACCGGACATGAACAGCCGGACGCAAGTGCGGGGCACGGTCTCAGTGACGTCAGACGCCGCCGTGCTCCCACCCAAAACCCTCGGGTGGGAGCACGGCCTGCTTCGGGCGCAGGTCACCGCTTCTGTGGGGAGGGGCCGCTCAGCCGACCTTGGTCATGTTCCACTGCTGCGGGGCACCGCCGTTGGGGGTCCACTGGATCATCTGGGTGTTGTCCGCGGCGTTGTTGGCGTTGTCCAGCGCCTTTCCGCTGTGCCGGTTGATGAGCCGGAACGCGCCGTTGCCCAGCGCGGTGACGGCCCACTGCTGCTGACGACTGCCGTTGTCGGTGCGCTGCACCATCACCGCGCTGTCGGCGGTGCTGTTGTTGTCATCGAGGGCCTTGCCGCTGCGCACGCAGACCAGCTTGTAGTAGCCGTGGCCCAGGTCGGTGACCGTCCACTGCTGCGGCGTGCCACCGTTGGCGGTCCACTGGATGATCGCGGTGCCGTCGCTGCCGGTGTTGCCGTTGTCGAGGGCCTTGCCGCTCTGGGCGCAGACCAGCCGGTATACACCGCCTGCCAGGACGGCCGGCATGCCGTTGACCTCCACGCAGACCACGGAGTCGTTCGCGTTGGGCGCTGTGCTCGGCACGCTGACGTTGATCTGCCCGCCGCTGACCCAGTAGTTGAGGTTGGTGCCGGGGTTGTTCATCAGGTAGACGCGGTTGATCGTGTTGTACACCGCCGGGATCTGCAGGGTGCCGCCCGTGGGCCAGTTGAAGACGTGGGCGAAGAGCTTGCCGTTCTTCTTGGTGATCCTGCCCCAGGAGGGCCCGGTGGCGAAGGGGCTGCCGCTGGTGCCGTGGATGCTGTCGCTGTGGGTGGCCATCCACGAGGCCAGGCCGTTCAGAATGGTCACGGATCCGGCGGTCACGGAGCCGTCGCCCTTGGGGCCGATGTTGAGCAGGTAGTTGCCGTCCCGGGAGACGACGGTGACCATCTCCTGGATGATGTCCTTGACGGGACGGTAGAGGCCCTCCGCCCAGTCGGTGTAGCCCCAGTTGCCGTTCATGGTGGCGCAGGTCTCCCACGGCCGGTCCATCGGCTCGGCGGGAACCGTCTGCTCCGGGGTGACGAAGTCACCGAGACCCTGGTCCCGCTTGACACGTTCGTTGACGACGAGGCCGGGCTTGCGCTGCATCAGCCAGTTGTACAGGTCCTCGCCGTCGGCCTTGGTCCACCAGCCGCACCAGTCGCCGTCGAACCACAGGACGGCCGGGTCGTAGCGGTCCAGCAGTTCCTGCAGCTGGCCCTTCATGTCGTTGATGTAGCCGGTGCGGGCCGCCGGGTCGATGGTGGAGTCGTAGAAGGGGCCGGGACGACAGGTCTGCGAGGGGTGGTTCCAGTCCATGATCGAGTAGTAGAGCCCGAACTTGACGCCCCGGTTCGTGCACTCGGTCTTCAGCTGGGCCAGCAGGTCGGGCTGGAAGTTGTTGTAGTCGTGCAGGTTGTACTGCTTGGTGCCGGTGGTGTCTTTGAAGCCCGCGACGTCGGAGTCCCACATCGCGTAGCCCTCGTGGTGCTTGGCGGTGATCACGAGGTACTTCATGCCGGCGTTCTTGGCCAGCTCGGCGATCTGGGCGGCGTTGAAGGTCGTCGGGTTGAACTGCTTGGTCACATTGTTCTGCCAGTCGGCCTTGGACCAGTTGTTCTGGCTGAACTCCCACTCGCCCTTGCCGTAGTAGGAGTAGGACCCGAAGTGGATGAACATCCCGAACCGGGCCTGGTACCACCAGTCCAGCTTCGCATCGACGGTGTAGGCCTCGGCCGTCGTGGGCCACAGGGCCTGCGGCAGACCGAACGCCACGGTACCGCCGGCGAGGGCTGCGGCCTTGATGAGGGAGCGCCTGCTGAGGGGTGCGGAGGACATCGTGCGGCTCCTGGAGGGTGAAGGACACAGGGTGTCGGTAACGGCTCGTCCGCGACACCACACAGACGGCGGAGTACGGCGGCTCATGTCCGGCCGGGGCTCAGACAGCTCCCAGGGACATCGGATGTATTAACAGACACCGCCGCGCCCCTTGTCTAGAGCAGAAGAAAGGGAATTAAAAAAGGCCAGCTCATCGCCGCTCCACCAATTCTGAGGACCGAAGACATCGGAGGTATATCGGGTCTGGTCAGCTGTCGAAAACGGGCACGCCTTCGCGGCGCGGCCACCCTGCCGCGCTGCGAAGGCGTACGGTCCCGGCGCCGTCGGCTACACGTCCCCCACCACGACGATGTCGAGAGTCCTGGGCCCGTGCACGCCCTCGACACGGTCCAGTTCGATGTCGCTGGTGGCCGAGGGGCCGGAGATCAGAGTCAGCGGGCGGTAGGGATCGAGCAGGCGCAGGGCCTCGGGTACGTCGGGAGCGATCTGGTCCGCCCGGACCACGCAGATGTGCTGGTCCGGAAGCAGGGTCAGGACCCGCCGCCCCTGGCCCGGACCGTGGTCGAGGGTCACGGTGCCGGTGACGGCGATGGCGGTGGCGACGGTGGTGACCACGGCGTCCGCCGCGTCGAGTTGTCCGACGGTCAGCGGCGGGACGTCCGTCAGCAGGGACCAAGGACCCTCCGGGACCAGGTCCTCGGGAAGCCCGGGCGGCACCACCAGGGACCGTGCCCCGGTGCGGGCCAGCGCGCGACCGACCGCCGCCGCGGCATCGGCCGCCGGAACACGGACCACCGTGGCGCGGTACTCGGCGGCACGCTCGGCGAACAGCCCGACCACGTCCGGTCCGGCGTGGTCGGCACGGCGGCCCTGCGAAGGAGGTGCGTCGTCGGGGCGCTCGGAATCCGGCACGCCGGACAGCGCTCCTTTGACCGCGCTCAGGACGGTCTCGCGGCCGTTCATCGTCATCCCTTCCTCTCCGTCGTCGTACGGCTGTCTTCGCCCGTGGGCGGTCGCGTACGGCGCCACCAGGCGCGCAGGGACTCGCGGGCCGGCGCCGGGGTGTCCCGGGTGCCGGACCAGCGGGCGAACGGGCCGGGCAGGGCGCCGATCCTGCCGTCACGTGCCACCAGCCGGGCTCCCAGGGCGGCCAGCCGCTGTACGGCGGCCAGTCGCCGCGGTGAGTTCAGGACGGCGCCCGCGGCCTTCATGGCGAGTGCCTCGGTCGTGGGGAGCAGTCGGTCCCGGCGTTTGGCCTCCACGGCCTCGGCGCGCAGATGGACCAGCACCTCGGGAATGTTGATCTTGACGGGGCAGGCGTCGTAACAGGCGCCGCACAGGGTCGAGGCGAAGGGCAGCGAGGCCGCGTTCTCGATGCCGACGAGCTGCGGGGTCAGGACGGCGCCGATCGGCCCGGGGTAGACCGAGCCGTAGGCGTGGCCCCCCGTGCGCTCGTACACCGGGCAGACGTTGAGGCACGCCGAGCAGCGGATGCAGGCGAGGGCCTGGCGGCCCACCTCGTCGGCGAGGGTGGCGGTGCGGCCGTTGTCGAGCAGCACCAGGTGGAAGTTCCGGGGACCGTCGCCCTCGGTGACGCCGGTCCACAGGGAGGTGTACGGGTTCATCCGCTCGCCGGTCGACGAGCGGGGCAGGAGCTGGAGGAAGACGTCCAGGTCGACGAAGGACGGCAGGACCTTCTCGATGCCCATGACGGTGATCAGGGTCTGAGGCAGGGTCAGGCACATCCGCCCGTTGCCCTCCGACTCCACCACCGCCACCGTTCCGGTGTCGGCGGCCGCGAAGTTGGCGCCGGAGACGGCGACCTTGGCCCGCAGGAACTTCTCCCGCAGGTGGAGCCGGGCCGCCTCGGCGAGGTCGCGGGGCTCGTCGGTGAGGTCCTCGGGGGCGGGTCTGCCCCACTCCCCCATCTCCCGGCGGAAGATCTCCCGGATCTCGGAGCGGCCCCGGTGGATGGCGGGTACGAGGATGTGCGAGGGGCGGTCGCCGCCCAACTGCACGATGAGTTCCGCGAGATCGGTCTCGTAGGCACGGATGCCCGCGTCCGCGAGCGCCTCGTTGAGGCCGATCTCCTGGGTCGCCATCGACTTGACCTTGACGACCTCGTCCTCGCCGGTCGCCTTCACCAGGGCGGTCACGATGCGGTTGGCGTCGGCGGCGTCCGCGGCCCAGTGCACCACTCCGCCCGCGGCGGTCACCGCCTTCTCCAGGCGCAGGAGATGGTGGTCGAGGTGGCGGAGGGTGTGACGCTTGATCGTCGCGGCCGTCTCCCGCAGTTCCTCCCAGTCCTCCAGTTCGGCGGCGACCGCGAGCCGTTTGTCCCGGATGGTGCCGGTCGCGCGGCGCAGGTTCGCCCGTAGCCGGGTGTCGGCGAGCGCGGTGCGCGCCGCCTCGGGGAAGGGCGGGGTGCCCAGCCATACGACGTTGTCGGCGCCGCTCACCGTACGTCCCCTTCTGTTGAGGCCAGGATCTCGGCCAGGTGCATCGTGCCGACGCCGGTACGGAGCCGGGACAGGCCGCCGCCGATGTGGGTGAGGCAGGAGTTGTCGCCCGCGCACAGGATCTCGGCGCCGGTGTCCTGCACATGGCGCATCTTGTCGGCCAGCATCGCGTTGGAGACCTCCGCGTTCTTCAGGGCGAAGGTGCCGCCGAAGCCGCAGCAGGACTGCGCGTCGGGCAGTTCGACGAGGTCGATGCCCTTCACGGCGCGCAGCAGCTTCAGCGGCCGGTCGCCGACGCGGAGCATGCGCAGCGAGTGGCAGGTCGGGTGGTAGGTGACGCGGTGCGGGAAGTAGGCGCCGACATCGGTGACGCCGAGGACGTCGACGAGGAGCTCCGACAGCTCGTACACCGTCGGGACGACGTGCTCGACCGCCTCGGCGAGCGCGGCGTCGCCGTACTGGGCCGCCACCACGCGGTGGTGGTCGCGCACCATGCCCGCGCAGGACCCGGAGGGGGCGACGACGGCGTCGTAGCCCGCGAAGACCTCGGCGAAGCGGCGGACCATGGGGAGGGTCTCGGGGCGGTAGCCGGTGTTGAAGTGCATCTGGCCGCAGCAGGTCTGGCCCTGCGGGAACTCCACGGTGTGGCCGAGGCGTTCCAGCAGTGTGGTCACGGCCTGACCGGTGCGGGGGAACATGGTGTCGTTGAAGCAGGTGATGAAGAGGGCTATGCGCATGGGGTTTCCTGGGGCGGGGACGGCCGCGCGGTGACAGGCAGGTCGTAGGTCCGCACGGCCGTACCGGCGAAGACGTCGTGACGCTCGGCCGACCCGAGCCCGGCAGTCAACTCGCGTGCGAGGGCGATCACTTCGGTGTACGTGGCGGCGAGCCGGCAGACCGGCCAGTCCGAGCCGAACATCAGCCGCTCGGGTCCGAAGGCGTCGAGCACGGTGTCGGCGTACGGCGTGAGGGCCGCGACGGTCCAGGAGTCCCAGTCGGCTTCGGTGACCATGCCGGAGAGTTTGCAGACGGTGTTGGGGAGGGCGGCCAGGCTCCTGATCTGCTGCGCCCAGGGGGCGAGTTCGCCGGACGCGATGTGCGGCTTGCCGATGTGGTCGAGGACGAAGGTGAGGCCGGGGAGGCGCTGTGCGGCCTCGACGGCCGCGGCGAGCTGGTGGGGCTTCACCACGAGGTCGTAGACGAGTCCCGCCTCGGCGACCGCGGCCAAGCCGCGCAGTACCTCGGGGCGGACGAGCCAGCGCGGGTCCGGCTCGCCCTGCACCTGGTGGCGGATGCCCACCAGGTGCTCCCCGCCGGGGCCCGCGCGCAGCTCCGCGAGGGTCTCGGCGACGTCGGGGGCGGTCAGGTCGGTCCAGCCGACGACCCCGGCGACCAGGTCGCTGTCGGCGGCCAGGGCCAGGAACTCCGGGGTCTCCTCCGGCACGGTGATCGTCTGCACCAGCACGGTGGCGGTGACACCGGCCGCGCGGGCCTCCGGTGCCAGGTCCGCGATGGTGAAGTCGCTTTGTAGCGGGGCGAGTTCGTCTCCGCTGATCCAGTCCTGGTCACGGACGGACAGGTCCCACACATGGTGGTGGGCGTCCACGATGCCGGGCCCGGTTTCCGCTCCGGTCACAGTTCCCACACCACCGGCAGCGAGGCGTCCGCGCCCTGCGCGGAGTAGTCGTGGACGACGTCGAGGAGGTCGGCCATCCGGGCCTGCCAGGTGATGTTGACGGGCAGCTTGTCGAGTTCGGCGATCATCGCCTGGTAGTCCTCGACCTCCAGCACATGGAACAGGTCCGTGCCGCTTCGCCAGATCGTCCACTCGCTCACCCCCGCGGCGCGGATCGCGGCGGTGAGTTCCTCGGGCACCTCGCGGTGCGCGGCCTCGTACTCCTCGATGCGGTCGGCGCGGACCTTGGTGTGCAGGGCGACCCTCATGACGGCTCCTTCGGCGGCATGGCTTGCCCGGTCGGCGCGGCTTTGCCGACCGGTGTAGCTGCGGGGATGGGGGTGTCCGGGTCCAGCAGGCCCTCGGCGCGCAGCTCGTCCCACAGGGCGTCCGGGATCGGGCGCCGCAGCTGCTCCACCGTGTCGCGCACCTCCTCGGGAGTGCGCGCGCCGGTCAGGACGCTCGCGACCGCGGGATGGCCGAACGGGAAGCGCAGCGCCGCGGCCCGCAGCGGCACACCATGGCGTTCGCAGACCGCGAGGAGCCGCAGCGCCCGGTCGAGGACCTGCTGCGGAGCGGGTGCGTAGTCGTACGTGGCGCCGGGCCGGGGGGCCGTCAGCAGCCCGGAGTTGAACACTCCGCCGATGACCACGCTCCGGCCGCGGGCTGCTGCCTCCGGGAGCAGTTCGGTGAGCGAGTCCTGTTCCAGGAGGGTGTAGCGGCCGGCCAGCAGCACCACGTCGAGGTCGGTCTCACGCAGGAACCGGGCGGGCAGGGCGGACTGGTTCATCCCGACGCCGATCGCTCCGATGACGCCTTCCGCGCGCAGCCGCTCCAGCGCCGGGTACGCCTCGCGCAAGGCCTGGTCGGCGTGGTCGTCGGGGTCGTGCAGCAGGGCGATGTCGACGCGGTCGAGGCCGAGGCGTTCCAGGCTGGCCTCCAGGGAGCGCAGCACTCCGTCGGCGCTGAAGTCCCAGACGCGGCGGTGGGTGGCCGGGACGGCGAAGCCGTCGGCCAGGTCGTCGCCGGCGCCGCCCTCCGGATTCGGCACGAGAAACCGGCCCACCTTGGTGGAGAGGGTGTAGGCGTCACGGGGGCGGTCGCGCAGCGCGGCGCCGAGCCGCCGTTCCGACAGGCCGAGACCGTAGTGCGGCGCGGTGTCGAAGGTGCGGACACCGGCGTCCCAGGCCGCCTCCACCGTGGCGTGGGCGGCCTCGTCGGTGACCGGGTGGAAGAGGTTGCCGAGGGCGGCACAGCCCAGGGCCAGTTCCGAGACCGGTACGGCGCTGCCGCCCAGCGTGGTGGTCCTCACGACCGGTCCACCGGGCGCAGCCTGAGTCCCTGCATACCGCCGTCCACCGCGAGCGCGGTGCCGGTGACGGACGCAGCTGCCGGACTCGCCAAGTAGACGATGGCGGCGGCGACTTCGTCGGCGGTCACCAGGCGGCCCATCGGCTGACGGGCATTGAGGGCGGCACGCTCGGCCTCGGGATCGTCGGCCGCGTCCAGCAGCCGGGAGACCCAGGGTGTGTCGGCGGTGCCGGGGTTGACGCAGTTGACGCGGATGCCCTCGCGGACGTGGTCGGCGGCCATGGCCAGGGTGAGCGACAGCACGGCGCCTTTGCTGGCGGAGTACAGGGCACGCTGGGGCAGTCCCGCGGTGGCCGCGATGGAACAGGTGTTGACGACGGACGCGTGCGCGGAGCGGCGCAGGTGGGGCAGGGCGGCGCGGGTGGTGCGGACCATGCCGAGGACGTTGACGTCCAGGACTCGGTGCCACTGTTCGTCGGGGTTGTCCTCTACGGTGCCCGCCGCGCCGATGCCCGCGTTGTTGACGAGGATGTCGATGCCGCCGAGCTGCGTCGCCGCCGCATCCACGGCGGCACGTACGGAGGCGTCGTCGCTGACGTCGGCCTTGAAACCGAGCAGCGGTTCGCCGGCGCCGCCCGGGTCGAGGTCGAGCACGGCGACCGCCGCGCCCTGCGCCGCCAGCGCGCGGGCCGTGGCCAGCCCGATGCCGGACGCGCCGCCGGTGACGACGGCCCTGAGCCCTGACAGACCGGTCATGCCGCTTCCTCCCGTCCAGCGAGGTCGGCGGCCCAGAAGGTGCCGTCCGGGTAACGGTATTCGGTGAGGGACTCGGGGTGCATGGTGGCGGAGAAGCCCGGGGTCAGCGGCGCGGTGTAGTGGCCGTCGCGCATCACCACGGGGGCGGTGAAGTGCTCGTGAAGGTGGTCGACGAACTCGATGACGCGGTTCTCGGTCGTGCCGGACAGCGCCAGGTAGTCGAACATCGACAGGTGCTGCACCAGCTCGCACAGGCCCACACCGCCGGCGTGCGGGCACACCGGCACCCCGAACTTCGCGGCGAGCAGCAGGATCGCGAGGTTCTCGTTGACGCCGCCGACCCGGGCCGCGTCGATCTGGAGGACGTCGATGGCGCCGGCCTGGAGGAGCTGCTTGAAGACGATGCGGTTCTGCACGTGTTCGCCGGTGGCGACCTTCACGGGGGCGACGCCCCGGCGGACGGCGGCGTGGCCGAGGATGTCGTCGGGGCTGGTGGGCTCCTCGATCCAGTACGGGTCGAACTCGGCGAGCGCCTTGGTCCATTCGACCGCCTCGTCCACGTTCCAGCGCTGGTTGGCGTCGATGGCGATGCGGATCTCCTCGCCGACGGCGGCGCGGGCGGTGCGCATGCGGCGGATGTCGTCGGCGAGGTCGGCGCCGACCTTCAGCTTGATCTGGGTGAAGCCGTCGGCGACCGCCTGCTTGGCCAGCCGGGTGAGCTTGTCGTCGGAGTAGCCGAGCCAGCCCGGAGAGGTGGTGTAGCCGGGGTAGCCGCGCTCCAGCAGGACGGCCTCGCGCTCCGCGAGCCCGGTGCGGCCCTCGCGCAGCAGTTGGAGGGCGTCCTCGGGGGTGAGGGCGTCGGCGATGTAGCGGAAGTCGACCTGGGAGACCAGCCACTCGGGTTCGGCGTGGGCGAGCAGCCGCCACAGGGGCTGTCCGGCGCGCTTGGCGGCCAGGTCCCACACGGCGTTGACGACGGCACCGATGGCCATGTGCATCACGCCCTTCTCGGGGCCGAGCCAGCGCAGCTGGCTGTCCCCGATCAGGTCGCGGTTGACCGAGCCCGGGTCGGCGCACAGCTCCTCCACGGAGCGGCCCACGAGGTGGGGCCGCAGGGCGCCGATCGCGGCGACCTGGACATCGTTGCCGCGTCCGATGGTGAAGGTGAAGCCGTGGCCCTCGTGCCCGTCGCCGGCGTCGGTGCGCAGCACGACATAGGCGGCGGAGTAGTCGGGATCCGGGTTCATCGCGTCGGAGCCGTCCAGTTCCCGCGAGGTGGGGAAACGGACGTCGTAGGTGTCGACGGCGGTGATCCGGGCGGAGGTTGTAGTCAAGGTGGTGCTGCCTTTCACGCTTGGGCGAAGGTCTGGCGCTGGCTGCCGAGGCCGTCGACAGAAAGCTCGACGGTGTCGCCGGGGCGCAGGAAGGGAGTGCCGGGAAGACCCAGAGCCACGCCCGCGGGCGTACCGGTGTTGATCACGTCGCCCGGTTCCAGAACCATGTACTGGCTCAGGTACGACACGATGTGGTCGACCGGGAAGATCATGTCGCCGGTGTGGCCGTCCTGCCGCTTCACGCCGTTGACGCTCAGGTGCAGGCCGAGGTTCTGCGGGTCACCGGCCTCGTCGGCGGTGACCAGCCACGGGCCGAGCGGGTTGAAGGTCTCGCAGGACTTGCCCAGGTCCCACTGCGGCGAGTACTCCAGCTGGAACTCGCGCTCCGAGACGTCATGGCTGATCGCATAGCCCGCGATCACGGCCCGCGCTGCCTCAGGACCGTCGAGGTAGCGAGCCCGCCGTCCGATGACGACCGCCAGCTCGACCTCCCAGTCGGTCTTCACCGACCCCCGCGGGATCAGTACCTCGTCGTAGGGGCCGACGACCGTGCCCGGGTCCTTCATGAACACCACTGGGCGGGGCGGGATCGCGGCGCCGGTCTCGGCGGCGTGGTCGCGGTAGTTCAGCCCGACGCAGATGACCTTGCCGGGGCGCGTGACGGGTGCGCCGATCCGCAGGCCGTCCTGGTCGAGCTCGGTCAGCTCTCCCGCCGTGACAGCCGCGCGGGCCCGGTCCACTCCTCCGGAGGCGAGGAAGACGCCGTCGATGTCCGGGGTCACGGAGGACAGGTCCAGCAGTCGGCCGTCGTCGGTACGGACCGCCGGCCGCTCCTCACCGGGGGCGCCGACTCGTAGCAGTTTCACTGGGGGCTCCCTTGCCATGCGGGTTTCGTCTGAGGGGTGGTCGGCCGTAGGGCTGGGCCGCCTGCGGTGCGCCGGGCCGGACCTGTCGGCGGGCTTCGCTCATCCGCATCACAGTCATCGGATGTATGGCGGCACAGTGACCTTAGACGCGAGGATCGCGCCTGACAATGGATTCCTCGGATGTATTTCGTCGGCCATGCCGGTCAAGCGCTCACAACGGCAAATTCCCCGTGGTCACGCATGGCCACGGGGCCGACACGTGACCCGCCATCCGATGAATCCAATGCGGGTCGCAGGACCACTCCTCCCCTGGTGAGAGCGAGACCGGCGGGCATCCACCGGCCACCCCGAGAGGGGTACGGCCCCCCGAGGACACGCCCTGCCACCGCCCCCCACCGGTCCAAGAGGGCCCCGTTGTCGAATTGTGAGCTGCCGCAGCGCATCGCCCGTCACCCACGGAGGCCGGAACTCTGCAGGTCGTAGGGGGTGTCAGCACGGAGTCACGAGGTCGGGACGGCACCTCGGCGCCCTACGGCGTGACGTCCCGCAAATCTCTGGCGGCGAACTCTTGTCAACGTCGGCAACGCCGTCGTAACGTCCTCGACGTCCGGGATACATCGGAGGAATGGTTGCACCATCCAGTGCGTCCATTCGGCTCACATCCGTGCGGTCGCTCCGCCTCCGCATCCTCGGTCCCCGGCTGACCCTCACACCCACCCCTCCCAGGGCACGATCCACGCGTTTTCCGCGCCGGATCGGCAACTGCCCGTCCGGCGACCTCGCCCCTCCCCCCGCAGGCAGGTACGCCCTTCCACCGTTGCCCTGCGGCCCCAAGTGCCCTGGCTAAGGAGAGAACACGGCCATGAACCTCGCTCGCACCCGCTCCACCGCCGCAGCCGCCACCGCCGTCCTCGCGGTACTGGCCCTCGCCACCGCGTGCAACCGCGAGAGCGCCGACTCGGTCGCATCGGGCGGCGACAAGCCCGCCATCGGGATCGACCTGCCGCGCTCCGACTCCGACTTCTGGAACTCCTACGCCGAGTACATGAAGAAGGACATCAAGTCCGACGGCATCAACGCGCTGCCGCTCAGCAACTCGCAGAACGACGTCACCAAGCTGGTCGCCAACGTGCAGGTGTTCCAGAACACCGGCGCCAAGGCCGTGGTCATGGCCCCCCAGGACACCGGCGCCATCGCCTCCACCCTCGACACGCTCGCGTCGAAGAAGATCCCCGTGGTCAGCGTCGACACCAGGCCCGACAAGGGCGACGTCTACATGGTGGTCCGTGCCGACAACCGGGCGTACGGCACCCAGGCCTGCGAGTTCCTCGGGAAGCAGCTGGGCGGGAAGGGCAAGGTCGCCGAGTTCCAGGGCGCTCTGGACTCGATCAATGGACGCGACCGCTCCGAGGCTTTCGCGGAGTGCATGAAGACGAAGTTCCCGAAGATCAAGGTGTTCGAGCTGCCCACCGACTGGAAGGGCGACGTGGCCTCCGCCAAGCTGCAGAGCCTGCTCGCCCAGCACCCCGACCTGAACGGCATCTACATGCAGGCCGGCGGTGTGTTCCTGCAGCCGACCCTGGCCCTGCTGGAGCAGAAGGGCCTGCTGAAGCCGGCCGGCCAGAAGGGGCACATCTCGATCGTCTCCAACGACGGCATCCCGCAGGAGTTCGACGCCATCCGCAAGGGCCAGATCGACGCCACGATCTCCCAGCCCGCCGACCTCTACGCCAAGTACGCGCTGTACTACGCCGAGGCCGCGGCCGAGGGCAAGACCTTCAAGCCGGGTGCGACCGACCACGACTCCACGATCATCAAGCTGCCCAACGGCCTCGAGGACCAGCTCCCCGCGCCGCTGGTCACCAAGGACAACGTCGACGACAAGACCCTGTGGGGCAACAACGTCGGCTGATGACCGCCGGTTCCCACCGCCACGTCGGGGGACGGGAGCACACCCCCCGTCCCCCGACGCCCACCCCGCACCGCCGGCCCGGGCGCACGCCCGCGCCCCTCGGCTCCAGCCTCCGTACACGAAGGACGGTATCCACCATGGCGGACACCGCGACCGCCCGGGCGACCGGCCCCGGCACCCCGGCCCCTGTGGTCGAGGCGACCGGCATCAGCAAACGATTCGGCGCGACCGTAGCGCTGCGCGACGCCCGGATCACCGTCGCCCCCGGCGAGGCGCACGCCCTGGTCGGACGCAACGGCGCCGGCAAGTCGACGCTCGTGTCCATCCTCACCGGCCTCCAGCAACCCGACACCGGCACCCTGCACTTCTCCGGCGAGCCGGCGCCCGCCTTCGGCGACATCGACGCCTGGCGCTCCCGCGTGGCCTGCGTCTATCAGCGCTCCACGATCATCGGTGACCTGACCGTCGCCGAGAACCTCTTCCTGAACCGGCAGAGCGCCGGGGCGGTGCAGCCCATCCGCTGGAAGCAACTGCGCCGGCGTGCCGAGGAGTTGCTCGGCGAGTACGGCGTGGCCGTCGATGCCGCCGCGCGGGCCAGGGACCTCACCGTCGAGCAGCGGCAGTTCGTCGAGATCGCACGGGCCCTGTCGTTCGGGGCGCGGTTCATCATCCTCGACGAGCCGACCGCGAAACTCGACGCCCGCGGCATCGACCGGCTGTTCGACAAGCTCCACGACCTCCAGCGTCAGGGCGTCGCCTTCCTCTTCATCTCCCACCACCTGCAAGAGGTGTACGACCTGTGCACCACGGTCACGGTCTACCGTGACGCGGCCCACATCCTCACCGCGCCCGTCGCCGAACTCGGCCACCAGGCGCTGGTGGAGACCATGACCGGCGAGTCGGCCTCCGCGGTCGCCGCCGCCGTCGGCCGGTCTCCCCTCGCGCGGGCGGATGCCCCGCAAGTGCTGGCGATCGACGGCCTGACACTGCCCGGCGTCTGCGAGGACATCTCCCTGGCGGTCCGCTCCGGCGAGGTCGTCGGGCTCGCCGGCGCCACCGCAAGCGGCAATGTGCAGGTGGGCGAGGCGATCGCCGGTCTGCACCGGGCCAAGGACGGCCGGATCACGGTCGGGGGCAGGAGCGTGCGCACCGGCAGTGTGCCGTCCGCGCTCACCGCCGGAGTCGGTCTGGTCCCCGAGGACCGCCACCTCCAGGGGCTGGTCAACAACCGCAGCGTGGCGGAGAACGCGACGCTCACCGTCACCGACCAGCTCGGTCCGTTCGGCACGGTGCTGCCGGCCCGCACCAAGGCCTTCGCCGGACGCATGATCCGGGACCTCGACATCAAGACCCCGGGAGCCGCCACCCCGGTCTCCGCCCTCTCGGGCGGCAACCAGCAGAAGGTCGTCGTCGCCCGTGCCCTGGCCACCGACCCGCACGTCCTGGTGGCCATCCGCCCCACCAACGGGGTCGACGTCAAGTCCAAGGAGTTCCTCCTCGGCCGCATCCGGCAGGTCGCGGACGGCGGCAAGGCCGCACTGATCGTCTCCGACGAACTGGACGACCTGAAGGTCTGTGACCGGGTCGTCGTCATGTTCCACGGGCGCGTGGTCGCCGAGTTCGACCGCGGCTGGAAGGACGAGGTCGTCGTCGCCGCCATCGAGGGCGTCAGCGGCGACAAGGCCCCCGCCACCGCGTCCCCCGCATCCGCCGTACCCGCCTCAACCGGCGCAGACGAGCACGGAAGGTAGTCATGTCCGCCACCACAGATCTCACCGAGCCCGCAGTGAGCAAGGCCGAGCCGGCCGCCGCGGACACCACGCGCCGCCGGGTCGACCTCGGGCGCTTCCGTGAACTGTCCCTGGTCCCGGCGATCCTCGTCCTCGGCCTGATCGGGTTCATCGTCTCGCCGGCCTTCCTGACCGCCGACAACCTCATCGGTGTGGCCCAGCAGTCCACCGAACTGAGCCTGCTGGTGCTCGCCACGACCTTCATCCTGATCGCCGGACGGATGGACCTCTCGCTCGAGTCCACCATCGGTGTGGCGCCCGTCATCGCCGTGTGGCTCGTCCTGCCGACCAGCGGCGGCCGATTCAACGGGCTCGGTCTCTTTCCCGAGTGGACGGCAATTCCCCTCTGTCTGCTGGTCGGCGTGGTGATCGGTGCCGTCAACGGCTTCCTCATCCTCAAGCTGCGCCTCAACGGCTTCATCGTCACCCTCGGCGCCCTGACCATGCTGCGAGGCCTCCAGGTCGCCCTCTCCGAGGGCCAGTCGATCGTCGAACTGCCCTCCTCCTTCACCTACTTGGGCAAGGCGTCCTGGCTGGGCGTACCCGCCGCCATCTGGGTGTGCGCGCTGCTCTTCGCCGTCGGCGGCAGTGCACTGGCCTGGCTCCGGCACGGCCGGGCGCTGTACGCGATCGGCGGCAACGCGGAGGCGGCCCGTACCGCGGGCATCCGCGTCGACCGCATCGTGTGGATCGTCCTCATCATCGGCAGCGTCCTCGCCGCGTTCGCCGGCATCCTCTACAGCGGCCACTACGGCTCCATCTCCGCCACCCAGGGCAGCGGCTGGATCTTCCAGGTCTTCGCCGCGACCGTCATCGGCGGGGTCAGCCTCAACGGCGGCAAGGGCTCCGTGTTCGGCGCCCTCACCGGCGTCCTCACCCTCCAGCTGGTCGTGAACGTCATGACCCTGGCGGGCGTACCTCCGCTGTGGAACCAGTTCCTCAACGGAGCCATCATCATCGTCGCCTTGATCATCTCCCGGTTCGCCTCGGGCGAGAAGCAGGAATAACCGCGCACCGCACGCGGCTCCGCCGGCCCGCGTCAGGCCCGGCGGAGCCGCCGGGCCGGCGGGTCCCCGACTCAGAGAGGCACTCTCGTGGCACTGACGGACGAGGCGATCGACAAGATCAAGGCGATGATCGTCGCCGGTGAACTCGCGCCCGGCTCGCGGCTCCCCAAGGAGGAGATCCTCGCCAGACAGCTCGGCCTGTCCCGGAACTCCCTGCGCGAGGCAGTCCGGGCGCTGACGGCCATGCGCATTCTGGTCACCCGGCAGGGCGACGGCACGTACGTCTCCAGTCTGGAGCCCCATCTCCTGCTGGAGAGCCTCTCCTTCGCCGCGGATGTCTCCCAGGGCCATACGGCTCTGCAGTTGCTCCAGGTACGACGACTGCTCGAACCGCAGGCGACGGGGCTGGCCGCCGCGCTGCTCAAGCCGAAGGATCTCCAGGAACTGCGCAACATCCTCGACCGGTCCCGGACCGTCGCCACCGTGGAGGAGTTCGTCGCCCACGACATCGCCTTCCACCTCAGGATCGTCGAAGCGGTCGGCAACCCCGTGCTGTCGATGCTGCTGCAAGTGCTCTCCACCCGCACCCAGCGTGTCCGCATCGTCCGCGGCAGCCAGGCCAGTCACGCCCTGAACAGCGCCCATGAGGACCACGAGCAGATCCTCAGCGCGCTTCAGTCACGCGACGCCCTGCTCGCCACCGCTGCGGCGACCGTCCACATCACGGCCGTGGAGCAGTGGCTGGCCACGAGTCTGTCCGACGACCCGATACGAGCGATCGACGACTGACCTCGCACGCTCCCCCTTGACCCCGCACGCTCCCCCGCCGCCCTCCGGTCTCCCCCTCAGCCCCCGCCGCCATCCGGTCACCCCCTCCCATGCCCCCGACCGGGTGGCGGCGGGCCATTTCGATCACGGGTCAGGAACAGACCAAGGCCCCGGCCGGCGACTGCGTCCTGTGGCCGGGGCCTTGGTCTGGTGGGGAGGATTCCGCCAGGTGGGAGCCTGTCAGCAGACTCGCTCAGGCTCCTTGTGCTCCACCTCGGGGGCCTTCTGGAGAGACGTGCCCTCGACGTCGAGATCGGGCAGGACCCGGTCCAGCCAGGCAGGGAGCCACCAGGCATGTCGTCCGGCGAGGGCGAGGACCGCCGGTACGAGGGTCATGCGGACGGCGAAGGCGTCGATGGCCACGCCGACGGCCAGCGCGAAGGCGATGGGCTTGATCAGGGCGTCGTCGAGGGGGAAGAACCCGGCGAAGACGGTGAACATGATCAGGGCCGCCGCGGTGACGACCCGCACGCTGTGCCGCGCGCCGTCGATCACGGACCGGCGTGCCCTGCCGGTGTGGACCCATTCCTCGCGCATCCCGGAGACGAGGAACACCTCGTAGTCCATGGCGAGTCCGAAGAGCACGCCGATCAGGATGATCGGCAGGAAGCTCACGACGGGACCGGTGTGGGCCAGGCCGAAGAGGTCCGCCAGCCAGCCCCACTGGAACAGGGCGACGACCGTGCCGAGCGAGGCGGCCACCGACAACAGGAATCCGACGGCGGCCTTGAGGGGGATGACCAGCGAGCGGAACACCATGGTCAGCAGGATCAGGCTGAGGCCCACGACGATGGCCATGAACGGCAGCAGGGAGTCGCTGAGCCGGTTGGAGACATCGATGTTGACGGCGGTGGTTCCGGTGACCGCGACGGAGGCTCCGGTGGTCTCACGGATGTCCGGCGCGGCGGCACGGATGTCACGGACGAGCCGGTCGGTGCGGGCGCTGTCGGGACCGGTCTCGGGGATGACCTGGATGACGGTCTGCGCGGGGTCGCGGGTGGGCTGGGGCGGCAGCACCGCCTTGACTCCCTTCAGGTCCCGCAGCTCTTGCGCGGCCTGAGTGCCTGCCTGCGCACCGGGACCGTCATGGGTCTCCGTCAGCACCAGGAGCGGGCCGTTGAAGCCGGGGCCGAACTTGTCGCTGACCACGTCGTACGCCTTGCGCTCGGTGGAGCTGACCGGGGCCGAGGCGTTGTCCGGCAGGGCGAGGCGCAGATCTGCCGCCGGGAGGGCGAGCGCGACGAGGATGCCGGCGACGGCCAGGACGGTCAGCCATGGCTTGGCGACGGCCGTCTTCACCCAGCGGGCGCCCAGGGTGGCCCTTCCGGTGGACGCGTCGGGGTCAGCGGCCGGCCGAGCCGCCTTGCTGCCGGGCTTGGGAGTCAGCCGAGCACCGGCGAATCCGGCGATGGCCGGGAGCAGGGTGATCGCGGCCAGGACGGCGATGAGGACGGCTCCGGCGGCGCCGAGGCCCATCGTGGTCAGGAACGGGATGCCGATGACCCCGAGTGCGGCGAGAGCGATGATCACGGTGCTGCCGGCGAAGACCACGGCGCTGCCGGCTGTGCCGTTGGCCAGCGCCATGGACTCCTGCGGGTCCGTCCCGCGGGCGAGTTGCTGGCGGTGGCGGGAGAGGATGAACAGGACGTAGTCGATTCCCACGGCCAGACCCAGCATCAGCGCGAGGGTGACCGCCGTGGAGGAGATGCTGACCGCCGGGGCGAGGGCGAGCAGCCCGGTCAGTCCCACCGCCACACCGAGCAGGGCCGGCAGCAGCGACATGCCGGCAGTGAGCAGCGAGCCGAACGTGACGACGAGGACGAGCAGGGCGATGACGACGCCGATGATCTCCGACGGGCCGATGTGGACGCCGTTGCTGCCGAAGACAGTGCCGCCCACATGGTTCCCCAGCCCGCTCTGCTCGGCCGCCTCTGCCTCCTGCTCGATCGCGTCGAGCGATGAGGCGCGCACCTCGGCCCGCTGCGCCGAGTACTGCACCTGCACGATCGCCGTGGTCCGGTCGGCCGAGACGGCACCGGAGGCGCTCGGGCCTATGACGGCACTGACCTGGGGCGCCTTCGCGGCCGCCGACTCGAATCCGGCGATGACCGTCCCGTAGGACTTCTCGGTGACGTGGTGGCCCTCGGGTGCGGTGAAGACGATCTGGGCGCCCGCTCCGGAGGCCTCGGGCAGTGTCTTGCCGAGCGTGTCCAACGCCCGCTGCGACTCGGTGCCCGGCACGGTGAAGCGGTCGTCGAGCTTGGCGCCGAAGACGCTGACGCAGGTGACGAGCGCGGCAAAGACCACGAGCCAGATGCCTAGCACCAGCTTGCGGTGACGGTAGGCACCGCGGCCCAGCCGATGGAGCAGGACAGCCATGGCTAACTCCCAGAGTCGGTGAGGGGATTCCCGGACGTCTCGACGCGGACGCGGGCTGACAGCGGCTCGGAACCGCTTCGATCACCAGACTTTATCAGTCGCTCAAGTCACCCGAACATGTCGACTGCGCAACTTGGGTCACCCCCCTGCCAAAACCCGCCCTGAGCGGCACTTTCACAGAAGTCAAGTGACCCAATCAAACGACATGACCAACCGACATTGTCAAACGACAATGTCGTCTGTATGGTGAGGAGCACCCAGTACGACCGACGACAGGGAGTGATCATGAGCAGCACGCAGACCACGGACGCCACCACCTCACGTCACAGCCGCAGGGCGGACGTCGTGGTGATCGGTGCGGGGTTGGCCGGTCTGACCGCGGCACGGGAGCTCATCGCGGCGGGCAAGTCGGTGGCCGTCCTGGAGGCCCGTGACCGGGTCGGCGGCCGACTGCTCAACCACGACCTCGGCGACGGCCAAGTCACGGAGATCGGCGGACAGTTCGTCGGCCCCACCCAGGACCACATCCTGGCGCTGGCCAAGGAGGTCGGCGTGGACACCTACCAGGCAGCCGTGCCCGGCGAGACCGTCTACGTCCACGACGGCAGGGCCAAGCGCTTCTCCGGCCACACCCCGCCGGACCTGTTCGCCCTGCCGGACATGGGCATCGCCCTGGCTCGCATCGCCAGGGAGGCAGCCAAGGTGGACCCGGCGGCCCCGTGGCGGGCCCCGCACGCCCGCGAACTCGACGGCATGACCTACGAGACGTGGCTGCGCAAGGCCGAAATCACCGGCGATGCCGTCGACATGATCAGCCTCTTCCTCAACTCCGCCTACGGCGGCGAGGCACGCGACGCGTCCGCCCTGTTCAGCCTCTGGTACGTCGCCACGTTCGGCAACGAGACCCACCCCGGCACCATGGAACGCGGCACCGGCACCACCGGCGGCGCCCAGGACAGCCGGTTCGTCGGCGGCTCGCAGCTCGTCGCGCAGCGGCTGGCCGAGGAACTCGACGGCCGCGTCCACCTGTCCGCCCCGGTACGGCGCATCAGTCAGGACTCCACAGGCGTCACCGTCGTCTCCGACGCCGGAGACTGGCGGGCCGACCAGGTCATCGTCGCCATCCCACCCCTGCTCGCCGCGCGGATCGTGTGGGACCCGCTGCTGCCGCCCCAGCAGGACCAGCTCTTCCAGCGGCTGCCGTTCGGCACCCTCATGAAGTGCGTCGCCGTCTACGACACGCCGTTCTGGCGCGAGGACGGCCTGTCCGGCATGGGCTTGCTGCGCGGCGGCTCCCCCATCCGCGAGATGTTCGACAACACTCCGCCCGACGGTGGACCGGGCGTCCTCATGGGCTTCCTCGGCGGCCGGGAATGGCGCAAGTGGGCCCACCGCCCGGCCGCCGAGCGCCGTGGAGCGGTGCTGCGCTCCTTCGCCCAGGTCGTCGGGGACCGGGCCTTCGACACCGTCGACTACGTCGAGCAGGACTGGACCGCCGAGCAATGGACCCAGGGCGGCCCCACGTCCGTGGCAGCCCCCGGCGTGCTCACCGACTTCGGCCAGTGGATGGGTCGCCCCTTCGGCCGTGTGCACTGGGCGGGCGCCGAATTCTCCCCGTACTGGAACGGCTTCATGGACGGCGCTGTCCGCTCCGGCAAGCACACCGCCACCGAAGTCCTGGACCGGGACTGAGCGCAAGAAGCACCGACAAGAAAAGGGAACACTCCGATGAACATGTACGTGGTCACCGAGCAGGCCGTCATCAACGCACCCGTAGGACGCGTCTGGGACGTCATCTCCCGCACCGACCGATACGCCGAGTGGGTCGCCGGAGCGATCGAGGTCACCGACCACCACGGCGTCGCCACCGTCGGCAAGACCTACGCCGAACGCAACCGCACTCTCGGCCCCCTGAAGACCGACTCGGTGTGGACGGTCAGGGAGATCGAGCCCTTCAAGCGCCGCGTCGACACGGGCACCGGATTCGCCCCGCTCCAGAACGTGACCAACGTCTTCGAGTTCCGGCCGATGCAGAGCGGGGACGGCCGGGAGACGACAGAGATGGTCTACCAGGTCGAGTACACCATCGGGCTGGGACCGCTGGGGGACTTGCTGAACCGCATCCAGGAGCCGGCGATGCGGGCCGCGATGCGCACCTCCATGACCAACCTCGACAGGTTGCTCCGTTCGGAGAGGTCGACGACCGCCCGGTGACGGGCGCCAGTCAACCCCAGTCATTGGGAGATGTCGCCAGATGCGGCGGGAGCGGCACCACCCGTGTCTCTCCCGACGGGCGGTTCTTCAGCCGGCGCCACCGTGACCGTCGGCTTGGGCACCCGCCAGCGAACCCTGTTCATCGGGTGACTGCCCAACTCTCCCCGCTCCACGGCGTAGTGGAGCGCGTGCACCAGCAAAGCCCAGTCCCACAGGACACGGCGTAGCAGCTGCCCGTTGGGTCGGCCAGGAAGGTCCCAGAGCATCGCCATCGTGATGGTGGTCAGGCCAGGCCCGCGCAGATGGCCCGTACCAGCTCCGCACCGGATGGTCGGATGTTCGGCATGACTTCCGTCGACGCGGACTCCGGCTGGATCGCCGTTTCGTGCAGGCCGGCCTCCGCGGTGGCGCCCGGCGTGTGCGGCCGTGGCTCGCCAGGGGGCGGTGGTCCGTTGTGGATGTTGGTTCGGACCATTCCCGGCGTCAGGACGGAGACGTTCACCGGGGTGTCCCTGAGTTCGGCTGCCAGCGCCTCCATCAGCCCGACCACACCGAATTTCGCGGCCACGTAGAGCGCTCCCGGTGTGCCGAGCAGACCGCCGATCGACGCGGTCGAGACGATGTGTCCCGGGCGGCCGGAGGCCGGCATGCACGGCAGGAAGGTCCGGATGCCGTTGAACACACCCGTGAGGTTGATGTCGAGGACCCAGTCCCACTGTTCGAAGGTCGCCTCGGCCACCGGCGCGAGGAATCCGACCCCGGCATTGTTGACCAGCACGTCCACGCCGCCGTAGTCAAGGTCGAGGTGGTCGGCGACGGCGGTGAACTCCTCACGGTCGCGCACGTCGAGCTGAGTTGCTTCGGCCCTGCCGATGCGCGCGAGTTCGCGTTGCGCGCTCGCGAGCGTCTCGGTGACGACTCCGCAGATGACCACGTTCATGCCGGCGTGGCACAGGACCTGCGCCACGCCGAAACCGATGCCGCTGTCCCCGCCGGTGATGAAGGCGGTCCTGCCCGCCAGGTCTTGCATGGTGGGTGTTTCCTTTCCCCGTGGCAGGCCGCGGGTGTCTTTGGCGCCGGCCAGGGCGGTCAGTCGTTGCTGCGGTGGGCGGCGATGGCTCGGTCCAGGGTGGCGTGGTCGGCCCAGCTGCCGTGGAAGCCGAACGGCACCCGGCTGGGGAGCTTGACCCGGGCCAGCGGGGTCCGGCGCAGGTCGGCGGCGTCGTGGATGAGCAGTTCGCTGAGGTTGGTGGTGCGGTTCCACCACAGGGAGAGCAGGTAGCCGTCGTCCTCGGCGCGGGCGTTCTCGCGGGGGACGAAGGTCGGTTCGCCGGGGCTGGTCAGGCCGTCCGGGCCTTCGACGACGGTGGTGCGGTCGAGGAGGTAGTCGTGGCGGGCCAGTCCGTCGGACATGATGTCGTCGGCCAGGCCGCGCGTGGTGACGAAGTAGCCGTAGCGGTTCGGCCGGCCCGTGAACGCGTCGTTGATCTTCGGGAATTCGCCGAAGATGCCGCTGATCATCTCCTCCGAGGCCCGTCCGGTCGCCAGGTCGACGCGCCACCGGTAGGGCTGGGCCGGGGGGAACCACTCGTGGGAGCTCAGCGGCGTGGAGATGCGGTCGATGGGGGTGCCGAGCCGGTTGATGCGGTGCCCGTCGATGACCAGCTCGTCGTCCTGCTCGTAGGCGTTGAAGAAGTGGGTGTTGGCCCAGTGGCCGCCGAGCTCGTGCCAGGTGACCTCGTGGGTGTGACGGTTCATCAGGACGATCTGGACGCCGTGTTCGAGGGAGTTCTCGTCCCAGACCACACCGGGCCTGCTCTGGGCCACCAGGTCGAAGCGGAACTGGGCGGGGGTGACGAAGAAGATGGCGTAGGTGTCGCTGACGGCGAAGTCGTGCATGAGGACCGGCACGCCGATGTCGAAGGAGTGCGAGTCGATGATCTCGGCGGTCTTCACGTCGGCGCGGTACCAGGTGATGGTCGCTCCGGTGGCGGCGAAGAAGAGCATGTCGCCGGTGTCCGGGTCGGTCTTGTAGTGGCCGGTGCACAGGACGTCGATGCCGCCGTGGAAGTCGTACGTGCCGAGGGTGCGCAGGGTCTCGGGGTCCAGCGCGTGCGGCAGCCCGCCCTCGAAGTAGACGATCAGGTGGTCGTCGAAAAGGCCGGCGTTGATGTTGGCCAGGTTCTTGGCGGGCGGGGCGCCCTCGGGCAGCCGGCCCGGGGTGCCGCCGTTGACGAAGCCGCTGTAGATCGCTTCCCCGGCCTCCACCTCGACCTTCATCGAGTCGGTCTCGACCCAGCGGGTGCGGTAGGCGGCCCGGCCCTCGCGCAGGTAGATGCCGCACACCATGCCGTCGCCCTCCCACCAGTGGTAGCGGTCGGTGTTGCGCGGCTCGAAGCGGGGGTTGGAGAAGACGCGGAACAGTGCGCCCGCGAGGTCGGACGGTATTTCGCCGTCCACCTCCAGGTCGTACGCCTCGTTCTCCTCCGTCCACGGCGCGAAGGGGCCGCTGAGGAACTTGTTGTCGGTGGACCAGCCGGCTTCCGCGTTCGAGGGGGCGGCGGCCTGTTCGGTCTGGCGGGGGACGACGGTCATCGGGTTCGCGGGCATGGAAATCTCCGTGCGGTTCTGTGGGGGCCGGCCGTCAGAAGGGGTAGTGCGGAAGCTCGCCCCGTACGGTGACCCACTGCTGTTCGGTGAAGGCTTCGAGGTTGGCGGCGCTGCCGCCGTGGCGGGAACCGGTGCCGGAGTCGCCGACTCCGCCAAACGGGATGAGCGCCTCGTCGTTGACGGTCTGGTCGTTGATGTGGACGAGGCCGCTGGGGACGCGCTCCGCCAGGGCGAGGCCCTTCATGACGTCCCGGGTGAGGATGCCGAGGGACAGCCCGTACTCGGTCCCGGCGGCCAGGCGGGCCGCCTCGTCCAGGTCCTGGAACGGGACGACGGGCGCCACGGGCCCGAAGATCTCCTGCGCGTAGGCGGGCGCGGTCAGCGGTACGTCGGTGAGCACGGTCGGCCGGTAGAACAGGTCCTGGTAGGTACCGCCCGCGGCCAGCCGGGCACCGGCCTCGACCGTCTCGGTGACGATGCGGTGGATGTTGTCGCGCTGGCCGGCGTCGATGATCGGTCCGAGGGCGACGGCCTCGGTGGTCGGGTCGCCCACCGGAAGGGCCTCGGCGTGCTGGGCGAGCAGGGCGGTGTAGTCGTCGGCGACCGAGGCATGGACGAGGTGACGGCTGCTGGCCATGCAGATCTGGCCGGCGTGGACGAAGGATCCCCAGGCGCCCACCGAGGCGGCCTTCTCCAGGTCGACGTCGTCCATGATGACGAGCGCGGAGTTCCCGCCCAGTTCCAGGTGGACCCGCTTGAGGTGCTGGGCGGCGGCGACACCGATGGCGCGTCCGGCCCGGGTGGAGCCGGTGAACGCGATGACGAGGACCTGCGGGTGCTCGACCACGGCCGCCCCCACGTCCGCGCCGCCGGGCAGGACGTGCAGCAACCCGGCAGGCAGGCCCGCCTCTTCGAAGACGCGGGCGAATACGACGCCGCCGCTGATCGCGGTGCGGGGGTCCGGCTTGAGGACGACCGCGTTGCCGAGGGCGAGCGCCGGGGCGACCGCCCGCATGGCCAGGACGATCGGCACGTTGAACGGGGCGATGACGCCGACGACCCCGACGGGGACACGGCGGGGAGAAGGACAGCCGCTGTTGCCCGGAGCGCAGCAGCTCACCGTAGAGGGCCCCGGCGAGGGCGGCGGCTTCGTGGCACTCCTCCGCACCGCCGCTGCTGACCTGCAGGGCGGCGAACGGGCGGATCGCGCCGGACTCCCGTATCAGCCAGGTCTCGATCTCCTGCTGGTGCTCCTCGAAGAGGCGCGCGGCGCGGCGCAGCACGGCGGCACGGTCGGAGTACGGCCGGGCGGCCCACTCCCGCTGGGCCCGTACCGCCTGCTCAACCGCCTTGTCCACATCAGCCGGTGTGGCGGAGCCGACGCGGCAGCCGTCGGGCGTCGGGCGTCGGCGGGGTCCATGCCGCAGTCGGTGAGCCGGGTGAAGGGCATGGCCCGGTGCTGGGCGGCGACCAGCGGCGGCAACTCGGCCCCCGCTCCATGATCTCCGGTCGTCATACGGCCGCACCCACTGTTCCGGACAGCGCGGCGTCGAGATCGTCCACCAGCGCGCCCAGGTCCGTACGGTCGGACGCCGTACCGAACAGCGCGAAGTCGGGACGCGCCAGATACGCGACCGCGCCGAGCAGGTGGAGGTACTCCCGGTGCCGTCAAGGTGAAGCCGTATCCGGTGAGGTCGTCGAGGCGTCCGGTGCGGCCGTCGGCCAGACGGATGCGGCCCTGGGGGGGTGAGGGTGCCGACCGGTGTGCCGGCTTCCGTGCGCAGCACTCCGCCGCTCAGCGGTGGGAACGGCGGCGGCGGGGGCACCTTGCCGGCGAAGAAGGCCGCGTCCCGGGCCGCGGCGGCTTCGGTGTCGTGCGTGTTGGCGACCTTGCCGAGGCCGATCGCCGCGTGGGTGATCGCGGTGACGTGCGGGCGGCGCTCGCTCTCGTAGGTGTCCAGGAGCGCGTCCGGTGCCAGGCCCCGGAGCACGAGGTCCAGCTTCCAGGCGAGGTTGGTGGCGTCGCGCAGGCCGCTGCACGCGCCCTGGCCGAGGTAGGGCGGCATGGTGTGGGCGGCGTCGCCGGCGAGGAAGACCCTGCCGGTGCGCCAGCGGGTGGCGATGCGGGGCCTCGCGGGTCTCGCCCGGCAGCAGGGCCCCGCTGACATGGCGTCGGCGTTCCAGCCGCGCAGCCGCAGGGTGACACCGTCGTCGTCCTGGTCGAGGCCGGTGACCGCCCAGCCCTGACGGACGTCGACCGTGCCGTAGCCGCGCAACCGCCTGTCGATCGCGTTCTCCACATCCGGCTGGTACATGGAGATGTGATCCGGATACCCCATCGGGCCATCGGGGTTCGCCGGGATGTTCACCAGGTTCTCGCCCTTGCCGTTGACCCACACGTAATGGCACAGCGACGAGTCCCGCAGCGCCTCGTCGACATCGCCGGCCGCTTGGACGGTCCGGGCGGTCTCGTCGTCGATGTGGGTGAGTCTGGGCAGCCCCTGCAGGCCGGGCCAGCGCTCGCAGACCACCACGCGGTGGCCGAACCGGCCGAGCAGGGGTGGTGACCTTTCTCCACGCAGGCAACGGAGCTCCCGTCAACAGGCCATCTCGGCGGACTGCCTGTTGACGGGAGCTCCGCCTGACTACCCGGCCTTGGGTCAAGCCCTGAACGTCCACAGCAGGTTGGTGCTGTTCTGCCACGTCCACTGCTTGGCCACGGCCCCTTCGGCGACCATGCCGCCGCCGTCGAGGACCAGTCCCGTGCTGCGGTTGGCGATCGAGTACCGGCCGTTGCCGCGGTCGGTGATCTGCCACTGCTGGTTGGTGCCGCCGTTCCAGGGGGCCTGCCGGGCCGGGTCGCCGTTGCCGGTAGCGCCCCAGCCGTCGGCGGCCATGCCGTTGCCACGGTTGACGAGCCGGTAGTAGCCGTTTCCGAGTTCGATCGCCTGCCACTGGACATTGGGGTGGTCTATCGGCTCCCACTGCTTCAGGTTCGAGCCGCTGGAGGAACTGCCGCCGCTGTCCAGCACCAGGCCGCTCGTGACGTTGCCCAGGCGGAAGTACGTGGCCGGGTTGAACGTCACCTTCAGCGAGGCGATGGCGTCATTGTTACCGGTCACCCGAAGGTCGGCGGCGTTCGAGGTGAACGTCCAGGCGGTGCCGGTGAAGTTGTCGCCGGAGTAGCCCGTCACCTGGTAGCCGTCGGGCACCAGGATGGAGGAGGCCATGGCGGGCCCCAGACCGGCGGCGGACAGCTGGGAGGAGGTGTAGCTGCCCAGCTGCAGAACGGCGCGGGTGCCTTGGTAGTCGACGTTCTGGAACACCGTCGGCGAGACCCTCGTGGGCATGCCCTGGACCTCGACGCACACCACGGGGAGGGTGGCGTTCGGCGCGGTGGCCGGCACGGTGACGTTGATCTGGTCGGTGACGGTGTACGGGAGCGAGACCGAGGGGTTGTTCAACAGATAGACGCGGCTGATCGTGTTGTCGATCCTCGGGATCCGCAGCTGGCCGTTCGTGGGCCAGGTGAAGACATGGGCGAAGAGCTTGCCGTTCCTCTTGGTGAGCTTCCCCCATGCGGGTTCGCTGGTGAACGGGCTGCCGCTGGTGCCGTGGATGCTGTCGCTGTGCGTCGACATCCATGAGGCCAGGCCGTTCAGGACGGTCTGGGTGCCCGATGTGACCGAGCCATCGCCCTTGGGGCCGATGTTCAACAGGAGGTTGCCGTCCCGGGAAACAACCGTGACGAGCTCTTGGACGATGTCCTTGACGGATCTGTAGGAGTTCTCCCTCGACGCGTTGTAACCCCAGGCGCCGTTCATGGTGGCGCACCGCTCCCAGGGGCGGCCCATCGGCTCACCGGGTATGTCGAACTCCGCGACCGCGTAGTCGCCGAGACGGTGGTCCCGCTTGACCCGTTCGTTGACGATGAGGTTGGGCTTGCGGGCGATCAGCCAGTTGTAGAGGTCGACGCCGTCCGATGACAGCCACCAGTCCTCCAGGGTGGGGCTGGACGGCTCGTCGAACCAGTCGCCGTCGAACCACAGCAGTGCCGGGTCGTAGCGGTCCAGCAGTTCCTGAAGCTGCGCCTTCATGTCGGCGATGTAGCCCGTGCGGGCGGCCTGTGACGACATCGTCGTGAGGCCGACCTCGTGGCGGTCGGTCTGGGAAGGGTGGTTCCAGTCGAGGATCGAGTAGTACAGGCAGAACTTGATCCCGCGGCTCTCGCACTCGGTCTTGAGGTTCATGAGCGGGTCGGTCTGGACGCCGCCGAAGTCGTGCAGGTTGTACAGCTTGGTGCCGGTGGTGTTGGTGAAGCCCGCGACGTTGGAATCCCACATCGCGTAGCCCTCGTGGTGCTTGGCGGTGATCACGAGGTACTTCATGCCGGCGTTCTTGGCCAGCTCGGCGATCTGGGCGGCGTTGAACTGGCTCGGGTTGAAGTTCTGGGTGACCTGGGTCTGGTAGTTCGCCTTGCTCCACTGCGAGTTGGTGAACGCCCACTCGCCCTGGCCGAGCTGCGAGTAGGACCCGAAGTGGATGAACATCCCGAACCTGGCCTGGTACCACCAGTCCATCTTCGAGGGGACGGTATACGCCTCGGCGGTGGCGGGCCACAGGACCTGCGGCAGTCCGAAGGTCGCGATTCCTCCGGCCAGGGCGGCGGCCTTCATCAGGGAGCGTCGGCTGAGGGGGGCTGAGGACATGGTGCGGCTCCATGTGTCAGGGGGAGGGAAGGCAGGGCGTTACGAGCGGAACGTCGGCCTGGGCACTCTGCTCCGCGTAGAGCCAAGAGGAGACATCGGATGGATTTATATTAGTGGGGCGATAGCCACGTCTAGAGGCGCGACGAAAATCCCTGCCAGAAGGGACCATTTGAAGGATTCTCGAAGGCGGCGGGAGCCCAGAGGGGCAGCTACGCCGACGAGGTCACGCTATACATCGGATCTCTTAGGGGTGGAGCGTGGCCGAGGGCGAGGGGGCCGCGCCCCAGTGGCACGGGCCCCCTCGCCGGAACGCCGTCACAGGGCGATGAGTTGCCAGTCCTGGTTCGACCCGTCGGTGGTGGGCCACTGGATGACCTTGACACCGTCCGTGGTGGCGGCGTCCTTGACGTCGGCGCACCAGCCGTTGCGGACGTTGACCAGCCGGTAGTAGCCGCTGGTCTGGGAGGGGACCAGCTTCCACCACTGGTTGTCGCCGCCGTCGTCGGTCGACTGGTCGAGGGCCGCGCCCTGGGCGGAATTGTCCGGGCTCTGAAGGACCTTGCCACTGCGGACGTTGACCAGCCGGTAGGAGCCGTCGGCATTCGGCAGCAGCTTCCACTGCTGGTTGGTGCCGCCGGTCGAGGGCCACTGGATGATGGCGGCGCCGTCGGCGCTGGAGGCGTCGCTGACGTCCATGACCTTGCCGCTCTTGCGGTTCACCAGCCGGTAGGTGCCCAGATCCGCGGTGAAGGGCCGGTCGTAGACCTCCAGGCTGCGGATGGACGCCCATACCGTGGCAGGGAGCCCGGTGACCGTCACCCGTATGTAGCGGGCCTGCGCCCGGAAGGCGGAGACCTGTACCTGACTGGTGCTGGTCGTGGCGGTGCGGTCGGCGAGCGTGGTCCAGGTGCTGTTGTCGGTGGAGCCCTCGATCCGGTAGCGGTAGTTCGTTGCGTCCAGCTCCCAGGCGATACGGGTGCCGGTGAGGGACTTGGTGGTCCCCAGGTCCACCTTCAGCCAGTGTCCGGTGTTGCCGTTGCTCGCGCACCAGCGCGTCGCGGTGGATCCGTCCACGGCCTTCGCCGCGGTGTTCCCCTTGGAGGTCTCCTCGCTGCTGGCGGTGACCGTCCTGCCGGCGGCAACGTCAGCGGGCTGCACGGAGCGGTCCAGTGTCACGCCGACGACGCTGTCCTCGGGAATGCGGGTGCGGTTGATACCGGTGATCGTCACCTTCCCGTCCGCGTCCACGGTGTACGACAGGTCGGCACCCGACGCGACATCGAAGACGCGAGTCACCTTCGCGTCCCCGGTCGAGGGTGTCGTGAAGCCGGTGCCGCTGTAGCCGGGCAGCAGGTGGATGTAGAAGGTGCTGCCCTTGTACGTGTAGCCGTACTGGCCGTCGACAGGCTGCCAGGGGCCGCCGCTGGTGCCGTAGACGGCGTCGCCGCAGGTGGTCATGAAGGAGCCGATCCGGCGCACCAGGTCGGCCTGGTTGGCGGGTACCACACCGGTGCGGTCCGGTCCGACGTTGACCAGGCAGGTCATGTTCCGCACCCAGGCGTTGACCAAGATGTTCATGGCCGTGCCGAAGCTCATCACGGGCGCGCCGGCCTTGTAGCCCCAGGCGCCGCCGATGGTGAAGCACTTCTCGGCCACCTTGCCGGTACGGATCGCACCGGACGGGACGGAGGGGCCCTCCTCACTGGTGAAGTCGCCGATCCAGCCCGAACGCAGGGTGGTGACGATGTCCGGCTGGTGCTTGCGCACCAGCCCGGTCAGGCCCAGCGGCTTGCCGGTGGCGGGATCGGTCTCGCTGTAGGCGGAATCCACCGGCCACTCGTTCGCCGGGTCGCGGAACTTGCCCGGCTCCCAGAAGAAGGCGGCGGACGCGTCGGAGCCCTGCTGGCCGAGCCAGCCGCCGTCCCACCACAGGTCGTCGATCTTGCCGTACTGGGTGACCAGCTCCCTGACCTGCTGGTACAACTCGTTCTTCATGATCCGCGCGTTCTCCTTGTGCGCGGGATCCGTGACGTAACCCCACTTGTTGGGCAGGCAGTTGGTGCCGCGGACGTCGTAATAGCCCGGGTAGCGCCAGCTCAACGGCGAGCAGTACAGGCCCACCTTCAGCCCGGCGTTGCGCACGGCGGTGACGTACTGGCTGATGAAGTCCTTCTGGAGCGGGGCCTGCCCGGCGTGCCAGGCGTTCGGGTGGGTGGACGGCCACAGCGCGAAGCCGTCGTGGTGGCGGGCCGTGAGCACCGTGTACTTCGCACCCATGTCCTTGGCCAACTGGGCCCAGTCGGCCGGGTTGTAGGCGCTGGCGGTGAACTGCTCGCCGGTGGCGTCGGTGACGTACTTCTTGTAGTTCTCCGGGGTGACGGCGGCGTTCTCCATGTACCACTCGCCCTTGGCCGGGCCGGAGTAGACGCCCCAGTGGATGAACATGCCGAGCTTGGCGTCCTGCAACCACTGGATCTTGTCGTCGGGCTGCTGTTCGACCCCCAGGTCGATCTTGGGGATCCGCAGCGGGGGGAGCGGGAGCGGCTGGGGAGCGGCGGCGTAGGCGGGGGTCGCGCATGTGGGGGTGATGGCTGCGGCGGCCGTCATGGCCGCCATGCCGACAAGCACTCTTCGGCGAGTGATCGGCTCTGACAAGGTCTTCTCCTGACTGTCCACAAGACAGCACACAGGTGCTGCGGCTCAGCGTCGGGGCCGAACAGATCGGATGGGTCACCACAAGACGGCGAGACACAGGGGAGCCGCACGGAGGCGCGTGTTTCGCCTAGATGACATCGGATGTATTAATCAGCAACAGACCATGCCGTGTCTAGGGGGCGGTCGAAAGCTCGCGTAAATCGCAGGAAGTCGGATCAGAGGGAAGGCGCGACGCCGAAGACATCGGATGTGTAATCCGGATCAGAGTGTTGACGAAGCCTCATTTCCCACCTACCGTCCTCAAACGGAGTCGCACACAACCAAACAAATTGCAAGCCTCGTTGAGGTGAATCCAGATGCTCCAACGCGCCCTCACCTGCGTGCTGGCCGCCCTCCTGAGCGTGACGGCACTCCTTGTCACCGGCTCCCCCGCCCAGGCGGCCACGGTCACCATCACCAACGCCACCCAGTTCACCGACACCACCGGCGCCGTCGTCCACGCCCACGGCGGCGGGGTGATCAAAGTCGGCTCGTACTACTACTGGTTCGGCGAGAACCGCAACGCCGACAACACCTTCAGAGCCGTCTCCGCCTACCGCTCGTCCGACCTGAAGACCTGGGAGTTCAGACGCAACGTCCTGACCCAGGCCAGCGACCCGGAGCTGGCGGTCGCCAACATCGAGCGGCCCAAGGTCATCTACAACTCCACCACCGGCACGTTCGTGATGTGGATGCACAAGGAGAACGGCGCCGACTACACCCAGGCCCGCGCGGCCGTCGCCGTCTCCGACACCATCGACGGCGCCTACACCTGGAAGGGCAGCTTCCGGCCCCCGTCCGGCACCACGTCCCGCGACATGACCCTGTTCAAGGACGACGACGGCACCGGCTACCAGATCACCTCTGCCGCCGGCAACGCCGACCTGCAGATCTGGAAACTCAGCGCCGACTACACGGCCTACGACAGTCTGACCGCCAACCCCTGGGCCGGTACCTTCCGTGAGGCTCCGGCGCTGTTCAAGCGCGACGGCGTCTACTTCATGCTGACCTCCGGCAACAGCGGCTGGAAGCCCAACCAGCAGAAGTACGCCACCGCCGGCAGCATCGCCGGCCCGTGGACGGCCATGACCGACATCGGTGACGACACCGGCTACGGATCCCAGACCACGTTCGTGCTGCCCGTGCAGGGAAGCTCGGGCACCTCCTACCTCTACATGGGCGACCGCTGGGGCAACTCCATGGGCGGCACCGTCAACGACTCCCAGTACGTCTGGCTTCCGCTGACCTTCCCGACCCGGACCACCATGAACCTGCCGTGGTCCCCGCAGATCGCCCTCGACACCGAGGCCGGCACGGTGGCCGGCGTGGGCGGCGGCCCGTACTACAACCTGGTGGCCCGGCACAGCGGCAAGTGCCTCGACGTCTCCGACAACTCCGCCGCCGACGGTGCGGTCGCCCTCCAGTACACCTGCCTCGGCGGCCTCAACCAGCAGTGGCGGCTCAAGGACGCCGGCAACGGGTACGTCCAGATCCTCGCCCAGCACAGCGGCAAGTGCCTCGATGTCGCGAACGGCTCCACCGCCGACGGCGCCTTCGTGAACCAGTACCGCTGCACCACCGGCACCAATCAGCAGTGGCAGTTCCAGGACCAGGGCGGTGGCTACTACCGGCTCGTCGCCCGGCACAGCGGCAAGTGCCTCGACGTGAAGGACGCGTCCACCACCAACGGCGCACGCCTCATCCAGTGGCCCTGCGGCACCGGCGACAACCAGAAGTTCCAGCGGCGCGCGGCGTGACGACCGTCCGGGCCCGGCGCACGACGACGTCCGCCGGGCCCGGGCACTGAAGGACCGAAAGAGGCTACGAGCACGGCAGGAACGGGGGTCATGCGGTTCGGCACCGCCGTGCCCCTCCGTCGTCGACGGCCAAGCCCGGACGCTGCTGGGTGAAATGGCGGGCGACGGCCGGCAGAAGAACCGCCAGGGCGGCCGGTGCCGCGTAGGCGAGACGGAACTGGCCGGTGGAGCCGAGGAGTCCGCTCACCGCGCCACCGGTGATGACGCCCACGTAGTTGAAGAGGTTCAGCCGCGCCAGGACCGCTTCCGAGGCAGCGGGACGCAGCCGCGCGGCGGAGGCCAGACACAGCGGAGCCAGGACGGACGCCCCCAGGCCCACCGTCCCGGCCGCGAGAACGGCGAACGGCCAGCTCGGTGCGGCGGCCATACCTGCCAGGGCGCCCGCGACCAGCACCCCGGCCCCCGCCCGGGCTGGAGCATGGAAGGACATGATGCTGTCGCGCCCTCATTTCCTGTGTGCGCTGGAGTGACCAGTCGAGGACCAGCGAGTCGAATGCCGTGCGGGCTACCGAAACCGTATGCAGGCGCGGCAGGCAGGCTCAGGACGCCAGGGGCCGTACAGGGGACTTCGGGGGCCGGTGCCGGCGACCGGTGACGCCCGTTGCCTAGGGTGATCGTTCGAGGAGAAGGTGAGTGCGATGTCCCTTGGCCCCGGCCCGGCAGAACCTCCCGGGACCAGCCGCAGCACGTCGGCGACGATCCAGCCGAACATCCTGCGCTGTCTCGTCGTGGTCGCAGACGAGCGCGGCGTCGATCTGCGCCCCCTGCTCAAGCAGATGGGACTGGACGAGACCGTCATGCGCTCCGCCGCGCTGCGGGTGTCGTACCGGCAGGGCAGCGCGGTGATCCGTCGTGCGCTGGAGCTCACCAGGGACGAGCGCCTGGGGCTGAAGGTCGGCGCGGCGCAGCACCTGACCGCGTGGGGCCTGCTCGGCTTCGCCCTGATGGCCGACGACACGCTGCAGCACGCCATCGAGACCGGGGTGAAGTACCAGAACCTGTCCGGGGCGATGGTGGTGTGGTCGGCCGGTGTGAGTGAGGAGGACGACGCCTTCGTGCTGCGCGCCGATCTTCCCGATCCCGCCATGGACCCGGCCGTGGCCTCCTTCCTGAGCGAGGAGGCGTTCGCCTCCGTGGTCACCCTGTCCCGGCTGGCCGTCGACCCGGCCTTCGCGCCGCGGGCAGTGGAGTTCTCTTTTCCGCCACCGCGCCAACGCGACCTGTACGACGCCCTGTTCCGCTGTCCGGTCCGCTTCGGCGCCCCCGTGAACCGCATGGTCATCGACGCCGCGTGGGCCCGTACCCGGATGCCCGGCCGGGACCCGGTGAGCTACGCGTCGACGCTGGAGATGCTCGACGCGCAGATGGCTTCCCGCCGTGACCAGCAGGATCTGCTGGAGGTGCTGGAGATCTCCGTCGCGCAGAGCCTCCCGGTGGTGCCTTCGTTCGGCGAGCAGGCGCGGCGGCATGCGACGAGCGAGCGGACGCTGCGCCGTCGACTGGCCGACTGCGGCACGACGTACGAGGCACTCGTCGAGGGAGTGCGCCGGGAACGCGTCGAACAGCTGTTGCTCCGCCCGGAACTGACACTGCGCGACATCGCCCGCCGGGCGGGATTCTCCGACGAACGGGCGCTGCGCCGCGCGGTACGCCGCTGGCACGGCACTTCCCCGGCCCAGCTGCGGGAGCGGATGCGTACAGCTCGCCTTTGAGGCCGAGGTCAGCGGGTACGGATCCAGATCGTCTTCTCCCGGGTCCACTGGTCGAAGGCGTCGGTGGACTTCTCCACGCCACCGAATCCGGACTGCTTCCAGCCGCCGAACGGTGTGGTGATGTCGCCCTCGCTGTAGGCGTTGACGGAGACCACGCCGGCCTCGATGCCTCGGGCCAGCCGCAGCGCGGTGTCGAGGTCGCGGGTCCAGACCGAGGCGGCGAGACCGTACTCGGTGGCGTTGGCCATACGTACCGCCTCGTCCTCGGTGGTGAAGGTCTGGACGGTGACGACGGGACCGAACAACTCCTTGGTGAGGACGTCGCTGCCGTCGGGGGCTCGGGTGATCACGGTGGGCGGGTAGTAGGCGCCGCGCGGAGGCAGCCCGTGGGGCAGTCCCCCGGTGTGGATCTGGGCTCCGCCGGCCCGGGCGGCCTCCACGGCTCCCGCGACCCGGTCGAAGGCGGCGTGATTGATGAGCGGCCCCATCTGCGTGCGCGGGTCTGCCGGATCGCCGATGGCGAGCTCTCTCGCCGCGGCCGTGAACCGCTCCAGGACCTCCTCGGCGATACCGCGGTGAACCAGGACCCGGGAGCCGGCCGTGCAGTTCTGCCCCATGGTCAGGAACGCGGCCTCGATCATGTTGTCGATGAGCTCGTCGCCGTAGGAGAGCGCGTCGGCCATCAGCACCTGGGGGCTCTTGCCGCCCATCTCCAGCGAGACGCGCTTGAAGTTGCTCTCGGCGGCGTCCTTGAGGATGCGGCGGCCGGTCGCGGTGGACCCGGTGAAGGAGAGCGCCCCCACGAGGGGGTTACGGGCGAGGGCCGCCCCGGCCTCCTCGCCATACCCGGGCAGTACCGTGAGTACGCCGTCGGGCAGGCCTGCCTCCGCGGCGAGTGCGGCCAGGTGCAGGGCCGAGCGCGGGGTCGCCTCGGCGGGCTTGACCAGCAGACAGTTGCCTGCGACCAGGGCCGGTCCGACCTTCCAGGCGGTCATGGCCAGCGGGTAGTTCCACGGCAGGATCGCCGCGACGACCCCGACCGGTTCGCGGCTCATGAGACCGAGGCCGTCGGGCCCGCCTGGCGCGATGCGGCCGAAGACCTTGTCGGCCGCCTCGGCGAACCAGCGGATCGACTCGATCGCGCCCGGTACATCGCCCGTACGGCACTCCGTGATCGGCTTTCCCGCGTCCTCGCTGTCCAGCCGGGCGAGGATCTCCGCGTCGCGTTCCATGAGGTCGGCCAGCCGTAGGAGCACCGCGCCTCGTTCCCGGACCGGCAGGCGCGACCACACCCCGGCCTCGTGGACCTGCCGGGCCTGCTCGGCGGCCTTGGCGACGTCGTCGGCGCTCGCGGCGGGCAGGGTGGTGATCGGCTCACCGGTGGCGGGGTTGACGACCTGCAGCGTCTCGTTCGTGGTCATGCTTCCTCCACCAGCTCCCAGCGCCCGTCGGTCCGGCGGGCCAGTCCGCGTCGGCGGAGTTCCTCCAGATAGCGGGCCATGCCGCGGTCACCGCGCTTGCGGAACAGCGGGAAGACCCGGGGCAGCAGGTTCGGCATGAGCATCGCGAACCGCACCAGACGGGACTCACCGGCCCGGGGGTAGGCCTCCAGTCGGGGCTTGTCCAACAGGCTCACCACGGCCGCGACGACGTCGGCGGGCTGCTGCGGGGGATCCTGGAACTGCATGGAGTTCCCGCCTTCCACGGCCTCTTGGCGCAGCATCCGGGTGTCGGTCGCCGAGGGCAGCACCGACCCGGCCAGGATTCCCTTGCTCCTCAGGTCGAGCCCGATGGCCAGCATCGCGCCACGCAGCCCGAACTTGGAAGCGGTGTAGATCGGGGTCTCGCCCAGCGGGAAGATCCCGCCGAGGGAGACCGTGGTGACCACCCTGGCGTCCCGGGAAGCCATGAGAAGAGGGATGGCGATCCGGGTCGCGACCAGCGGTGAGGTCAGGTTGAGGGTGATCTCCCGCTCGATGCTCTCGACGCTGCGGACGTCGAAGCGTTCCGCGCTGGTCATGCCGACGTTGTTGACGAGTACGTCGAGGCGGCCGTGGTCATCGGCGACCACCTCGAACAACCGCTCCACCTGGGCGCGGTCCATGAGGTCACAGCCGATGCCCGTATGCCCGGCGCCCGGAAGGTCCGCGGCCACCTTCATGGCGCGGACCCCGTCGATGTCGACGACGATGCAGCGGGCGCCGCCGGAGGCGAACCGACGGCACAGCGCACTGCCGATGCCGCCCGCGCCGCCGGTCACCAGGATGACTTTGTCGGTGAAGTCGAACCCGCTCACGCCGCCGCCTCCGCGCCTCGCAGGGACCGCACCCGGGGAGGCTGCCCCTCGGTACGCCAGCCCATCTGCCCCGCGACCTTGGCGAGGTACTTCACGAAGGCCCCGCTGTCGACGTAGCCGGTGTGCCGGGGCGAGTCGACGAACTTCAGCCCGCCGGTCAGGTCCGGCCGGTCGTCGCGGATCATGCGGGCGAAGCGCTCCGCGTTCGGCAAGCGGTGCCGCGCGTCGTGGAGGTACCCGGCGATCAGCTGCGCCTGAGTGTCGAAGAGCTGGTACGCACCGGAGTTGGTCTCCACGAAGCCGGTGCCGAACAGGCCCTCGTGCTCGCGCGAGAACGACGACAGGTACAGGTCCGGGTGCTGCTCGTCGCCGAAGTACTTCTGTGCGACCGGCACTTTGTGGACGTAGCCCGTGGCCAGCAGCACGAGATCGAAGTCGTCGCTCGTGCCGTCGGTGAAGTACACGGTCCGGCCCTCGGCGCGGGCGATCCCGGGCCGGGCGGTGATGTCGCCGTGCTGGAGGTGGTGGATCAGCATCGAGTTGATGGCCGGGTGGGTCTCGAACAGCTTGTGGTCCGGCTTCGGCAGCCCCAGCCGCGTCGGGTCGCCGTTGAGGATCCGCAGGAGGGCACCGAAGACCCGCTGTGCCAGCCACATCGGCAGGTGCGGCCCGCTGTTGGCGATGGTGTCCACCGGCCGGCCGAAGAGATGCTTGGGGATGAACCAGTACCCGCGCCGCATGCTGATCACCGCGTGCTCCGCGCTCCGGGCCGCGTCGCAGGCTATGTCGCAGCCGGAGTTCCCCGCGCCCACGACCAGGACCCGCTTGCCCCGCAGCTCCTCCGCGCTGCGGTAGCCGACGGTGTGCCAGACCTCCCCGCTGAACTCCCCCGGCAGTTCGGGGATGTTGGGGTGCCACTGCGAGCCCGTACACACCACGACCTGCCCGTGCACGCTTGCCCGGCCGTCGGCCCGGGTGACCGTCCAGGTGCCGTCCGCGTTCTTCTCGACGTTTTCGACCTCGACGCCGAACTCGATGCGGTCGGTCAGCCCATAGGCGTCGGCGAAGGACGTCAGATACGACAGGATCTGCCGGTGCGGCGGGTAGTCCGCGAAGTGGTCGGGCATCGGGAAACCGCCGAACCCGGACAGGGTCCTGCTCGAAATGAAGTGGGCCGACTCGTACATCGGGCTGCCGGGATTGTCTATGTCCCAGATACCGCCGGGCCCGGTGTGCCGCTCCAGGTGCGTGTACGGCAGATTCCGCTCCGCCAGGGCCCTGGCGACCGCCAGCCCGGCCGGTCCCGCCCCGATCACACACGTATCCAACTGGCTTTCCTTCACGGGCCTGCCTCCTCGTTCATCCCGCTTCACGGGCTTGGAGGAAACGTATTCACCCGCCGCCCTGCAGGAACTGACCCGCGCGGCCACGGACCGGACCTCAGCGGCCTCGCGACATGGGGGCGTTGCCGTAACGGATGGCGTCGGTGACCAACTCACTGACCCTCAGCTCGGTGGCGGACTCCAGCTTCACCTGCGCGATAAGAGCGCAGCTAATGACGAATTCAAGGGCCCGCATTTGATCGCCTCGCGGAGGAACTCATCCCCGCGTCACGTCCTCCACCCGCCGCGAGGCGAAGGCAAACATGCCATGTCTGCCCATGAATAAACGGCGTGATACGCCACATAGCGGCCAAAGCAGCCTCCATGTTCGGCTTTTCATCCCTCCACACCGTTGACATTCCGGTGCCACATGCCCGAAATTCATGCGTAACATCTGGCGCCCGAGGCCCGTGAATTCCGCAGCACCACTGCCTTCTCCGTACCAAGGATGTCCTCACGCACTTCGGCGGGCATGCGCTGTCTCTCTCCCCGCAGCCGGAGAGGATTCGGCTCCTTCGGAACGGTCCTATGGCGCCGAAGCCACCGAAATGGGAGCGAGAGCATGTCGCCAGGAAACCTGTCCCGCCGAACGCTGCTCGGGGCCGCCGGCGCCGCTGCCGCCGCGACTGTGCTGCCCGTGGTCCCCGCCTTCTCGGGCCTCGTGTCCGAGGCGGTGGCCGCCGCCCCCCAGACCAACCTGAGCAACATGGTGGACATGCGGTTCGGCATGTTCAACCACTTCAACATGGGCACGTTCACCAACGAGGAGTGGGCCGCCCCGAACCACGACCCCGCCCTGTTCGCCCCGCCGGCCGTGGACTGCGCCCAGTGGGCAGCCGCCGCCGCGGCGGCGAAGATGAGCTACGGCGTGCTGACGACCAAGCACCACGACGGCTTCTGCCTCTGGCCGACCGCGTACAACAACTACAACGTCTCCAACAGCGCCTACAAGCAGGACATCGTCGCCCAATACGTCAACGCGTTCCGGGCCAAGGGCCTGAAGGTGGGCCTGTACTACTCGATCTGGGACCGCACCTACAGCGTGGAGGCGTACGACACCCGGCACGGCGTCGCCGCCAACCAGGTAATCCAGCCCGGTGACCTCACCTACATGCTGAACCAGATCACCGAGTTGCTGACCAACTACGGCACCATCGACATGTTCATCACCGATGGCTATGCGTGGCAGATGGGCCAGCAGGCCGTCTCCTACCAGCGGATCCGCGAGCACGTGAAATCGCTTCAGCCGGACATCGTCATGATTGACCACGGTGGGCTGTCGGTACCGTTCCTCGGCGATGCGATCTTTTTCGAGGAGCCGCTGGGCATCACCTCGCCGACCGGAAACACCTACGCCTCCATGCAGGGGCAGACGATCAGCAACGGATGGTTCTGGCATCCGTCCACGCCGACCGAAGGCCTGGTGAGCAAGGCGTCGATCCTGTCCCACCTGGCGGACCTGGAACCGAAGTACACCTCGTTCATCCTCAATTGCCCGCCCAACCGCAACGGCAAGCTGGATACCAACGTCGTCACGCGACTCGCCGAAGTCGGGGCGGCATGGAGCCCCGACACCTCCAGGGCACCGTTGCCGACGCAGATGCCACGCGCCGAGCACCCCGTGACACCCGTCAGTGCCTACGCGACCGGATTCCACACCGGTGAGGGCCCGATGAACGCGATTGACGGGCTGAGCGACAAAGGCTTCGAGACCTGCTGGTCGACATGGGGACTGCCCTCATCCCTGCCTCACTCGATCACGATCGACCTGGGTGGGGTGTGGAGCAACGTCTCCACCCTGGAGTACCTGCCCAAGCAGTGGAACCGCAACAACTCCACCGACGGCGACATCACTTCGTACACCATCTCCACCAGTACCGACGGTTCGACCTTCACCCAGGTCGCCACCGGTTCCTGGGCCGGCGACCGCGTCACCAAGGTGGCCGAGTGGAGCGCCAGGAATGTTGGTTTCGTGCGGATTCAGGCCTCTGCCAGCACCGGCGGATACGTCAACGTGGGCGCCATCCGGATAGGCGGCAGGACCGCCAAGCCGGCCCTGGTGTCGCGAGTCCTGCCGGGCAACGGAACGGTCTATCGCCTGGTCAACCGCAACAGCGGCCTGGTAGCCGACGTGAGCGGGAACGGAACCACCAACGGCACCAAGATCCTCCAGTGGCCCTGGCTGAGCCAGGCCAACCAAAAGTGGACCTTCACCTCCACCGGCGACGGCTACTACAAGATCAAGAGCGTCAGTAGCGGCAAACTCATGGAAGTGGCCGACCTCTCGCGTGCAGACGGCGGCAGGGTGGGCATCTGGTCGGACGACAGCGTTTTCCAACAGCACTGGGCTGTGACGCCCACGGGTGACGGCGACTACTACCTCACCAACCGGCTCAGCGGACTGTCACTCAATGTCGACGGCGCCTCCACCGCCAACGGCGCCGACGTCGAGCAGGAGACGTACAACCGGGCAACCCAGCAGCACTGGCAGATCATCGCCGTGTGATACACGGTGAGGCATCACCCAGTCACGAAGTCACATGTGCGGCCAGGTCCGGCTCCGGAGGGAGCATCGAGCCGGACAGTGCTCGTCACGGTCGTGCGGGTACACGATGTCCAGCCTGTCCAAGCCGGTGCGCTCAAGCGTCATGCCCGCCGCCTCGACAACGGGCGGGCCCGCGTTGCGCCGGAACGGCTTCGCGGTCAGCCTGCCTTGGCGGGAATCGCGGTGGGGTGCAGCCGGCCGTCGGCGAGCGCCAGCACGGCGGAGACGAGGGCTCGCAGGCAGATCTGCTCGGCCTCCTCGTCGGGCAGCGACAGGTGCTGCATCACGAGGCCGTCGAATCCGGCGAGGAAGTAACGCGCAAGGGTCTCGGCAGGCTGGGCGAGCGTCTGCCCCGTTCGCTCGGCCGCCTCCGCCACGATCCTCGCCGCCACTTCGGTCACGTCGCGGTAGTGACCTTGCCGTGCCTCGGCAAGAGAGGGTGTGCGCAATGCGAGCATCATCAGTTCCGTCAGCAACTGGTGGCTCGCAGGCTGTTCGCGCACGGTGTGCCACAGGGCGGCTGCCAGAGTGCCGATGGTCTCCTCGAATCCCACCCCCTCGGGCGTGGCCTGCTCGACCTGCGAGATCAGCTCTGCGGTGAGCTTCTCCATGACGGCGCGGTACAGTCCCTCCTTCGTGCCGAAGGTGTAGTGCACGGTGGCCTGTGCCACGCCGAGCTCGGCCGCGATGGCCCGGGTACTTCCGGCCGCGACACCCTCCCTGGTCATGAGGTCGATAGCCGCTTTGATCAGCTGGGGGCGGCGCTCAGCCGCGGAAACGTGAGCCATGAAGCGATTATATCGACTTAGTCTACCGATTAAGTTGGGCGACCATATGCCCGTCCGGATGCTCGGACTGTCCCGCGGCGACTTCGTCCGGCGCCTGCGCCGATCCCCCGGGCCTGGCGATCGGCGGGAAGGTCGCCATGACTTCTGACGGCGCTTACATGACCGGTGTGGTCGGTCAGGGCAGGATCTCGACGTACCCGTCGGTTCCGTGCACGCGGATGCGCTGGCCGTCCCGGATCAGCCGGGTGGCCTGCTCCACGCCCACGACGGCCGGCAAGCCGTACTCCCGGGCGATGACTGCGCCATGCGTCATCAGGCCGCCCACCTCCGTCACCAGGCCCGCGATTCCGACGAACAGCGGCGACCAGCTGGGGTCCGTGAAGGGCGTGACCAGGATGTCGCCCGCTTCGAGATCGGCCTCCGCCATGTCGAGGATGACGCGGGCCCTTCCCTCGATGGTCCCGGCGGACACCGGTACGCCGATCAGGGCGCCGGCCGGCACGTCGTCGCGCCGGTACGCGCCGGTGAGGGCCTCACCATCCGATGTGAGGACGCGGGGCGGTGTGAGCGCGTGGTACGACCGGAAGGCGTCCTTGCGCTGCTGGATGAGCTGGTCATCCACCTGGTTCGAGCGCACGACGTCGTGGAACTCCTGGAACGTGAGGTGGAAGACGTCCTCCTTCTCAGGAAGCACACCTGCCTGCACAAGGCGCTCGGCCTCCCCCAGCAGGGCCTGCTTGTAGACGAAGTAGCGGCTGACGATGCCGTACTTCGGGTACTCCCGGTACCCGATGAAGGTTCGGACCCGGTCGATCATCCGCTTGGCCTCGTCGGCTTTCTGGTCCCCGTCCGGCAGGGCCCGCAAGCGTGACAGCACGTCCTGTTCCTTCTGCTGCGCCTTCTGCCGCCCTTGCTCGAAGCGCCGCTCGGCGGCGCCCGGCTCGAAGTTCCTGACATTGTCGAGGATCACGGGCACGAGCGTGGTGGGGCGCTCGCGCCAACGTGGCCTCGTGATGTCGATCTCGCCGACGCAGCGCATGCCGTACCGGTCGAGGTAGGCCTCGATGGCGTCGCGCGCTTCGGTCCCGCCCGGGAGCTTCACCAACTCGTCCAGGAAGTCCTCGCCCTCGACGCCCTGCAGGAACGCCACCACCTCCGGATGCGGGCGGATCACGTCCGCGACGTCGAGCAGTGCCAGTCCCATCTCGGACGTGACGTTGTCGGGGGCGGACAGCGTGAGCGTGTCAGCCGCGTTCTTCTCGCCCAGCCACTCCTGCAGCTTGTCGTTGAGCCACCACGTGGCCTCCATCCCCGCCATGATCGCCTGAACGTTCAGCGGATCGCTGAGGACTCGCTTGTGCTCCGCGAAGGCCTCCAGCAGGAAGTCGAACAGAGCCGGTCCGGTCTTCGTCCGGATGTCGCGCTCCAGGGCGGCGATGGACGCCTGGCTGCGCTCGATCAGCTCGGTGACGATGGCCGGATCGGTCTCGACCGGGGCGGACGCACCGCCGGCCGGCCGCCCGCCGGGACCCGCGTCCGGGAGCGACGGGACGAAATCGTCGCGGGCGAGTACGGTCTCCAGCGCGTCCCTGACCAGCGGATCGCCTCTCCCCATGACGTCCAGGAGGCCGGCGCGGCTCGCGGGCGAGGCCAGGCGGCGGGTGACGTCGACGAACAGCCTCCCGCCGGCCTCGTGCATCGGCACCATGGCCGTCAGCTGCCACATGGAGAACCCGAGGGGCTTCATGGGGTCGGTCATCATCTGCTGATGACCGACGGAGACGTAGACGTGATTCTCCTGGTCGCCGGTGTCGGGGATGGGGAACAGCGTCGTGATCGGCCGGCTCTGAACGATCCGGAAGTCATCGTCGACCAGGCACCATTCGATGTCCTGCGGGCGGCCGAAGTGCGCTTCGATACGCCGCCCGAGCTGCACGAGCCGCACGACCTGCGCATCCGTCAGCGCCGGCTGCTCCTGCCGCTGCGAGTCGATCGCCACTTCCTGCGTACCGCCGGCCGGCAGGGCCTGCACGGCACGCTGTTTGGCGGCGATCGCCTTGGCGACGACTTCGCCATGTCGCACCTTGTAGACGTCCGGGTTCACCAGGCCGGAGACCAGTGCCTCGCCGAGGCCGAAGCCGGCGTCCACGGTGGCGACCTTCCGGTTGCCCGTGACGGGGTCGGCCGTGAACAGGACGCCGGCCGCTTGCGGGAAGACCATCTGCTGCACGACCACGGCCATGTGGACCGTACGGTGGTCGATGCCGTTGCGTTGGCGGTAGGTCACGGCCCGTTCGGTGAACAGCGAGGCCCAGCACCGGCTGACGTGCTGGAGGATCGCCGTCGGCCCCACGACGTTGAGGTACGTGTCCTGCTGGCCGGCAAAGGAGGCCGTCGGCAGGTCCTCCGCCGTCGCGCTGGATCGGACGGCGTAGGCGGCCTGCTCGCCGAGCTGGGCGAGCGCCCGGGTGATCGCCGCCGCGAGATCGCCCGGGATGGCGGTCCCTTCGATGGTCCGACGGATCTGCGAGCTGAGCGTGCGGATCGCCTCCCGGTCGTCCGGTTTCAACCGCGACAACTCATCGAGCTGATCGTCGATCGACGGCGCTTGCGCCGTGATCCGCCGGAAGGCGTCCGTCGTCACGCAGAAACCACCCGGCACGCGGATGCCTTCGATCCGCGACAGCCCGCCTAGCTGCGCGCCCTTGCCGCCAACGGCCGCGACCTGCGTCTCATCAACCTCTTGAAGGTCCAACACGTACCGCTCGATCATTGCGATACCTCCGAGGCGGCCGTGCTCCGTTGCACTGCGGCGGCCGATCGAATCACCGGCGCCTCCAACTCTGTCGTACCTCTTGTCGAGCACGTCCTCGTCCCCCCATACGCCGACAACACACGCACGTCGTGCCCCCGTTTCCGCAGGTTGTGACCTCGGCGAATGATTTTGCGCCCCCACCCGGGTCTTGCCGCAAGCCCCCCAGCGCGCTATAAGTTGAGAGTGGCAAGGAGAGAGTTCTCCTTGCCTTTGCTTTTTGCGCCGTCCGCACATACGGGTACGCGTCGTTGGCCCTGGCGGATGCCCCACCGGCCTACGGATGCAGCCGCAACTTTGCAACCTGGCCTCGCTTGTTGGAGCCAACGGGTCTCAACGCGGCCCGGCGATTGCGGCTTTCGCGTGGTGGGCGGACCTCAACGCTTGACGGCCTCCGCGATCTGCAGGGCGACCTGGGCGGGCGTGAGGTGCGTGGTGTCGACGACCTCGGCCTCGCCGTGCAGCCACGTGCGGGCCGCCTCGGCGTAGGGCTCGAGGTATTTGAGGCGGAACGGGGAGGGGCCGAGAAGGGTGTCCCCCTCGATGCGTCCGCGGAGGGTGTCCTGGTCGGCGTGGAGGACGAAGTGCCGTACCGGGATGGCATGTTGGGCGAGGCCCGTACTGATCTCGCGCCAGTACTGCTCGACCAGGACGGTCATGGGCATCACCAGAGTGCCGCCGGTGTATTCGAGTACGCGGCGGGCGGTTTCGACGACGAGCGGCCGCCACGGCGGCCAGTGCTGGAAGTTGTCCGTCCCGGGCAGCCCGGGCGTGATGTCCATGAGTGTCTCGCCGACCTTCTCGGCGTCGAACACCCGTGAATCCGGGATCAGTGGCTGCACGAGTGCACTGGTCGTCGTCTTGCCTGCGCCGTGGGTGCCATTGAGCCATACGATCATGGGACCCAACGCTAGCGCCGTGCGGGCAGCGAAATCGGGCACAGCAGAAATCCGGAACGTCTCCGGTGTTTCCCAGCGTGGTGCCAACCACCAAGATCAGGCGTCACCTATCTCGAAAAGCCGCCGACCGCAGCCGTCAACAGGCCGCAGCGTTCAGTTCAGTGATCAGTCGAACCAGACCACGAGTCGCACGTGCTCTGGTCCATGCAGCTCGGCCAGCGTCCGCATCACGTCCCAGACCGGCGCCCAATGGGTCTCTGCCCCGGCAACAGCGCTTCGGCTGAGCGTGCCGGATCGATCGGTCTCGTCCCAATCAGCGGCTACCAACTCGGCCCAGCTGATCCACGTCGTTCCGTGCGCGTCCTGTGGCCCGCCCCACGCGTTGAACGCCTCACGTAGTCCGTCCGAGGCGTCCTCCGGCAGGCCGCGGTCCTCGGTCAGCGGGCGGAACCCGAAGGAGTTGCGGACGCCGAAGAGGCAGGCGAGGGCGTCATAGGCGTTTCCGGTATTGAGGAGGAAGAGATCAATGGCGGCGTGCCATACCGCGTCCTCGTCGTCCTCTCCCCAAATCCGGGCCAGGGGTCTGCACTCGACCATTCCGCTCACGTCGGTGGACATGTCCGCATGTCTGCCGAGCGAGGGCAAGGCTCGTCGCCTCGATTTCGATGCCGAGCTTCGCCAGTGAGCGGTGGCTCGGCTTGGTGGGGACGACGGTCCCGGATCAAGGCCCACAGGACGTTGACTCGGCTACGCCCTCGAAAGTCCGCGATCAGCCATGTGTATCCAAGCCGTGGCGACCGAGTGCTGCTCGGATCTGGCTGAGCCACTCCATGCCCAGCCGGCGCCCGTTCGGGAATTGGTCTCCTCGATCCCAGCGCCACGTTGTGATCATCGCCAGCACGAGGACCCGGCACTCGCGCAGCAAGTCCTGATGGACACCCGGATAGTGCTCGCTGACTTCTTCGGGCAAATGGGCGAGGTCGAATTCGACGGGCCCACGGCAACACGTCTCAAAGTCTATGAACAGCAACCCGTTCTTCGTGGCGAGCACGTTGCCCGGGTGCGGCTCACCATGCAGCAGCTGCTCGGCGCCGCCGCGCTCGCCGATCACTCGTCTCAGCCCTCGTAACGTGTCACCGAGCAGCTGCCGGTCCGCGTCGGCGAGCGCCGGGGTGAACTCACGGTTCGCGACAAGTTGTTGAGCCTGCTCGACTCGATCCGTGAAGTGCGGCGTCGGGACATCGAGCGCGCGCATGCCGGCATGCAGCCGCTTGAGCGCATGGGCATAGTCGGCTGATGAGACCTCTTGAGGCGCCACCGGTTCGCAGTAGGTCCAAAGCGTGACCACGAAGCCATCACGCTCATAGACGCGTGGCTCCACTCGAGGCTCGAGAGCAGCCACGGGGCACCCGGATTCGGCGAGCCGCTGAGCAAGCTCGACTTCGAACTGTGCGACCTGATGCGCCACAGGTGCCACCCGGGCCAGAACGTCACACGGCAGCAGACGCAGAGTGAGCTTGTTCGAGTCGTGAAGAACGATCGCGTCGTCGGCTGTCAGGCCAACTGATGAGACAGCCGACATGGCCGCGGCCACCGCACGTGAGACCTCCGACGCCTGCATCGTCGCCTGTCTCTCACCTGACCGCCGGCTTGGCTTGGCGCGCCAGGCGGAACAGGACTTGGGAGTACACGGTGGTCGTTGCCGCGATGATCGTCGGGATGACCGCGAGCGCGAGTATGCCCACCAGTGCGCGGCTATCTTCGGCGTGTCGGCCGAATCCCTCGTCGTTGTCCATCAGCCACCGGTAGCCGAACCACCCCCACAACACCAGCGACAGGACCATCCACCCCACCGCCCACTTCTCGATCCGATGGGCGTCCCGGCGGAACTGTTCCACGTCGACCGTCATCTCTCTCCCCGTTCACGCTCATGATCAGTGGCCAGCTCATCACGATACGTTCGTGCCCCGGCCTCGGGCCCTCGCATTTACGTCGTCGCGGACGGCTCGGTAGGGCGGCGGGGTCTTGGTCCAGCTGCTGTTACCGGCGAACGTGGCGCAACGAGGGCCGCCCCCAAGTGCTGTGGCAGAGCCTGTGTGATGTCGGTTGTACGGGCGGCGGGACCGATTCCGTAACCGTCCGGCGCACGCTCGATCACACCACCTCCCCCGCACGCCACCTGCTCCCCGCGGCAGGAAAGGATGAGCCCACCATCCACCCTGTGGCCTGGGGTGCCACCATCCGGGCCTGGTACTCAGAGGATCCACTCGTGATGCACCACCGGACGGCGACGCTGATTCTGGCGCTCTCGGCACTGATGCTCTCGGCATGCGCCTCGGGCTCACCCGCGCGGCCGAAAACCGGCCGGCAGGTGGTCCTCGACCGGCTTGCCGCAGCCCACGACGCCCCTTACTCGGCCGCGATCAAAGCCGTCACGCAGTCCGGATCCAGACGACTGCAACTCATGGTCGGGCGGATCAACCTCAACGCGCCCTTGACGGGGCTCACGACGGACAAGACCGCGCAGTACACCGAAGACGTCGTGATCACCCGGCAGAAGGTGTACCGGCGTGCGAGCGGCTCCCACGGTGTGTGGCAGAAGTTCCCTGCGTCGGCGGCCAAGGGCGGCATTCCCATGGACCGGCTTCCGCAGTACGTGCACCTCATACTCGGTCACAGCGGCTCCGTGCGCCTTGGGAGCGAACCCGTCCGCGTGTCGGCCCGCCTCACCCCGAAAGACATCGAATCGGTCGACAGGACCGTCGGACGCAATCTGCGCCCCGCCACCGCAATCGACACCGCCGTATGGATCGACGAGGAGGGCCGGATCGTACGCGTACGCCAGGACATCCACTTCGCGTCCAACCCCGACATTCAAAACACGCTCGCGCTCACCGACTTCAAGAGCGCCATTTCGGTGAGCGCACCGGTCGCGAGGTGATCATCGGCCAGGTCGTGGCAGGAGTTCACGGCAGCTCGGCCAGGGCGTCCCGGACCCGCTCGGCGGAGGTGCGGGCCGTCGCGGCCAGGGACTCCAGCTCGGGCGCGTGCGGATCCCCTGGGGGGAGGCCGTGGGTCACCATCCCGGGCTGGCTGACCGTCCCCGCGAGGCGCTCCAGCAGCGTCAGCAGTTGGGACAGCCGCTCCCGGCCCAGGGACGGTACGGGCAGCTCGGCCGCGACCTCGTTGGCCAGCCGGGCTCCGGCGGCGGCGGCCTCGCGCTGCCTGGTGAGTTCGGCGGTACCGAGGTCTGGGTGGCCGGCCCAGTGGCCGAACCAGTAGCCGGTCTCGTGGTGGCGCTGCGCCAGGTCCGTCCACACCTGGACCACGTCGATCCGGTGGTCCCCCGCCAGCGCTTCGTAGCTCCGCCGGGCCAGCTCGGCCGCCCTGATACCGGGCGCCATGTCAGCGGACCCGTGGGTGCTGAGCCCGATCAGCCGCCAGAGCAGGGTGGCGAGCCGCAGTACGTCCGATGCCGCGAGGTTCGGGTCGGGGAGCGCCTGCGCCATGGGCCCGGCCAGCTCCATCGCCCGCCCGGCCGCCTCGCGCTGCCGGGCGAGTTCGACGCCGGCCTCGACCGGGTCGCCGCCGCCCCACAGGAGGGTGTATCCGGTCACGTGGTGGTGTAGCGCCTCGTCCGCCGAGACGGTCGCCAGGTCCAGGGAGAGCGAGTCGGCCCGCGCGCCGAAGAGCCGCGCCTGCTCGGCCTGCCCGGCCGCGGCGGCCTCGCGGCTCGCGGAGCGGAGGGAGAACGCGAAGGTGAACAGCGGCAGTTCGGTTCTCATCAGCATGGACTGGTAGGGGTTCCAGACCGACATGCTGAAGTACACCCGTAGGTTCGTCCCTTCACGGCGGGTGTAGCGCTCGAACTGGTACGGGCCGTAGACGTCGCCCCAGGTGTTGTCGGCGTCGCCGAACGTGTGCTGGGTGTGGTCGCGTCCGGTCTGGTGGATGAAGCCGCCGTACCCGTCCCTGACGTCGAACACGACGACCGGTTCGGTCCACGGCCCCTGGGGTCGGGCTCCCGCCCGCATGAGGATGCGGTGGCGGCCGGCGCCGTCGTTCTCGTTCCAGAACGCGAGCCAGTGCTGGGCGGCCGGCGACCAGCGCACCGACAGCTCGCCGACGTTCCCCGCGGGGAAGAGCGGCGCGGCGGACCCTTCCAGATCGCTCCAGCCGTCGGTGCCGGCGAAGTACCGCCAGCCGCCCGGGGTGCCGATCGCGGCGGCGGGTTTGACGGCCAGGTAGACGTCACTCGACCGGTAGCGGGCGCTGCCGAACACCACCAGGTGCGGGCCGGCGGGGAGCCCGTGCGCCTCCCCGTCGACGATCGAGGTGGAGACGTTGATGAAGTGGGTGCGCGGCAGGTCGTAGAGGTAGTTGAAGGTACGGCCGTCGTCGTCGCTCCGGGCGAGGACGGAACGGCCCATGACGTCCCTGCCCTGGGCCTGGTAGTGGTCGGTGGAGAAGAAGCCGTAGATCGCGCCGCCCCAGCTGACCCCGTCCAGTGGTACCTCGAACCCGCCCTGGCTGATGCCGGGGACGCGGGGCGGTTCGCGTCGGAAGTCGAGCCGCAAGCCCTCGTCGGGTGTTCCGCCGTCGACCACGGCGATGGCGTCGAGGTTGTCCGTGTCGCCGGAGAAGGATCCGCGCCAGGTGTCGCCGAACAGGACGAAGGTGCGGCCTCCGTGCTCGAACGGGACTCCCAGGTCGGTGCCGGTGATGCTGAACCGGCTCTCGGTCCTGTTGAGCGCGAAGGGCGGCTCGCCCGTACCGTCCCAGCCCGTACGGTCGTGCTCGCCGGTCAGCTGCGCGATCCGCACGGCAGGGGGGCGGAGGGCGGCCACCTCGTCGATCATGTCGACGCAGACGGAGCGCAGCCAGGGGTGGTTGACGTCGTCGTTCGGATGCCAGTAGTGCACGACCGAGCCGCGGTCCTCCTCGACCAGCACCTCGAAATTGCGGTGGTCGCCGGCGCCGTAACTGCTGCGGAAGAGCGTCGCGGTCCCCCGGCACGACTCGGTCACGTACTGGCCGGACAGCTGCCACTGTGCGAGATCCGCCGAGTCCCGCCAGATGTGCCACAGCACGACCGCACCGTTCGTGTAGCGGACGGGGACGACCAGTTCGAAGTTGCCGTGGTCGCCGGAGCCGAAGTCCGACTGGACGAGGGACGGGCCTCCCACGACGTCGCCGATGCCGTGGAGGATGTCGAGACTGACGCCGCCCTCTGCTTCCGGAGAACGCCAGACGAGGGTGCCGCTGCTGTTGTCGCTCCAGAACTGCCGTAGCCCGACCCCGCCTTGGGGTCGGGGGAAGGGTACGACCACCTCGAAGTTCCCGTGGTCCCCGGTGGTGAAGTCCGACTGGATGAACGCCGCCGGGCCGGAGACCCCCTGGTGTTCCGGGGTGATCCACGCGGCGTGCCGCCACGGCTGGTCGACGCTGCTGTTGTCGTGCCAGAAGTGGGCGAGTCGCAGGGTCCCGTCGGGCTGCCGCAGTGGGACCACGACCTCGAAGTTGCCGTGGTCATCGGAGCCGAAGTCCGACTGGAGGAGGGCCGCCGCGCCCGCCACGTCCTGGCCGGCGGCCGTGACCCACTGGCCTGCCTGCCACAGGTTGGTGACATCGCCGTTGTCGTGCCAGAAGTGCCGCAGCCGGCAGGTCCCGTCCGCCATCCGGATCGGCACCACCACCTCGAAGTTGCCGTGGTCGCCCGAGCCGAAGTCCGACTGGATGAGCGCTCCGGGGAAGGCGGCTCCGGAGGCGATCAGCTGCCCTCGCGTCCAGGGCTGCCAGGGGAGCGAGTTGTCCCGCCACCAGTGCCAGAGTTCGTCCCCTTCGAGGACGCACGCCTCGAAGTTCTTGTGGTCCCCGGCTCCGAAGTCCGCCTGGATGACGCTCGTCGGGCCGAGTCGCTCCAACGCGCGGACGGTCGGCCGCGGCCGTGCCTCGAAACGGATCTGGGCAGCGTTGGCGACGGGGTCGAAGGACTCGACGATCAACCGCAGGTTGGGCCGGGAGCCGTTGGGCAGTACGTGCTCCGGCGTCGCCTCGGAGGCGCCGATCGTGGGACCGGAGCGTACGACCGGGATCCTGCCCTGGTAGTTCGCGCGCAGTTCGCCCCCGGGAGCCGGGAGCAGTCCGTGCAGTACGACGGCTTCGCCGGGGCCGTCCGGCAGCGCGAGTCCCGCGTCCCAGCGGGTCGCGACGCGCAGTTCGGCCGTCCACTGGATGCGGTCGACCTCCACCACCGCGAGGACCGTCTCGCCTTGGCCGGCCTCGCTCAGCGCCCGTAGCCGCACGGACTCGCCGAGTGCGACCCGGCGCACCCTGCCGGAGGTATGGAAGTCCGGCAGGGTGTTGAAGAGCGTCGCGCCCGCGGGCATCGGGCCGAACCGCTCCCAGAACCGCATGTCACTCGCCAGGACGGTCTGCGGAACCGCGGAATCCGCGGGCCTCGGACGGGTGTGGGTGGGATTCGCTCCGCCGAACGTGAGAGCGCTCATGATGCAGTAGGGGTTTCCGTACTCCACGGCGCCCGCGAACGAGTGGTCGAAGCCCAGCGCGTGGCCGATTTCGTGCGCCATGTAGGAGTGGCTCCCGGCGAAGTCGAGCACGGCGTACGTGCCGCTGGCGCCCGCCGGGGAGGGGTTGTCGAACATGAAGACGAGCTTGGGGCCCGGCTGGGCGAGGTGTCCGGGCGCGGCGGCGACGGCGGCGGCGATCGTCTCGTCTCTGGTGCGGCGACTCTGCAGGTCGCCGTTGGCGTCGAAGTACGTGTCATGGGTGAGGCCGATCGAGCGGATCGCGTCGACCTGCGCACCAGTCACCGCGTCGACGATCCCGAAGGTGCACTCGCTCCAGTAGCGGCCGAGGCTGTGGCGTGCCGAGCTGAGAAAGATCTCGCGCATCGCGGCGTCGTTGCCGGTACGGGGCTGGTCGGACCAGTGGAACTGCTGCACGATCATCGGCGCCTGCCACATGCGGTTTCCCCCTTGAACCCGGGTGGGCTGCCGCGATCGTAGAGAACCGGGCGAGGGCGACCAAAGGGAGCTTTTCGGCCATACTCGCCCTCATCCAACCGCGTTCGGGGGCGGCGTCCTGCGGGTTGCGTTGCGCCGGCGCGGACGTCGGCCCGCAGCGCCGACTGGAAGCACCGAGCCCCGGCACATGTGCGCACACCGAAGGGCTCCATGACCGCTCAAGCCCGGAGGCGACTCCCCGAAGCCGTGGCGAGCAGGCCGTTGACCACCAGTTCCGCCAGCGATTCCGCCGTGGCCGCCTGCTGTTCCGGTGAAGTGGGCTCGGGCCTGCCCAGGCGTCGTGCAAGAGGCACCTCGACCATGCCCGAGACGGGTGGGATGACGGCGAAGAACAGCACGTGCATCGGGATGGGTGCCATGCGCCCGGAGGCGACGAGCCGATCGATGCACGGCACCATGAGCTGCAGGGTCGGAGCGATATAGCGCTCGTAGAGGTAGTCCAACCGCTCGGTGTCCGAGGTGAATTCGTTGACGAAGATCCGCCCCATCATGGGCGTGCCCGCTGCGGCCTGGTAGAAGGCGGTGACGGTCAGCCGCAGCTGCTCGGCATCGTCGAGCGAGGGATCGGCCTGCGGCAGGCCCGCCAGTTGCGCACCCAGCGCGTGGTCCACCACGGCGCGCCAGAAGGCGGCCTTGGACCCGTACCGGTCGTTGATGAAGTTGTGGCTCACGCCCAGGCGGCGCGCCAGCTCGCGAGCCGAGGCGTGGTCGTAACCCAGCTCCGCGAAGGCCTCCAGCCCGCGCAACAGGATGTTGTCCTCCTCGGGCACCGCGGGAGTGCCTGCTCCCGGGCGCCCCGGCCGTCGACCGGATTCGGCTCGCGCTCCCACTGATGCCTCCCACTTGTGTCTCGCCTCAGACGGACCCTCGACGGTACTGGGGTCCACGAACAGCTTACTTGACACCTGTCAGATTCTACCTAATCTGACAGGTGTCAGACGCCGCTGTTCGGCATCACCCCGCGGCTGGACCAGGCACAACGTGTGTCCGCCCTCGCCCCCACTCGAAAGTGAGAGCCACATGACCGCGCACTTTCCGCCTCGCAACCCCGCCGAACGAGCGGTCGGCACGGATGCGGCACCCCGTCGGCACGGCGCGGAGGCCGACCACCTGCTGCCCCAGCTCACGGCCGGCGATCCGCTCGCCGATGCCGTCATCGCGGAACTGGACCTCCACGGCACGCGGGCCCGGCAGGCTCTCGACGCGGGCCTCGAACACGGTCTGGCAGGCCTGGACGACGAACCCCCCACGGCTGTCGCCGCACTGCTGAGGCAACTGGAGTCGACCCCTTCCTGGGTCGACCCCCTGATGCTCCATCGCGGCGATGTCGTGAGCCTGTCCGTGCCCCCCATGTGGTTCAGGCTCTGCTCGATCACCAGCGCGCTCGCCCACACCTACGCGTCACCGGCCACCGCACGCCAACTGGCCCGCACGGGCAGGCCGACGGCCATGGCCGCGCCCCGGCTCGCGGAGGCGGGGGTGTGGGCGCGGCAGACCATACGGCCGGGCGGGCTGCTGCGCGGAGGCCCGGGATACCTGGCCACGGTCCAGGTCCGGCTGCGCCATGCCCGCATGCGGGCCAGGGCCGTCGAGGACTGGGACACCGGCGCCCAGGGGCTGCCGATCGGCCGACTCGATCTGACCCGCACCTGGCTCGGCTTCACCCTCACCGCCTTCCAGGCCCTGGCCACCATCGGCATCGACATCAGTTCCGAAGATGAGCGCTACCTCTACCGGTACTGGTCGTACGTCGCCCATCTCCTGGGACTGGACGAGAGCCTTCACCAGGAGCCGGCGGACCACGACGACGCCCACCGCCTGCAGTCCCTGCTGGACGCCACAACTCCGGCACCCGGCGAGGACTCACGCTTGCTGATCGCCGCCATGGTCGACGCACAGGCCCGCGCGACGGCCGGAGCGCCGGGCGTGGAGATGACCGAGGAGCAGGTGCGCTCCCTCATGCACAGCGTGCTCCGGCGGGCTCTCGGGGCGCACTGGGCAGACCGCCTGGGCATCCCCGCGGTCTCCGCCGCGACCGATCTCACGCCACTGATCAGCCAACTCAACCGGCAGGCCCGGTACTGGCAGACCTATTCCGCCGCCTCGGCCGATGAAGCCCGCCGTCAGGCACTGCGAGACCCGGTGCCGGAACCGAAATCAGCCGTGCTTCCCCACGGCACCTCTCGCCGGCGCAAGGCGGAAACCGATCGCCCGGGCTGCTGGGCGGCCTGATCCCCCTTCAACCACCGACCACGTCTTCAACCACCGACCACGTCACGTGACGGGCTCCAACGACGCAGCCGTCCCTCCTCGCACCATCCCCCCTTCCCACTTCTCTTCCTCCTCTCTCTTCCTCCTCTGGAGTTTCCGTCATGTCCCAGACCTCGACCGACACGCCGGACACGGGCACCGTGTCCTCGCTCCCGCCCTCCGAGGCGCCGCCGCGGCACCGCTGGTGGATCCTCGTCGTCATCGGACTGGCCCAGCTCATGGTCGTCCTGGACGCGACCATCGTGAACATCGCCCTGCCGTCCGCGCAGCAGGACCTGGGCTTCTCCGACGGCGACCGGCAGTGGGTGGTCACCGCCTACGCGCTCGCCTTCGGCAGCCTGCTCCTGCTGGGCGGCCGCATAGCCGACCTCTTCGGCCGCAAGATGACCTTCCTGGTCGGCCTGGCCGGCTTCGCGGGTGCCTCCGCCGTGGGCGGCGCCGCCACCAGCTTCGAGATGCTCATCGTCGCCCGCGCCGGGCAGGGACTGTTCGGTGCCCTGCTCGCCCCGGCCGCCCTGTCGCTGCTGACCACGACCTTCACCGACGCTAAGGAACGCGCAAAGGCCTTCGGTGTCTTCGGCGCCATCGCCGGTGCCGGCGGCGCCATCGGCCTGCTGCTCGGCGGCGTGCTGACCGAGTACCTCGACTGGCGCTGGACCCTCTACGTCAACCTGGTCTTCGCCGCGCTCGCCTTCGTCAGCGGTGCGATGCTGCTCCAGCGCACCACGCGCGACAAGAGCGCCACGATCGACATCCCCGGCGCCGTCCTCGTCGGCGACGGCCTGTTCTGCCTCGTCTACGGCTTCTCCAACGCCGAGTCCCACGACTGGAGTTCGCCGGCCACCTGGGGCTTCCTGACCGCCGGCGCCGTACTGCTCGCCGCGTTCACCTGGTGGCAGACCCGCTCCACCCACCCCCTGCTGCCCCTGCGGGTCCTGCTCGACCGCAACCGCGGCGCCTCCTTCATCTCCGTCCTGATCATCGGCGCCGGCATGTTCGGTGTCTTCCTCTTCCTGACCTACTACCTGCAGCAGAGCCTGGGCTACACCCCCGTCGAGACCGGCCTGGCCTTCCTGCCCATGGTCGCCGGCCTCATGATCGCCTCCACCCTCGCCTCCACGGTGCTCGTCCCCCGCTTCGGCCCCAGGCCGGTGGTACCGCTCGGCATGGGCATCGCGGCCGCCGGCCTGGTCTGGCTCACCGGCCTCGACCTGACCAGCAGCTACGCCACGGACATCATGCCGCCGCTGATCGTGGCGGGCCTCGGCCTCGGCCTGGTGATGGCCCCGGCGATGAGCCTGGCCACGGCCGGCGTGGGCGCCGAGGACTCCGGCGTAGCCTCCGCCGCCGTCAACACCATGCAGCAGGTCGGCGGCTCCCTGGGCACCGCCCTCCTCAACACCCTCTCCACCACCGCCGTCACCAACTACCTCGACGGCAAGAACCCCAAGGACCCCATGGTCCTCGCCCAGGCCGGCCTGGAGGGCTACTCCACCGCCTACTGGTGGTCCGCCGCCTTCTTCGCCGCCGGACTGGTCATCAGCGTCCTGCTCTACCGCCGCGGCGTCCCGGCCACCGACCCCGACGCGGCACCCGTCGTCCACATGTGACCCGGTGGGCCGGGCGGACGACGAGACGCCCGGCCTCTCCTCCTGGACCAGGGAGGGGTCGGTGAGGCCCCAGTGGTACTGCGGTACCACTCGGGCGCCGAAGATTCTCCCGTGGTCCCGCAGTCCCGGGCCTCGACGCCCATAGCTTCGAACGCAGATGCCGCGCTGCATCCGCGGGCGGCCGAGTTCGAGTCGAGAAGGGCCCACCCATGATCGAAGCACGTGAACTCACAAAGCGGTACGGGGACAAGACGGTCGTCGACCACTTGAGCTTCACCGTCAAGCCGGGCGAGGTGACCGGCTTCCTGGGCCCCAACGGCGCGGGCAAGTCCACGACCATGCGCATGATCATCGGCCTGGACGCGCCCACCGCGGGCTCGGTCACCGTCAACGGCAAGTCCTACGCCGGGCACGCCGCTCCGCTCCAGGAGATCGGCACCCTGCTGGAGGCCAAATCCGTCCACCCGGGCCGTACCGCCTTCAACCATCTGATGGCGCTCGCACACACCCACGGCATTTCCCGCCGCCGGGTGAACGAGGTCATCGAGCTGGCCGGGCTGACCAGCGTGGCCGGCAAGCGCGTGGGCGCCTTCTCCCTCGGCATGGGCCAGCGGCTCGGCATCGCCTCGGCCCTGCTCGGCGACCCGGCCATCGTCATGCTCGACGAACCGGTCAACGGACTCGACCCCGAGGGCGTGTTGTGGGTGCGCAACCTGCTGCGCTCGCTGGCCGACGAGGGCCGGGCGGTGATGCTCTCCTCGCACCTGATGAGCGAGACCGCGCTGATCGCCGACCACCTGGTGATCATCGGACGCGGCCGGCTGCTCGCGGACACCACGGTCGACGACTTCACCCGGGAGGCCGGCGGCTCGGGTGTGAAGGTCGCCACCGCCGAAGCCGTGAGGCTGCGTTCGCTGCTGGCCGGCCCGGACGTCACCATCAGCTCCTCCTCCGCCGAGGAACTGGTGGTCAGCGGACGGGACGCCCGCGAGATCGGGGCGATCGCCGCTCGGCACGGGGTGGCGCTGTACGAACTCACCCCGCAGTCCGTCTCCCTGGAGGCGGCGTTCATGGAACTCACCCGCGACGTCGTGGAGTACCAGAGCGCTCCCGCCGGCACCGAGCGAAAGGCCGCCTGATGACCTCCATCACCCTTGCCCCGGAGTCCCCCGGCACGACGGTTCACAAGGTGACCGGCCGCCGGGTGCTGCGCTCGGAATGGGCCAAGTTCTGGTCGCTGCGTTCCAGTTGGATCACGCTGGCCGTCGCCGTGGTCCTGCTGATCGCCTTCGGCGCGATCGCGGCCGCCACCTACAGCCCGGACGCCGCCCCGAACCAGGGGCCGCCCGGCCCCGGATCCGGCGACAGCGACGCGGTGAGTCTGGCCCTGACCGGCGTGACCTTCGCGTCGCTGGCCGTAGGCGTGCTCGGGGTGCTGCTCTCCGCGGGCGAGTACAGCACCGGCATGATCCGCTCCACCCTCGCCGCGGTGCCGCGCCGGCTGCCGGTGTTGTGGGCGAAGAGCGCCGTGATCGGGCCGATCGCCCTGGTCCTCACCACGATCGCCGCGCTGGCGGCGTTCCAGCTGGGCACGCTGGGCCTCGACGGCGAGAAGATCGCGCTGTCGCTGAGTGACGACGGCGTGCTGCGCAGCCTGGCCGGCGCCGGCGTCTACCTCGGTCTGGTGGCCGTGTCCGGCGTGGCGCTGGGGATGCTGCTGCGCTCCTCCGCCGGAGCCATCGCCGCCCTGGTCGGTATCCTGCTCATCCTCCCCGGCCTCGCCACGCTGCTGCCCGACTCGGTGTACGACAACATCAACCCCTACTTCCCCAGCAACGCGGGCTCGGCCGTCTACGCCCTGCACCAGTCCTCCGGCTCCCTGTCGCCCGGGGAGGGACTCGCGGTCTTCGCCGGCTGGGTGGCCCTGGCCCTCGCCGGGGCGGCCTTCCGCCTGATCCGGACCGACGCCTGATCCGCGAACCAACGACAATGAGGTCCATGAGTCCACAGCGCGAGGCAGCCGCCGCGCCGACCGCCCGGGGAGCGCTCCCGGCGCCCTCCGGGCTCGACGACGCCTGGGCGCACCCGCTCCTGGGCCGTCTGCTGCGCGGGCAGAGCCGCCATCGTGAACTGGACCGACGCCATCCATGGCTGCTCGACACCGCGGTGGTACTGGTCGTCGCCCTCGTCAGCCTGCCCGACCTGCTCTCCGCCGACAGCAACGGTCCCTTCGGCGAGACAAGCAGCCGCGGTCACCTTCCGACCGCCGCCCTGTGCGTCTTCGCCGCCGCGCTCATCGTGCCCCTGTGGTGGCGCCGCCGGGCCCCGGCCGTCACCTTCTTCGTGGTCATGCTGGTGTCCATGGTCCAGTGGTCGCTGGGTGTCTGGCAGCAGGCCGGCATCAGCGCCCTCGTCGCCCTGTACACGCTGGCCGTGCGCGGCTCCCTGCGCGTGCTCGGCTGGGCGGCCGCGCTCACGTTCGTCAGCCTGACCATGGCGGTCTGCCTCCTGGTGCGGGTCGAACGCCCACTGCCCGGCCTGTTCTTCCTGCTGGGAACCGCGACAGCGGCCGTCGCCGTCGGCCTGACCCTGCGCATCCGCCGGATGTATCTGACGGCGCTGGAGGACCGCGCCACCCGCCTGGAGATCGAGCGCGACCAACGCGTCCGGCTCACCGCCGCCGCCGAACGCGCCCGGGTCGCCCGCGAGATGCACGACATCATCGGCCACAACCTCTCCGTCATGGTCAGCGTCGCGGACGGCGCCGCCACCCTCGCCGCCAACCGCGACGAGCGGTCCGCCGAGGCCCTGCGCATACTCGGCGACACCGGACGCCAGGCCATGGGCGAACTGCGCCGCGTGCTGGGCGTCCTGCGCCAGGAGCAGGAGGAGGAGCAAGAACGGCTGCTCGGTCCGCAGCCGGGCATCCGTGACCTGGACCCCCTTCTGACGCGGGTCCGCGCGGCGGGACTGACGGTGACCTACCGGACCGAGGGCGCGCTCGACTCTCTCGACAGCGGTGTACAGCTCACCGTGTACCGCATCGTCCAGGAGGCATTGACCAACACCCTCAAACACGCCGGGCCGGGCTCCGCCGCCGAGGTCACCGTCGCCGCAGACGCAGGCCGGCTGCGGATCCGGGTCACCGACACCGGAACACCGCCGGGGACCCCCGTACGCGAACAACGGGGGTTGCAGACCGGCGTCGACCCCGGCCACGGCCTGGTCGGCATCCGACAGCGAGCGGCCATGTACGGCGGTGACGTCACCCTCGGCCCCCGCGACGCCCGGCCCGGCTGGATCGTGGACGTCGTGCTCGACGTACCCTCCGCACCCGCCCTGTCGGCATCGGGAGAGCTCCTGCCGTGACCACCGTACTGATCGCCGACGACCAGCCCCTGCAACGCATGGGGTTCCGCATGCTCCTGGAGGGCACTCCCGGCCTGACCCCGGTCGGCGAGGCCGAGCACGGGGCCGAGGCCGTCCGCCTCGCCGCGGAACTCCGCCCCGACGTCGCCCTCATGGACATCCGCATGCCCGGCATGGACGGGTTGGAGGCCACCCGCCGGATCATCGCCGCCGGCGGCCGTACCCGCGTCCTCATCGTCACCACCTTCGACCTAGACGAGTACGCCTACGAAGGCCTGCGCGCCGGCGCCAGCGGGTTCCTGCTCAAGGACGCCCGACCCGAGGAACTCGTCGCGGGCATCCACGCGGTGGCGACCGGCGACGCCGTCGTGGCCCCGAGCCTGACCCGGCGCCTCCTGGACGCCTACGCTCACCAGGTGCTCGCCCCGCCCGGCATCCCCATGGCCGAGGACCCCCGACTGCGGACGCTCAGCGACCGCGAACGAGAGGTCCTGGTTGCCATCGGCCAGGGCTGGACGAACACCGAGATCGCCGAGCGGCTCGTCCTCACCGAGTCCACGGTGAAGAAACACGTCGGCCGGGTCCTCGCCAAGATCGGGGCGCGCGACCGTATTCAGGCCGTGATCATGGCGTACGACGCCGGACTCGTCAGGGCCAAACCGTAGCCCGGGAGGGACAGGCCCTCCCGAAGTGCTCATGCTGTTGGCCAGGGCCTGCCGCGACGAGGCCGAGGCAGACTTCGACCACCTGTTCGGGGGAGCCTGGAAGCTGACGCGGCCCGAATTGGGCCCTCATGCACTGTTTGCCGATGGAGGAACCTATGAATCTGAGAGTTCGCTGAGCATTCGGCGCTCACATTCGTATCTGAGGACGCGCTTCACCCATGCCGGAAGCCCTGCCGGCTCCGGAGATGTCCTTGAGAGGCCCGATGAGACGCAACACGCGAAGAAGATCGAAGACTGCCCGCCGGGCGGTAGGCGCGGCGGCCGCACTGGCCATCGGGGCCGGTGGACTGGTGGCGGTCAACATCTACGCCTCGGCCGACGAAACCGGCGCGTCGAAGGGCTCTGCCCAGAACCAGGTGCTCGCGGCCGGCACCTCCACCATCGACTGCCCCGACGTCGGCCAGCGGTTGACATCAGTGCCCGCCCAGGCGAAGGCCCAGGTCGACAAGGAACTGGCACTCCTCGACAAGCAGATATCCGAGGCATACCAGCGCCTTTCCACCTCCCAGAAGGCGATTGCGCAGGACCCCAACTTCGCCCAGAACGCGATCGTGGGTCCGCTGAAGGACAAGCGGAAGGCGACGATCGACCGGATCGCCACCGCCATCGGCCGCGTGGCAGCCAAGCCGCAGGGCCTTGACGCACTGGCGGCCTGCACGCTGCGTGCCACCGGCAACCAGCCCACCCCCGGTCAGGGCGGCAACAACAACCAAGGTGGCAACAACACCAATGCCGGAGCGACCGGCAACGGCCCCGCCGCCGCCGACTTCGTGGACATCACCAAGGTGAAGTCCAATGTGCGCACGCCGGCCAAGTCGGCGAGGGCTTCAAGGGGTGTCTTCGTCAGCAAGTGCGGGGTGAACGCCAACAAGCTGTACAACAGCGACAACGTCATCGTCGCGCCGGGCGTCACCAACGGCGCACACCACGTGCACGATTACGTCGGCAACCAGGACAACGACGCCTTCTCGAGCGACCAGGACTTCGCCAAGGCCGGGACCAGCTGCCAGAACAAGGGCGACAAGTCGTCCTACTACTGGCCGGTGCTGCGCCTGCAGGACGGCACCAAGGAGTTCGACGCGGGCAAGCAGGGCGGCGGCGCCGAGGGCAACACGGGCCGGATTCTGACGGCCAGGCAGGCCACCTTGAACTTTGTGGGCAGCCCCCGCGGCAAGGTGGTGGCGATGCCCAAGTTCCTGCGCATCATCACCGGTGACGCCAAGGCGTTCGTCAACGGCACGGCCAACGCCAACGCCTCCTGGAGCTGCACCGGCTTCGAGAACAAGGTGCAGTTGAAGGACAAGTACCCCCTCTGCCCGTCAGGCAGCGACGTGGTGCGCACCTTCAAGTTCCAGAGCTGCTGGGACGGCAGGAACATCGACAGCGCCAACCACCGTACGCACGTGGCCTTCGCCGACGCGGCCGGCAACTGCCCGACCGGCTTCAAGGCCATCCCGCAGTTGGTGCAGCGTCTGGTGTACGACGTGGACGCGCCCAGCATCAAGGACAACGGCAAGACCCGTCCGTTCTTCTCGCTGGACAGCTTCCCCGAACAGCAGCACAAGCCGGTCACCGACCACGGTGACTTCATCAACGTCTTCGACGCGAAGCTGATGAACAAGGCGGTCCTGTGCATCAACACCGGACGTAAGTGCAGCTGAGTCCGAGTACCGAGCGGTGGGCGTCGCGCTGACGACGCCCACCGTGCTCTCTCGTTGGAAATGATTGGAGCGAGGCGACGCCCCGCTGCTACTTTCGTGGTGGACCGTGAAGTCGTCGTATGGAGGTGAGCCCCGTGAACACAGTTACCCGTGGGTGCTCCCTCAACCCGTCACGGTCCGGCGGCTGACGTTCGGTGTCGCCAGGAGCGCCTGAGATCGAGGCACTCCTGGAGGAGACTCCGATGAACACGAAGCCTTTCACAACTGGCCTGAGCGAGAACGCGGTGATGATCACGCGCGTCGCGGACAGGCAATGGCATGCACTGGACGACGACCTGGTGGTCGGCCGCGGGCATGCGGAGCACCGGCCCGACGGACGCTTGTTCGTCAGCATCGACGCCTGGCACGACGCCACCTTCGACCGGCTCGCCGAGGCGATGCTGGCGCAACTGCCGGCGCCGCTGCACACGGTGGTCGACGAAGCCGACGTAGAGCTGACGGCCGGCTGGCGGCGGGCCGGTTTCACGATCCGGCGCCGAGAGTGGGAGTACGTCGTGCCGACCGACCCGCGGGTCACCGGGCTCGAAGCAGCCCTGCCGCCTGCGGGCGTGACGATCGTGCCCGCCGGTCAGGCGGACGAGAGTCTGCTGCGGGCGGTGGACCGCGCGATCCGTGACGAAGTCGAGGCGAGCGTCGGGTGGCAGTCGATGCCCGCGGAGGTGATTCCCCGCCCCGAAGGCGACACCATCGTCGACCCGTCGAAGTACGCGGTGGCCGCGGCGCCGGACCGCTACCTGGGTCTGATCCGGGTGGTGCCGGTGAACCGGCCGCGCATCGGGCTGGTCGCGGTCCGGGCCGGCGAGCAGCGCCGCGGCATCGCGCGGGCGCTGCTCGCCCACACGCTGGGGACGCTGCACCGCTCCGGGTTCGCCGCGGCCTGGACCGAAGTCCACGAGTCCAACCAAGCAGCGACGGCGCTGTTCGAGGGCATCGGCGCCCGGCCGATGAGCAGCAACCTGGAGCTGGTGCGATGACGAAGAACAAGAACGTCATCGAAGTCGAGGGCAAGGTCGTCGAGTGCCTGCGCAGCGCCATGTTCACCGTGGAGCTCGACAACGGCCACCAGGTGCTCGCGCACATCAGCGGGAAGATCCGCAAGAACTACATCAAGATCGTGCTGGAAGACCGGGTGCTGGTGGAGCTCCCGCCGTACGACCTGACGCGCGGCCGGATCGTGTTCCGGTACCGGAACTAGCGGCGGTCGGCACCTTCCGCGGTGGCTGATCCTGGGGCCCCGGTCACGGCGTTTGCGTGACCGGGGCCGAGCCGAACCCCAGCTCCGGGGCCCCGTCCCTGGCCCCGCCCGTCGCGACCGGCTGCCGAACTGCCCGGTGTGCTAAACAGGGAGCAACCAAAGGGGCATTTTGCAGCAGCTCACGCTCGGAATCATGTCGCAGACCCGCAAGGAAAACGAGCATCGTCTGCCCGTTCACCCCGCTCATTTCGACCGTATCGACGCCGGTCTCCGCAAGCGCATCTACCTCCAGGAAAACTACGGAGAGTATTTCGGCGTCCCGGACAGCCAACTCGCCCCGCTCGTCGCGGGCTTCCGCACGCGCGAGGAACTCATCGCCGAGTGCGATGTCATCCTGCTGGCCAAACCGCTCCACCAAGACCTGGCGGAACTGCGCGAAGGTCAGGTTCTGTGGGGCTGGCCGCACTGTGTGCAGGACGAGAAGGTCACCCAGACCGCCATCGACCGGCGGCTGACCCTGATCGCCTTCGAAGCGATGAACCACTGGACCCGCAGCGGCGCCTTCAACCTGCACGTCTTCCACAAGAACAACGAGCTGGCCGGGTACTCCTCGGTCCTGCACGCCATGCAGCTGACCGGCGTGACAGGCGACTACGGGCGGCGGCAGCGCGCGGTCGTCATCGGCTTCGGCGCGACCGCCCGCGGCGCAGTGACCGCGCTCAGCGCCCTGGGCGTGCACGACGTCGACGTGCTCACCGCGCGTGGCGTCACCGCCGTCAGCTCCCCCATCCACTCCGCGCGGATCGTCCACTTCGACCACGACAAGGCCGACGACACCCTCGCCCCGCGCCGCAGTGTCGCCCTCACCGAGGACGGTCCGCTGCCGCTGGCCGAGTTCCTCGCCGGGCACGACATCATCGTCAACTGCGTGCTGCAGGACACCGACGCGCCGCTGATGTTCCTGATAGACGAGGACCTGCCCAAGCTGGCCCCCGGCACCCTGGTCATCGACGTCTCCTGCGACGAGGGCATGGGCTTCGACTGGGCCCGGCCCACCACCTTCACCGACCCGATGTTCACCGTCGGCGACCACGTCAGGTACTACGGGGTGGACCACAGCCCCTCCTACCTGTGGAACTCCGCGACCTGGGAGAACAGCGAGGCCCTCCTGCCGTATCTGGACGTCGTGCTCCAGGGCCCCGACGGCTGGGACGCCGACGACACGATCCGGCACGCCATCGAGATCCGCCAGGGCGTCGTCCAGAACCTCAAGGTGCTCGCCTTCCAGCACCGCACCCCGGAGTACCCGCATGCCCACGAGGAGACCCGGGCGGCGTCGCGGCCGTAGCGAGCGCGACCATGTTGGCCGCTGGCAGGTCATGGTCGGCGAACGGACCCTGGCCCCCGGCCGGGCCGCAGAATCGCCCTCCGCTTCGTACTGCCGGGCGGTCAGTCGCAGCAGTCGCAGCCGGGTCGGCAGTCACAGGCATCCGTCTCAGTGCCGGTGGACGGGACCAGGGCGGAGGCCGGGGCCGCGCAGCAGCCCTTGCCCCGCCAGGCGTCGCGGCCTTCCTTGACGGCAAGAGCGGCGATGACGAGGGCGGCGCCGGGGTCGGCCCAGGACCAGCCGAGGGTGGCATTGAGCACCAGGCCGGCCAGGAGCACGGCGGACAGGTACGTGCACAGGAGCGTCTGCTTGGAGTCCGCGACCGCGGAGGCCGAGCCGAGTTCGCGGCCGGCACGGCGCTGGGCGGCCGACAGGAACGGCATGACCGCGAGCGACAGGGCGGCGATGACGATGCCGAGGATCGACCGCTCGGCTTCCCCAGTGCCGGTGAGCGCGCGGACGGCGTCGACGGTCACGTAGGCGGCGAGAGCAAAGAACGAGAGGGCGATGATCCGCAGGGTGCGCTGCTCTCGGGCTTCGCGTACGGCGTGGTCGGAGGCAGAGAACTGCCAGGCGACCGCGGCGGCGGAGGAGACCTCGATGAACGAGTCGAGGCCGAAGCCGATCAGGGCGGTGGAAGAGGAGAGAGTACCGGCGGTGAGGGCGACGATCGCCTCGATGACGTTGTAGGTGATCGTGGCCGCCACCAGCAGGCGTATGCGCCGGGTGAGCACGTCGTGGCGGGCCGGGGAGGATCCGAGGGATATGGATGTCTCGGCGGCCATGGTCAGCAGCAGCCCTTCTCGTCGGCGTCCGGGCAGGAGCGGTCGGTCTCGACGGCGACCACGGCGGTGCGCAGGTCATCGAGCGCGTGACCGAGGCGTTCGTCGGCGAGCTCGTAGCGAGTGCGGCGGCCGTCCGGCACCGTGACGACCAGGCCGCAGTCGCGCAGGCACGCCAGATGGTTCGACAGCCGGGTGCGGGAGACGCCCAGGGCGTCGGCGAGGTCGGCCGGGTAGGCCGGGGCTTGGCGCAGCGCGAGCAGGATGCGGCAGCGGATCGGGTCGGCGAGCGCGCGGCCGAACCGGGCCAGCACCTCGATGTCGGAGGCAACAGTCAGCACACCACGACGGTACACGCTATCCTGAATTCAGGAAACCATGGATCGTTGCGCCCGAGGCCGATCAACCGAGTCGGTCCTGACCAGCGCCCTCTAAGCTGACCAGGAGATCGGCACGGCCCGGCGAAGCAGGAAAGCGGAGCACCATGGCGGACAGAGAGCCGGACCTGGCGGACGCGCAGCGGCGGCACTGGCAGAACACCTACACCGCCCACCCCGGCATGTACGGCGAGCAGCCCTCCGATCCGGCCGTTCACGCAGCCTCCGTCTTCCGCACGGCTGGGGCCAGGGACGTGCTGGAGCTCGGCGCCGGGCACGGCCGTGACGCCCTGTACTTCGCCCGCGAAGGCTTCACCGTCCAGGCCACCGACTTCTCCGCCACCGGCTTGCAGCAGCTCCAGGACACCGCCCGCGCCCAGGACCTCGGCGGGCGGGTGACCACCGTCGTGCACGACGTACGTGACCCGTTGCCGCTGCCGGATTCCTGCGTGGACGCGGTCTTCGCCCACATGCTGCTGTGCATGGCCCTGTCCACCAAGGAGATCCACGCGGCGCTCGGCGAGATCCGGCGCGTCCTGCGCCCCGGCGGGACCTTCATCTACACCGTGCGGCACACCGGCGACGCCCACTACGGCGCCGGCACCGAGCACGGAGACGACATCTACGAGCACGGCGGCTTCGCCGTCCACTTCTTCGACCGCGACCTGGTCGACGCCCTCGCCAACGGCTGGACCCTGAACGAGATCCACGCCTTCGAGGAGGGAGACCTGCCCCGCCGGCTGTGGCGCGTCACCCAGACCCTGCCCTGATGCCACAGGCCCTTTCCAGTACGGTCGCGTGGGCCCGGGGTTCGCGCTCCCCCGGGCCCACGCGCCGCTTACTTCAGGTAGGGGCCGTCGGCACCGATCTTTCCGGTGCCGTTCAGCACGTACACCCGCAGGTTGCCCTTGCCCGGCGCCGTCACGGAGAGGGTGCCGTTGGAGACGGTCTTCACGTCGCCGGTGACGGCGTCCCGGTAGGTGCCGTTCGGGATGCCGGTGTAGGTGGCGTTCCCGGTGACGGTGACGAGCGCGAAGCTGTCGGTGCTGCCGCTGGTGTAGCGGCGCTTGAACGCCATCGAACCGCTGATGCCGTCGGTCGAGTACTGGCCCATCTGCAGGGCCGGGACGGCACGGCGGATCTGGTTCAGCCGCTGGAGGTGCTTGACGAGTGGCTGCGCCAAAGTGGTGGCGACCTCGCCGGTCGCCGAGTCGGCGGTGCCGAACTCGGAGGCGGTGACGGTGCCTTGGAGGTGGTCGCCGTAGTACGCGCGGCCCGTGGACGCCAGCGGGCAGGTCGGCCCGCAGTCGATCTGCTTGCCCTTCTGGAACTCGATCTCCGAGCCGTAGTACAGGGTCGGGATGCCGCGGAACGTCCACATCAGGGACATGTTCTCGGCCCAGGCGTCGGTGCCGCCGGTGTAGCGGGTGCTCGACTTGTTGGGGCCGTAGTCGTGGCTGTCGACGTAGACGACGTTGTACGTGGCGTCGTTGACGCTGTCGTCGGAGTCCTTGCCGTTGCTGAACGCGTTCTGCGCCTCGCTGAAGTTCATGTGCATGCGCATGTCGATGATGTTCATGCCGGAGAACTGGCTGCGGTCCGGGATGTGGTAGCTGTTGCCGTTCAGGAAGGCGTTGGTCGACGTCGGCTGGTTGCCGGTGCCCAGGTTGTTCTCGTAGGTGAACTGCTCGATGGCCGCCGTCTCGTCGTCGGCGCTGTAGTCCTTGCGCTCCTTCCAGGTGAAGAACTGCGCGGAGTGGTTCACGGATCCGCGGTTCCACTTGTCGTTGACGAAGGCCCCGACCTCGCCGAAGACGAAGAAGTTCTGGGCCGCCGTGGTGCCGAACCTCTGGGTCACGCGGTCGTAGATCGCGGGCAGGAAGCGGCGGTTCCAGGTCACGCGCGGTATGTGTACGGCCGTGTCGACGCGGAAGCCGTCCACGCCCATGTCGATGTACTTGTCGTACGCGCCGATGAGGTAGTTCTGGACGGGCGTCGACTCCGTGTTGAAGTCGGCCAGGTCCTCGTGCAGCCAGCAGGAGCGGGCGTCCTCGCCCTCCCAGTTGCCGATCCAGCACTGGTGGTAGTACGTCTTCGGGAACATGCCCGACGTGGGGCTCGGCCACTGGCAGTTGTAGAGCGTGTAGCCCTCGGCGCTCTTGCCGCCGGTCGGCTTGCCCCAGTTGACGCAGGTGTTGCCGGTGGGCTCTGCGGTGGACCACAGGTCGCCGTTGTAGTACGACTTCCCGGACTTGGACTCGACGGTCAGGCCGTCGTACTCGAAGTCCGCGTTCTTCTCGTCGTAGTACCAGCTCCACTGGGAGTCGCGGACGCCGTAGACGGTCGGGGTGAACAGGCCCTTGGCGCCCCAGCGGGAGCTGTGGTTGTAGACGACGTCCTGGTAGATCTTCATGCCCTTGGCGTGGGCGGCGTTGATGAGGTCCTGGTAGGTGGCGCCGGCCGACTCCAGGCGCGGGTCGACCTTGTAGAAGTCGTAGCCGTGGTAGCCGTGGTAGTCGTAGTCCGAACGGTTGAGGACGACCGGAGTGATCCAGACCGCGGAGAAGCCGAGGGCCTTGATGTAGTCGAGCTTCTCGACCAGGCCTTTGAAGTCACCCCGGAACATGGGGTCGTTGTTCGCCGCGTTGCCGGACTTGGTGTGCTGGCTGCCGCCGCGGTTGTTGGAGCTGTCGCCGTCGTAGAAGCGGGCGGTGAGGACGAAGTAGACGGGGTCCTTGCGGGGGTCCGTGCCGAGCGGGGTGCCGGCGGCCGGGGCGGGGGCCTTCTCGCCGGTCGTCGCGGTCGCCTCGGCGGACGCGGGCGAGATGTTCCCGGCGGCGTCGACGGCCTTCACGGTGTAGGTGTAGGCGGTCTTCTCCTCAAGTCCCGTGTCGGAGTGGACGGTTGAGCCGACGTCCGTGACGACGGTGCCCTTGGTTCCGCCGGTGCGCGTGACCTGGTACTTGGCCACGCCCTTGTTGTCGGTGGCGGCGTCCCAGCTCACCACGATCGACGTGTTGGTGACGGCGGCGGTGACCTTGGTCGGTGCGGCGGGCGCCTCGGTGTCGGGCTCCTGCGCGGCGCAGGGGTTGGTGGCGCCGGTGGTGAGCGTCTTGTCCTTCACGGTCGTGGTGCCGGTCGGGATCGTGTAGTCGGCGCTGTTGTTGTTGTCCCAGACGCCGTTGCCGTTGTTGAACGCGGCCTTCAGCGAGGTGGCGGTGCCGATGTCGAGGGTCTTCTTCCACCAGCCGGTGCAGGCGGACTCCATGCCGACGCCGGGCGCGGTCGTCCACGATCCGCCGGCGGGCGCGTAGTGGATGTTCGCGGTGGTCCAGCCGGAGGTGGCGGTCGAGTAGTAGACCGTGGCCTGGTTGCCGCTGCCCGTACCGGTGTCGGCGCACGGGTCGCTGTGGGCGATCACCCCGTCCTTGACGGTGATGGTGCCGGTGCCCAGCGCGTAGTTGTTGCCGCCGTTGTTGTCCCAGGTGCCGCTGCCGTTGTTGAAGGTGGCCTGCAGCCCGGCGGCCGAGCCGAGGTCGACGGTCTTCTTCACCCAGTCCGTGCAGGCGCTCTCCATCTGCGTGCCGGGAGCGGTCGTCCAGGAGCCGCCGTCCGGTGCGTAGTGCAGATACGTCGACGACCAGTTCTTGGTCTTCGTGTAGTAGAAGACCGTCGCCGTGTTGGCCGCGTCGGCTGCGTTGGTCGTGTCGGCCACCGGTTGAAGTGGAGCCGCCGGGTCTGCGGCCGGTGTGGTGGACAGCAGCCCGAGCAGCCCGGTCGCCGCCACGAACGCCGCGAGGAGGCGTCGTGGCCGGCGCGGGGGTGCAGATCTCATGGCGACTCCAATACGGGGCGGATCCCGGGTGGTTCGGGCGTCCCTGCAAAACCAGCCGGAAAGTTCCTGAAAGTTCTTGCAGCGCGGAAGCTACAGGGACATGACAGCCGCGTAAAGGGTTCTGAGCACGACCGGAACGCCCCGCACACAGCGAGACCGAGCCGTCACCGCCGTCTTCACCTGGCAGGTGCGGCCCGGCCGGGGAGACGCAGTTCGAGGAATGGACGCACGGCGTCACACGGACCGCCTCGAAGTTCCCGGGCAGCGAGGGTGTCGTCTGGGTACGGCCCGAGAAAGGGCACCTGTTCCACGCCATCGCGCGTTTCAGTGACCCCGAGCGGTTGAAGGCGTGGCTGGCCTCCCCCGAGCGAGCGGCAGTCCACGACCGGCATGGAGACCTGGTTCAGCCTGCCGGGCACGACAGTGCACTCCCCTCCCCGCTCGAAGATGGCACTGACCACTCTCCTGGCCGCCTACCCCCTCGTACTCCTGCTGCAGTGGCTGGTCGTGCCCGCGACCGCAAGCCGGCCTCTGCCGCTGCGCGCCGCACTCTTCCCGGCCGTACTCCTGCCGTCCCTGACCTACCTGATCATGCCGTCGCTCAGTCGGCTGCTCAGGCTGTGGCTGTATCGTCCACCGACCTGACACGACAACGGGCCACACAGCAGCGCGACTTGCCGACCGCCTGCCCTACCGTGTCGTCGCCGCGCCACTTGTTGCATCAAAATTCCGAAAGATACAATCGGGCGGTTCGACCGCGCCGATCAACCTAGGATGAGGCTCTCCCGACCCACCACCTCAAGAGCGCAGGAACGATGCCGCGGCCGAACCTGACCACCTCCATCGCCACCCGGCTGGTGGACCTGATGCGCCGCAGCGGACTCGAAGAGGGCGCCCACATCACCGAGCAATGGGCGGCGGACGCGTTGGAGGTCTCCCGGACGCCGGTGCGCAAGGCCATGGCCTTCCTGACCGAGGTCGGCATCCTGGAGCGGATCCCGAACCGCGGCTTCTTCCTCACCCGTCCCGCGAGCACCCTCGCCCGGCCGGACCTGAGCGAGGGCGAGGACGTGGAGCAGTCGGCGTACTTCGAGATCGCGGACGACTACGTCGGCGGACGCTTCACCGGGTCCTTCACCTCGGCGGACATCAGCCGCCACTACCGGCTCACACCCCGCCAGGCCGATCGGGTGCTGTCCCGAATGGAGGGCGAGGACCTCGTGCGGCGCAGGGCGGGCGGCCGGGGCTGGGAGTTCCAGCACGTCATGGCCACCGCCGAGGCGCACGACCAGAGCTACCGGTTCCGGATGATCATCGAGCCGGCCGCGCTGCTGGAGCCGGGTTTCACCGTGGACGCCGACGCCTTCGCACGGCATCGGCAGCAACAGCAGGCGCTGCTGCGCGGGGACATCCTGCTGCTGCCCCGGGCCGAGCTGTTCCAGGTCAACGCCTCGTTCCACGAGATGCTGGTCGGCTGCTCCGGCAACCAGTTCCTGCTCGACGCCGTACGTCGCCAGAACCGCCTGCGCCGCCTGATCGAGTACCGCCACCAGCTCGACCGCTCCCGCCTGGCGGGCCAGGCCCGGGAGCACCTGCGGCTTCTGGACCTGGTGGAGAGCGGGGACCTGACGGAGGCATCCGCCTTCCTGAGCGCGCACCTGGACAAGGTGCGGTCGATCAAGACGGGGATCGCGGGCGAAGCCTAGCTGCCGCCCCCCCCGACGGCCCCCGGACCGCCGCGCGCGGAGATTGTATCAATGTGCGCTTCGAGACAATATAAATCCCATGAATGCCGACCACCCCGCTGTGCTCACCGTCGAAAGCCGTCCCTGCCGCTATCAGCCGCTGGACCGGGTTCTGCCGTCCTGCGAGCTCGACGCGCTGCCGTACGCGATACGGGTGCTGCTGGAAAACGTCGCGCGGCGATCGCCCCGGGCACTGCCGGACGTGGTGGCGCGGGCCCGCGCCGGCAGCGGGGACGCGGAGGTGCCGGTGCTGCCGAACCGGATCATGCTGCACGACACCACCTGCCTGCCGGCCCTGGCCGATTTCGCGGCCATGCGCGACAGCGTCGCCGAGCTCGGCGGGGATCCTGAGCGGCTCCAGCCGTCGATCCCGGTGGACCTGACCGTGGACCACTCCGTGATCGTCGAGGAGTACGGCCGCGCCGATGCCGTCGAGCGCAACCCTGCTGATCGACTTCCGGCGCAACGGCGAGCGGTACGAGATGGTGAAGTGGGCCGAGCGCACTCTGCGCAACTTCCGTGTGGTCCCGCCCGGTACCGGCATCATCCACCAGGTCAACATGGAGGCACTGGCCCGCGTGGTGTGGGTGACGGACGCGCAGGACGAGGGCGGCGGCCCGCCCTGGCTGCACCCGGACCTCCTCGTCGCCACCGACAGCCACACCCCGATGATCAACGCCCTGGGCGTGGTCGGCTGGGGAGTCGGCGGCCTCGAAGGGCAGGCCGCCATGCTCGGCGAGCCGGTCACCATCCCCTACCCGGACGTGGTCGGCGTCCGCCTGACCGGCCGGCTCCGTCGGGCGTCGGCGCCACCGACCTCGCCCTGACCCTGACCGAACTGCTGCGCGCCACGGGCGTGGTGAACAAGTTCGTCGAATTCTGCGGCCCCGGTGTCACGACCCTGGGCTGGGCCGAGCGCGCCGCCGTCTCCAACATGGCACCCGAGTACGGCGCGACCTGCGTCTTCTTCCCCTACGACGACGAGACCGCCGCCTACCTGCGCCTCAGCGGACGCGAAGAGGAGCACGTCCGTCTCGTCGACGCCTACCTCACCGCCCAGGGCCTCAAGCGCACCGACGCCCGCCCCGTGCCGCGCTACGACCAGGTGCTCGACCTCGATCTGGGCACAGTCGAACCCTGCGTGACCGGCCCGAACCTGCCGCACCAGCGGCTGCCGCTGTCCCAGGTGCCGGCTTCCTTCCGGCAAGCGGCGGGCCCTGCCGCAAGCGGGACGTATGACGCCTTCGGTGAACCGCTCCCCGACGGCCCGGTCGCCATCGCCGCCCTCACCAGTTGCACCAACACCGCCAACCCCTCCCTCATCGTGCGGGCGGGGCTGCTCGCCGAGCGGGCGGTCCGGGCCGGGCTCACCGCCAGACCCTGGGTCAAGACCTCGCTCTCCCCCGGCTCCCGGGTCGTCGAGGAGTACCTGCGCGCGTCCGGGCTGCTGCCCGCCCTGGAGAAGACCGGCTTCCACATCGTCGGCTTCGGCTGCATGACCTGCATCGGCAACTCCGGGCCCCTGCACCCGGAGATGGAACACCTCGCCCGGAGCGGTGCGACGGAGCCGGTCGCCGTCCTGTCCGGCAACCGCAATTTCGCGGGCCGGGTCAACCCGCGGATCTCCCTGTCGTACCTCGCCTCCCCGCCTCTGGTCGTCGCCTACGCCCTGGCGGGCTCGGTGCTGCACGACTTCGACCGCGAGCCCCTGGGGACCGACCCCGAAGGCCGGCCGGTCCACCTCAGGGACCTGTGGCCCTCGGACGAGGAGGTCGCCGCATGTGTCGCGCAGTTCGTCCGGCCGGAGATGTTCCGCGCCAACGCCGCACGCATCCGGCAGGGCACGCGGGCCTGGCAGGAGATCGAGGCACCCGGCGGCACCCGCTTCCCGTGGGACCCGGAGTCGACGTACATCCGCCGTCCCCCGCATCTCACGGGCCTGCCCGCCCATCCGCCCGCCCATGTGAAGATCAGCCGCGCCAAGGCCCTCCTCCGGCTCGGCGACGACGTCACCACCGACCACATCTCCCCCGCCGGCGCCATCCCCGCCCACAGCGCGGCCGGACAGTGGCTCACCGAACGCGGGGTGGCCCGCCGCGACCTCAACCAGTACTCCACGCGCCGCAGCAACCACGAGGTCATGCTGCGCGGCGCCTTCAGCAACGCCGCCGTCACCAACCTGCTCTCGACGACGACTCCGACGCACAGCCGGGGCCGGGCGGCCACGCGTACCCGGCGGACGGCGCCCACGTCCTGCCCGTCCACCAGGCCGCACCGACCTACCGGGCGGCGGGCTACGACCTGGTCGTCGTCGCCGGCCGCAACTACGGCGCCGGCTCCAGCAGGGACTGGGCGGCCAAGGCCCAGGCCCTGCTGGGCGTGCGCGCGGTCATCGCCGAGTCGTACGAACGCATCCACCGCAGCAACCTGATCGGCATGGGCGTCCTGCCCCTGGAGTTCGCCGAGGGCGACGACGCCTCGTGCCATCCCTTCGGCCACGAGCGGGAGCTCTCCTTCGAAGGACTCGACACCCTGACCGTCGGCACCCACCGCGTCACCCTCCACCTGCGGGGAGCGGAGGGCTCTCACAGCACCGCGGAACTGCGGCTACGGATCTTCTCCCGCCAGGAGCTGGCCTATCTGCGGCACGGCGGCATCCTGCCGTACGTCGTCCGCCGCGCCCTCACGCGAAGCTGAAGCTGAAGCTGAGGGGACGGACGGCCTGGACGACCGCACCCGAGCCGAGCCGGGCCCGGTGAAGGGCCGCGTGGAGGAACACCTCCTAGCACGGGATCCTTGAGGGAGGGCGACCTACGAGGGCGGCCGGGAGGTGAGGGCGGTGATCGCCGTCAACCCGATGGACAGCGCCTCGGTGCTGGCGACCTTCGGTGCGCTCGGTGTCCTCGTGGTCATCTTCGCGGAGTCGGGCCTGCTGGTCTTCGGCTTCTTCCTGCCCGGTGACACGCTGCTGTTCCCGGCGGGTGTGCTGTGCGCGGGGACCGCCCAGCAAGCACCTCGGCTGGTGCTGTGGCAGGTGCTGCTGGGCGCGGCCGTCGGCGCCGTCGTGGGGGGCCAGGTCGGGTTCCTGCTCGGGCGGCACGGCGGGCGTGCCCTGCTGGCCCGCACCTCGAAACGGCGCGTGCGGGAGACGGTGGCACAGGCGGAGCGGCTCCTGGCTCGCTACGGCTACGGCAAGGCCCTGGTGATCGGTCGCTTCATCCCGATGGTGCGCACCGTCCTGCACCCGGCGGCGGGCGCGCTCGGCGTGCCCACCCGCACCTTCACCGTCTGGCAGATCGTCGGCGGGCTGCTCTGGTCGCAGAGCCTCGTGCTGGCCGGATACGCCCTGGGGGCCTCCGTCCCCGACGCCGACGACTTCCTGCTGCCGCTGGTCGCCCTTGTGGTCGTGATCTCCCTGCTGCCCATCCTCCCCATGCTGACCGAGGCACGCCGCGCGAGGCGGGATCGCTGATGTTCGACCTGTCGGACATTGTTCGAAACCTCTTGACGCTGCACCACACCCCGATTGACACTCTCGCAACACGACGTCACACAGCCGAAACGGCAGGGTGCCCATGGCCGCGGCCCCGCCATGCCTCAGCAGGGACTCCACATGCCGTACATCGCACGTGTCCGTGGCCGCGCGAGACGCCTGGCGGGCCAACTCGCCGGACTGACCGCCGCGTCGCTGCTCCTGGGACTCGCCGTACCCGCCGTTCCCGCTCTGGCCGCGGACACGGCCGAACCGGCGGCGATCACGGACGGTCTAGCCCTCTGGTACAAGCTCGACGCCACCTCCGGCAGCACCGTGACGGACGCCTCCGGCCACGGCCGCGACGGCACGGTGAGCGGCGCCGCCGGCTGGTCGGGCACCGGTGCGGGGCTCGCCTTCAACGGCTCGGACACCTACGTCAAGGTGCCGGACGACGTCATGAAGGGCATGGACGCGATCACCGTCTCGTTGGACGTGCAGATCGACTCCGCGCAGTCCACGCCGTACTTCATCTACGGCTTCGGCAACTCCAGCGGCACCAGTGGCAACGGCTACCTGTTCACCACCGGCAACTCCTACCGGACGTCCATCGCGAGCGGGAACTGGTCGACGGAGCAGACCACCCGGCCCGCCGACTCGCACCAGCTGACCCGCTCGGTGTGGAAGCACCTCACCTACACCCAGACCGGCAGCACCGGCGTGCTGTACGAGGACGGCGTGGAGGTCGGCCGCAACACCTCGGTCTCCATCACCCCCGGCGCCATCGGCTCCGGCACCACCACCGCCAACTACATAGGCAAGTCGGTCTACTCCGGCGACAAGCTCTTCAAGGGCCGCATCCGCGACTTCCGGGTCTACGACCGCGCCCTCGCCGGCTCCGAGGTCGAGCAACTCGCCCTGCCCGTCGCCACGCAGGGTGTCGCCGACGACAAGGCCGCGCTGAGCCTCGGTGACACCAGCGCCGTCACGGCCGACCTCGACCTGCCGAGAACCGGCACGGCCGGCGGCTCCTCGATCAGCTGGGCCAGCGACAACCCGGCGGTCGTGTCCGACTCCGGCGCGGTGACCCGCCCCGCGGCCGGCGAACCGGACGCCCACACCACGCTCACGGCGACCCTGAAGAAGGGCACGGTGACCGACACCAGGACCTTCGACGTCACGGTCCTCGCCGCCTTCGACGACGCGACGGCCACGCGTCAGGCCGCCGAGTCCCTCACCGTGCACAACCTCGACGACGTCCGCGGCAACCTCACCCTCCCGGCGACCGGTTCCTACGGCACCGACGTCGCCTGGTCCTCGGCCCGGTCCGACGTGATCTCCGCCGACGGCGTGGTGCACCGCCCCGCGCACGGCGACGGGGCCACGACCGTCGAGCTGACCGCGACGGTCACCAAGGGCGAGGCGAAGGCGACCCGCACCTTCACCGCGAAGGTCCCGGAACTCCCCGCCAAGGCGGCCCTCAAGGGCTACATGTTCAGCTACTTCACCGGCGAGGGCACCGCGGACGGCGAACAGCTCTACGCCGCCCTCAGCAAGGGCAACGACCCGCTGAAGTGGCGGGAGTTGAACGACGGCAAGCCGGTCCTGACCTCCACGCTCGGCGAGAAGGGCCTGCGCGACCCGTTCATCATCCGCTCCCCGGAGGGCGACAAGTTCTACCAGATCGCCACCGACCTCAGGATCTACGGCAACGGCGACTGGGACGCGTCCCAGCGCACCGGCAGCAAGTCCATCATGGTGTGGGAGTCCACCGACCTGGTGCACTGGACGAACCAGCGGCTGGTCAAGGTCTCTCCGGACAGCGCGGGCAACACCTGGGCGCCGGAAGCCTTCTACGACGCACAGCGCGGTGAGTACGTCGTCTTCTGGGCGTCGAAGCTGTACGACAACGAGGCGCACTCCGGCGACACGTACAACCGCATGATGTACGCGACGACCCGCGACTTCTACACCTTCAGCGAGCCCAAGGTCTGGATCGACCGCGGCTACTCCGTCATCGACTCCACGGTGATCGCGCACGACGGGACGTACTTCCGCCTCTCCAAGGACGAGCGGAACAACACCTCCTCCACCCCCAACAGCAAGTTCATCTTCGAGGAGAAGAGCGACTCCCTGCTGGACCTGTCCTGGGACGCCGTCGCCGAGGGCATCGGCAAGGGCGCGATGAGCGCGGCCGAGGGGCCGCTGGTGTTCAAGTCGAACACCGAGGACAAGTGGTACGCGTTCCTCGACGAGTTCGGCGGCCGTGGCTACATCCCCTTCGAGACGACCGACCTCGCCTCCGGCACGTGGACCCCGTCCACCGGCTACGACCTGCCCGCCAAGCCCCGTCACGGCACCGTCCTGCCGGTCACCCAGGCCGAGTACGACCGTCTGCTGCGCGCCTATCAGCCCGACCAGCTCGTGGAGAGCGTCGAGGGCGTGAAGGTGACGACGAAGACGGGTCAGGCGCCGGTCCTGCCGGCCACCGTGATCGCCACCTACGCCGACGGCGTCAAGCGGCCCGTCGCCGTCACCTGGGAGGACGTCCCGGAGTCGAAGTACGCGCAGGTCGGCACCTTCACCGTGACCGGAAGCCTGCCGGACGGCGCCGCGCTGCCGGTCCAGGCCGAGGTCACCGTCTCGCAGGAAGGTCCGGACGTACCGGCCGACCTGCTCCTGCAGTACGACTTCGACGAGACCGGCGGCAACATCGCCCGCGACTCCAGCGGACACGGCTACCACGGCACCTACGTCCGTAGCCCCGACTTCGGCACCGGAGTCGAGGGCGGCTCGTTCAAGATGTCCGGCGGTTCGAGCTCCTCGGCCACCTCGCCGTACGTCCGTATCCCGAACGGCGTGCTGAAGAACGCCGACAGCGTGACCGTCTCGACGTACGCCAAGTGGAAGGGCGGCGACAGCTTCCAGTGGCTGTTCGGGCTCGGCCCCGACAGCAACAAGTACCTCTTCGCGACCCCCTCCAACGGCGGCTCCAGCCTCTACTCGGCCATCACGAAGGCGAGTTGGTCGGCGGAGTCGAAACTGACGGCCGGCTCGCAGCTCACGCCCGGCGAGTGGCGGCACGTCACGGTCACCCTCGACGGCACGACCGGGACGATGGTCCTCTACGTCGACGGCATCCAGGCGGCCCGGGCGAGTGGCGTCACCGTCAAGCCGTCCGAGTTGTACGACGCGAACAAGGACCACAGCGGCTACATCGGCAGGTCCCTGTACGCGGCCGACCCGTACTTCGGCGGCGAGGTCGACGACTTCCGCGTCTACGACCGGGCCCTCACGGCAGCGGAGGTCATGGAGCTCAGCGGCAACACCGCGGGCATCGCGAAGGCCACGGACCCCGCGCTGAAGGTCGACGCCCTCGTCGACAACGCCGGCAGCAGGATCACCCTGCCGATGAAGGAGGGCACTGACCTCACCGCGCTGGCACCGGAGTTCACCCTCGCCCACGGCGCGGCGATCAGCCCGGCCTCGGGCAGCGTCCAGGACTTCAGCAAGCCGGTGACGTACGAGGTCACGGGCTCCGACGGCAAGAAGCGCACCTGGACGGTATCGGCGCTCATCATGCGGAGCCCGGTGCTGCCGGGGCTCAACGCCGACCCGAACATCGTGCGGTTCGGCGACACCTTCTACCTCTACCCGACCACCGACGGCTTCGAGGGGTGGAGCGGTACGCAGTTCAAGGCGTACTCCTCCACCGACCTGGTCCACTGGAAGGACCACGGCGTCATCCTCGACCTCGGTCCCGACGTCTCCTGGGCGGACAGCAGGGCCTGGGCGCCGACGATCGCCGAGAAGGACGGGAAGTACTACTTCTACTTCTGCGCCGACGCCAACATCGGTGTCGCCGTCTCCGACTCGCCGACCGGTCCCTTCAAGGACGCGCTCGGTCAACCGCTGCTCAAGGCAGGCCAGTTCAGCGGGCAGATGATCGACCCGGCGGTCTTCACGGACGACGACGGTCAGTCGTACCTGTACTGGGGCAACGGCCACGCCTACGTGGCTCCGCTGAACGACGACATGACCTCCGTCGACACCTCGAAGATGAAGGACATCACGCCCAGCGGCTACAACGAGGGCACCTTCGTCATCAAGCGCAAGGGCACCTACTACTTCATGTGGTCGGAGAACGACACCCGGGACGAGAACTACCGCGTCGCCTACGCGACCGGTCCCTCCCCCACCGGCCCGTGGACCAAGCAGGGCGTGATCCTGGAGAAGGACCTCTCCCTGGGCATCAAGGGCCCCGGCCACCACTCGGTCGTCCATGTCCCGAACACCGACGACTGGTACATCGCCTACCACCGGTTCGCCATCCCCGGCGGTGACGGCACCCATCGTGAAACCACCGTCGACAAGCTGGAGTTCGACGCCGACGGCCTGATCGAGAAGGTCGTGCCCACGCTGACCGGCGTCGACCCCGTCACCGTCGTCCACGCCGGCCCGGACACCGACGGCACCGAGGGCGACCGGATCCCGCTGAACGGGTCGATCTCCGGTGCGGGCAGCCCGAAGTGGGCGGTCGAGCAGGGAGCGCCCTGCACCGTCGCCGACGCCGGGGCGGCGAAGACGACGCTGACCTGCACCGACGACGGCACCTACACGGTCACGCTGAGCGGCGGCCGCGGCAGCGACACGGCCACCGTCAAGGTCGCCAACGCGGCACCGGCCATCACGTCCGCGACCGGGCCCGCGTCCCCGGCGTCAGTCGGCAAGCGCACGGTGGTCACCGCCGCGTTCGCCGACCCGGGCACCGGTGACACCCACACCTGCCGCATCGACTTCAAGGACGGCACCGAACCCACGGACGGCACGGTGAGCGGCACCGGCTGCCGGGCCGAGCACACCTACGCCAAGGCCGGCATCCACCGCCCGGTGATCACGGTCACGGACGACGACGGCGCCTCGGACAGCACCACCCTCCCCGAGCTGATCGTCTACGACCGCGCGGCGGGCCCCGCGCTCGGCACCGGCGTGATCACGTCCCCGGCGGGTGCCTACCCGGCCAAGCCCGACCTGACCGGCAAGGCGGCGTTCTCCTTCGCCGCCGTCTACGCGAAGGGGGCCACGGTCCCCACCGGAAAGGCCGACTTCGACTTCGGTCCGGCCGGACTGAAGTTCCGCTCCACCGGCTCCGACTGGCTCGTGGTCAGCGGCTCCCGGGCCGTCTACCAGGGCACCGGCCAGGCCAACGGGAGCAGCGGCTACGGCTTCCGTGTCACCGCCACCGACGCCCCGGACACCTTCCGTATCAGGATCTGGAAGAAGTCCACCGGTGACGTCGTCTACGACAACGTCACCGGCGCGAAGACGGCGGGCTTCGTCACCCTGGGCCGGGACCCGCGCTAGAAAGGCTGCTACGTGCCCTGAGCCAGTGCCGAGACCTCGGCCTGGCTCAGGGCCTTTCCGTACACGCGGAAGTCGTCGACCGCCGCCTTCAGATACGGGTCGGCGTACTGGGACCTGCCGATGTAGGCGGCCCGGATGTGGTTGCCGAAGTGCCGCGGCTCCACGGTGACCGCGGCGTTGCGGCCGGCTTCGACGCCGTCGACGTACAGTACGGCCGTCCCGCCGCCGTACGTCACGGCCACGTGCACCCAGCGGTCGGCCGGCAACGGATCGGCGCTGATGCGCTGTTCGGCGCCGCCGCCGCCCGCGGTGATGGCGAACCGCAGGGAGCCGGAGTCGCTGCGCGGGGTGAGGAACATGTTGGCGGTCACGCCCGTGCCGAAGTCGAAGACGCGGGTCCAGGAGGCCGGTTGGCCGTCCAGCCGTATCCAGGTCGCCACCGAGTACGCGGACGCGCCCGCCAGCAGGTCCTCGGCGAGGGCGACATGGCCGCCGTCGCCGGACAGCGCCACCGCTCCGCCCAGCAGCCCCTGCGTCCAGGCCGCCCCGTCGACGAGCCGGGCCGTCCCGCCGTTGCCCGTCGCGTCGGCCGCCGTCGTGCCGGAGGTTTCGTCGAAGCGGTGCCAGGCGGCGAACTCGGGGGGCGGGGACGGGGGTTGGCCGGTCAGCCAGTACACGTTGTAGTGCTGGTGGTGCACGCGGGCGATGGGCAGCAGGGTCACGATCTCGCCGTCGGCGCGCGCCGTGAAGCGCAGCGGACTCGCCGATGACTGCCGGATCGAGTCGGTGTCCAGGCGGGGCAGCCACGGGTCGGCCGCCTCTCCGTAGGCGCCGGCCAGCACCACTGGCCCGTGCAGGACGGCCTTGACGTCGGGATCGTCCGGGGTCGATTCGACGGAGGTGCGCATGGGCAGCGCGACCTCGACGCGGTCGTTCTTGCGCCAGGCACGGTCCAGCACCAGCCAGCCACCCGCCTTCGGCCGGTCGGGCAGCGTACGGCCGTTCAGCCGGACGCGGACCCCGGTGGCCCAGGCCGGGACGCGGACCAGCAACTGGTGCTCGGCCTGTCCCGCGGTGACCGTGAGGACGGTGGCCGACTGGTCGGGCAGGCGGGTGCTCTGCCGCCAGGTGATGCCCTTGTCCCGCCAGTTGACCTCGGACGGGATGAACAGGTTGACCAGCAGCCGCTGTTCGTCATGGGAGTAGATCGTGTCGGCGAACTTCGCCTGGGTCTCCATGCCGCTGCCGTGGTCGCAGGAGAAGTTGTCGTAGTCCGTGGAGTACATGTCCGGGTCGGGGCCCATGAAGGACGGCTGCTGTTTGAAGGCGCCCGGGGCCAGACCGGTGTAGTAGATGTTGAAGCCGTGCCCGGAGTCCGGGTCCTGTTCGCCGACCATCTGGTTGAACAGGGTGCGCTCGTAGTGGTCCAGCAGCTCGGTGCGGTCCGGCGCGTGGAAGTGCAGCAGCCGGGTCAGCTTCAGCATGTTGTAGCTGTTGCAGTTCTCGCAGGTGTTGTTCGACAGCTGCCCGGCGATCACGTCCGGCTCGTGGAAGGCCTCGCCGTTGCTGTTGCCGCCGATGACGTAGGTGTGGTGGTCGACGACGATCCGCCAGAAGTTCTCGGCGATCGTGCGATAGCGGTCGTCCAGCCCTTCCTCCCACAGCCGCATCGCGCCGACGGCCTTCGGTATCTGCGTGTTGGCGTGCAGCCCGGCGAGCCGGTCCTCGTTCCTGGCCAGCGGGTCGAAGACGCGCGCGTGGGTGAAGCGCTCGGCGACCTGGAGCCACTTGGCGTCGCCGGTGATCGCGTGCAGGTCGGCCAGCACGTCGTTCATGCCGCCGTACTCCGTCTCCAGCACGCGCTGCATCTGCTCGTACGACAGATTCGCCGTACGCCGGTCGACCCACGCGCCCTTGCGCAGGACCACGTCGAGGGCCTGCTCGCTCCCGGCCAGCCGGTACTGGTCGACGAGGCCGGCCATGATCTTGTGCAGGGTGTAGTACGGCGCCCACACCCCGGTTCCGGCCTCCAGCCGGTCGAAGAAGCTCTCCGGGAACGCGGACAGGTACCCCGCGCCGAAGCCCGCCGCCGGCGACGCCGCCTGGCACTCGGCGAGCGCGGCGACGAGCCGGCGGCCCTTGTCGCGCAGCTCGGTGTCGCCGGTGTCGGCGTAGGTCAGGGCGAGCCCCGAGAGCAGGTGGCCGGTGGAGTGGCCGCGCAGCTCGACGTCCGGCCCCTCCCAGCCGCCGCAGGGCTGGGCGGTGCTCGGCAGTGCGACGTTGCGGCGGAAGGTGTGCAGCAGCCGGTCGATGTCGACGAAGCGCAGATAGGCGGTGTTGCGGCGCTGGTTGTCCCGGAACGGGCCGTCCAGCAGGGTCACGTCGGGGAGCGGGAAGGGCTGTACGCGCGTGGCCGGGCGTACGGCCTGGGGCGGGATGGCGGTCGCGGCGCGGGCCGCGGCGCCCGGCGCCATGGTCAGGGCCGCCGCGGCAGCCGTGCCGGCGGCGGCCAGAAACGGGCGTCTGCCAAGGGGTGGGTTCACAAGGACCTCCGCATGCCGAAGACGCGAGGCGGGGCGTCCCACCCTCAACCTCGTTCGAAATATCGGACGTTGTGCGACAGGTTGTGCGACGTTCCACGCTAGAAGACTGGCCGGTGATGTCAACGGCGCCTTTCGGGGCGACAGTTGCCTGACGACCAACGGGTTCGCTCCTGCCGGTTCCAGCCGGCCGCCGCCCCTGAAGCCGCACTGAAACCGCGTTGAAGGCGGCCCCCCGCACACTCCGGGGCATGAACTCACCACGGCAGCGCCCCGGTCAGACACCCCCGGCCATCGAGGTCGTAGGGCTGCGCAAGGCGTACGGCACGAAGGTCGTCCTCGACGGCATCGATCTGCGGGTGCCGCGCGGCTCGGTCTTCTCGCTGCTCGGCCCGAACGGCGCCGGCAAGACCACCACCGTCCAGATCCTCTCCACCCTGATCCGTGCCGACGGCGGCACCGCCCGTATCACCGGGCACGACGTGGCCGCCGAGCCGCAGTCCGTGCGCGCCGCGATCGGGGTCACCGGCCAGTTCTCCGCCGTGGACAACCTGATCACCGGCGAGGAGAACATGGCGCTGATGGCGGACCTGCACCATCTGGACCGGCGTGAGGGCAGGCGCGTCACCGCCGAGCTGCTCGAACGCTTCGACCTCGTGGACGCCGCGAAGAAGCCCGCCGCCACCTACTCCGGCGGTATGCGGCGGCGCCTTGACCTCGCGATGACGCTGGTCGGCTCTCCCGAGGTGATCTTCCTCGACGAGCCGACGACCGGCCTCGACCCGAGCGCACGGCACGCCGTGTGGCAGATCATCCGCGAGCTCGTCGACGGCGGGGTCACGGTCTTCCTCACCACGCAGTACCTGGAGGAGGCCGACCAGCTCGCCGACCGCATCGCGGTCCTGAGCGGCGGCCGGATCGTCGCCGAGGGCACCGCGGACGAGCTGAAGCGGCTCGTCCCCGGCGGCCATGTCCGGCTCCGCTTCCTCGACCCGGCCGAACTCGCCCGCGCCGCCGAGGTGTTGGGCGTGGGCCTGCGGGACGACGAGGCGCTGACACTCCAGGTCCCGGGCGACGGCACCGTCCACACCCTGCGCGCCCTGCTCGACGCCCTCGACGGCGCCCGCGTCGCCGTGGACTCCCTGACCATGCACACCCCCGATCTCGACGACGTCTTCTTCGCGGTCACCGGCCGCCCCGACCAGGAACAGGTGCAGACCCGATGACCACCGCCGCTCAGCCCACCGCCCCGCACCTGCGCGACTCGCTCACCATGCTGCGGCGCAACCTGCTGCACGCCCGCCGCTACCCCTCGATGACGCTCCAGGTCGCGCTCATCCCCGTCTTCCTGCTCCTGCTGTTCGTGTACGTCTTCGGCTCCGCGCTCGGCACCGGAACCGGCCAGGGCGGCGACCGCACCGCCTACCTCGCCTATCTCGTCCCCGGCATCCTGCTGATGACCGCGGGCGTCGGAGCCGTGCCGACCGCGGTCGCCGTCTGCACGGACATGACCGAGGGCATCGTCGCCCGCTTCCGCACGATGGCGATCTCCCGGGCCTCGATCCTGGTCGGCCATGTGGTCGGCAGCGTCATCCAGACGGCGATCACCCTGGTCCTGCTGATGGCCGTCGCCCTCGCCATCGGCTTCCGCCCCGACGCGAGTCCCGTGGAGTGGCTGGCGGCCTGCGGGCTGCTCGCGCTCTTCGTCCTCGCGCTGACCTGGCTCTCGGTCGCCCTGGGACTGATCAGCAAGACGCCCGAGGGCGCCAGCAACGCCCCGCTGCCGATCTCGTTCCTGCTGCCCTTCGTGAGCAGCACCTTCGTGCCGGTCGACTCGATGCCCTCCGGGATCCGCTGGTTCGCCGAGTACCAGCCGTTCACCACGGTCATCGAGACCGTCCGCGGGCTGCTGACCGGCACGGGGATCGGCCACAACGGCTGGCTGGCCGTGGCGTGGTGCGCGGCGATCGCGGTCCTCGGGTTCGTGTGGTCGCTCCGCCTCTTCGACCGCGATGCCCACTGAACACCCCGACCGAAGAAGGGCAGTTGCCATGACCGCAGTCCGCCTCACCCCCGAGCTCGTCGAGCACCCCGTCGGCGCCTACGCCGCCCTGCGCTCCCGCCCCGGCCTCGGCCACGTCCTCCTGCCGGGGCTCGACACCCCCGTACGGCTGGTCACCCGCCACGAGGACGTGCGGGCCGCGCTGAGCGAGCCGCGCCTGATCCGGGACCGTTCGACGATCGCCGACTCCGACATGCCCGATCCGCAGGCCGAGTTGCTGGCGCAGGGTCTCGACGGCCTCCCGCCCGAGTACGCCCGGTACCTCTCCGGCCACCTGGCCCTCTTCGACGGGGATGAGCACACCCGCCGCCGCAACCCCCTCACCCGCGCCTTCACCGCCCGTCGGGTGGCCGCACTGCGCCCCTTCGTCGAGAAGACGGCGCAGGAGCTGATCGAGGCCCTCGCCGAGCGCGAACAGGCCGATCTGCTGGGCGAGTTCGCCTATCCGCTGAGCACGGCCGTGATCTGCGCTCTGGTCGGCGTGGACGCGGCCGACCAGGACAAGGTGTGCGGATGGATCCGGGACTTCGCCTACGGCGACGGCAGCCGCGTCCTGGAAGGGCTCGGCGGTGTGGTGGAGTACACGAAGGATCTGGTCGCCCGGCGCCGGGCCGTGCCCGCCGATGACCTGGTGTCGGCGCTGCTGGCGGACGGCGGCATGACCGACGACGAGATCGTCACCGTCTTCTTCCTGCTGATCAACACCGGTATCACCCCGCCCGCCCTGTTCCTGGCCCATGCCGCCCTCGCCCTGCTGGACCACCCGGACCAGCTGGAACGGCTGCGCGCCGAGCCGGAGCTGCTCGGCCGCGCGGTCCCCGAACTCCTGCGGTACGTCACGCTGGTGCGCATGGGCGCCACGCTGTACGCCACCGAGGACTTCGTGTTCGCCGGCACACCGCTGGTGAAGGGCGAGGCGGTGACGGTGGCCCTGTTCGCCGCGGACCACGACCCGGCCGTGTACGACGCCCCCGAACGCCTCGACGTGACACGCGAGTTCGGCCGCGGCGACGGTCACCTCGCCTTCGGGCACGGCCCGCACTACTGCATCGGCGCGGCGCTCGGCCGACTGGTGACCGGTGTCGTCTTCGAGGAGCTTCTCGTGAACCGGCCCACGGCACCGGCGTTGGCCGTGGACCGCGCCGACCTCCGCTTCGGGCACTGGCCCGGTGACGGCTTCCACCTGCTGGGCCTGCCGGTCAGGCTGTGAGCCTGCTTCGCACCAGGCCGAGCGCGGCCTCGCGCAGCCCGTCGTCGTCCAGGGCGGCGTACGTGGACACCGCGTCCTCGTATGCCGCCTTGTCGGCGTTCGCGGCGTCCTCGCGGGCGCGGGCCGAGGACATCGTGGGCTGGAAGCTGCGCAGATACCGGAACCGCTCGGCGAGCGCGATCAGCCGAACGCCGCCCGCGTCCCCCTTCGCCAGATCGGCCGTGCCGAGCGCGAGCAGCAGCGCGCCGCACAGTGGGAAGTAGGCCGGCTGGACGGCCGGCGAGCGGGTCAGCAGGCTCGTGAGGCGGTCGGGCAAGGCGGCGAGGAGGTGTGCCACAAGGTCCGCCCGGCCGTACCGGGCGTGTGCGGTCACGGCGACCGACTGGAGCTCCGGCCCCCAGGCCTCCATCACGGGTTCACCGCCGGGTACCGAGTGCGCGACGTGCGCCAGCCGGTCCAGGGTCCGGCGCCACAGGCCCAGTCCCGTCTCGATGTCGCCGCGCGCGAGCGCCATCTCGGCGCGGGCGCCCAGGTCGGGGGTGAACGGGTCGGACGCGGCGCTCTCGCGCTGGTACCGCAGCGCCTGCTCCAGCCAGTGTTCCGCCTCGTCGAGGTCCCCGGCCTGCAGGCTGGCCAGCATGATCCCCCAGCGCAGGCCGATCGAGTCGGTCCACTCGCCGTACTCCTCCAGGGCTTCGAGCGCGGCCTTCATGGGCCCGATCGACTCGGCACCGCGCTCCATCTGCAGGCACAGTTCGGCGAACCGGGCCCTCGGCCAGATCCGGAGCACCGGGATGTCCTGGTCGCCGACCGCGTCGAGCATCCGGCGGGCGGCCGTGACGGCCCGGTCGGGTTGCCGGTCGTGCTCCCACACGTAGCTGGCGGCACCGTTGGCGATGCCCGCGAGCAGCGGCTCGTCGCTGTCGCACAGCGCGTCGAGAGTGCCGCGGCCGCCGGGTGCGAGTATCTCCGGCAGGGCGCTCAGCACCGTCGCCACGGCCCGGACCACGGTGTCCGGCGGGGCGGGCGGCAGGCGGCGCAGCGCGACGAGGGTGCGCGGAGCGCCGGGGCCGAGGCCGAGGAAGGAGTTGGCGGTCAGCAGGGCGGTGGCGGTGCGGGCCGGTTCGACGTACTCGGGGCCCGGACGGTAGTGGGAGAGCAGCGGCGCGGTGTCCGCCATGAGGGCCATCAGCCGGGCGTAGTGGGTACTGGCCTCGGTGGACCACAGGCTCCCCAGCACGGCCGTGACCGCGGCGACGGTGTCCGAGTCCGCGAGTGCGAGGGCCAGCCGCAGGGCGTGCACGAGGTTGTCCTGCTCGGCGCGGATCGGATGCCAGGACGCGAACGGGTCGGTACCGAAGGGAGCGTCGTGGTGGGCGACCCCGAAGTCCCGTGCCCAGCCCAGGAAGCGCTCGGTGACCGCCGCCTCCTCACCGGCCCGCTCCCGATGCGCCGCCGCGAACTCCCGCACGGTCTCCAGCATCCGGAAGCGGGTTCCGTGCGGGGTGTCGGTCACCTTGAGCAGGGACTGGTCGACGAGGTCCTCGAGGACCTCCAAGGCGTCGAAGTCGTCGAGGAGTTGTTCCGCCGCCTCGGCGGTGAAGCCGGCCGGGAAGACCGACAGGGCACGCAAGGCGGCCTGCCCCGGCTCCTCGAGGAGGTTCCAGCTCCAGTCGACGACGGCGTGCAGGGTGCGATGGCGGTGGGGGGCGTCCCGGGGGCCGCCGCGCAGCAGGGCGAAGCGGTCCTCCAGGCGGCGGGCGATCTCCGGGACCGACAGCACGCGGACCCGGGCGGCGGCGAGTTCGGTGGCGAGCGGCAGGCCGTCGAGGCGGTGGCAGAGGGCGGCCACGGTGTCGGCGGGCAGGTCGGCGTCGGGGCGGGCGGCTCGGGCACGCTGCTCGAACAGCTCGACGGTGGTGGCGAGGTCGAGTTCGGGCAGGGGGTAGACGGTCTCGGAGGACAGGCCGAGCGGGGCGCGGCTGGTGGTGAGGACGCGCAGGTCCCGCGTCCTCGACACGAGTCCCTGTACGAGGTCGGCGACGCCCTGGACGACCTGCTCGCAGTTGTCCAGGACGAGCAGCGCGGGCCCGGAGCCCAGCACTCCCAGGATGCCGGCGATCAGGTCGCCCCCCGCGGCGGGCCGCAGCCCCTCGCCGACGCCCAGCGCGGAGGCGACCTCGGGGGCGACGTCGGCGTCCTGGCGGACACCGGCGAGCGGCACCAGGTGGACGACCCGCTGCTCGGCGTCCCGGGCGACGGCGCTCGCGAGCCGTGTCTTGCCCAGACCGCCGGGGCCGACGACCGAGGTGACGCGGGCGCTGTGCAGCAGCCGCCGCACGGCCTCGACGTCGGCGTCCCGGCCGAGCAGCGGGTTGGGTTCGTGCGGTACGCCGCGCCGCACGGCCGGTGCCTCGCCGCGCAGCAGTTCCTGGTGCAGCTCCTGCAGGGCGGGCCCCGGATCGGTGCCGAGCTCGTCGCGCAGACGGCGCCGGTAGGTGTCGTACGCCGCCAGCGCGGCGGCCGCTCCTGCGGTGGCCGCCTGACAGCGCATCAGCTCCAGCAGCGGCTCCTCGTCGAGCGGGTGGGCGCTCACCAGCGCGCCGAGCGGGCCGACAGCCTCCTCCCGCCGCCCCGAACGTGACAGCGAGAGCGCCCGAAGTCGCGTCAACGCCCGGTGCGTGGCGGCGAGTTCGAGACGAAGGGCCGCCACGGGATCGTCGAGGTCCTCTCCTTCCGCCGGGCCGCCGTCCCACAGGGCGAGTCCCTCCTCGGTCTCGGCGACCGCGCCGTGGTGGTCGCCGGCCCGCGCCTTCTCCGCGGCCGCGGCTGCGTGCAGCTGGACGGCCCAGGCGTCGACCTGGTCCTCGCGCAGGGCGATGCGGTAGCCGGTGGGTGTGCTCGCGATGACCTCGCCGCCCAGCAGCGAGCGGGCCCGGGAGACCAGGATCTGCAGCGCCTTGGTCGGGTTCTCCGGCTGCTCGTGCGGCCACAGCCCGTCCACGAGCCGCCCCGTGCCGCAGCCCGCCCGCGGCTCCTCGGCCAGCAGCGCGAGCAGGGCGCGCAGGCGGGGCGCGGTGATCTCCTTGCCCCGGTGGGCGACGGACGTCAGCAGCGTCAACTCGATGGTCACCCGAGCAGATTAGTCAGAACGGGTGGTCGGAGCGGGTGGTCGGAGCGGGTCGCAACGGGCGCAACCCTCTCGCAACGTTGCCTGTGCTGCCCTTGCCGCCATGTATGAGGAGACCCCGCGCGTCGAACTCACTCCCGCGGCCGCCGACCTGCTGCGCACTCTGCGCGCGACGCACGGCCCGCTGATGTTCCACCAGTCCGGCGGCTGCTGCGACGGCAGCGCACCGATGTGCTACCCGGAGGGCGAGTTCCGCACGGGCGACTCGGACGTGCTGCTCGCGGAGCTGAACGTCGAGGGGGTGGCGGAGCCGGTGACGTTCTGGATGGCGCGCAGTCAGTACGAGGCGTGGAGCCACACCCGGCTGATCGTCGACGTCGTCGAGGGCCGGGGCAGCGGCTTCTCGCTGGAGGCACCCGAGGGGGTGCGTTTCCTCACCCGTTCGCGGGTCGTCGACGCCTAGCAACCCCGCAGGTCATCGCGGTCTGGTGCACTTCCCCTGAGCCCTGGGACATTTGACGAGACATCAGGGGGGACCATGACGCGTCGTCAGAAACGGTTCGGAGCAGGCAGAGCGGCGCTCACGCTGCTCACGGCACTCAGCGCGCTGGCCGGTGCGGCCCTGATGGGGGCGGCCCCGGCCGGCGCCGCGGAGTGGGGCACCCCGATCGCGCCGGGTGTCGCGTACGACGAGTTCGACATCGCGGCGGCGAAGGGCACCACGCACGCCCACCTGCTCACCGTCGACCTGCGCAATCCGCACGTACGTCTCGATCTGCTGCATCCGGGGGCGGTGGCGGCGCGGGCGACCGTCTCGCAGCAGGCCACCGCGCAGGGTGCCGTCGCGGGCGTGAACGGCGACTTCTTCAACATCAGCGAGACCCAGCACCCGGGCGTCCAGGCGACCGGCGCGAGCGTGGGTCCGGCGATCGCGCGCGGCCGGGCGCTGAAGGCGGCGGTGCCGGACGGCCAGCGTTTCGGACCGGCGCTGCCGCCCGGCACGAGCACCGAGGACGTGCTCGGCGTGGGCGTCGACCGCAGGGCCCGGCTGGACGGCCTGAGCCTCGTCGGCTCGATCCGCACACCCGAGGGCCGGCTGCCGCTGCGCGGGCTCAACCAGTACGCGCTGCCGGTGGGCTCCATCGGGGCGTTCACCGCCGCGTGGGGCAGCGCCTCCCGGGTGCGTGCCACCTGCGGCACGGACACGGACCGGGCGGCTCCGTGCAGCACCGACACCTACGAGGTGACGGTCCGCCGCGGCCGGGTCGTGTCTACGGCCGACACCCCTGGGAGCGGGTCGATCGCCCGGGGTACCACCGTCCTCGTAGGCCGGGAGGCGGGCGCGCAGGAGCTGCGGAAGTTCTTCGCGGGCGAGGAGGTGAAGGTGCGGCACCGGCTGGTGGCGTCGGCGGCCCGGGTCCCGTACCGCTTCGCCCTCGGCGGCTATCCGGTGCTCAACGACGGAAAGCCGCTGCCCGGCCTCGACGACAGGGCCTCGGCCGTGCGGACCGCCGTGGGCATCGCGGACGGTGGCCGGCGCCTGCTGCTGCTCGCGCTGGACGGCGCGCGCGAGTTCCGCACCGGCCTGACCATCGCCGAAGTGGCCTCGGTCATGCGGGAGTTGGGCTCGGTCGACGCCTTCAGCCTGGACGGTGGCGGTTCGTCGACGCTGGTCGCCCGCGAGCCGGGAGCCGCGGCGGTCTCCGTACGCAACCACCCGTCCGACGGCGTGGAACGCCCCGTCCCGAACGGCATCGGAGTGTTCTCGGCTCCCTGACGGTCACGGTCTGAGGCTGCTGACGATGTCCGCAGTGGCCGTCAGACCGCTGCTGATGGTGGGCGCCATGCTCGTGCTGGCCAGGTAGAAGCCGAGCAGCAGGCACACCAGCGCGTGGGTGACCTTCAGCCCGCCGTTGCGCACGAAGATCACCGCCAGGATGAACAGCAGCAGCACCACAGAGATGGAAATGGCCATCGTCAACCTCCTCCGCCACGCCGCCTTGCCCGGTTCACGGCGTTCGGCCGTAAGTGTGGCGTAGCGGAGGGTTCGTCCGGGCGGCTGAGCTGTACTCCGAACGTGTGGTGTCCCGCGCGACATGCCCGGCGGTGTGCGTAGGGCAGGCCCTAGGTCGTGTCCGCAAAGTCCCGTCGTCCGCCCGGAGGGCGGGCCCCGCGGCGCCTGGTGCGTGCTCTCGGCGTGCCGGGCGGAAGCCCTCGTACTGGACGTACTTGGGCTTTCGCTCGGTGCGGCGAGAGTACGTGCCAGGCGTCGCGGGGCAGGCGGGACTTTGCGGACACGGCCTAGGCCGTCCGGTGGGCGTCGAGGAAGGCCTCCAGGCCGGCGAGGTCGTCGGTGTTGAGGAAGTCGACATCGGCGGCGAGCAGCTCGCCCCACAGGGCGTCCCGGGCGGCTCCGGCCACGTCCGGGGTGGCCCAGAAGCGCACCTTCTGCCCCCGGGAGTGCGCCGCCCGGACGATGCCGCGCAGCTTCTGCCGCTCGGCGTCCGGGAAGGCGCCCACGCCCATCCAGGTGAAGTTGAGCGTCCAGTTGTCGCTGATCAGCGAGATGAAGGAGGCGGGCGCGGTGCTGCCGAGGTCGGCGAGACGGCCGTCGTAGAAGGCCCGGCGCACGGTCTGGGCCTCCATCGGCACCCGGGCGGCGCGGTCGCCGGAGATCACGGCGGTGACCGCGCCCGGGAACACGCGGCCGTGGGCGTAGGTCGTGAACAGGTGCCTGTACCGCTTCAGGTGCCTGTCGAGTTCGAGGTACGTCGACGAGCCCTCGGTCTTGATGTCGATGAGCAGCTGGATCGGCTTGCGGTAACCCCGGTGGACCGAGCCGTGGTTGGCCCGGACGCGGGCGGCCAGCGGGTCGAGGTAGAGGGACTCCAGGGTGCGGGTGGGGTCGAGGTCCTCGGGGTCGTGGGCCACGAGGAGCTGGTCGCCGACCAGGTAGATGTCGGCCTCGACGCTGCCGAAGCGGTGGTCGAGGGCGTCGAGGAGGGGGCGCGGGTGCTCGTAGTCGTTGTGGGCGTGCGCCCGCCACAACGGGCGCGGTCCGTGCTTCTGCTCGCTCGCCGGCGCACGGGTGGCGGGCAGCGCGACTGTGCCCGCGAGGGCGGCGCCGAGGGTGGTGAGGGCTCTGCGACGGGTGGTGAGGGCCATGCTCTGCCTCCCTGACAGGGGCGATAGGGGCGTAGGGAACCGCTGCGAGTATGCGATTCCGAAGGCCACAAACAGCAGAGGCGGGCAGGGAGTTGACCGGACTGCCGTCCTGCGTTCACTTCGTCCGTGCAGGGCGCACGAAAAAGCCCGCCCCAGGTGGGGCGGGCTTTTTCGTGCGCTTCGCGCAGGTGTAGGTCAGGGAGCCTGCAGGTCGACGAGTTCGGCCAGCGCCGCACGGTGGGCGCCCGCGGTGCCGTAGGCGATCGAGTCGGCCTTGGCCCGCTTCAGATACAGATGGATCGGGTGCTCCCAGGTCATCCCGATACCGGCGTGCAGTTGCAGCGCCTCCTCGGCGGCGTGCACGGCGACCGGCGCCGCGTACGCCTGGGCGACGGCCACCGCCACGTCGACGTCCTCGCCCGTCGCGAGCGCGTCGGCGGCGGCCCGCGCTGCCGCGCGCAGGTTGACGACCTCCAGCCACAGCTGGGCGAGCCGGTGCTTGAGGGCCTGGAAGCCGCCGACGGGGCGGTTGAACTGCTTGCGGTCCTTCAGATAGCGGACCGTCTCGGTCAACGTCCATTCGGCCACCCCGAGTTGCTCGGAGGCGAGCAGCCCGGCCCCGGCGCGCAGCCCTCGCCGTACGGCGGGCTCGGCGTCCCCCAGCAGACGGCCGGCCGCACCGTCCAGAACCACGGTCGCCACCGGCCGGGTCAGGTCCAGGGACACCTGCGGGGTGACGGTCACGGCATCGGCGTCCACGGCGTACAGGCCACCGTCGTCCGCGGGCACGAGCAGCACGTCGGCGACGGCCGCGTCCGCGATGCCGGTCAACTCCCCGTGGAGGGCGCCGCCTTCATGCCGCACGACCTTGTAGGCCCCGCCGGGGACCACGCTCAGCGCGACGGCGAGGGCTCCGATCCGCCGGCCGGATGCCAGCTCGCCGAGCAGGCCCCCTTCGCCCGCGCAGGCCAGCAGAGCCTCGGTCGCGACGACGGCGCTCGTCAGGTACGGCACGGGAGCGACCGCGCGCCCCAACTCCTCCAGCACGACGGCGACTTCGCGGTGCGTGGCACCCTGGCCGCCCTTCGCCTCCGGGACCAGGAGCCCCGCCAGGCCCATACCGTCGCAGAGCGCCTTCCAGGCCGCCAGGTCGTGCGGGGCGTCCGACTCGGTGCGTGCGATGACGCCGGGGGCGTCGCAGTGGTCGGCGAGCAGATCCCGCACGGCGGCCCGCAGCGCCTCTTCCTCCTCCGAGTACAGCAGGTCGGGCTGGGTGCTCATCGGGCGAGGTCCTTCCAGGCGACGTCCTTGTCGGTGCGCGGCTCGCTGGGCAGGCCCAGAACGCGCTCGGCGACGATGTTCAGCAGGACCTCGGTGGTCCCGCCCTCGATGCTGTTGCCCTTGGAGCGGAGGTAGCGGTAGCCGGCGTCGCGGCCGACGAAGTCCACCAGCTCGGGCCGGCGCATGGTCCAGTCGTCATACAACAGGCCCTCCTCGCCGCGGAGTTCGACCTCAAGGCCGCTGATCTCCTGGTTGAGGCGGGCGAAGGCGAGCTTCATGCCGGCGCCCTCGGGGCCGGGCTGGCCCGCGACGAGCTGCTGGCGCAGCCGCTCCGCCGTGAGGCGGGAGACCTCGGTGTCCACCCACAACTTCAGCAGCCGCTGGTGCAGGTCGTGGGTGCGCAGCTCGGGGCGTTCGCGCCAGGTCTTCGAGACCGGGCCGATCATGCCGCCCTCACGGGGCAGCCGCATGCCGCCGATGGCGACGCGCTCGTTGTTCAGCGTGGTCTGCGCGACCCGCCAGCCGTCGCCGATCTCACCGAGGCGGCACGAGTCCGGGATGCGGACGTCGGTCAGGAAGACCTCGTTGAACTCGGCCTCGCCGGTGATCTGACGCAGCGGCCGGACCTCGACGCCGGGGTCGGTCATGTCGCAGAGGAAGTACGTGATGCCGGCGTGCTTGGGCACATCCGGGTCGGTGCGGGCGATGAGGATGGCCCAGCGGGAGTTGTGCGCGCCGGACGTCCACACCTTCTGCCCGTTGACGACCCATTCGTCGCCTTCACGGACGGCCCGCGTGCCCAGCGCGGCGAGGTCGGAGCCGGCGCCGGGCTCGCTGAACAGCTGGCACCAGACCTCCTCCCCCACCCACAGCGGCCGCAGATAGCGCTGCTTCTGCTCCTCGGTGCCGTACTTGAGGATGGTCGGGGCGGCCATGCCGAGCCCGATGCCATTGCGGCGCGAGTCGTTGTCGGGGGCTCCGGCAGCCTCCAGCTCGGCGTCCACGACGACCTGGAGGGAGCGCGGGGCACCCAGTCCACCGAGGCCCTCCGGATAGTGCACCCACGCCAGACCCGCGTCGAAGCGGGCGCGCAGGAATTCCAGACGGTCGGTGGTGGCCGGCGGGTGCGCGGCCAGCAACTCCGCCGTACGGCGGCGCAGTTCGGCGGCGTCGATCATGCCGCTCCTCCTTCGGTGAGTCCCGGGATCACGGCGACGCGCCCCGTGGTGACGCCGTCGGCGACCCGCTGCACGGCTGCGGCGGCCCCGCCCAGCGGTACGCGCTCGCTCACCAGCGGCTTGATCGCGCCGCGGGCGGCCAGCTCGGTGAGCTGCTCGTGGCAGTGCTGGATCAGCTTCGGGTTCTTGGTGTTGTACAGGCCCCAGTGCAGGCCGAGGATCGAGTAGTTCTTCACCAGGGCGTGGTTGAGCCCAGGGCTGGGGATCGCGCCGCTGGCGAAGCCGACGACCACGATCCGCCCCTCGAAGGCGACGACCTTGGTGGACTGGGCATAGGCCTCGCCGCCGACGGGGTCGTAGATGACGTCGGCGCCCCGGCCGCCGGTGGCTTCCTTCACGGCTGCGATGACGTCCTCGGCACGCCGGTCGATGACGACGTCGCAGCCCAGTTCCCTGGCCACGGCCGCCTTCTCGGCCCCGCCCACGACACCGACGACCCGCGCACCGGCGGCCTTGCCGAGCTGCACGGCCGCGCTGCCGACCCCTCCAGCGGCAGCGTGGACCAGCAGCGTCTCGCCGGCTTCCAGCCCGGCCCGCCGGTGCAGACCGAACCAGCCGGTCTGGTAGCCGATGTGCAGGGCGGCGGCCTCGGCGTCGTCCAGCGCGTCGGGCGCCGGCAGGAGTGCGGCGGCGTCCGCGACGGCGTACTCGGCGAAACCGCCGAACGGCAGCACGGGGTTGGCGATCACGCGGCGCCCGTCCGCGGTCTCGCCGCAGATCTCCACACCCGGCGTGAACGGCAGCGGCGGCCTGACCTGGTACTGCCCCCGGCACAGCAGCGCGTCCGGGAAGTTGATGTTCGCGGCACGCACCTTCAGCAGGACCTGGCCGTCACCGGGCGTGGGCGTCTCGATGTCCTCGAGGCGCATCACCTCGCTCGGCTCACCGTTCTCGTGCACTTGCCATGCCTGCATGCGGGGCCTCCACGGGGGACTGCTTCGTCTGACCGGGGTCGGTTTGCATACTAAGCGGTCGCTTGCCGATCAGGGAACAGTCCGCAGGGGAACAGTCGCGTCCGTCACGCTTTCCGGGGACGCGCCCGTACGTGCATACGCTCCCCCTGCGGCCCGAACAGGCTCAGGAACTCCGCCGGCCCTTCCCCCGTCGACCCGAACCAGTGCGGCACCCGCGTGTCGAACTCGGCCGCCTCTCCCGCCGCCATCACCACGTCGTGCTCGCCCAGCACGACCCGAAGCCGCCCCGACAGCACGTACAGCCACTCGTACCCCTCATGGGTGCGCGGCTCGGGCTCTTCCCTGCGCCCCGGCACCAGCACCTTGAAGGCCTGGAGGCCACCGGGCTGCCGGGTGAGCGGCCAGTAGGTGCGCCCGTGCCGGACGAGAGGCTCGGCCTTTACCCGCGGGTCCCCCACCGGGGGCGTCCCGACCAGCTCGTCCAGCGGCACCTGGTGGGCCTGCGCGATCGGCAGCAGCAGCTCCAGACTGGGCTTGCGCAGACCGGACTCCAGCCGGGACAGGGTGCTGACGGAGATACCGGTCGTCTCGGACAGCGCCGCGAGCGTCACCTCCCGGTCCTTGCGCAGCCTCCTGAGCCGTGGCCCCACTTCGGCGAGAACGTCGTCGGTACTCATGGCCATATTGCAGAATCGGCAAAGCCGTTTGTCAATCCCGCGTCTGTGGAGCGACCGTCGTCGTGGAGGTGGTCACCATGACCGAGAAGGACAACGAGCAGTACGACGTCGTAGTCGTCGGAGGCGGCGCGGCCGGCCTGTCCGCCGCCCTCGTCCTGGGCCGCGCCCGGCGCCGCACCCTGGTCGTCGACGCCGGCGAGCCACGCAACGCGCCCGCCGCCCACATGCAGGGCTATCTGTCCCGGGACGGCATGCCGCCCGCCGAGTTCCTGGCCGTCGGACGCGAGGAGATCGCGCGGTACGGCGTCGAGCTGGTCCGGGACCGGGCGGTGGACGTCTCGCGCGGCGAGGGCTTCGCGGTCGCGCTGGCGAGTGGACGGCACGTGCACGCCCGACGGCTCGTCATCGCCACCGGCCTCAAGGACGAGCTGCCGGACGTCCCCGGCGTCGCCGAGCGCTTCGGCAGGGATGTGCTGCACTGCCCGTACTGCCACGGCTGGGAGGTCCGCGACCAGGCCTTCGGCGTGCTGGCGACCACCCCGATGAGCGTGCACCAGGCCCTCATGGTGTCGCAGTGGTCGAAGGACGTGACCTTCTTCCTGCACGAGGTCGCCGAGTCCGATCTCTCGGACGACGACCTGCGCAGGCTTGCCGCGGCCGGGGTGAAGGTGGTCCCCGGCGAGGTGGCCGGGCTCGTGATCGAGGACGACCGGCTCACGGGCGTACGCCTCGCCGGGGGTACCCCCTCCGGGGAAGGCACGGCGCACGCGCGCGAGGTGCTGTTCGTCGCGCCGCGCGCGGTGCCGCAGACCGGGCTGCTGGAGAAGCTCGGCGCCGAGCTCCGGGAGACGCCCTTCGGCTCGTATCCGGTGGTCGACCCGACCGGGCTGACGTCCGTGCCGGGCGTCTGGACGGTCGGCAACGCGATGGGCTTCGCCGAGCAGGTCGTGAACGCGGCGGCGGGCGGCTACCGGGCGGGGGCCTTCATCAACGGGGAGCTGCTGATGACCGACCTGGACGCGGCCGTACCGGCGTAGAACCGCCACCGTGCGGGTGTAGAGCGCCCGCTTCCGTTGCAGCATGGCTGCATGCTGCTCACCCGGCTGGCCCGTGTGTCCCAGGAGGTCGCCGCGACCTCGGCGCGGTCCCGGAAGATCGCTCTGCTCGCGGAGCTGTTCCGGGGCGCCGAGGCGGACGACGTGCCGATCGTCATCCCGTATCTGGCGGGGCGCCTGCCACAGGGGCGGCTCGGCATCGGCTGGAAGGTGCTGAGCCGCCCGGTCGCCCCGGCCGCCGAGCCCACCCTCACCGTGCGCGAGGTGGACGCGCGCCTGACCGGGCTCGGCAAGGTGTCCGGCACGGGCTCGCAGGCCGAACGGGCCCGGCTGGTCGGCGAGTTGATGGGCACGGCCACGGAGGGCGAGCAGCGCTTCCTGCTCGGGCTGCTCACCGGCGAGGTGCGGCAGGGCGCCCTGGACGCCGTGGCGGTGGAGGGCCTGGCCCAGGCGACCGAGGCGCCGCCGGCGGACGTCCGGCGGGCGGTGATGCTCGCCGGATCGCTCCAGACGGTGGCCCAGGCCCTGCTCTCCGACGGCCCCGCCGCCCTCGCCCGCTTCCGGCTCACCGTGGGCCGCCCGGTGCTGCCGATGCTGGCGCACAGCGCCTCGTCGGTGGCGGAGGCGGTCGACAAGCTCGACGCCTGCGCGGTCGAGGAGAAACTGGACGGCATCCGCGTCCAGCTGCACCGCGACGGCGACACCGTGCGGATCTACACCCGCACCCTGGACGACATCACCGACCGCCTCCCCGAACTCACCGCGACCGCAAGGGACTTGAGAGGGGAGCGCTTCATCCTGGACGGCGAGGTCATCGCCTTCGACGACACGGGCCGCCCCCGCTCCTTCCAGGAGACCGCGGGCCGCGTCGGCTCCCGCGTGGACGTGGCGACGGCGGCGAAGGAGGTCCCCGTCTCCCCCGTCTTCTTCGACGTCCTGTCCGTCGACGACCGCGACCTGCTCGACCTGCCGTTCACCGAGCGGCACGCGGAACTGGCCCGGCTGGTCCCCGAGCCGATGCGGGTGCGCCGCACGCTGGTGTCCGGCCCCGAGGACCTCGCGCGGGCCGAGGACTTCCTGGCCGAGACCCTGAAACGCGGCCACGAGGGCGTGGTCGTCAAGGCCCTGGACGCCCCCTACAGCGCGGGCCGACGCGGCGCCTCCTGGCTGAAGGTCAAGCCCGTCCACACCCTCGACCTGGTGGTGCTGGCCGCCGAATGGGGCCACGGCCGCAGAACCGGCAAGCTCTCCAACCTCCACCTGGGGGCCCGTACGGCGGACGGCGGTTTCGCCATGCTCGGCAAGACCTTCAAGGGCATGACCGACGCGATGCTGACCTGGCAGACCGAGCGGCTCCAGGAGCTGGCCGTGGAGGCCAAGGGCTGGGGGGTGAGCGTACGCCCCGAACTCGTCGTCGAGATCGCCTACGACGGTCTGCAGCGGTCCACCCGCTACCCGGCCGGCGTCACCCTCCGCTTCGCGCGCGTGGTCCGCTACCGCGAGGACAAGAGGCCTCAGGAGGCCGACACGGTCGAGACCCTGCTCGCCGCGCACCCCGAGGTGAAGCCATGACCGCAGAGGTGAAGCCGTGACGTCGTCCCGCGGGAAGCACAGCGCGGGCCTGCTGCTCTTCCGCCACACCGACAGCGGCCTGGAAGTGTTGCTCGGCCACATGGGCGGCCCGTTCTTCGCCAAGCGCGACGCCGGGGCGTGGACGGTCCCGAAGGGCGAGTACGACCCCGAGGAGCCCGCCTGGGAGGCAGCCCGCCGCGAGTTCCGGGAGGAACTGGGGCTGGCGCCGCCCGACGGGGAGGCCGTGCCGCTCGGCGAGGTCAGGCAGTCAGGCGGCAAGATCGTCACGGTGTGGGCGGTGGAGGCCGACCTCGACCCGGCGACGGTGGTCCCCGGCACGTTCCGGATGGAGTGGCCGCCGCGCTCGGGGCAGACCCAGGACTTCCCGGAACTGGACCGGGTGGAGTGGCTGGGCGTCGACCGGGCGCGCGAGGTGATCGTCAAGGCCCAGGCCACGTTTCTCGACCGGCTGGCGGAGCACTCGGCCTGAGCGGCCGTACACGCGTTGCGGTACCCACCGCCTCGCGCGAAGGTCGAAGCATCAGCCCGCTCCCAGGAGGTCGGTCATGCCCATCGCAACGGTGAACCCGGCGAACGGCGAGACGCTCAAGACGTACGAGGCCATGGGTGCCGAGGAGATCGAGCGCCGGCTCCAGCTCGCCGAGGCCACGTTCCGCACGTACCGGATGACGAGCTTCGTCGACCGCGGGCGCCTGCTGCTCCAGGCCGCGAATCTCCTGGAACAGGACCAGCAGGACATCGCCCGGGTCATGACCACCGAGATGGGCAAGCCCATCAAGCAGGCGCGCGCGGAGGTCGCCAAGTGCGCCAAGGCGATGCGCTGGTACGCCGACCACGCCGAGGAACTGCTCGCCGACGAGGAGCCGGCCGAGTCCGACGTGAAGGACTCGGGCGCCTCCCGGGTGCGGGTGCGCTATCGCCCGCTGGGCCCGGTGCTCGCGGTGATGCCGTGGAACTTCCCCCTGTGGCAGGTGGTCCGCTTCGCGGCCCCGGCGCTGATGGCGGGCAACGTCGGCCTGCTGAAGCACGCTTCGAACGTTCCCCAGACCGCCCTGTACCTGGAGGACCTGTTCCACCGCGCGGGCTACACCGAGGGCTGCTTCCAGACCCTGCTCATCGGCTCCGGACAGGTCGACGACGTCCTGCGCGACGACCGCGTCAAGGCGGCCACGCTGACCGGCAGCGAGCCGGCCGGCCGCGCGGTCGCCGCCACCGCCGGGGAGATGATCAAGAAGACGGTGCTGGAACTGGGCGGCAGCGACCCGTACGTCGTCATGCCGTCGGCCGACCTCGACCGGGCCGCGCAGATCGCGGTGACCGCGCGCGTGCAGAACACCGGGCAGTCGTGCATCGCCGCCAAGCGGTTCATCGTGCACACGGACGTCTACGACGCCTTCGCCGAACGGTTCGTCGAGGGCATGAAGGCGCTGGTGGTCGGCGACCCGATGCGGGAGGAGACGGAGGTCGGCCCGCTGTCGAGCGAGAAGGGGCGGGCCGATCTGGAGGAACTCGTCGACGACGCCCGGCGCAGTGGAGCGGCCGTGCTGTGCGGCGGTCACCAGCTCCGCAGGCCCGAACTACCGGGCTGGTACTACGCGCCCACCGTCCTCGCCGACATCACCCGCGAGATGCGGATCCACCGGGAGGAGGCGTTCGGTCCGGTGGCCACGCTGTACCGGGCGGGCGATCTGGACGAGGCGGTGCTGATCGCCAACGACTCGTCCTTCGGGCTGAGTTCGAACGTGTGGACGCGCGACGAGGCCGAGGTCGACCGGTTCGTACGGGATCTGGAGGCCGGGAGTGTGTACGTCAACGGCATGACGGCGTCCCATCCGGCGTTCCCGTTCGGCGGCGTGAAGCGGTCCGGGTACGGGCGTGAGCTGTCCGGGCACGGAATCCGCGAGTTCTGCAACATCACTACCGTTTGGCACGGTGCGTGAACGCTGCGGAGCTACGATCCCGGGTGTGAACCGCGAAGTGACTCTGCCGCTGATCGTCGATGCCCACGGGACCTTGCAGGTGGCTGCGGCCGATGTGAGCAAGTTGCTGCGCACGGTGGGTGGTCGGTGGCTGCACCTTGTCGAGGCCGGGGAGGACGGGCTCGACGAGGACACGGTGGCCGCGCTGACCATCGAGCTGGCGAAGCTTGCGGATCGGATCGATGTGGCGTGCATTGCGCACAGCAGCGGGGGCGCGCCGTAGGGCACCGGATCGGTGACGCGCCCAAGGGGCGCGGGGAACTGCGCGACCAGCCACGACGCAGCCGCAGACCGCATCGCGCAGAACCCCCCACAGCACTACCGGATCGGCATCCCCGACAACGTACGGGCGATCACCAGCCGTTGGATCTCACTCGTCCCTTCGAAGATCGTGTAGATGGCGCTGTCCCGGTGCATCCGCTCCACGGGGTACTCCCGCGTGTAGCCGTTGCCGCCCAGGATCTGTATCGCCTGCGCCGTGACCTTCTTCGCCGTCTCGCTCGCGAACAGCTTCGACATGGACCCCTCGGCCGCGGTGAACGGCTTCCCGTTGATCGCCATCCAGGACGCACGCCACACCAGCAGTCGCGCCGCGTCGATCTGCGTCGCCATCTCGGCCAGCTGGAACGCCACGCCCTGGTTGTCGATGATCGGCCGCCCGAACTGCTCGCGGGTCATCGCGTAGTCGAGGGCGACTTCGTACGCGGCACGGGCCGTACCGACGGCCATCGCACCGACGGCCGGCCGCGAAGCCTCGAACGTGGCCATCGCCGCGTTCTTCACGCGCTCGCCGCCCGCCTTGGCCCGCTCCCGAGCCCGCGCCAGCCGCTCGTCCAGCTTCTCCTTGCCGCCCAGCAGGCAGGAGCCCGGCACCCGCACGTTGTCCAGGACGACCTCGGCGGTGTGCGAGGCACGGATGCCGTGCTTCTTGAACTTCTGGCCCTGGGCCAGGCCCGGCGTGTTCGGCGGGATGATGAAGGACGCGTGGCCCTTGGAGCCCAGGTCCGGGTCGACGACCGCCACGACCACGTGGACGTTGGCGATGCCGCCGTTGGTCGCCCAGGTCTTCGTGCCGTTGATCACCCACTCGTCCTTGGCCTCGTCGTACACGGCACGCGTCCGCATCGAGGCCACGTCCGACCCGGCGTCGGGCTCGGAGGAGCAGAACGCGGCGAGCTTGACATCGTTGGCATCGCCGTACATCTGCGGCACCCAGGTGCCGATCTGCTCCTCGGTGCCGTTGGCCAGGACGCCGACGGCGGCGAGGCCGGTGCCGACGATCGACAGGGCGATGCCCGCGTCACCCCAGAACAGCTCCTCCATCGCCGTGGGGATGCCGAGACCGGTCGGGTCGAAGTACTGCTGGGCATAGAAGTCGAGCGAGTAGATGCCGACCTTCGCGGCCTCCTGGATGACCGGCCAGGGAGTCTCCTCACGCTCGTCCCATTCGGCGGCCGCGGGGCGGATCACATCGGCGGCGAAGCCGTGCAGCCAGTCCCGGACCTCCTTCTGTTCGTCGTTGAGCTCCATGGTGAACTCGGCCATGTCCCCTCCAGCGGCGTACGTGCATGCTTGATGCTTGTTACTAGCGGTAACCCTAGTTTGTTACCCGTGAGTAGGTAAAGTCAACCCGCGATGAACGATCGGCAGCCCGTTCGATGATGGAGACAGCCTGAGTGTTAGTTTGCGCAGGCGTCACCGATTCAGCAGGGGGAGAGCTCATGGACACCACACAGCGGACCGAACAGCAGCGGTCGGCCGACCGCCGTCGGCGCGAGCTGCTGGAGGCCGCCGACCGGGTGGTGCTGCGCGACGGGCCACAGGCCTCGATGAACGCGATCGCGGCCGAGGCGGGCATTACGAAGCCGATTCTGTATCGCCACTTCGGCGACAAGGGTGGACTTTACGCGGCGTTGGCCAAGCGTCACACGGATGCGCTGCTGGACTCACTCAGGGCGGCGTTGGATGCCCCTGCCGACCGGCGCGAGCGCGTCGAGGCCACGTTGGACACCTACCTCGCCGCGATTGAGGCACGGCCTCAGGTGTACCGGTTCCTGATGCATCCGGCGGAGGGCGGCCAGCCGGGCGACCCGGGCTTCGACGTCGGCAAGCACAGCGCGCCGCTGCTCCGCAGGATGGGCGAGGAACTGGCCACCGTCATCGAGGAGCGGTTGGACCTCGGGCCGGGGAGTCAGCAGCTGGCTCGGGTGTGGGGGCACGGGATCGTCGGGATGATGCACGCGGCCGGGGACTGGTGGCTGGGCGAACGGCCGTGTTCGCGTGCGCAGTTGGTGCGTAGTTTGGCCGACCTTCTGTGGGGACGGTTGGCTGCGGCCGGGGACAAGATGGGCGGTCCGGGGTTCTGAGGTTGTCATGCGGCTGCGGGCCGGTGGGGGTTGATCGCGCAGTTCCCCGCGCCCCTGAGGGCGTGACTGTCACCGGCGCCAGGACGCTCGGGCCACTTGTCGCATCAGGCGGCGGTGGCGCCAGCCCCTCACACGGTCCGCGTACACCGTGCCCTCCACGTGGTCGCACTCGTGCTGGAGGCAGCGGGCGAAGAACCCGGTGCCGTGGATCGTCAGCGGCTCCCCCGTCATCGTGAAACCCTCGACCACCGCATGGTCGTACCGCTCCGTCCCCGCCTCCAGGCCCGGCAGGGACAGGCAGCCCTCCGGGCCGCGGAGCACCACGCCGTCCGTCTCCACGAGCCGTGGGTTCACCACATGGCCCAGGTGTCGTACGTCCTCGTCGTCCGGGCAGTCGTATACGAACACCTGCCACGGCTCCCCGACCTGGTTCGCGGCGAGGCCCACACCCTCGGCCGCGTACATCGTCGCGAACAGGTCCTCCACCAGCGTCGCCAGTTCGGGGCCGAAGTCGGTGACCTCCTTGCATGGTGCGTGCAGCACCGGGTCGCCGAGCAGGGTGAGGGGACGGACGCGCCCGTGTGCGCCCGGAATGGAGCCGTTCCGCATGGCCGCAAGGGTACGGCGATTCGGGAGTGCGAATGGATCTCGATAGGCTGACCACCACCACGTTGCCGGCAGTCGGAGGCGCGGCGCGTACGCAAGGAGGATCGAGAACTGATGTCAGGGAACTCGGACCCGCTCACGCCGCGGGCCAAGCTCGCCGTGACCGCGGGCAAGGCGGTCGCGGCGGCATCGCGTGCTGCGGGGCGCGGCAGCGGTTCGGTGATCGGCGGCCGGGTGGCACTCAAGCTCGACCCCGACCTGCTCGCGCGGCTCGCGCAGAACCTGGACGTGGTCCTGGTGTCGGCGACCAACGGCAAGACCACCACGACGCGGCTCATCGCCGAGGCCCTACGGGCCGCCGGTCCCGTCGTGTCCAACGCGCTCGGCGCCAACATGCCCGCCGGCATCACCTCGGCGCTCGCGGGCAGCTCGGAAGCGCGCTACGGCGTGATCGAGGTCGACGAGAAGTACCTCGCCGGGGTCGCCCGGGACACCGACCCCAAGTGCATCGCGCTGCTCAACCTCTCCCGTGACCAGCTGGACCGCGCCGCCGAGACCCGCATGCTCGCCGAGAACTGGCGCGAGGGGCTCGCGGGTTCGAAGGCCGTGATCATCGCGAACGCCGACGACCCGCTGGTCGTGTGGGCGGCCTCCTCCTCCCCCAATGTGATCTGGGTCGCCGCCGGGCAGATGTGGAAGGACGACGCCTGGTCCTGCCCGTCGTGCGGTGGTGTGATGCGGCGGCCGGGAGACGACTGGTTCTGCGGTGAGTGCGGGTTCCGGCGGCCGACGCCCAGCTGGGCGCTCTCCGGTGACCATGTCCTCGATCCGCACGGCTCCGCCTGGCCCATTCATCTGCAGCTGCCCGGGCGCGCCAACAAGGCCAACGCCGCGTCCTCGGCCGCCGTGGCGGCTGTGTTCGGCGTGCCGCCGCAGGTCGCCCTGGAGCGGATGTACCAGGTGCAGGCCGTCGCCGGGCGCTACGACGTGGTCCAGTTCCAGGAGCGGGACCTGCGGCTGCTGCTCGCCAAGAACCCGGCCGGGTGGCTGGAGACGTTCTCCCTCATCGACCCGCCGCCGACCCCGGTGATCCTCTCGGTGAACGCGCGAGGCGCCGACGGCACGGACACCTCCTGGCTGTGGGACGTCGACTACACGCGCCTGACCGGGCACCCGATCTGTGTCATCGGCGACCGCAAGCTGGACCTCGCGGTGCGTCTGGAGGTCGCGAACCAGCAGTTCCAGGTCTGCGACAACCTCGACCAGGCCGTGCAGATGAGCCCGCCGGGCCGGATCGAGGTCATCGCCAACTACACCGCGTTCCAGGACCTGCGCCGCCGCGTCGGCAACTGAGCACGAGATTTCAGGGGACTTCAAGTGAGCGACAACCAACTGCGGGTCGTCTGGATCTACCCGGACCTGCTCAGCACCTACGGCGACCAGGGCAACGTCCTCGTCGTGGAGCGACGGGCCCGGCAGCGCGGCCTCGACGTGGCCCGCCTCGACGTGCGCAGTGACCAGCCGATCCCGACCTCCGGCGACATCTACCTGATCGGCGGCGGCGAGGACCGTCCGCAGCGGCTGGCGGCCGAGCGGCTGCGCCGGGACGGCGGTCTGCACCGGGCCGTCGAGAACGGCGCGATCGTGTTCTCCGTCTGCGCCGGCTACCAGATCCTCGGGCACGAGTTCATCAACGACCTCGGTCAGCGTGAGCCCGGCCTCGGGCTGATCGACGTGGTGTCCGTGCGCGGTGAGGGCGAGCGGTGCGTCGGTGACGTCCTCGGGGACATCGACCCGCGGCTCGGCCTGCCCCCGCTGACCGGCTTCGAGAACCACCAGGGCGTCACCCACCTCGGCCCCACCGCCCGCCCCTTCGCCCAGGTCCGCCTCGGCAACGGCAACGGAACCGGTGACGGCACGGAGGGGGCGTACAACGACACGGTCTTCGGTACGTACATGCACGGCCCGGTGCTCGCCCGGAACCCGCTCATCGCCGACCTGCTGCTGAAGCTGGCGCTCGATGTGAACGCGCTGCCGCCGACCGACGACCGCTGGTACGAGGCGCTGCGCAACGAGCGCATCGCGGCCGCGCAGCAGCCGGCGTGACCACAGCCGTGCTGCAGCCTGCGTGAACACCGTCGGGCGACAGCCCGCCCGACGGCTCGTTTCTCTCGATTCCAGTCTGCAGTCACCAGCCCGTCTGACGGGCCGTCCGCACAGGTGAGCGGGGTCGTCCAGCAGGCGGACGCGTGCTTCGGCCCCGCCCCCTGATGCCGCTAGGGTGGCGGGGATTCGAGCCGGACAGCGTGGTCCGGTCCCGGCCCACGTTGAGAAGGTTTTTCGGGCTATGCGCATTGGTGTCCTCACGTCCGGCGGCGACTGCCCCGGCCTGAACGCCGTCATCCGGTCCGTCGTGCACCGTGCCGTCGTCGACCACGGCGACGAGGTCATCGGGTTCCGGGACGGCTGGAAGGGCCTCCTGGAGTGCGACTACCTCAAGCTCGACCTCGACGCGGTGGGTGGCATCCTCGCCCGCGGCGGCACGATCCTCGGTTCCTCCCGGGTCCAGCCCTCCCATCTGCGGGACGGTGTGGAGCGGGCCAAGGGCCATGTCGAGGAGCTCGGCCTCGACGCGATCATCCCGATCGGCGGCGAGGGCACGCTGAAGGCCGCCCGGCTGATGTCGGACAGCGGTCTGCCCGTCGTGGGTGTGCCGAAGACCATCGACAACGACATCGCGGTCACGGACGTCACCTTCGGCTTCGACACGGCCGTGGGTGTGGCCACCGAGGCCCTGGACCGGCTCAAGACCACCGCCGAGTCCCACCAGCGGGTGCTGGTCGTCGAGGTCATGGGACGGCACACCGGCTGGATCGCGCTGCACTCCGGCATGGCGGCCGGCGCGCACGCCATCGTCGTACCGGAACGGCCCTTCGACATCGAGGAGTTGGCTCGACGGGTCGGCGAGCGGTTCGACGCGGGCAAGCGGTTCGCGATCGTCGTCGCCGCGGAGGGGGCCAAGCCTGCTCCCGGCACGATGGCCTTCGACGAGGGCGGCAAGGACGTCTACGGGCACGAGCGCTTCGCCGGGATCGCGCGCCAGCTGTCGATCGAGCTGGAGCAGCGGCTGGGCAAGGAGGCGCGGCCGGTCATCCTCGGGCATGTACAGCGGGGCGGTACGCCCACCGCGTACGACCGGGTGCTCGCCACGCGGTTCGGGTGGCACGCGGTCGAGGCCGTGCACCGTGGGGAGTTCGGCCACATGACGGCGCTGCGCGGGACCGACATCGTGATGGTGCCGCTGGCGGAGGCCGTGGAGACGCTGAAGACGGTTCCCGTGGAGCGGTACGAAGAGGCCGAGTGCGTCCTCTAGATCACGTCGTATAGATCACGTCGTACAGGGCTGAACAGTCTGCCCCCGGCCGCAGCTGCGGCCGGGGGCAGTTCTAGTCTGTGTGCGGACAGACTTGCACAACCCCCACGAATCAGGAGCCGCCGGAATGGATCACAGCGGGCACGGCATGACCATGGATCTGCCGCCGTTCACGCTGGGGCGGGGTCTTCAGTGGTCGGCCGACCCGTTCTTCCTCGTCGCCTGCCTGGTGGGGCTCGCGCTGTACGCGTGGGGGGTCGTGCGGCTGCGGCGGCGTGGGGACGCGTGGTCCGCCGGGCGGACCGTCTCGTACGTCGTCGGGGTGCTGTCCGTGATGCTCGTCATGTGCACCGGGCTGAACGACTACGGCATGGTCATGTTCAGCGTGCACATGGTGCAGCACATGGTGATCAGCATGCTGTCGCCGATCCTGATCCTGCTCGGCGCCCCGATGACACTGGCGCTGCGCGCGCTGCCGCCCGCAGGGCGGGGGCGCAAGGGGCCGCGGGAGTGGTTGCTGGCCCTGCTGCACAGCCGGTACATGCGGATCATCACGCATCCGGCGTTCACCATTCCGCTGTTCATCGCCAGCCTGTACGCGCTGTACTTCACGCCGCTCTTCGATTTCCTGATGGGCTCCAAGACCGGGCACATCGCGATGATGGTGCACTTCCTCGCCGTGGGTGTGGTGTTCTTCTGGCCGATCATCGGCGTGGATCCCGGTCCCCATCGGCCGGGGTATCTGATGCGGATGCTGGAGCTGTTCGCGGGTATGCCGTTCCACGCGTTCTTCGGTATCGCGTTGATGATGGCGTCGGAGCCGATGGTCGAGACGTTCAAGAACCCGCCCGCCTCGCTCGGCATCGACGCGCTCTCCGACCAGAACGCGGCCGGCGGCATCGCCTGGGCGTTCAGTGAGATTCCGTCCGTGCTGGTGCTGATCGCGCTGCTGTTCCAGTGGTACGGCTCGGAGCAGCGACAGGCCAGGCGCAAGGACCGGGCCGCCGACCGGGACGGCGACAAGGAACTCGAGGCGTACAACGCCTATTTGGCCTCATTGAACGCACGCGGAAACTGAGGAAACCGAAAGGCTTCGCCTTTCAGTAGCATGAAGCGCGTCGGGGGAACCGCCGGGGGGAGCGGTAATGACGCTTCGCGTTTTCGTACACAGGGCCGGAAAATCGGCGATTCGGAGGATCGCCGTCCTTTTGGTCTTCGTTCTGATGCTCAGTGGGTGCGATCGGGACGCACCGTCGCTCGTGGTGAGGGCGGTGGCCTCAGGGGTGCCGTCGCTCGCGCCCTTCTTCGACGAGAGCCAGAGGCTGGGGCGGGACCAGCAGCTCAGGGCGCAGACGGCGCACGGCGGTCTGCAGCAGGGCGACACTCCTGGTCTCTACGGGGGTTCCAAGCAGCCGACGATCTGTGACGTCGTACGGCTCAAGGAGTTCCTCACCGATCCCGCCCATGAGCACAAGGCACAGGCCTGGGCAACGGCGCTCTCGATCACCACGGCCGAGATTCCGGATTATCTCGATGGCCTCACGCCCGTACTCCTGCGTCACGACACGCTCGTGAAGAATCACGACTACAAGAAGGGCAAGGCCGCCCCCTTCAACACGCTGCTTCAGACGGGAATCGCCATTCTCGTCGATGCGGAAGGTCTTCCCGCCGTGAAGTGCTCGTGCGGAAATCCGCTGCGGCCCTTCGAGGGTGACACGACCCGGATAAAGGTCGAATTCGACGACCGCAACGAGGAGTGGAAGGGGTACGAAAAGGCTTCCGTGGTGGCTGTGCGGCCCGCTGCGCGGGAAGTGGAGCGACTCGCTCTCGTCGATGTCCATGAGCCGGACCGGGGCATCAACCGTCCCGTCGGCACCACGGGCGAGGACGACACCGCGTTCGACACGCGCGAGCGGCGCTCGGTGCCGCACCTCGCCGGGACGACGTTCGGGCAGGCCGGTCGGCGGCTGGCCGACAAGGGGCTCGCGGTCGCCTTCGACGGCGGGGGGATGCCGCCGGACGGCGCCCGGGTCACGGCGTCCGATCCACCGGCCGGGACCGAGCTGCGGTTCGGGGAGTACGTGACGTTGAGCGTGGCCGGGGGCAGCGCCTCCGGTGACACGTCCGGTGCCACATCCGGCGGGACGTCCACTCCCCCGGGCTCGGGGACGTCGCAGCCGATTGAGAATCCGTCGACCCCGACCCCGACCCCGACGCCGCCGCCGTCCACGTCCTCGCCACCGACGTCCTCGTCGCCGTCCACCTCGACGCCCCCGCCCCCGTCCTCCGGCCCGGGTACGACAAGCCCCGGTGCCACGAGCGGGCCCCCGTCCTCGGGCCCGCCGTCCTCCGTACCGCCCTCCTCGAACCCGCCGCCCACCTCCACCCCGCCCCCGTCGACCAAGGACCCCACGTCCAGCTCACCGCCCCCGCCCGTGACCAGCTCACCACCGCAGACCACGAGCTCGCCCCCGACCGGCGCCCCGTCCACCGGCGAGCCCACCGCGCGCACGAACGCATAGCACCACGCAGCGCCCCGCAGAACGCAGAACGCAGAACCCGGGAGTCACCGGATGCCTTCAGGATCACCGACGTCGGGAGTGGGCCGGGTCATCGCCGGCCGTTATCTGCTGCTGAACCGGCTGGGCAGCGGCGGTATGGGACATGTCTGGCTCGCCCACGACCAGAGACTCGCCTGCGAGGTCGCGCTCAAGGAGATCGTGTTCCGGGACCCGGCCGAGGCCGACGAGCACGAGGCGCGGGTGGCCCGCGCCCGGGCGGAGGCCCGGCACGCGGCGGGGCTGCGCGGGCATCCGCATGTGGTGACCGTGCACGACGTGCTGGAGCACGAGGGGCTGCCGTGGATCGTCATGGAGTACGTGGCCGGCGCCGTCAACCTGCGCGACCTCATCGATCAGCGCGGTCCGCTCGCGCCCGCGGAGTGCGCCCGCATCGGGCTCGCCGTCCTCGACGCGCTGACCGCCGGACACGAGCGGGGCGTCATGCACCGGGACGTGAAACCGGCGAACATCCTGCTGGCGCCGGACCGCACCGGGGCGCCGTACGGCCGTGTGCTGCTCACCGACTACGGCATCTCGGTGCAGCCGGACGCCGGGGAGACGCGGTACACGCTGGCGTCGGTGCTCGTGGGTACGTCGGGCTATCTGGCGCCGGAGCGGGCCACGGGCGGGGCGCCCACGCCGGCCACCGATCTGTTCTCGCTGGGCTGCACGCTGTACTACGGCGTCGAGGGCCGGGGTCCGTTCGACCGCGAGTCGCATCTGGCGGAGATCACCGCGGTGGTCATGGAGGAGCCCCGGCCGGCCGCGCGGGCCGGGGCGCTGGAGCCCGTCCTGCGGGCGCTGCTGGAGAAGGATCCGCAGCGGCGGATGTCCGCGGCGCAGGCGGAGGCGGCGCTGTCGCGGATCGTCACGCCGGAGGTCGACGCGTACGCGCGGACGCAGACCGACCTCGGTTCGCAGCCGCACTGGGGCGGCGGGCAGGGTTTCCGTCCCCCGTCCGGGCAACCCGAGGGACCGCATGGCCGGGGGTCCGTGGCCGGGCAGCCCGGTGGGTTGCTGGGCTCAGGTTCGCCGCCTGAGCCGTCCGGCGGTCCGCGAGGCCTCGGTTCCCTGGCCGATCAGCCTGGTGAGCTGCGGGGCTTCAGCGCCTGGCCCGGCGACCGGCGTCCTCCCCGCCCCCGCATCCTCCACGCGGTCCTCGCCGGGCTCCTCGGGCTGACACTCGCGGGGGCCGGTGTCTGGTACGCCATGGCGCAGCAGTCGCAGACGGGCGGGGCGCAGGGGCCGTACGGCGACACCGTGGGGCTCGCCGATCCGCTCAAGGGCGGTGACTGCGTGCTCGCCGACTGGCCCGGCGCGGCCCCCTTTCAGGGCAGGCCGCGGCTGACTCTGGATCCCGGTTGCGGGGCGAAGGCACCGGACGGGCAGGTGATGGCGTTCGTCGCGGCCGCGTCCGCCGCCGAGGCGCGCCAGGAGGGGCCGGCGGCCTGCGAGGAGCGGACGGAGGAGATCCGCGGGCGGCTCGCGGACGTCCGCAGCTTTGCCGTCGTACCGACACAGGCGGGGTTCGAGGCGGCCGGGCGGCGCACCGCCTGCCTGGTACTGGGCGCGCACGGGCCGGTGTACGGGCCGCTGGACGGGCATCGGAAGGCGGGGTCGGCCTTCGCCGACACGGCGACCATGCAGCGGCGGGACTGTCTGGACGTGCGCTCCCACCGGGACGCCCGCCTGGTGTCCTGCACGAGCCCGCACGACGAGCAGGTGCTCGGGTTCACCCGACTGGCCGCCGACGTCACGCTGGCCGAGGCGCGCACCGAGTCGGACACGGCGTGCGCCCGGGAGGTGCCGCCGCGCGAGTACGGATTCGACCCTTCCGTGTACACGGCGGGCTCCTGGACGAGCGAGGGGTCCTGGAAGAACGGCACTCATTTCGTCGTGTGCACCGTACGGAGGCAGAACGGGGGCACCATGGAGGGAGACGAACCATGAGGAGGGTGTTGCGATGCCCGGTTCTAGCGGTTCTAGCGGTTCTACGGACGGGTCCACCAAGGCGATGGGGGTGCTCACCGTCGGCGGACTCGTCGTGGTGACGGCCTACACGGTGGCGCTCGGGAGCAATGGCTGGCTGTGGTTCGGGTGGGTGGTGCTGGGGCTGATCACGCTGGGGATGGTCGTCAGCCGCGGCACCTGAGCCTCACTCCCGGGTGAGCCGTCCCGCGGAGTGCACGCCCGGCTGGTACTTCGGCAGCCGGGCGGTGATCTTCATGCCCGCTCCCAGGGCGGTCTCGATGACAAGGCCGTAGTCGTCGCCGTACACCTGCCGGAGCCGGTCGTCGACGTTGGACAGCCCGATGCCGCCCGACGGGCTGACCTCGCCGGCGAGGATGCGGCGCAGCAGGACGGGGTCCATTCCGGCGCCGTCGTCCTCGATGATGACGAGGGCCTCGGCGCCGGCGTCCTGCGCGGTGATCTGGATGCGGCACTTGTCGGCCTTGCCCTCCAGACCGTGCTTGACGGCGTTCTCGACGAGCGGCTGGAGGCAGAGGAAGGGCAGGGCCACCGGCAGTACCTCCGGCGCGATCTGGAGGGTGACCGACAGGCGGTCGCCGAAGCGGGCCCGTACCAGCGCCAAGTAGTGGTCGATGGCGTGGAGTTCGTCGGCGAGGGTGGTGAAGTCGCCGTGCCTGCGGAAGGAGTAGCGGGTGAAATCGGCGAACTCCAGGAGCAGTTCGCGGGCGCGCTCGGGGTCGGTGCGCACGAACGAGGCGATCACCGCGAGCGAGTTGAAGATGAAGTGCGGGGAGATCTGGGCGCGCAGGGCCTTGATCTCGGCCTCGATCAGGCGGGTGCGGGACTGGTCCAGATCCGCGAGCTCCAACTGTACGGAGACCCAGCGCGCCACCTCGCCCGCCGCCCGGACGAGCACCGCCGACTCGCGGGGCGCGCAGGCGACCAGCGCGCCGTGCACCCGGTCGTCGACGGTGAGCGGGGCCACGACCGCCCAGCGCACCGGGCAGTCCGGGGTGTCGCAGGTGAGCGGGAAGGCCTCGCCGCGGCCCGACTCCAGTGGGCCGGCGAGGAGTTCCATGATCTGCGTACGGTGATGTCCGCCCACCCCGTCCCAGACCAGGACGTCCTTCTGGTCCGTCAGGCACAGCGCGTCGGTGCCGAGCAGTGAGCGGAGCCTGCGGGCCGACTTGCGGGCGGTCTCCTCGGTGAGTCCGGCCCGCAGCGGGGGTGCGGCGAGGGAGGCGGTGTGCAGGGTCTCGAAGGTGGCGTGCTCGACCGGGGTGCCGAGGCCGCCGAGGTTCTCCGGGCGGGTGGTGCGCCGGCCCAGCCAGAAGCCGGCGGCGAGCAGCGGGAGGATCGCCACGCACAGGCCCGCGATGAATCCGCTCATCCCTTCACCTCCGCCCGCAGCTCCTCCGGCAGATGGAACCGCGCCAGGATCGCCGCCGTCCCGGCCGGCACCCGGCCCGGGGTGGCCAGGGACACCAGGATCATGGTGAGGAAGCCCAGCGGCACCGACCAGAGCGCGGGCCAGGCGAGCAGCGCGTGCAGCGCCCCGGAGCCGGGGAAGCCCGCCATCGTCGCCGCGACGGCGAGCAGCGCCGAGCCGCCGCCCACCAGCATCCCGGCCGCCGCGCCGGTCGGGGTCAGCCGCCGCCACCAGATGCCGAGGACGAGCAGCGGGCAGAAGGAGGAGGCGGAGACCGCGAAGGCCAGGCCCACCGCGTCGGCCACCGGCAGTCCGCCGACCAGGGCGCTCGCGGCGAGCGGGACGGCCATGGCGAGGACCGTGCCGAGCCGGAAGTGCCGTACGCCGCGCGACGGGAGCACGTCCTGGGTGAGCACGCCCGCGACGGCCATGGTCAGGCCCGACGCCGTGGACAGGAACGCGGCGAAGGCGCCGCCCGCGACGAGGGCGCCGAGCAGGTCGCCGCCCAGGCCGCCGATCATGCGGTCGGGCAGGAGCAGGGCTGCGGCGTCCGCGTCGCCGGCGAGGGTGAGTTCGGGGGCGTAGAGGCGGCCGAGGGCGCCGTAGACCGGGGGCAGCAGGTAGAAGGCGCCGATCAGACCGAGCACGGCGACGGTGGTGCGGCGGGCGGCGACGCCGTGCGGGCTGGTGTAGAAGCGGACGACGACGTGCGGCAGGCCCATGGTGCCGAGGAAGGTGGCGAGGATCAGCCCGTACGTGGCGTACAGCGGGCGTTCGCCGCGGCTCTCGGCCTGCGAGGGGGACAGGCCGCCGTTGGCCGAGCGGTCCGGTTCGGGGACCTCGGCGCCCTTCGCGAAGGTCAGGCGGGTGCCGCCCTCGATGCGGTGGGTGCCGGCGGGGAGCCGGAGCTGCTTCTCGTCGTGGCTGCGGCCGTCGATCGTGCCGCTCACCGTGACGGTCAGGGGTCGGTCGAGCTTCAGGTTGAGGGTGCCGTCGACGCGGACGACGCTCTGTTCGCGGAAGGTGGCCGGTTCGTCGAAGGCGTGGCGGGGGGCGCCGTCGCCCTGCCAGGCGAGGATGAGGAAGAGGGCGGGGACGAGCAGGGCGGTGAGTTTGAGCCAGCACTGGAAGGCCTGCACGAAGGTGATGCTGCGCATGCCGCCGGCGGCGACGATGGCGACCACGACGACGGCGACGATCACTCCGCCGAGCCAGTCGGGTGCGCCCGTCAGCACGGTCAACGTCAGCCCGGCGCCCTGGAGTTGGGGCAGCAGATACAGCCAGCCGGTGCCGACGACGAAGGCGCCCGCCAGCCGCCGTACCGCCTGCGAGGAGAGGCGGGCCTCGGCGAAGTCGGGGAGGGTGTAGGCACCCGAGCGGCGCAGCGGGGCCGCGACGAACAGCAGCAGGACCAGGTATCCGGCGGTGTAGCCGACCGGGTACCAGAGCATGTCCGGGCCCTGCACGAGGACCAGGCCCGCGATACCGAGGAAGGAGGCGGCGGAGAGGTACTCGCCGCTGATCGCGGCCGCGTTGAGGCGGGGGCCGACGGTGCGGGAGGCGACGTAGAAGTCGGAGGTGGTGCGGGAGATGCGCAGGCCGAAGGCGCCGACGAGGACGGTCGCCAGGACGACGAGGGCGACGGCGGGGACGGCGTAGCTGGAGTTCACGACCCTGTTGGTTCCTCTGGCTCAGCGGTCTTCGACGAGCCGGACGAAGTCCCGTTCGTTGCGCTCCGCGCGGCGCACGAACCAGCGGGCCAGCAGGACCAGCGGTGCGTAGAGGCCGAAGCCGAGGACCGCCCATTCCAGGTGGCGGGAGGCCGGCATCGCGGCGAACAGCAGGGGCAGGGGGCCGACGAGCAGGCCGAGGACGGCGAGCACGGCGAGGGCGGTGCGCAACTGGGTGCGCATCAGGGAGCGGACGTAGGTGTGGCCGAGGGTGGTCTGCTCGTCGATCTCGGTGCGCGGGCGGTAGTAGCCGGAGACGCGGCGGGCCCGCCGGGGCGGGCCGGTGACGACGACACGACGGTCGGTGGGGTTGCCTGGCATCGTCACGACCTCCTCATGAGCAGGTCCCGCAGCTCGCGCGCGTGCCGCCGGCTGACCTGGAGTTCCTCGGAGCCGACCATGACGCTGACGGTGCCGGCGTCCAGGCGGAGTTCGCCGATGTGGCGCAGGGCGACGAGATGGCGGCGGTGGATGCGGACGAAGCCGCGGGAGCGCCAGCGTTCCTCCAGGGTCGACAGGGGGATGCGGACGAGGTGGCTGCCCTTGTCGGTGTGCAGCCGGGCGTAGTCGCCCTGGGCCTCGACGTGGGTGATGTCGTCGACGGAGACGAAACGGGTCACGCCGCCGAGCTCGACGGGTATGTGGTCGGGGTCGGGCTCGCTCACGGGTATGCGGGGGGCGGTGTCGCGGGGCTCGGCGGCGCGCAGTTCGACGGCGCGACGGACCGCTTCCGCCAGGCGCTCCTTGCGGACGGGCTTGAGGACGTAGTCGACGGCCTTGAGGTCGAAGGCCTGGACGGCGAAGTCCTCGTGGGCGGTGACGAAAACGACCAGCGGCGGCTTGGCGAACCCGGTCAGCAGCCGGGCCAGGTCCAGTCCGTCCAGGCCGGGCATGTTGATGTCGAGGAAGACGACGTCGATCGCCTCGGGTCCGCCCGGCCCCGACTCCAGGGCGCGGTTGATCCGGCGCAGCGCCTCGGTCGCGTCGCTCGCGCCCTCCGCGCTGCCGATGCGGGGGTCGGCGTTCAGGAGGTAGAGCAGCTCCTCCAGCGAGGGGCGTTCGTCGTCGACAGCGAGGGCGCGCAGCATGAACCCGGAGTCTAGGAGTAATTCGCACGCTTGGACATGTGCTCCAGGTGGACGTTCGCGCTGCGTATCGCGCCGCTTACAGTGCCCTCATGAACAGCGGCGCGGCGTCCTTCGACGAACTCGACCGGAAGATCACCACTGCCCTCATGGCGAACGCCAGGACGAGCTTCGCCGAGATCGGCATGAACATCGGGCTGTCCGCGACGGCGGTGAAGCGGCGCGTGGACCGGTTGCGCGACACCGGCGTGATCACCGGGTTCACGGCCACGGTCAAGCCGTCGGCGCTGGGCTGGCGTACGGAGGCGTACGTCGAGGTGTACTGCGAGGGCGCGGCCCCGCCGCGGCGGCTCGCGGAGGTGGTCCGCAACCATCCGGAGATCACCGCGGCGATGACGGTGACGGGCGGCGCGGACGCGTTGCTGCATGTGCGGGCGCGGGACGTGGAGCACTTCGAGGAGGTGCTGGAGCGGATCCGCGTCGAGCCGTTCATCCGCAAGACGATCAGCGTGATGGTGCTGTCCCATCTGCTCCCCGAGAGCCCCGAGGCGGGCGCGAGCCAGCCGGCGCCCGAGCAGACATCGCGTTAAACCTCGCGAGGCGCAGCAAGACTGCGTCTGCCGAAGAAACTACGCAGGATTCCTGCGCCGACACGCAATATTTCTTCCTTGTCGCTCGTATCGGGCACTTCCTACCTTGGTGTCAACCCTCAGTCGACACTCCCAGGAAGCGGAGGAACCCCTCGGTGCCCGAATCCCGTGTGCCGCGCCGGCGGCGGTATCTCGTCTGCGAACCCAGACACTTCGCCGTGCAGTACGCGATCAACCCCTGGATGCGACCCGACGCCCCTGTCGACGTCGATCTCGCCCAGGCCCAGTGGCAGGCGCTGATCAGCGCCTACCGGACCCACGGCCACACCGTCGACACGGTGGAGCCCGCCCCCGACCTGCCGGACATGGTCTTCGCCGCGAACTCGGCGGTCGTCGTGGGCGGCCGTGTCTTCGGCTCCCTCTTCCACGCGCCGGAGCGGCGCCCCGAGTCCACGCACTACGACACCTGGTTCAAAATGGCGGGCTACGACGTGTACCGCCCGGAGTCCGTCTGCGAGGGCGAGGGCGACCTGGTCTGGACGGGCCGGTACGTGCTGGCCGGCACCGGATTCCGTACGACCCGCGAGGCCCATCGCGAGGTGCAGGAGTTCTTCGGCCATCCGGTGATCAGCCTGACGCTGGTGGACCCGCGCTTCTACCACCTGGACACGGCGCTGTTCGTCCTCGACGACGACAACATCGCGTACTACCCGGAGGCGTTCTCGCCGGGCAGCCGTGAGGTGCTCGCGCGGCTGTACCCGGACGCGGTGCTCGCCACCCGCGAGGACGCGATGGCGTTCGGGCTGAACTCCGTGTCCGACGGCCGCAACGTCTTCATCGCGCCCCAGGCCGAGGCGCTCACCTGCGCCCTCGCCGACCGCGGCTATGTCCCCGTCCCCGTCGACCTGTCGGAGTTCCGCAAGGCCGGCGGCGGCATCAAGTGCTGCACCCAGGAGATCCGCTGATGACCGCTCCCGTGACCACCCGCTCGTCCGCCGACCTGATCCGCGCCGAGGAGCCGGTCCTGGCGCACAACTACCACCCGCTGCCCGTGGTCGTCGCGCGCGCCGAGGGCACGTGGGTGCAGGACGTGGAGGGCCGCCGCTACCTCGACATGCTGGCCGGTTACTCGGCCCTGAACTTCGGCCACCGCAACCCGGTGCTGATCGAGGCGGCGCATCGCCAGCTCGACCGCCTGACCCTCACCTCCCGCGCCTTCCACAACGACAAGCTGGCCGAATTCGCGGAGCGGCTCGCCCGGCTGACGGGGCTGGACATGGTGCTGCCCATGAACACGGGCGCCGAAGCGGTCGAGTCCGGCATCAAGGTGGCCCGCAAGTGGGCGTACGAGGTGAAGGGCGTCCCGGCCGACCAGGCGACGATCGTGGTGGCGGCGGAGAACTTCCACGGCCGTACGACGACGATCGTGTCGTTCTCCACGGACGAGACGGCGCGGCAGGGCTTCGGCCCCTTCACGCCGGGTTTCCGGATCGTGCCGTACAACGACCTGGCGGCGCTGGAGGCGGCGATCGACGAGACGACGGCGGCGGTGCTGCTGGAGCCGATCCAGGGCGAGGCGGGCGTCCTCATCCCGGACGAGGGCTACCTCACCGGGGTGCGCGAACTGACCCGCCGCAAGGGCTGTCTGTTCATCGCGGACGAGATCCAGTCGGGCCTCGGCCGCACGGGCCGCACGCTCGCCGTCGAGCACGAGGCGGTCGTCCCGGACGTGCTGCTGCTGGGCAAGGCGCTGGGCGGCGGCATCGTGCCGGTGTCGGCGGTGGTGGCCCGCCGTGACGTACTCGGCGTGCTGCGCCCGGGCGAGCACGGCTCGACGTTCGGCGGCAACCCCCTGGCCGCCGCGGTCGGCACGGCGGTGGTCGAGCTTCTCGAAACCGGCGAGTTCCAGCGCCGGGCCGCCGAGCTGGGCGTGGTCCTGCGGGGCGGCCTCGCGGCCCTGCTCGGCAAGGGCGTCGTCGGCTTCCGCGCACGGGGCCTGTGGGCGGGCGTCGACATCGACCCGACGGCCGGCACGGGCCGCGAGATCGGCGAACGGCTCCTGCGCGAGGGCGTCCTGGTAAAGGACACTCACGGCTCCACGATCCGCCTGGCACCCCCACTGACGATCACCGCGGAGGAGCTGACGGGGGCGCTGGGGGCGCTGGAGAAGGTACTGGCGTAGACGCCCCGCTCTGGGGGAGGAGGGCAGGCGCTTCGCCTCGTGCCTCTGTCGGCCTGCCGTCGGCGCCGGCGCCCTCCTCGCCCCACCTTCGGCCGCTCCCAGCCCTCTCCTCGCCGCACACGCCCGGCCCCCGCAAAGAGGCGGCGTTGACCGGAAGGGTGAAGATGGGGTCAAGAGGTGGTAGACCGCTCTCAGCGACAGAGAGGTCGGCCGTGGGCACACACGAGGAGCGGGGCGTTGCCCGGCACGGGTTCGACGTGGCGGACGCCGTGCCTGTGCTGCTTGACGCGCAGGGTCGGGTGACGGGGTGGACCAGGGACGCCCAGCGGCTGCTGGCGTACGCGGCCTCCGAGGCGGTGGGCAGGAGCGTCGCCGAGCTGCTGAGCGCCGAGGACGCGGGGCGGGTGCCGGAGCTGATCGAGCGGTGCCGCGTGGACGGCGGCTGGGTGGGGCTGCTGACAGCCCTGCGCAGGGACGGGTCGCGGGTCAGGCTCATGGTGCGGATCGCCGCGGCCCAGGACACCCGGGGCCCCTCACGGTGGCTCGCGCTGCTGTCGGAGCTCGACGAGGCGCCCGGCTGGGACATGAGCCGGGCCGTGCTGGAGCAGATGGTCGCCCGCTCCCCCGTCGGCATAGCCATCGTCGACACGGACCTGCGGTACGTCTGGTCGAACAGCGCCCTCGCCCAGTACGGCGGCGGTCCGCCGACCCGTCGGCTCGGTCTGCGGCTCGCGGACATCCAGCCCGGTCTGGACGCCGAGTCCATCGAGGCGCAGATGCGCCGCGTGCTGACGACCGGCGAACCGATCGTCGGCTACGAGCACGTGGGCCACGCCCGCTCCGCACCGCTGCGCGAGACCGCGCACATGATGTCGTTCACCCGGCTCGACGACGGCCACGGCCACCCCATGGGCGTGTACTACACGGTCGAGGACATCACCGACCGGCACCGCACCCGCCGGCGCCTGGCCCTGCTCGACCGGGCCGGCCAGCACATCGGCCGCTCCCTGGACATCACCCGCACCGCCCAGGAGCTGGCCGACGTGGCCGTACCGGGGCTCGCCGACCTGGTCACCGTGGACCTGCTGGAGTCGGTGCTCGGGGGTGGGGAGCCCGCGGCCGGGCCGCTGAGCGACACGGGTCCGGTGCCGCTGCGGCGCGCGGGGCACCGGTCGGGCACCGAGCGGGTGCCGGAGGCAGTCGTCGGCATCGGCGAGGTCGTCACCTATCCGGCGGGCTCGCCTCCGATCCGCTGTCTGAGGACGGCCAGGTCCTGGCGCGCGGAGCGGCTCGACCCGCTCGGCGAGGCATGGACCGAGCACGCGCGCGGCGGGCGGGCCGCCATCTTCCTCGAACTGGGTCTGCACAGCGTGATGATCGTGCCGATCCGCGCGCGGGGCGTCACCCTGGGCCTCACGACGTTCTTCCGGCGCCACCGCCAGGAGCCCTTCGAGGAGGACGACCTGAACCTGGCCGAGGACCTCGTCTCACGGGCGGCCGTCTGTGTGGACAACGCCCGGCGCTACACCCGCGAGCGCGACGCGGCGCTGGTTCTGCAGCGCAGCCTGCTGCCGCACCAGCTGCCCGAGCAGGACGCGGTGGAGGTGTCCGCCTGCTACCGGCCGGCCGACGAGCTGACCGGCCTCGGCGGCGACTGGTACGACGTCATCCCGCTGTCGGGCGCCCGCGTCGCCCTGGTGGTGGGCGAGGTGCCCGGGCACGGCATCGACGCCGCCGCGGCGATGGGGCGGCTGCGGACCGCCGTACGGACCCTCGCCCTGCTGGATCTGCCGCCCGAGGAGGTGCTGGCCCATCTCGACGACCTGGTCGCGCGGTCGGCCCGCGAGGAGGCCGTTCAGATGGGCGTGGAGGAGGCCGCCATCACCCAGTCCGTGGGGTCCGGGTGCGTGTATGTCATCTACGACCCGGTCGACGGGCAGTGCACCATGGCGGCAGCGGGCCATCCGGCGCCCGCGGTCGTGCGGCCCGACGGCGGCGTCACCTTCGTCGACCTTCCGCAGGGAGCGCCGCTCGGGGTGGGAGGCCCCCCGTTCGAGTCGGTCGAGCTGGCCCTGGCGGCGGACAGCACGCTCGCCCTGCACACCGACGGACTGCTGGCGCACGGGGACGACTGGGCCATCGACGCCGACCGGGACCGGCTGCGAGCGGCCCTGGAGCGGCGCGCCGCCTCGCTGGAACTGCGCTGCCGGACTGTGGTCGACGCGCTGGTCCCGGCCCGCCCGCACGACGACGTGGCGCTGCTGATGGCCCGTACCCGCCTCCTCGGAGCCGAGCAGGTCGCAGACTGGGACCTGCCGGCCGACCCGGCGGCCGTGGCCGACGCCCGCAAGACGGCCGCCCGGCAGCTGTCGGAGTGGGGCCTGGAGGAGTTCGCCTTCACGACGGAACTGGTCGTCAGCGAGCTGGTCACCAACGCGATCCGGTACGCCACCGGCCCCATCCGGCTGCGCCTGATCAGGGAGCGCGCGCTGATCTGCGAGGTCTTCGACGGCGGCGCCACCGCCCCGCACCTGCGCCACCCCCGCACCACCGACGAGGGCGGGCGCGGGCTGCTGCTGGTCTCGCAGTTCACCCAGCGGTGGGGCACCCGTTTCGTCCCCGAGGGGAAGATCATCTGGGCCGAACAGTCCCTGACGGATCCGTCGCCCTGATCTGCCGCAGTCGCACAGATGTAGTACATCGGTACATAAGCTACACAGCGTGGGAAACTGGTCCGACCCCGGTGGTGAGGCGGGAGTCATGAACGAGAAGGCGATCGACTACGAGGCGGTGTTCCAGGGCCTGCCCGGAATGGTGGCGCTGCTGTCACCGGAGCTGGTCTACGCCGACGCCAACGAGGACTTCCAGCGCCTGTCCGGGCGCTCCCGCGCACAGCTGGTGGGCCGGTACATCTTCGACGTCTTCCCCGACAACCCCAACGACCCCACCGCCACCGGCATGCGCGACGTCCAGGCGTCGATGCTGCGCGTGGTGGCCACCGGCGAGCGCGACACCATGGCGCTGCAGCGCTATGACGTCGAGGATCCCACCCGCCCCGGCGAGTGGGTGGAGCGCTACTGGAGCCCGGTCAACGCGCCCGTCTTCGGCCCCGACGGGCGGGTGGCGCTCATCGTGCACCGGGTCGAGGAGGTCACCGAGCTCATCCGCCTCCGCGGCCGGCAGGGCGGCGACAGCCGGGCGCGGGTCCTGGAGGCCGAGCTGTACACGCGCGCCCGCGAGCTGCAGGAGCTCAACGAACGGCTGCGGCAGGCTCACGCCCGCGAGCGCGAGGTGGCCCTCGCCCTGCAGGAGGCGATGCTGCCCGCCGGCCGGCAGGTGGGCAACCACCGGGCCGCCGTGCGCTACCGGCCCGCGGTCGGCGCGCTGAACGTGTGCGGCGACTGGTACGACGTGGTCGATCTGGTGGGCGGCAACCGTATCGGCGTCTCCGTGGGCGACGTGGTCGGCCACGGCCTGGAGGCGGCCGGTGTCATGGGTCAGCTGCGCAGCGCGCTCAGCGCCACCTCCCGCGTCGCCGACGGCCCGGCGCAGGCCCTCGACGTGCTGGGGCGGTACGCCCATGTCGTCGACGGCGCCGAATCGGCCACCGCGGTCACGACGTTCGTCGACTTCGACGCCCACACCGTCACCTACAGCAGCGCGGGCCATCCACCGCCGGTGCTGGTCCACGCCGACGGCCGCGTGGAGTTCCTCGACCTGGCCACCGACCCGCCCCTGGACGCCCGCCCCGACCCGATCCCGAGACCGCAGGCCGTCACCACCTTCACCAGCGGCGCCACGCTGGCGCTGTACACCGACGGCCTGATCGAACGCCGCCGCGAGGACATCGACTGCGGCCTGACCCGCCTCGCCGACGCCCTCGTACGCCACCGCACGGCCGACCCCGAGTCCCTCGCCGACGCCGTCCTGCTGGAGCTGCTGCCGCCGGGCGGCGTGACGGACGACGCGGCGCTGATCATCGTGCGGCTGTGATGAACGAGCAGACGAGGCGGCTCCCCGCAAGGGCAGGCGGCCTGCCACCCGGTAACCGTGATCACGCCAAACCCCGCCGTCAGGTTGCCGCACACCTGCCCCTGACACCAGGCTGGTCCGGCGGTCCTCCCCACCCGCAAGTGACGCCGCCCGCCACATTCCTGACCTCCAGTCAGGACATTCGGCATGGGGCGGCATCCGTCCGACCCGACCCGGTTCCGGCCTGTCACCCCTGCGCCTACACTGGCAGCCCCACGGCACGCCGGTTGACCTGCCAGAACGCGGCGGTAGGAACTGATCCGCCGGAGTGAGGAGCGACCCCTTTGTTCTACTACGTACTCAAATACGTGTTGTTGGGACCTCTGCTGAGACTGGTCTTCCGGCCTCGAATAGAAGGCCTTGAGCACGTGCCGGCCACAGGCGCGGCCATCGTCGCCGGCAACCACCTGTCGTTCTCCGACCACTTCCTGATGCCGGCGATGCTCAAGCGGCGCATCACCTTCCTCGCGAAGAAGGAGTACTTCACCGGCCCCGGCATCAAGGGACGCCTGACCGCGGCCTTCTTCCGCAGCGCCGGGCAGATCCCGGTCGACCGCACCGGCAAGGAGGCGGGCCAGGCCGCGATCCGCGAGGGGCTCGGGGTCCTGAGCAAGGACGAGCTCCTCGGCATCTACCCGGAGGGCACCCGCTCGCACGACGGCCGGCTCTACAAGGGCAAGGTCGGGGTCGCGGTGATGGCGCTCAAGGCTCAGGTCCCGGTCATTCCCTGCGCGATGATCGGCACGTTCGAGGCCCAGCCGCCCGGCAAGGTCATCCCGAACCTCCACCCGGTGACGATCCGCTTCGGCAAGCCCCTCGACTTCTCCCGCTACGCCGGTATGGAGAACGAGAAGGCGATCCTGCGCGCCGTGACCGACGAGATCATGTACGCGATCCTCTCGCTCTCCGAGCAGGAGTACGTCGACCAGTACGCGGCTGTCGCCAAGGCCGAGGAGGCCGCCGCCAAGGTGGAGAAGGAGCGCAAGTTCCCTCGGTTGCCCATCAGTTGACGCGGCCTTGCGAGTGGGGCGCTCAGTCGAGGGACTCGAGCGCCTCGAGCGCCTCGTCGAGCAGCCTGCGCAGCCGCAGCGCGTCCGCCGCCACGGCGCTCACCAGAGCGGCGGGGCCGGCGAGCGGCACGACGGCGGCGTTCTCCCCCAGCACCCGAGCCGCCACCGGAGCCTCGGCGAACTCGGGCTGTACGACGACGAGTTGACCGACGGCCCGATGCCCGCCGAGCCCGGCGGGCCCGTCCCAGCCACCCGGCGCACCGGGCCCACAGGCAAGCTCCTGATCGAGAACGACCCGACCCGCGACACTCACCCGGATCCGGCTGCCGAGCCGCCCCGGCTCCTCCCCCACCCGCCCGAGCACCTGCTCCTCACGCAGCACCAGCCGCCCCGCCGCGCCGACGTCGACGCGGGTCGTGACATGCAGATCACTGCCCCGCGCGGAGATCAACTGCTCGGGCAGCCAGTGCAGTTCGCCCCCGTCGGCGACGCGGAGCCGTACGTCGTAAAGGGCCTCGCTCTTGCTCTGTCCCGGCAGCGCGATGGTGGCGGCCGCCGACCCGACGCGCAGCCGGGCGCCGGTCTCCACATCGGCCTCCACGGTGAAGTGGTCGCCGCCGAGAGGCCCGCTCATCGCGCCGACGAGCATGACCCGCGCCTGCGCGCCGCTCCCCCGGGTCCGCCGGAGCGCCAGCGGTCCGTCGCCCTCGAGCACGGGCAGCGAGGTGCCGCCCCGCCCGTCGTCCCGGGCGACGATCCGCGCGAGAGCCCGTACGCCACCTGCCACGGTCACACCGTCCACGCCGCGAGCCGCGCCCGCACCCAGTCGGCGACGTCGCGCACGCCGGGCTCGCTCCGGAGCGACTGGAGGACGACCGGCAGCTCGGCCCGCTGTGCCTTGGCGTCGGCCGCCATCCGCGCCAGGTCGGAGCCGACGTACGGCGCGAGGTCGGTCTTGTTGACGACGAGCAGGTCGGCGGTGGTCACCCCCGGCCCGCCCTTGCGTGGAATGTCGTCCCCACCGGCGACGTCGATCACGAAGATCTGCGCGTCGACGAGCCCCTTGGAGAAGGTGGCGGTGAGGTTGTCCCCACCGGACTCGACGAGGATGAGGTCGAGGGGGCCGACCTCGTCCTCCAGATCCTCGACGGCTTCGAGGTTCGCGGAGATGTCGTCCCGGATCGCGGTGTGCGGACAGGCCCCCGTCTCCACGGCCGTGATCCGCTCGGGCGGCAACACGGCCTCGCGCAGCAGGAACTCGGCGTCCTCACGCGTGTAGATGTCGTTCGTGACGACGGCGAGGGAGAGCTCGTCACGCAGGGCACGGCAGAGCGCGGCGACGGTCGCGGTCTTACCGGACCCGACGGGCCCGCCGAGTCCGATACGCAGCGCACGGCGTGATCCGTCGGGACGGCGGGCGTCGGCGCTGACGGCGGAGGGGCCGTCGTGGGAGTGGTCGAGGTGCATGGGGCGGCTCCTTCGGTACGAGATGTGCTGGGGGCTGGCTCAGTCGAGTGGTGGGCGGCTTTCTAGGAGGCGAACAGACGTACCGCCCAAGCCGCATGCACCTCCGCCCCGATCTCCAGCAACGGAGCGGAAGCCGCGGGCAGCTCGTCGACCCCATGGCCGACCACCCGCCGGCCGGCCTCCACCGCCCGGTCCACCACCCGGTCCAGCTCCGGCGCCAACCGGGCCAGCACCGCCGTGGCGTCGAAGGGATCGAGACTCAGCAACCGCACCGTCGCAGACGCCGGCCCGCTCACACTCTCGTACGCCGCACAGTAAGCCGCCTCGACGGCCCCCAACCCCGCCGCCCGGGCCACGACGCCCAGCACGACGGGCTGATGGGCCCCCTTGGGAAACCGACGAGCAAGGTCGTCCAGCTCCTGAGACGGCCAGGTCGCCCGGGCGGCCCGCATCAACTGCCGCCCCAACTTCCGCGCGGCAAGCCGCAACGCGGGCGACGGCGTACGGGCGTCGGCGGCCTCGTCCAAGGCCACCGCGTCGACCCCGAGCGCGGCAGCCGCGGCGAGCGAGGCCGCGACAAGGCCGGTCGTGTGCAGCCGCCCCCGGCAGAAGTCCTCCAGGCTCGCGGCCCCGGTGATCCGCCCCGCCTTGACGGCCGCCTCCGCCCCGCCGGAGTGCGCATGCCCCCCGGCGGGAAAGCGTCCGTCGGCCAGGACGAGAAGTGCTGCCCGTGACATCGACAACCCAGCCCTCAGAACAGGAAGTAGCGCTGGGCCATGGGCAGTTCGGCGGCGGGCGTGGCCTCCACCAGCTCCCCGTCGATGTGCACGGCGAAGCTGTCGGGATCGACCCGTACGTCGGGCCGCGCGTCGTTCTGCCGCATGTCGGCCTTGGTCACCCCACGCGTCGACTCGATGGCCACGAACCGCTTCCCGAGCTGGAGCCGCTCCGCAAGCCCGTCCTCGATCGCGAGCGGCGCCACGAAGTTGACCGAGTTCGAGGCCGGCGCCCGTCCGATCGCGCCGAACATCGGCCGGGGCAGGATCGGCTGCGGCGTCGGGATGGACGCGTTGGCGTCGCCCATCTGCGCGTACGCGATCTGCCCGCCCTTGATGACGAGGTGCGGCTTGACGCCGAAGAACGCCGGCTCCCACAGCACCAGGTCGGCGAGCTTGCCGCTCTCGACGGAGCCGACCTCGTGGGAAAGCCCCTGGGCGACCGCCGGGTTGATCGTGTACTTGGCGACGTACCGCCGCACCCGGTGATTGTCCGCGCGCCCGTCCCCCGGCAGCGCGCCCCGCCGCCGCTTCATGACATGGGCGGTCTGCCAGGTCCGCATGACGACCTCGCCGACGCGGCCCATGGCCTGGGCGTCGGACGAGATGATCGAGATCGCGCCGAGGTCGTGGAGGATGTCCTCCGCGCCGATCGTCGACGGGCGGATGCGGGACTCGGCGAAGGCGAGGTCCTCGGGCACCGCCGGGTTGAGGTGGTGGCACACCATCAGCATGTCGAGGTGTTCCTCGGCGGTGTTGACGGTGAACGGCCGCGTCGGGTTGGTCGAGCTGGGCAGCACGTGCGGCTCGGAGACGACGGTCATGATGTCCGGCGCGTGCCCGCCGCCCGCACCCTCGGTGTGGTACGCGTGGATGCCGCGTCCGGCGATCGCCGCGAGCGTGTCGCCCACGAAACCGGCCTCGTTCAGCGTGTCCGTGTGGATCGCGATCTGGATGCCGGTCTGGTCGGCGACGGTCAGCGAGGCGTCGATGACGGCCGGGGTGGAGCCCCAGTCCTCGTGCAGCTTGAGGCCGAGCGCGCCGCCGCGGATCTGGGACAGCATCGCCTCGTGGGAGACGGTGTTGCCCTTGCCCAGCAGGCCGAAGTTGACGGGGTGTCCCTCCATCGCCTCCAGCATCCGGGCCAGATGCCAGGGACCGGGCGTGACCGTGGTCGCCTTCGAGCCCTCGGCGGGTCCGGTGCCGCCGCCGATCAGCGTGGTGGTGCCCGAGGCGAGCGCCTCGTCGGCGATCTGGGGGCAGATGAAGTGGACGTGCGCGTCGATGGCACCGGCCGTGAGGATCCGCCCGTTGCCGGCGATGATCTCGGTCTCGGGGCCGATGACGAGGTTCGGGTGCACCCCGTCCATCGTGTCGGGGTTGCCCGCCTTGCCGATGCCGGTGATCCGGCCGTCGCGGATGCCGACGTCGGCCTTGACGATGCCCCAGTGGTCGATGATCACGACGCCCGTGATCACGGTGTCGGGGGTGCCGTCTGCGCGCGTAGCACGCGACTGGCCCATGGATTCGCGGATGACCTTGCCGCCGCCGAACACGGCCTCGTCACCGGCGAGTCCGGGACCGCCGGAACGGTCCTCCTCGATCTCGACCAGCAGGTCGGTGTCGGCGAGCCGGATGCGGTCGCCGGTGGTCGGGCCGAACAGGTCGGCGTACGCGGCACGGGAGATCTCAGGCATCGAGGGCACCTCCGGTCTCCCCGCGCAGTCCGGGCACCACGCGGGCACCGGTGAGGGGGACGAGTTCGACGTCGACGGGGATCCCGGGCTCGAAGCGCACGGCGGTGCCGGCGGCGATGTTCAGCCGCTTGCCGCGGGCTGCGGCGCGGTCGAAGTCCAGACCGGGGTTGGCCTCGGCGAAGTGGTAGTGGGAGCCGACCTGGACGGGCCGGTCGGCGGCGTTGAGGACGGTCAGCCGGGTGACCTCACGGCCTTCGTTGTAGGCAATCGGGCCGTCGGCGAACAGGATCTCTCCGGGAATCATCGAGGCCCCCTTCAGACGATCGGGTCGTGGACGGTGACGAGCTTGGTGCCGTCCGGGAAGGTCGCCTCGACCTGGACGTCGTGGATCATCTCGGGGATGCCCTCCATGACGTCGTCGCGCGTCAGCAGCTTGCGTCCGGAGGCCATGAGCTCGGCGACCGTACGGCCGTCACGGGCACCTTCGAGGATGTGCGACGTGATGAGCGCGACGGCCTCGGGGTGGTTCAGCTTGAGCCCGCGGGCCCGGCGCTTCTCGGCCACGTCGGCCGCCACGTGGATGAGCAGCCTCTCTTGCTCGTGCGGGGTCAGTTGCACGTCCCACCTCACAGTCCTCGCTCCGGACCGTGCGGGGCCCGGTTGCCTCGGCCACCGGGCAAAGTCCCTGGTGGCGTAGATCGGCAGGCTAGTTGGACCGAGTTTCAAGCAAGTTAACCGGACTGTGATCCGCTCAGCCGTCCGGCTGCGTGGCCGACACGCTCATCAACGCACGTAGACCGTCCTGCAGGACCTCGACGGGCGCCGGTCCGAACAGGGCCTGCTGGACGATGAACCCCTGCACGGTGGCGATCATGGTGCGCGCCACATGGTCCGCGGGGACGTTCGACGGCAGCATCCCGGCGTCCTGGTAGGCCTCGACGGCCCGCGCCCAGTTCTCGCGCAGCTCCGTGTACACCTCCGTCAGGAGGACCGCCAGCTCCTCGTTGCGCACGGTCTCCGCCCAGACCTGCATGATCAGCCGCGGGAAGGGCGACTCCCCGGCGGCGTTCAGGGACGACCAGACGCGGAGCGTCCGGCCGAGGACCAGACCGACCAGGAGGTCGGGCGGTGGCGGCGGGCTCTGCCGGGTGACGTCCGCGAAGGCCACTCGGATCTCGCCGAGCACCTCTTTCACGATCGCGGCGATCAGCTCGTCCTTGCCGCTGAAGTAGCGGTACACCGCTCCGGCCGACAGGTCGACCTCCTTCAGCACGTCCTGCATCGACGTGGCGTGGAAGCCGTTGCTGGCGAAGAGGCGGGCGGCGCCGTCGAGGATCTGCCGGCGGCGGGCGTCGAGGTGCTCCTGGGATACGCGGGCCATGGCCAAAAACTAAAACGAACATTCCTTCTTGACAAGCGAACGGCGCCCGGAGCACGGTGATGGCACAAGAAAAACGAACGATCCTTCTTTTTAGAGCCGGACCCTTGGAGACCCCATGCCCACCCCCTCCGCTACACCGCCCAGGAACGCCGCACCCCGGCGCCTGATCGCGGTCGTCGTCCTCGTCCCCGTCCTCGCCGCCCTCGCCCTGTGGGCCTTCGCCTGGCCGGCCACCCGCACCGCACCGCGCGACCTGCCGCTCGGCGTGGCCGGACCGGCCGCCGCCACGGCCCAGGTGGAGAAGCAGCTGAACCGCCACGAGGGCGCGTTCGAGCTCCATCGCTACGCCGACGAGGCCGCCGCCCGGGACGCCATCGAGGACCGGACCGTATACGGCGCGATCGTCGTCACCGCCCAGGGCCCCGAACTGCTGACCGCGTCGGCGGCGAGCCCGGTCGTCGCCCAGACCCTCCAGCGGGCGGTGACGGAGCAGGCGGCGGCCACCGGCACCCAGGCCAAGACGGTCGACGTGGTACCCGCCCCCGAGAAGGACCCGCGTGGCGCGGCCCTGACCTCGAGCGTGCTGCCGCTGGCGCTCGCCGGTATCGCGGCGGGCATGCTGGTGACCCTGCTCGGACTGCGCGGCCTGCGCGCCGTGACCGCCCTGATCGGCGCCGCCGCCCTGGTCGGCCTGGCCGCGGCCGCGATCGCGCACAGCTGGCTGGGGATCCTCACCGGCGACTGGTGGGCCGAGGCAGGGGCACTGGGCCTGGCGACACTGGCCGTGAGCGGTGGGGTGGCGGGCCTTGCCGCCCTCATCGGCCCCGCCGGGAGCGGCATCGTGGCAGCCGTGGTGATGCTGTTCGGCAACCCCTTCTCCGGCGCCTCGTCGGCGCCGCAGCTGCTGCCCGAGCCGGCGGGCGCGATCGGCCAGTGGCTGCCGCCGGGCGCGGGCGCCACTCTACTGCGCTCCGTGTCGTACTTCGACGGCGCGGCGGCGACAGGCCCGGCCCTGACGCTGACCTGGTGGGCGGCGCTGGGCCTGGGAGCCGTACTGCTCGGCAACGCGCTCAAGGCACGCACGAAGACCGGCGAGCCCGCGCCCGAGAGGGAACTGGCCACCATCGGCTGACCCGCGCTCGTCGGCCGGCCACCCGGACACACCGAACCGACCGTGCACCCCCGCTGTAGCGGACGGGGGTGCACGGTCCTGTCGTTTCCGGAACTCCGAAGGCAGCTCTGCAAGGCCGCCCCTACAAGGCCAGCCCTATGAGGCCAGCCCTATGAGGGGCTCGCCCCCCGATGCTCGGCCGCAATTCCGAACCGCTGCCGTTCGCGGGGAGCGGACGCCACCTCACGGACGCTGGAGACAGCGCTGACGACCTGCTCCTCGGCGAGTTCCGCCGGCTCCCCGAGCTTCTCCAGTCGTTCGAGGTCAGAGGCGGAGACAAGGGCGACAAGGGGCTTTCCGTGGCGCGTGACGACGACGCGCTCACCGCCGTACACCACGCGATTGATCAGTTCGGCGAGCTCAGCCCTGGCTTGCGTCACCGGAATCTCGTAGGCCATGCTCCCCACATTACGTCATGTACGTCCTGTACATTTTTTACAGGCACCCCGACAAGGGAGCGTGAACCATGACCCGACCGACCGCCCGCCACGTACTGCCCGAGTTCACCGAGCGCACGAGTTCCGGCACCAGGACGCAGGACCCGTACTCGAAGCTGCTGGAGGAGCGGATCGTCTTTCTCGGCACACAGATCGACGACATCTCGGCGAACGACGTGATGGCCCAGTTCATGTACCTGGAGCACAAGGAGCCCGGCCAGGACATCTCGCTGTACATCAACTCGCCCGGCGGCTCGTTCAGCGCCATGACGGCGATCTACGACACGATGCAGTTCGTCACCTGTGACGTGGAGACGATCTGCCTGGGCCAGGCCGGGGCATCCGGCGCGGCACTGCTGGCCGCGGGGACTCCGGGGAAGCGATTCGCGCTGCCCGGGGCCCGCATGGTGATCCATCAGCCGGGGCTCCCCGAGCCGATCGAGGGGCAGGCGAGCGATCTCGCCATCCAGGCCGACGAACTGACGCGCGTTCGAACCCGCCTGGAGGAGATGCTCGCCCGGCACACCGGGCGCAGCCGCGAGCAGGTGAGCCAGGACATCGAGCGGGACAAGATCCTCAGCGCCCAGGAGGCGCTGGAGTACGGGCTGGTGGACCGGATCATCCCCAGCCGCAAGGCCACTCTCGCGCCGCCCACAGGGCGGTGATCGGCCGGTGCTTCCACCCGAGTTGCCGCCCCTGCCCGCGCTGACGCGTGCCGAGGGGGAGTTGATAGACCGTTATCTCGATGTGGTGGACCTGCTCGGCCGGATCAACCCGACGCGGCACGGCGACACCTACCGCGGACTGCGCGCCGCCCAGGCGCTCGTCGGCAGGGCGGCCGAGCTGCGGGACGCGCTGGCGCTGATGCACCAGCGGGGCGAGACCGAGCTGCACTCCCCCACGCTGGCGCGTGCGCTGCGCGTGCTGGACGGTGAACGCCGCACGGCTCGCGTCACGATGCCGTCGCGCTCCGACAGTTGACGACTCGTTCAGACAGGTTCTGGACGCCTCGCCCCACGGCCGAGGCGTCCGGACGGGAGCTGAAACGGACCAAAAGGCGTACCCCCTTTCGGCGTAGAAACCTTCCCTTTTACGCACCCCTCAAGTTGCGCAACAGGCATGACCCCAAGGCGGAATGGGACGCTCCATCGCTGGTCCGGGGCTCGTCGGATACCTGGACACCCGGTCGAACACGGGGGTGTCCACCCGAACGGGTGAGTGGTGAGTAACGCCACAAATCCCCGGTTCCGTTGGGTTTTTCGTTCATCCGTGCGTCAAGATCCCTGTCTGACGACAAGCCCCCGCCACAGCGGCGGGGCGATCCGGGCGGACGCCGAGTCCTGCCGCCGCCCGGATGACCGGTCGACAGGAGTGGATCGGCAGGAGTGGAGGACCCGAGCAAGACGGGTCGCCGGAGCGGACGTTCGTTCGATCCGAGCAACCCTTGGGGTGAAGTCGCGGCAACGCGACCGGGCAACTTCGCCAGCCCGAATCCGACAGGTCATCCTTCACAGGCGGCTGACGAAGGGTTGCGCATGACTGCGCTCAATCGTGTCCCGTCGCTCATGGTCCGGGCCGGTACGGCCTCGGCTCTCACCATCGCCGCAGTGGGCGGCTCGATCGTGGCGCCCGGCTTCGCCTCCGAGGCCGAAGCCGCCACGCCGGCGACGAAGGCACTTCAGATCGCGGCCTCCAAGAAGGGCTCCCCGTACAAGTGGGGCGCCACAGGTCCGCACAGGTTCGACTGCTCCGGGCTCACGCTGTACTCGTACAAGAAGGCCGGCAAGAAGCTGCCCCGTACCGCGGCCCAGCAGTACAACAAGACCCGCCACATCTCTGCCGGCAACCGCAAGGCCGGGGACCTGGTGTTCTTCCACTCGGGGTCGAACGTCTACCACGTCGGCATCTACGCCGGGAAGGGAAAGATCTGGCACTCCCCCAAGAGCGGGGACGTCGTGAGGCTGCAGAAGATCTGGACCAGGAGCGTCTGGTACGGCCGGGTCAAGTGACCTCCCCGGGGGCGCTGACGGCTGCCTGACGCGCCGTCAGCGCCCCCGGGGCCCCGGACTGAAGGCCGGGCGCCGGCAAAGGCTGTCAGACGGCCCGCAGCGGCCCGGCGAGGAGTGCCACGCCGAAGGCCGTCAGCGCGGCGCCGGTGACGGTCGTGACCGCCCGTGCGGTGCGCGGCCGGCGCAGCCACCTGCCGAGCCGGTCCACCAGCAGGGCGACCACCTGGAACCAGACGAGCGCGATCGCGACCACGATCAGCGCGAGCAGCAGCGTCCGGGGCAGCGCCGGAGCCCCCGCGGGCAGGAACTGCGGCAGCACGCTGAGGAACGTGAGGGACGCCTTCGGATTGAGGGCGTTGGTGACGAAGCCCTGCCGCAGCGGTCGCGCGGTGGAATCCTCCTGCGCGTTCTCCCCATCGGTGTGCCGCTGCCGCAGCGTCTGGACGGCCAGATAGAGCACATAGACGCCGCCCGCCACCTGGAGCGCGCGGAACAGCGCCGGTACGGCGGCCAGGACCGCGGCGACTCCCACCACCGCCAGCGTCACATGGACCAGCAGCCCGGCCCCGATCCCCAGCGCGCAGACGATCCCGGCCCGGCGGGAGACGAGGGCATTGCGTACGACGACGGTGAAGTCGGCCCCGGGCATGGCGACCAGGCCGGCGGAGACCCCGGTGAAGGCGATGAGCTGAGCGTCCATACGGCCAGCCTGCCGCGCCGAAGCCTTCAGCAGGTATGTCGAATATTCTGGGTAGTCCTTAAGCAATGCTTTAGCCTGCTGCTCGGCGCCGCGCGCGAAGGGACACCCACCATGTACGACCCGACCCGCCTCGCCGCCTTGGTGGCGGTCGCCGAGGCGGGTTCGATCACCCGGGCCGCCGAGCGGCTCGGCTACACCACGCCCGCGCTCTCCCAGCAGCTGGCCAAACTGGAGCGCGAGGCGGGCACCGCCCTTCTGGTACGGCACCACCGCGGGGCGCGGCTGACGGGTGCGGGCGAGCTGCTGGTGGCCCGGGCGCGGCGGGTGCTCGACGAACTCGACCAGGCACGGCATGAACTGGCCCGGCTGACCGGCCTGACGGGCGGGACCCTCCGGCTCGGCACCTTCCAGACCGCGGGCATCCATCTGCTGCCCCCGGCCCTCAGCGCCTTCCGCCGGGCACATCCGGATGTGGGGCTGACGGTCGCCGACTACGAACCGTCGGCCGGTGTCGCCGCCGTGGCGGCCGGGGAGATCGATCTGGCGCTGACCCACGCCTACACACCCGGCGATCCGGTCCCGCTGCCGTCCTCCGTCGCCGTCGAGCCGATCCTGGTCGAGGAACTGGTCCTGGTGTCCGCTCCGGGCCACGTCCTCACCAGCGGTGCCGCACGACTGCCGCTGGCCGAGCTCACGGGGCAGCCGCTGATCAGCATGGCACCGGACGCTCCAGCCCGGCGGGCGGTCGAGGCGGTGCTGGCCGAGGCCGGTGCCACGCCCTCGGTGCGGGTCCCGACGCCGGGGTACCTCCTGGTGTGCGCACTGGCCAGTGCGGGGCTCGGGGTGGCGGTCGTACCGGAGATGGTGGCGCGCACGTCGGTCACGCCGGTCGGGGTGCGGGCGCTGGAGGGCGGCGATCTGCGCCGTACGATCTCGGTCGCTTTCCGCAGCGACGAGGCAGCTCCCGCGGCGGACGCCTTCCGGGCGCTGTTGCGCGGCACGTACGGACGAGCAGGGCAGCCACAGCAGCCCTGAGCGTCATGGTTCCTGCTGTCCCGCAGCCGGCACCGGCTCCGCGGCCGCAGTCCACGGCAGTTCGATGGAGACGGTCTTGCCGCCCTCGCGGGTGGGCCGCACCCTCAGCTTGCCGCCGCACTCCGCGGTCAGCCAGCGGATGATGACCAGGCCACGGCCGTTGTCCTGCTGGACGGCGGCCGGCAGCCGCTTGGGGAAGCGCGGGTGGCTGTCGGTGACCCCGATGCGCAGGTGTTCGTCACGGTCGAGCTCGAGGTCCACCGTGAAGGTGGGTGACTGCCCGAGGGTGTGCTGTACGGCGTTGGTGGTGAGTTCGGAGACGATCAGCCGGATGGTGTCGGCCGCCTCCGTGTCCGGTGGCAGTCCCCACTCCGCGAGGGTGGTGACCACGTAGGCCCGGGCCGCGGAGACCGAGGCTGGATCGCTCGGCAGAGTGACGGATGCTTCCAGGTGATCTGCCATGGCGACGTCGTCCCTTTCCCAACGGGACCGCAGTCCGACACGGAGCGGATGGTTCGAGTACGGTCCCGGACTGGTGCTTCGTCGCCAGACTGCCATTACCAGGGCCGTCAGGGTGCCGATCCACCAAGATATGCATATATCTGTCGCTCGAAGCGGTGAACTCTGCGACGGCAGACCGTATTTGGGCGGCTCGGTTGGAGTAAGGAGTTGCCCATGCAGCACGGTCCCGCGGTGCGCCGCCGGAAACTGGGCGCGGAACTGCGTGCGTTGCGCACCGGTGCCGGGCTCACCAGTGGTGAGGCGGCCCGGCTGGTGGGCTGGCACCAGTCCAAGGTGAGCCGGATCGAGACCGGCGCCAGTGGGGTGAAACCGGCCGATGTGCGGTTACTGCTGGACGCGTACGGCGTACAGGATTCCCAACTGCGCGAATTGCTCGTGGTGTTGGCGGGATCCGACGAGGGGGGCGGGCGGCATCACTGGTGGCACGCGTACCGCGGAGTGCTGCCGCCGACGTACCGGGACTTCATCAGCCTGGAGTCCCAGGCGAGCGCGATGCGCACGCTGGAGACCTCCGTGGTGCCCGGGTTGCTCCAGACGCCCGAGTACGCCCGGGCGGTGACGCGGGCCGCGGTGGGCGGGCTCGACGACGCCGCCGACGAACGGCTCGACGCGCTGGTCGCGGTCCGTCTGGCCAGGCAGGACGTGCTGCACGCCGATCCGCCGTTGCACCTGAGCGCGGTGCTCGACGAGGCGGTGTTGCGCCGGGAGATCGGCGGGCCCGAGGTGATGGCGCGGCAGCTGAGGCGGCTGATGGAGGCGGCGCGACTGCCCCAAGTCAGGCTGCAGGTCCTGCCGTTCGCGGCCGGCGAGCATGTCGGCATCACCGGGCCTTTCGTTATCTTCTCATTTTCGCGCACTTCTGATCTGGATGTGGTTGTTCTCGACCACTTGACGAGTAGCCTCTACCTCGAACGGAAAGAAGACCTCCAGGCCTACACGGAGGCCTTCAACACCCTTCGGATCCACGCCCTTTCGCCCGAGGAATCGTTGGATTACATCGCCGCGCTGGCTGGCGGCGCGTAAGGAGGCACCATGACCGCACTGCCTCGGAACGTGACTTCAAGTACCGATCTGCTCGGTGCGCGATGGCTGCGCAGCAGCTACAGCACCGGAGCGAACAACTGCGTCGAGACCGCACGGCCGCACTCCGGTCCCTGGATCGGACTGCTCGCCGTGCGCGACTCCAAGGACCCGGCCGGACCCGCGCTGCTCTTCTCCCCCGAGAGCTGGGCGGGTTTCACGGCCGCGTTCCAGTCCTGACCGTTCCGATCAGTTCTGACCAACTCTGATCATTTACGCCAGGTGCGGCGGCAGGGCCGTGTCACGCCGACTCATGGTCGTGTCTCGCCGATGACCCGTACAGCGCGTTCGATCTGCCCCTCGGAGAGGTCCGCGCGGGCGGTCAGCCTCAGCCGTGAGATGCCGTCGGGGACGGAAGGGGGACGGAAGCAGCCCACGGCGAGGCCGGCCGTACGGCACTCGGCCGCCCAGAGCACGGCTTCTTCGGGGGACGGCGCGCGCACGGAGACGACCGCGGCGTCCGGTCGAACGGCTTGCAGTCCCGTGGCCGTCAGCCGGGTGTGCAGTTCGTTCGCCACCGTGCGCGCCCGCGCCGCACGCTCCGGCTCGCGGCGCAGCAGTCTCAGCGCCGCCAGGGCCGCGCCCGCCGCCGCGGGGGCGAGGCCCGTGTCGAAGATGAACGTCCGGGCCGCGTTGACCAGATGGTCGATCACCCGGGCGGGGCCGAGGACGGCTCCGCCCTGACTGCCGAGCGACTTGGACAGCGTGACCGTCACGACGACGTCGTCGGCGCCCGCGAGCCCCGCCGCGTACGGGGCGCCGCGGCCGCCGTCGCCGAGCACACCGAGGCCGTGGGCGTCGTCGACGACCAGCCCGGCACCGTGTTCCCGGCTCGCCTCGGCGAGCCCGCCGAGCGGGGCGGCGTCGCCGTCGACCGAGAAGACGGTGTCGGACACGACGACGGCGGGTCCGTCGTGCGTCTGGAGCGCCTTGCGCACGGCGTCCGGTTCGCAGTGCGCGACGACCTGTGTGGTGCCCCGCGCGAGCCGGCAGCCGTCGATCAGCGAGGCGTGGTTGCCCGCGTCCGAGACGATCAGCGAGCCGTGCGGCGCCAGCGCCGTGACCGCCGCGAGGTTGGCCGCGTAGCCGGAGGAGAAGACGAGTGCCGCCTCGAAGCCGCAGAAGTCGGCCAGCTCGCGCTCCAGCTCGGCGTGCAGCTCCGTCGTGCCCGTGACGAGCCGGGAACCGGTCGCGCCGCCGCCCCACGTCCGGGCGGCCCGCGCCGCGCCCTCGGTGACCTCCGGGTGATGGGCCAGGCCCAGGTAGTCGTTGCTCGCGAGGTCGAGGAGCGGCGAGTCGGCGGGGCGGGGGCGCAGGGTCCGTACGAGTCCGGCACGGCGGCGCAGCTCCGCCTGCTCGTCGATCCAGCCGAACGCCATGGCTCCTCCGGGCTTTTGTAGGCAGTGCACAGACACTAGTCGCACGGCCGACCACCCACGGTGTGGCAATACCCACACATCGAAGTGACAGGGTTGTGCAAACTCTCCTTGGCTCGGAGGCCCTCCGTACGTAAGGATCAGCTCCCATGGACCTGCTGAACACGCTGGTGGACAAGGGGCTTCGGCGCGAGCTGCCGACCCGCGAGGAAGCCTTGGCCGTCCTCGCCACTTCCGACGACGACCTGCTCGATGTGGTGGCCGCGGCCGGCAAGGTACGCCGGCAGTGGTTCGGCCGACGGGTGAAACTCAACTATCTCGTCAACCTCAAGTCGGGCCTGTGCCCGGAGGACTGCTCCTACTGTTCCCAGCGGCTCGGCTCCACCGCCGGCATCCTCAAGTACACCTGGCTCAAGCCGGACGAGGCATCGCAGGCCGCCGCCGCCGGTTTGGCGGGTGGCGCCAAGCGGGTCTGTCTGGTGGCGTCCGGGCGCGGCCCGACCGACCGTGATGTGGACCGGGTCTCCGACACCATCAAGGCGATCAAGGACCAGAACGAGGGCGTCGAGGTGTGCGCCTGTCTCGGCCTGCTGTCCGACGGCCAGGCGGAGCGGCTGCGCGAGGCGGGTGCGGACGCCTACAACCACAACCTCAACACCTCCGAGGGCACATACGCGGACATCACGACCACGCACACCTACGCCGACCGCGTCGACACCGTGCAGAAGGCGCACGCGGCCGGCCTGTCCGCCTGCTCCGGCCTCATCGCCGGCATGGGCGAGAGCGACGAGGACCTGGTCGACGTCGTCTACTCACTGCGCGAGCTGGACCCGGACTCTGTGCCGGTCAACTTCCTGATCCCGTTCGAGGGCACCCCGCTGGCCAAGGAGTGGAACCTCACCCCGCAGCGGTGTCTGCGGATCCTGGCGATGGTCCGGTTCGTGTGCCCGGACGTCGAGGTGCGCATCGCCGGCGGCCGCGAGGTGCATCTGCGCTCGATGCAGCCGCTCGCCCTGCACCTGGCCAACTCGATCTTCCTCGGCGACTACCTCACCAGCGAGGGCCAGGCGGGCAAGGCCGACCTGGAGATGATCGCGGACGCCGGGTTCGAGGTGGAGGGCGCCGACCAGGTGACCCTGCCGGAGCACCGGGCGACGGCCCAGGGCGGCTGCGGCTCGCACGAGAGCGCGGGCTGCGGGTCCCAGGAGAGCGCCGGGTGCGGTGGGCACGACAGCGCCGGGTGCGGGTCGCACGAGGGGGGCGGTGTGTGCGGTACGGCCGCTGCCGCGCCCGTCTCGACCGAACCGCGCACCGACCTGGTCGCCGTACGCCGCCGGGGCGCCGGAACGGACCTCGCGCCCAATGCCTGACCCGCACCTCGTGCCCGACCTGACCGTGCCCGAGCTGCTGGAGCTCGACCGGCGGCACGTCTGGCATCCGTACGGCCCCATGCCCGGCCGCATCGAGCCGCTGGTCGTGGAGTCGGCCTGCGGGGTGCGGCTGAAGTTGGCGGACGGCTCGGGTGAGCTGGTCGACGGGATGTCGTCCTGGTGGTCGGCGATCCACGGCTACAACCACCCGGTGCTCAACGAGGCCGCGCGCGAGCAGCTGTCGCGCATGAGCCATGTGATGTTCGGCGGGCTCACGCACGAGCCCGCCGTACGGCTGGCGAAGCTCCTTGTCGACATGTCACCCGAGGGCCTGGAGCATGTGTTCCTCGCCGACTCCGGGTCGGTGTCGGTCGAGGTCGCGGTCAAGATGTGCCTGCAGTACTGGCGTTCGCTGGGCCGCCCCGGCAAGCAGCGGCTGCTGACCTGGCGCGGCGGCTACCACGGCGACACCTGGCAGCCGATGTCGGTGTGCGACCCCGAGGGCGGGATGCACGAGCTGTGGACCGGCGTACTGCAGCGCCAGGTGTTCGCGGATCCGCCGCCGACGGAGTACGAGGAGTCGTACGCCGACCAGCTGCGTTCGCTGATCGAGCGGCACGCCGACGAACTGGCGGCCGTGATCGTCGAGCCGGTCGTGCAGGGCGCGGGCGGGATGCGGTTCCACTCCCCCGCGTATCTGCGGGTGCTGCGCGAGGCGTGCGACGCGCACGACGTGCTGCTGGTGTTCGACGAGATCGCGACCGGGTTCGGTCGCACGGGCGCGCTGTTCGCGGCGGAGCACGCGGCGGTGACGCCGGATGTGATGTGCGTGGGCAAGGCGCTGACGGGCGGCTATCTGACGATGGCCGCCACCTTGTGCACGGCGCGGGTGGCCGACGGGATCTCGCGGGGCGAGGTGCCGGTGCTGGCTCACGGGCCGACCTTCATGGGCAATCCGCTGGCGGCCGCGGTCGCCTGCGCCTCGATCGAGCTGCTGCTCGGCCAGGACTGGTTGGCCGAGGTCAAGCGGATCGAGGCGGGGCTGCGGGACGGGCTGGCCCCGGCCCTGGAGCTCCCCGGTGTGCGGGACGTACGTGTGCTCGGTGCCATCGGAGTCGTCCAGCTGGATCACCCGGTGGACATGGAAGCGGCGACCGCGGCCGCTGTGCGCGAGGGCGTGTGGCTGCGGCCGTTCCGCGATCTCATCTACACGATGCCGCCGTACGTCACGGGGGACGCGGACGTGGCACGGATCGCCCGCGCGGTGTGCGCGGCAGCGCGGGAGAGCTGACATGCCGGTACTGGTGATCACGGGCACGGGCACGGAGGTCGGCAAGACGGTCACGACGGCCGCGGTCGCCGCGGCGGCGGTGACCGCGGGCCGGTCGGTGGCGGTGTTGAAGGCCGCGCAGACGGGCGTGACGGCGGACGAACGGGGCGACGCGGCGGAGGTCGCGCGGCTCGCGGGCACGGTGACGATCGCGGAAGTCGCCCGCTATCCCGAGCCGTTGGCCCCGGCGACGGCGGCGCGCCGGGCCGGCCGCCCGCCGGTCCGTCCGCACGAGATCGCCGAGGCCGCCGCCAAGCTGGCCGCCGAGCACGACCTGGTGCTGGTGGAAGGCGCGGGCGGGCTGCTCGTCCGTTTCGACGAGGCAGGCGGCACGCTGGCGGACGCGGCCGAGCTGATGTCGGCGCCGGTCCTGGTGGTGGCATCGGCAGGTCTGGGCACGCTGAACACGACGGAGCTGACGGCACGTGAACTGCGCGGTCGGGGGCTGGACCTGCTGGGCGTGGTGATCGGCAGCTGGCCCGAGGCACCGGATCTGGCGTCGCGTTGCAATGTCGCGGATCTGCCGGACGTGGCGGCGGCGCCGCTGCTGGGCGCGGTGCCGGCCGGGGCGGGGTCGCTCGCACCTGCCGACTTCCGTGACGCGGCGCCGGGTTGGCTGGCGCCGAGGTTGTTCGGGACGTGGGACGCGGACGGGTTTCGGGGGCGGGCGGCGCCCTGAGCCGTGACTCTGCGTGCCATGTCTGCCTGCCATGTCTGCGTGAATTGCGCGAGGAATCTCGAGGCGAGCGTGGCGGCCGACGGTGACACGGCCCGTGAAGCGGAGATCTGGGCCTGCCCGCGGAGTCTGACCGGGTTCGCCCGCGCGTTCTCCGGCGCCTAGCCTGGCTCCGCCTAGCCGGGCTCGCCTTCGTCGCCCTCGGCGATGAGTCGCACCAGTTCGATGCGGGAGCGGATGCCCAGGCGGGTGAAGACGCCTCGCAGGTGGTGGTCGATCGTGCGTGGGCTGAGGGCGAGGCGGGCGGCGATCTCGCGGTTGGTGGCGCCGTCGGCGGCCATCCGGGCGACCAGGAGTTGCTGGGCCGTGAGGCGGGTCGTGGGGTGTCCCGTTGCGTGGGGCGTCGGTGAGGCGGGTGCGCCGAGGGCACGGAGCTCGGTGCGAGCCTGGTCCGCGCAGTGCGGCGCGCCGAAGGAGTCGAACGCCTCCAGGGCGCTGTGCAAGCGGTCGCGTGCTTCCGTACGGCGGCGCAGTCGGCGCAGGGCACTGCCGAACAGCAGCTCCGTGCGCGCGCGTTCGAAGTCGCGGGTGCCGTGGGAGTGCAGGCCGAGTGCCGTGCGGTAGTGGTCCACCGCTTCCTCCCCGGGCGCGAGCAGCGCGCGGCAGCGGGCGCTGAGGGCCAGGTCGTCGGGGCTGCGCACGATGCTCGCCCAGCGGTGGTAGTCGGCGTGCGCGACGCGGGCGACCCGGGTGTCGCCGGTGCGGACGGCGGCCTCGACGTAGTGCGGGGTGGCCAGGTGGCGGATGGCCCGGTGGCCGTGCCCGGGGCCGAATCCGGCCAGGGCACGCAGGCGGGCGGCCGCGGCGGCGAAGTTGCCGGTGCTCAGGTCGAGGAAGGCGAGCGCCCACTGGGCGAGGGCGGCGGGCAGGCCCAGGCCGCGGGCGAGGGCGTACGACCGTGCGGTCGCGGCACGTTCGCGGCAGACGTCCGCATCTCCCGTGAGCGCGGCGAACATGGCGAGGGCGGCCTGCAGATGGCAGGCACCGTTGTCCTGACCTGTGGCGTGGGCCTGCCACAGCGCGTCCGTCGCAGCGGCCTCGCCGGCCCTGGGGCGCCCGGCCCAGAAGTCGGCGTACGCGCGGAACTCCATCGCCTGCGGCACGGTCACCGGCGTGCCCCGAGCCCGGGCGGAGGCGGCCGCGCGGACGGTCGCCGTGGCCGCGCGGGTGTGATCGCCGAGGAGCAGCTCGGCGATGCCGGCGTGGATGAGGACAGTGGGGTCACCCCCCGGCCCGCACCGCCCGGCCGCCCCCCTCAGCAGGTCGCGCGCATCCTCGTACCGCCCGTCGAAGGCGGCCACCAGCCCGCTCAGCGTGCCCGGCGGCACGACGCCGAGCCGATCGGCGACGCGGGCAGCCTCTCGCAGGCGTCGTATGTCTCCGGTGTAGATGGCGGCTTCGGTGGCTCGGGCGAGGAGGTGGGCGGCGGGGGCGGAGGCGGCGGACGACCGCACCGAGGCTGGGGCGGCGAGGTCGGTTGACGGTACGGGAACCTTGCCGACCGCCGGCGTCGCGGGCCCGGGAACCGTGCGCACCGGGGGTGGGAAGGCCACCGCCGTCAGCAACGCGTCGAACGCCTCCGACGCGTTCCCCGCCCGAAGGGCGAGCACCCCGGTCAGAGCGTCGTCGGAGGTGGTGGCCGCCAACCTGCGGGCCCGGTCCCCGTCGCCCGACTGCCAGGCGTAGGCGGCAGCCCGGGCGACCAGGCGGACCTGCTCGGACGGGTCGGGGCACAGCTCGGCCGCCCGCTCGGCCAGCGCACGTGCCAAGGACAGCCGGCCCGCCTCACCCGCCCTGCCCGCGGCGGCGCCGAGTTCCGCCGCCAGCCGCCCGCTGGGGCCGAGCGCCCCCGCACCCCGGTGCCAGGACCGCCACGGCGTCTCCCCCTCGCCGCTCAGCACCCGGGCCAGCAGGCGGTGGACGTCGCGGCGGTCGGCCGGGGAGCCCGTCTCGTAGGCCGCGATCCGTGTCCACGCGTCGCGGAAGACCACCCCGCCCGCTCCGGCGTGCGCGACGCCGGCCGCCTCGGCGGCGTCCAGGGGCCGGGTGTCGAGGCGGGCGGCCATGACGGCGCGCAGGAAGGCGTCGGTGGGAACCGGGTACTGGTCGGCCGCGGCGAGGAGCAGCAGGAGGCGTGTGTCGTCCGGCAACGCCCTTGTCTCCGCCCGGCGTTCGCGCAGCAAGGTCGGGGCCAGCTCCGCCGGTTGCGTCGGGAGCGGGTCGACGCCCGCAGCCTGGCGGTCGGTCAGGCGCGGGACCAGTTCGGCGGCGGCGCGCACATCGCCGTACACAGCGCGCAGCACCCGCACGCGGACGCCCTCGGGGAGGGCGGCGTGCGGCTGTCGCCACTGGTCCGTGAGCCGCGGTGGCGAAGTGCGGTCAAGGGGCGGGGGGTTCACCGGAGTCACCACACAAATGACGTTACTGGCGAGTTAATTGAACCGTAAAGACCGGCGATTTCGCCGATGCGGCGCGCGTAGACCCGGCTCGACACTCCTGACAACCCCACACGTTTCAGGAGGCATCATGCAGCGCCGCAAGCGTCGCATCGCCACGGCCCTGACGGCCTTGGCCTCTTCGCTCCTTCTGTCACTGTCCCTCTCCCCCACACCCGCGCACGCCGCCACCCACGACCCCGTCGTCTTCGTGCACGGCCTGAGCAGCTCGGCGAGCAGCTGGAACGACTGGGTCGGCTACTTCAAGGCCGACGGCTACACCTCCGCCGAGCTCGACGCCTGGTCGTACGACTGGGCCCAGTCGAACGCCACCACCGCCCAGCAACTCTCGACCGAGATCAGAAACGTGCTCGCCCGGACCGGCGCCTCGAAGGTGGACATCGTCGTCCACTCCATGGGCGCGCTCAGCTCCCGCTACTACCTCAAGAACCTCGGCGGGACGTCGTACGTGGACGACTTCGTCTCGACGGCCGGGGTGAACCACGGCACCTCCACCGCCTCGTGGTGTGCGTGGCTGTACACGTCCTGCTCGGAGATGAACACCGGCAGCTCCTTCCTGACCGCCCTGAATTCCGGCGACGAGACCCCGGGCAGCGTGTCGTACGCCAGCTACTGGTCGAACTGCGACGACGCGCTCACCCCCGACACCACCGCGATCCTCAGCGGCGCGACGAACGTCGAGGTCGGGTGCGTCTCGCACACCGACATGAACAACGACCACGGCGTGTACGAGCAGGTCAGGGACTTCATCGGCTGAGGTCGCGGGCCGAGTCCGCCTGAACGACAACCACTGCGACAGCGGGGGGGTGCGCCGGTCCCGTACGGGGGAGAATCGGGGAGTGAGTCCCGTCCCGCAAGGGAGGTCCCCCATGGCCCTACGGTCCGCCGGCTCCGGCAAGGTGTCACGGGATGCCGTGCACCACCCGCTGTTCGCCCGCTGCTACGCCCGGATCAGCGTCAACGCCGAGACCCGGATGGGCATGGGCGGCGTCCGCGACCGGCTGCTGACCGGCCTGTCCGGCCGGGTGATCGAGATCGGCGCGGGCAACGGTCTGAACTTCGCCCACTATCCGAGTGCGGTCTCGGAGGTCGTCGCCATCGAACCGGAGCGCCTGCTGCGGAAGTTGGCGGTGGAGTCCGCGCTGCGCGCCGGGGTGCCGGTGGACGTGGTGCCGGGCGCGGCGGAGGCGCTGCCGGTCAAGAGCGAGGCCTTCGACGCGGTGGTGCTCTCACTGGTGCTGTGCAGCGTGCGGGACGTGCCGCGGGCGCTCGGTGAGGTACGGCGGGTGCTGCGGCCCGGCGGTGTGGTGCGGTTCTTCGAGCACGGGCGGGGCGGCGGGCGCGCGATGCTCCTCACGCAGCGGGCGCTGGACCGGACGGTGTGGCCGCTGGTGAGCGGCGGCTGCCATGTCTCGCGCGACCCGGTCGCGGCGCTGCGGGCGGCCGGGTTCGAACTCGGCCCCTACCGGCAGGTGATGATGCCGGAGCGGGGGCCGGTGCTCCCCTCGTCGTACTGCGCGCTGGGGACGGCGTGGCGGCCGACGGAGCAGCCCGTCTGATCACAGACTCCACTGGCGCAGTTCGCGCGCGATGTCCTCGACCGAGGCCTCACCGCTCTTGACCAGGCGGGCCAGGTCGCGCACCTGCTCCGGTGAGGTGACGACCTTGAGACCGCTGGCGACCAGATAGGCGTAGGCCACCGCGGAGGCGAACAGTGCGTTGGAGCGCTCCAACGCCGGTACGTGGATGAGCAGTTGGAGCAGGGCTGCGGCGCGGGCCTGCGGACTGTCGTAGACGGGGACGTCGAATATCTCGGCCTGATGGCGGGCGACGGCGGCGACGAGGGCTCCCCAGTCGGTGACCTGGGGGTCCCCGGGCGTCCGCTTCTCGGCGAGCATCAGCAGCCAGGCAAGGTCGATGTTCAGATTGCTCAACGGATCAGCGGCGACCTTCGCGCTCCGTGCCGAACTCCTCGGCGAAGACGGACTCGTACTGCTTCATGAAGTCGGCGGCGGCGTCGACGAACGTATGGCCGACCTCCCCGGTGTCCTTTCTGACCAGCTCCTCGATGTAGCGGTTGACGCTCACGCCTTGGGCCAGGGCACGTTCGCGGGCGGCGCGGGCGGTGCCCTCGTCCACTCTCACGTTCAGCTGGGTCTTCGCCATACCTCGAAGCTAGCGCCGAGGTGCTAGCACGGGCAAGGGGGCCACCTCACAGGTAAAGGGTGCCCCTTACATCGATATCAGGGGCCCGACCTGGGGCGGAGAGCGACCGGGACCTTGGGGGGATACCCGGTGTGCGGTGGATCACATTAGGCTCGGCGGGCGAGGAGTCCGTGATGTCCGTGAGGAGGCGGCCTTGTCCACAGCAGCTGCGGAGCACGCCCCGAGCCCCGGGTCGGCCGACGGGATCGCGGCCCGCGCCCGCGGTCTGACCAAGGCGTACGGCTCGGGTGAGACGACGGTGCTGGCCCTCGATGCGGTGGACGTGGCCATCGCACGCGGCCGCTTCACGGCGGTCATGGGGCCCTCGGGTTCCGGGAAGTCCACGCTGATGCACTGCCTGGCGGGCCTCGACAACGTCTCGGCGGGACAGGTATGGCTGGGCGACACCGAGATCACCGGCCTGAAGGACCGCGAGCTGACCCGGCTGCGGCGGGACCGGATCGGATTCATGTTCCAGTCGTTCAACCTCATCCCGACCCTGAACGCGGCCGAGAACATCACCCTGCCCATGGACATCGCGGGCAAGAAGCCCGACGAGAAGTGGCTGGACCAGGTCATCGACACGCTGGGACTGCGGGACCGCCTCAAGCACCGGCCCTCGCAGCTCTCCGGCGGCCAGCAGCAGCGCGTCGCCTGCGCCCGTGCGCTGGCCTCCCGGCCCGAGCTGATCTTCGCGGACGAGCCGACCGGCAATCTCGACTCGCGGGCCGGACTGGAAGTGCTCGGCTTCCTGCGCGAGGCCGTCGACCAGCTGGGGCAGACCGTCGTCATGGTCACCCACGACCCGGGCGCCGCCGCCCACTCCAACCTGGTGCTCTTCCTGGGGGACGGCCGGATCGTGGACGAGATGGAGCGGCCGACGGCGGAGGCCGTACTGGAACGCATGCGCCTCTTTACTGGGGGAAACCCCCAGACCCCCGGTTTCGACGTGATCCGCAGCCAGTTCGGGGACGGCGAGCCCACGTCCCCCGAGGAGCGCTGACGCCGTGCTCAAGGCGACCCTCCGCAGCTTCCTCGCCCACAAGGGGCGGCTGCTGCTCTCCGCCCTGGCGGTGATCCTGTCCGTGGCGTTCGTGGCGGGCAGCCTGATCTTCTCGGACACCGTCAGCCGCACGTTCGACCGGCTCTTCGCCTCGACCGCCGCCGACGTCACCGTCACCCCGAAGGAGACCCTCGACGAGACCGTGCCCTCGGGGCAGACCCTGACCCTGCCGGCCTCGCTCGCCGACCGTCTCGCCCGGGTCCAGGGCGCCGCCGCGGCCCGCGCGGAAGTGGACGTGCAGGGCCTCACCGTCGCCGACGAGAACCGCGAGTCGGTGGGCCCGACCACCGGCGCCCCCACCATCGGCACGGCCTGGAACCCGACCGAGCGCAGCCCCGTGGAGCTCACCTCCGGCCACGCCCCCGAGGGCGACTCGCAGGTGCTGATCGACGCGGACACCGCCGACAGCAAGGACGTACGGATCGGCGACCGCCTCACGGTCATCGGGCAGGAGGGCTCCCTCCCGGTCGAGGTCGTCGGCATCGTCACCTTCACCACCACCAACCCCGGTGCCGCACTGGTCTTCTTCGACCCCGCGACCGCACAGACGAAGCTGCTGGGCGACCCGAAGGCGGCCACCGGCATCTCGGTCGACGCGGCCGAGGGCGTCAGCGACACGGAGCTCAAGCGGCGCGTGGCCGACGCGCTCGGCACCGACGCCGGCACCTACGAGCTGCGCACCGCCGAGGAGCAGGCCGAGTCGGACGTCGAACAGCTGGGCGGGTTCCTCGACATCATCAAGTACGTCATGCTCGGCTTCGCCGGGGTCGCCGTACTCGTGGGCGTGTTCCTGATCGTCAACACGTTCTCGATGCTGATCGCCCAGCGCACCCGCGAGCTGGGCCTGCTGCGGGCGCTCGGCGCGGACCGGCGTCAGGTGCGGCGCTCGGTCCTCACCGAGGCGCTGCTGCTCGGGCTCGTCGGCTCGACGGCGGGCCTCGCGGCCGGGGTCGGGCTGGCCGTCGGACTCATCGAGCTGATGGGTCTGATGGGCATGAACATCAGGACGACCGAGATGGTCATCGGCTGGGGGACGCCGGTGACCGCGTACGTCGTAGGCCTGGGCGTCACCTTCGTCGCGGCCTACCTCCCGGCCCGGCGGGCATCGGGTGTCTCGCCGATGGCGGCCCTCGCGGACGCCGAGATCGCCGAGATCGGGCGGCCGCTGCGGCTGCGCGCGGTGCTGGGCTCGGTGGTCGGGGCGGCCGGTGCGGCGGCGCTGGTGGGCTGTGCCGTGTCGTCCAGGACGTCGTCGGCGGCGTCCCTGCTGGGTCTCGGTGTCCTGCTGACCCTCATCGCGACCGTGATCGCGGGACCGCTGCTGGTACGGCCCGTGATCCGGGTCCTCGGCGGGGCCTTCCCCGCCCTGTTCGGCTCCATCGGCCGGATGAGCCAGCGCAACGCCCTGCGCAATCCGCGCCGTACCGGGGCCACGGCGGCCGCCCTGATGGTGGGCCTCGCACTGGTCGGCGGGATGTCGGTGGCGAGCGCCTCGATGACCAAGTCGTTCGACCAGCAGATCGACAAGACGCTGGGCGCCGACTTCGTGGTGCAGAACAGCAACTTCGTGCCGTTCCCACGGGAGATCACCGACAAGATCCGCGACACCGCGGGCGCGGGGCTCGTCGTACGCTCGCAGTTCACGACGATCGCCGTAAGCCTCCCGGACGGCGACCGCGTGAAGACGACCGCCGCGGGCTACGAACCCGAGCTCGACGAGGTCGCCCACATCACCTACGCGCAGGGCGACAGCGCGGCCGCGCTCGCGGCCGGGCGCCTCGCCATGGACAAGGACTTCGCCGAGGACCACGGCGTACGCGTCGGCAGCGCCCTCCCCGTCGAGTTCCAGGGCGGCCGGCGGGCCGAGCTGACGGTGGGTGCCCTGACCGACCAGGAGTCCGCCGAGGGGTTCGGCGCGCAGGGCGGGATCTACTTCGGCCTGGGCACGCTGGAGAAGTACGCGCCGGGCGGGCAGGACGCGGCCGTGTACGTCAACGCCGCGTCCGGCACGAGCGCGGACGACCTGCGCGGCAACCTGGAGGAGACGCTGGATCCGTATCCCCAGGTGCAGGTCCGGGACATCGCCGACTACAAGCAGCTGGTGCACGACCAGATCGCCGTGCTGCTCTACCTCGTGTACGCCCTTCTCGGCCTCGCGATCGTCATCGCGGTGCTCGGCGTGGTGAACACCCTCGCCCTGTCGGTCGTCGAGCGCACCCGGGAGATCGGGCTGCTGAGGGCCATCGGGCTGGCCCGGCGGCAGTTGCGCCGGATGATCCGGCTGGAGTCGGTGGTGATCGCCGTGTTCGGCGCGGTCCTGGGCCTCGCGCTGGGGCTGGTGTGGGGCGTGTGCACCCAGCAGGTGCTGGCGCTGCAGGGCATGACGGCGCTGGCGATCCCCTGGGGCACGATCGTGGCGGTGGTGATCGGCTCGGCGGTCGTGGGCATCGTGGCGGCGCTGCTGCCCGCGTTGCGTGCCTCACGCATGAATGTGCTGGCGGCCATCGCGCACGAGTGATGGAACCGCGGCGATTGCTCAAGTCCCTTGAGGATGAGGAGAGTTCATGTCGCGACCGGTGAGCCCGCGTCCGTTCCGCTTCGGCATCGACCTGATGACACCCGCCCCGGCCGACGCGTGGCGGGCCAAGTGCCGCCGGGCCGAGGAACTCGGCTACGACGTGATCCTGGTCCCCGACCATCTGGGCATGCCGGCTCCCTTTCCGGCCCTGGTCGCGGCGGCCGAGGCGACCGAGCGGCCGCGGCTGGGCACGCTCGTGCTCAACGCGGGCTTCTGGAACCCGGCCCTGCTCGCCCGGGAGGTGGCGACGACCGACGCCCTGACGGGCGGGCGGCTCGAACTGGGGCTCGGCGCGGGCCACTTACAGGCGGAGCACGACACGGCGGGTCTGCCCTTCGGCAGTCCAGGCGAGCGCGTGGACCATCTGCGGCGCACGGTCGAGGAGCTGGAGCGGCTGCTGGGCTCGCGGGAGCACCAGCCGCAGCCGGCACAGAAGCCGCGCGTACCGCTGCTGATCGGCGGAAACGGCGACCGCGTCCTGCGCCTGACCGCCGAGCACGCCGACATCGCGGCGTTCGGAGGGGCGTACGCGGACCCGGAGAGCACGACCGGCCGGCTCGTCCCCGTCACTGCCGAGCAGCTCGACGAACGGGTGGCCCGCTACCGGAAGCTCGCGGCGGGCCGGGAGGAACCGGCGGAGCTGGACCTGCTGCTGCAGATGGTGGCCGTCACGCAGGACCGCGCGGGCTTGGTCCAGCCCCTCCTCGACCGCGTTCCGGAGCTGACCCTGGAGCAGGTCCTGGAGCTGCCGATCCTCCTGGTCGGCACCTTGGAACGGATCGTCGAGCAGGTGCTGGCCCAGCGGGAGCGGTACGGGTTCTCGTATCTGACCGTCCTGGAGCCGCACATGGAGGCGTTCGCGCCGGTGATGGAGCGGCTGCGCGGCAAATAGCCGTCCGGATACTGGAATTCCGCGTCCCACTTTGTCACCCGTGATGGGATCACGGCATGACTGATCTGCGGATACGGGCCGCGACGGCCGACGACCTCGACGCCGTGCTGGCCTTCTGGAAGACGGCCGCCGAGGGCACGAGCATCAGCGACGACAGGGACGGCGTGGAGCGGCTGGTCGCCCGCGATGCCGAGGCGCTGATCCTGGCGGAGCTGGACGGCGAGCTGGTCGGCACGGTGATCGCGGGCTTCGACGGCTGGCGCTGTCATCTGTACCGGCTGGCGGTGCACCCCGAGCGTCGCCGCCGGGGCATCGGCTCGGCACTGCTGGCCGCCGCGAAGGAGAGGTTCGTACGGCTCGGCGGGCGCCGCGGCGACGCGATGGTCCTGGAGCGCAACGAGACCGCCCACCATGCCTGGCGCGCGGCCGGGTACACGCCCGAGGAACAGTGGCGGCGGTGGGTGAAGCACCTCACGGACTGATCGCCCGGTGATCGCCGGCTGATGACCGACTGATCACCGGCCGATCACCGACTGGAGCACTTTGCCCATCCTTTACTATTGGGGGACCACTTCGGTCCTCCAACGAAAGGTGTGAGCGTCCGCCCATGGGCGAGCCTCCCAGTCCCCGACATCGCGCGTTCCTCCTCACCCTGTCCGACCATGGGACGGAGGTGACCCGATGACCGAAGTGATCCTCCTGCTGGTGGCGATCCTGCTGTCGCTCGCCTGCGGTGCCTTCGTCGCGGCCGAGTTCTCGCTGACCACGGTCGAGCGCAGCGAGCTGGAGCGGGCCGTGGAGCGCGGCGAGCGGGGCGCTTCCGGTGCCCTGAAGGCCGTACGGAATCTGACGTTCCAGCTCTCCGGCGCCCAGCTCGGCATCACGGTCACCAACCTGGTCGTCGGCATGCTCGCCGAGCCGTCGATCGCCACGCTGCTCGCGGGCCCGCTGGAGTCGATCGGCATCTCCCGCTCGACGGCGAGCTCGATCGCGCTGGTGATCGGTACGGCCCTGTCCACCATCGTGCTGATGGTGGTCGGCGAGCTGGTGCCCAAGAACTGGGCGATCTCCTCACCCCTGGCCGTGGCCAAGACGGTCGGGAACGCGCAGCGCTGGTTCAGCGCGATCTTCCGCCCCTTCATCACCCACCTCAACAACACGGCGAACCGTATAGTGCGCCGCTTCGGCGTGGAACCCACCGAGGAGCTGGCCGCCGCGCGCGGACCCCAGGAGCTGGCCGCCCTCGCCCGGCACTCCGCCCGGGAGGGCGCCCTGGAGGCGGACACCGCCGAGCTCTTCGTACGGACCCTGAACCTGGCCGATCTGACCGCGGAGAACGTCATGACCCCCCGCGTCCAGGTCATCGCCCTGGACGCCCAGGCGACCTGCGAGGACGTGGCGAACGCCACGCGGGCGACCGGGCTGTCCCGGTTCCCCGTCTACCGCGGCAGCCTCGACGCGGTCGTGGGCACCGCGCACATCAAGGACATCCTGGCGGTGCCCGCCGAGAGCCGACCGCGCGTCTCCGTCGCCGAGCTGATGCGTGAGCCGCTCCTCGTCCCCGAGACGCTCACCGTCGACCGGCTCCTCGACCGGCTGTCCGGCAAGCGCACCATGGCCGTGGTCATCGACGAGTACGGCGGTACGGCGGGCGTGGCCACGCTGGAGGACATCGTCGAGGAGGTCGTCGGCGAGGTGCGCGACGAGCACGACCCGCACGAGACGCCCGACCTCGCCCACGCGGGCAGCGACGACGAGGGCCGGGCGCTGTACTCGGCCGACGGCTCGGCGCGGCTGGACCAGCTCGCGCGCGTCGGACTGAGGGCGCCCGAGGGGCCGTACGAGACGCTGGCCGGTCTCGTCGCGACCGAGCTCGGGCGCATTCCCGAGGTCGGTGACCGTATCGAGGCCGCCGGCTGGCAGCTCGACGTGGTGGACGCCGCGGGCCGCAGGGCCGCCCGGGTGCTGCTGCACGCGCCGCTCGACGACGAGGCGACGGACCACGAGAAGGAGGGCGGGCGATGACCGCCGTACAGCTGCTCATCGGTTTCGCGACGCTGGTGGTCAACGCCTTCTTCGTGGGCGCCGAGTTCGCGCTGATCTCGGTGCGGCGCTCACAGATCGAGCCGTACGCCGACCAGGGCGACCGGCGCGCCAAGAGCGTGCTGTGGGGCCTGCAGCACGTGTCCGCGCTGATGGCGGCCGCACAGCTCGGCATCACGCTGTGCACGCTGGTGCTCGGTGTGGTCGCGGAACCCGCCATCGAGCACCTGCTGGAGCCGGTGTTCCACGCGGTGGGCGTGCCGGAGAGCGCCGGGCACGTGGTGTCCTTCGTGATCGCGCTGGCGCTGGCCACGTATCTGCACATGCTGCTCGGCGAGATGGTGCCGAAGAACATCGCGCTGGCCGAGCCGGTGCGCAGCGCCCTGCTGCTCGGTCCGCCGCTGGTGGCGCTGGCCCGGGCGCTGCGGCCGGTGATCTTCACCATCAACGCCTTCGCCAACACGTTGCTGAAGCTGCTGCGCGTCGAGACCAAGGACGAGGTCACCGCGACCTTCTCGGACGCGGAACTGGCCCGCCTGGTCCGCGACTCCGGCGAGGCCGGCCTCATCGACGAGCGCGCACGGGAGCGACTGCACGACGCCCTGGAACTGGGCCGCCGTCCGGTGCGTGACGTGGTGCTTCCGCTGGAACGCGTCGTCTACGCGCGCGTGGGCGTCACGCCGGAGCAGCTGGAGCGGCTGTCGGCCGAGTCGGGATTCTCCCGGTTCCCGGTCGTCGACGAGGGCCGCCGCATCGTGGGCTATCTGCATGTGAAGGACGCCCTGGACGCCTCCCCGCGGGACGTGCCGTTCCAGGTGCGGGACATGCGGCCCATCGCGCGCGTGCGGGAGAGCACGCCGCTGGACGACGTGCTCACGGCGATGCGGGGCAGCCGTACGCATCTGGCGGCCGTGCTCGGCGGAGACGGCCGGCTGGCGGGGCTCGTGACCATGGAGGACGTGCTGCGGGAGCTGTTCGGACAGCGGGCCTGACGGTCGGGTTCTGCCCGAGGGCGGGTTCTGCCTGACGGCCGGGTTCGGGTGGCGCCCGGGTTCCGGGGGGGGACCGGGTTCAGGTGGCGCCCGGGCCGACCGACCGATGGGTATGGAGCCGGGATACCATCTCTGTCGCCATGCAGACGAACCCCACTCACACCAGCCTGGTCGCGGTCGGCGACTCCTTCACCGAGGGCATGTCGGACCTGCTCCCGGACGGCTCCTACCGGGGCTGGGCCGACCTCCTCGCCGGGCGGATGGCCGCCCACACGCCCGACTTCCGGTACGCCAACCTCGCGGTGCGCGGGAAGCTGATCGGGCAGATAGTCGAAGAGCAGGTCGACGTGGCGGCCGCGATGGGCGCCGATGTGATCACACTGGTCGGCGGGCTCAACGACACGCTGCGGCCCAAGTGCGACATGGGCCGGGTGCGCGGACTCCTGGAGGAGGCCGTGGAGAAGCTCGCCCCGGCGTGCCGGCAGCTGGTGCTGATGCGCAGCCCGGGGCGGCAGGGGCCGGTCCTGGAGCGGTTCCGGCCGCGCATGGAGGAGCTGTTCGCCTGCGTCGACGCGCTGGCCGAGCGGCACGGCGCGGTCGTCGTCGACCTGTACGGGGCTCGGTCGCTCGGCGACCCCCGCCTGTGGGACGTGGACCGGCTGCATCTGACGGCCGAGGGGCATCGCCGGGTCGCGGAAGCGGTGTGGCAGACGCTCGGCTACGACCCCGAGGACACCGACTGGCGTACCCCGATGCCGGCCACCCTGCCGCCGGGGTGGGCCGCCCGGCGGGTCGCCGACGCGCGGTTCGCCCGGCAGTATCTGCTGCCGTGGATCGGGCGGCGGCTCACGGGACGGTCGTCCGGGGACGATATTTCGCCGTTGTCAGTCCCGTTCTGGGATGATCCCGTGTGCGGTATGCACTGCCGTGAGGTCGGCTGCTACTGGACCTGGGACGACCTTTGGCCGGACGGTCCACCCGCAGTGGCCCCGCATACGCACAAGGCGGTCAGCCCCTCGGAGCCGTGCGTCGTGTGCGCCATGCCGACCCCATAGGGGTGACGGGGCAGCAGTACGACCAGTACCAATCGGGGCAGTGCCTTGACCAGCGGTGATGTTCACAAAAGGCTGCTGAGCAGGGACAACGGCCTCTCATGAGTTGCGGTCGGTTCCGGTTCCTTTTCGTTGCCCGGTGTCCTGGGTGTGTCCAGCAGCCTGCGCCGTGGGTCCTGTAGGCGCATGGCAACGCGGCACACCAGCGACCTGTGCAGCAATCGGCCTAGTCACCTAGCTGTCGATGCTAGCTTTCGGTGGCCTGGCGGGAGAATCCGCAAGGCGGCTCCGGACATCCCGAACGAAGTCTCCGACTGCTTCCTTGATCTCCTGATCGGAGGCTCCTGGAAGGGCGCGCCTGAAGAGTTTCAGCGTCCGAGCGTCATGAAGCAACTCGTCGACCTTCTCTTCTTCCTCGGTCGAGAGTCGCTGACGTTCACGCTTAAGTAGCGCCATGCCCTCACCATACCTCTCTCGATCCGACGCTCACCCACAGAACGGACATGCTCCCCGCGAGCGACCGAAGATCGTCCTGTCGATGAAACTGAGCGTTTCGGATCGACATACGTACTCACGATCAGCCGCCTGGTAGACAGGCGGAGACATCCATCGGTCTTCGAAGATCTTTCGAAAATGTCTCCTAGCCCTCGATTCATTCCCGTCATGGATCTCGACGAACAACTTGCAGATGAGGGCTTCGTTCGGGAGACCCCAGTTCTCAAAAAGTTCACTCACTGACGACGTCGCCCTCCTCGGTGCTGCCCACGAAAGATGCGCCAGACCAGGCCCTTCCTTCTCACCTGGAGCGGGTCTCGGTTGAAGAGCCGTCGCATCTGTTCCGCAAGCACCAGACCGGCCGACGAACCCACCACCGCCGGGACCATGATCCAACCGGCGATACGGACTGTGATCGCCCAGGCTTGCTCACCAGATCGCAGAGGGTACGGAGGGTTGAAGGGATTCAAATACCCGATCATGAACTGAGCCGCACACGCGAAGGAGGCGAGGGCCCAACTCGCACCCAAGTACAAGATCGCCACGATGAGGTAGCCCCACACACCTCGCCTTCTGAACCAAATGAAGAGCGGACGTCTCCACCATCTCCAGAATCCCCTGGCGACCTTGTGACGAAGCTTGCTCGAACCTGGAGGGGGCCAAGTCAGCTGATCGTTCGCCATGATCAGACGGTATGGGAGCGGGCGACTTCACGCCCTGTTCGCTACGGGATCCGAGTGACATCAGAGGCCAATGACCCCGCCAGCGCCCATGGCCCTCTTGGGCGACCGGAGGCAGGCTGCACGATTGGACTAATCGACGACCTCAGTCGGGGCGGCCCCCCATCGCATCCGCCATCTTCTCGGCCACGTCCGCACGGACCATGCCCAGGTGCACGTACGGCTTGCCGCTGTGGGTCACCATCGGGCGCACCGAGCCCCAGACACGTTCAGGCAGCCCGAGAGCGGCCAAAGCAGCCCGGATCGCCTCCGCCGCCTTTGTGGCCTCCCTGTGCCCAGCGCGATGCGTGTCCACGTCCATCGTCACGAGTGCCCGCCCCCGGCGTGGTCGCGGACCCTGCTCGCGTGCTTGCTCGCCTGCGTGATGTTGCCCCGGTCCTTCGCAGCGCGGAGGCGCTGCCACTCTGACTGGCACGTCTCACAGTCCCTCACGGGGGCGCAATCGAGGAGCCAGGCGGTCAGGCCGATCGGCAGTACTACGGGCCGTTCCTGTGTCGTCTTGTGCTTCGTGACTGCCATCGCGTCTCCCCGACTCGTGTGACTCCAGATACGACCGTAGGAAGCGGGGAGTTGGCCGGTCCACGAAGTTGCACGCGGTTGCACGACGGGTACGTTCGCCCTTGACCCCGCCTTCCACCCAGGTGAGGCTCACTCTGCAACCAGCAGCAACCGACTCGACGCAGGGAGAGGCAATGCAGCTACGGTTCGTCGGCAAAGATCCGGAGTCCGGAGATCACGGTTGCCCGGCCGTATGGGTGGACGAGGAGACGCAGGATCTCGTCATCCAGGGTGTGAAGGCCGATGCAGAGACACGGGCCCGAACCGTCCAGGACAGCCCGCTCCCGGACCATGAGGGCGTGATCCGGCTACCGCAGCGGATGATCCCGCTCGTGAGGGAGGCACTTGATGGCGCAAAGCCTCAGTAGCTTTGCGGACTTGATCCGGTCCGTGCAGCACTCCGCCGTCCATCTTGAGACACGGGACGTGTACGCCGTCGCGAACGAGGACGAGGGCTTCGCGGCGTGGAAGCGGGGCCACCGGCTCGACCCCGACGACCGTGCGTCGTGGTGGCGGCCGTGGCTCGACCTGGTTCAAGAGGTCACAGCCAAGGGCGTCGTCATGCGCCGCGCCCGCATCGTCTCCGAGCCGGTGAGCGAGTACATCCGCTACGAGCACTCGTTCACCTTCACCAACATCGCCGCGGGCGAGGAGGTCCGCTGGCTGCCGAGGCGGCATGCATCGGATCTCACGCTTCCAGGGAACGACTTCTGGATCTTCGATGGCCGCGTGGTTCAGTTCAACGTCTTTGACGGCGACGGCCGTTGGGTGCACACCGACGAGACCGATGAGCCGGCCGTTGCCCGGTTGTGCTCGACCGCGTTCGACGCTGTCTGGGAGCGGGCCATCCCGCACGAGAAGTACTCCATCTGAGAAGCCCGGTACGCCAGTTCATGTCCACTTCCCCGCTGTCCACCGCGCAGGCTGCCCGCGCCGCCATTGCCGCCCGCCTGGACGACATAAGGAGGGACGCCGGGCTCAGTGGGCTTGAACTGGCGACGCGGTGCGGCTGGCACAAGTCGAAGGCGTCCCGCATCTCACGGGCCAAGACCGCCCCGTCCGACGAGGACATCCGGGCTTGGTGCCGGGCCTGCGGCGCCGAGGATCAGGCAGCAGACCTGATCGCAGCCTCCCGCACGGCCGAGTTCATGTACGTCCAGTGGAGACAGATCCACCGCGACGGCATGCGGCGCGTCCATGAGAAGACGGTCCCGCTGTACGAGCGCACCACTCACTTCCGCGTCTACGCCTCGAACCTAGTGCCCGGCATGCTCCAGACCGGCGACTATGCAACGGGGCTTCTGCGGTCCATCACGGACTTCCAGGGCACCCCCGACGACGTGGCTGACGCCGTACAAGCACGACTGAACCGCTCGCGTGTGGTCCATGAGGGCAACCACCTGTTCGCCCTGCTACTGGAAGAGGCGGTTCTGTACTACCAGGTCTGTGACGACGCGGCGATGGTCGGACAGCTCCGGTACCTGCTGGAAATCATGTCGCGGCCGAACGTGTCTCTCGGGATCATCCCCTTCACGGCCCGTCGCACCGTGTGGCCGCTGGAAGCCTTCTACGCCTTCGACGACGCCCAGGTGGCTGTCGAGACGCTCACGGCGGAGGTCAACATCACTGCGCCCGGCGAGATCCGTACATACCTCACGGCGTTCACCCAACTGTCCCGGATCGCAGTGCACGGTGGAGACGCGCGCGTGTGCATCGCCAGAGCCCTTGACTCCCTGGGATGAAGGCTCCGCTGCCGGACAGTCCGACAGCAAACCGCAGACAACGTGACGCCGCTCGACAGGCAGCGGCCCAGGCCGCTGGAACCGTGTAAACCTCTTGAGAGCGGCCCGAGTTGGCCCGCGCGGTCCCCTCGGCCTTAAAGTGGCGCTCCACGGTCAGCAGGGAGAGGGTTCGGGGGATACGGTGATCATCGCCGAAAGCTTCATCGGCTCCAACGAGATGTGGAGCGCACTCATCAGCGCACTCATTGCGGTCATGATGGGCTTGGCCGCCTTGTGGGGCGCCCTCTACGTTGCAAAACCAAAACGTCGGTTGCTCTGGGTGGAAGCTCTGAACGCGCCACTGCTAAGCGATACTTCAGCAAGCAGTTCCGTGCATGTATCAACCGGTACAGCAGTTCTGACTAATCCAAGAGTCGTTCAACTTGGGCTGAAGAACGGCGGGCGGCGAGACATTGTGCAATCGGACTTTGCCAGTGACAACGACTCGCTCTGTTTCGACTTCCATGCGCCGATCGTTCAAGTCATGTCCACGCAAGTGGAACCCGGAACCGCCCCAACGCCCACGACGCGAGTGGACGGCACCAAGCTCTATGTTCACAAGGGTCTAATTAAGAGTTCTCAGGTAATTCGATTCTCCATTCTGGTCGACGGGGACAACGAAGACGTCACCTGCGAAAACGCCCACATTGTCGAAACAAAGACCAAGCAGAGCAATAACTCCAACATGGAAAGCTGGTGGCAGCAGTACGGGAATATGGCCACGGGCGCCATCATTGGAGGCGCAATCTTTTTCACCTTGACTCTGACAGGGTATCAAGAACCTATCGACCAATGGATAAGTGAAAAACTGGGCCAGCGGGCGTATGAATGTAAAGTTGGCCCACTAGAAATTGAAACACTGAACAGTGAAGAGTGTCTCAAAATTCAAGAAGAGGCAAAGAGTGGCTGATTCAATTCGGGAACGCGTCCAGTAGCAGCGACACACGGCGCTGGGCGCGCTTCGCCTTCAGGTCGTCCAGGACGGCATAGGAGTCCGACTGTTCGGCCTCGCCGAGGGCGCCGATGACGCTCCTGAGTTCACGCGAGAGCACGCCGAGCCCTGGACCGGGGCGACCATGATCCATCGCCTCAGCGAGCCGCTCAGCGACCTGCGCCAACACCGCTCGGGCGCCGTCATCGACACCCTCCGGCAGAGCGCCGATGAATGCGTGGACGGCGGCGGTGATAGTGGCCGGGGCCTCGTCGTCGTCACCATCCAAGGTGCGCGCTCCCCAGCAGCGGTCTGGCGAGCACAGGTGATGCTCGCCGCGGCTGTGGGCTCGGTAGCGCCGGGCGCGGAGGGCGTCGGAATCGTTGGTCATTCGTCACGCGTCCTTTCGTGGGTGCGTCACGCTGGCTTTTTAGCCCGTCACGCGAAAAAGAAGCTGGTCGAGGTGGGGTCGGAGCGGAGCGGCTTGAACTAAGCCGACCCCCCCCATTCCGAAACCCGCCGCACCCCCTAGCCTTAAGGGATGCCTTTGACCTCGCGAACGAATCAAATCTCTTTTTTCTTTAATTGTTTTTCAATTTGATAATTTTGAATTTGATTGTTGATTTAACATTGAAGAACGTGCGAAGAGGCATACGTGAGTGGGTGGATGGAGGGGAGGGGGAGGGGGACCCCACCACCCCCCTGCCCGCCCCCGAGAGGCAGCCGGGGCTGGACGCCCTTCAGCCGTTGTCGCACGCCTCTGGCCAGCTCGCCCGGTCCCGGGCGATACGCCTCGCCTGTTCCGAGTGACGCACGGCCTGACCGGCTTTCACCCGGGCCTTCCTCAGCAACCGCTCCGCCTCGTCCAACTCCTCCCGTCGCTGGGTGAGTTCGCCTCGAAGCCGATCAAGGCGGGGGTGCGGTTTCGGTCGCCGCCCACTGTAAGCGGCCGCATACTGCGCCTCGGCGTCTTCATTGACAGCGGCCCGCACGGAGAGTTCGGCATCGGCCCACGCCTTCGACTTGGCCTCGTACTCCTCTTCCGCCTCGGCCTCCACCTTCTGAGCCTCGGCGATACGGGGCGCCCACTCATCGATGACCTCTTGCTCGGCCTTGATAATGGGATCCGGCGTCCGGGGTCGCGTGCGGATTTTCCACAGGGCGCCACCGTTGACACAGTAGGACCCCGAGGTTACTTCGCGGCATCCGTATTCGCTGGTCGCGCCGTTGCAGTAGCCGCAGACAGCAGGGGTGCCGGCGTTGGCAACTGCCGCCGATTTCGAGGTTGTTCGACGTGAAGCCATCGTCACTCCCCCTCGGCGCGGGCGATTCGCTTCGCACGCTCGACGGCGTCCAGGATGTAGGTCGTTTCCGGAATGTCACGGCGCAGAAGTACGCCACGGATCAGGGCTCGGGCGTTGGAGTCCTCCAGCTCCCCGAGGTCCTCGGACAAGTACAGCGCCTCGCGCAGGGCCTGTTGGGCGAGTTCCGTATTCGACGGACTCCGCCGCCTGTTTTCCTTGGCCTCGTCGGTCATGCTTCGTACCCCATCCTTCGTAGTTTTTGGGCGTTTTCGTAGAGCCGAACGTCTTCCTCTGACTCGTCGGGGAAGGCCAAGTGGCGCATCTCATGGGAAACCACATTCCAGCAGTCATCCAGCGTAAGGCTGGAGTTCAACTCGATGACGCGGGGTGCCGCCTTCGGAAGGCATCGGCCGAGGAGCGGAACCTCCGACCAAAAGTCGACGAACTCGCCCTTCACCGCTGCCCCGGCGTCATCTTCCGCCGAAAACCACTTGATTCGGATCTGATCGCGGTCGAGCCCCAACTCGGGGGCGTAAACCCCGACAGCTGCACGAGCGGCGTCGCGGACCGTCTCCGGCACGATCGATTCCCGGTCGTAGCTGTAACCGACTCCCACCGCCTTTATGTAGTTGCCATACAGACGTTCCACTTCAGTGCGAAGTGCCTCGCGGCGGCACTCGTCGTCCAGTCGTGCCTTCGACTCCGCGAGGATGTCGCGGTAAAGGTTGTCCCGGATTCGCAGCAGATCGGCGCGAGTGGCATCCGCGCTCTTGATGGCCAGCGTCCTCGTATTATCGTTCGCGCCGCGTAGAACGGGACTGACCTCAAAAAGCCGCACCTTCTTAATGAACCTGACGCGCTGGCCGTTGAACGTTCCGCGTTCGCTTTCGATCACGTCGAAGCCCCACGACCAACGAGCCAAAGGGCCGAGCTGCTTCAGCGCCTCGTGCGTATCCCGCCCACCCGTAGTGTCGAAGAACTTCGCGGTGAACGTCGCCCGTCGGCCGTCGACGCTAACAACGCCCTTTCCGACGGGAAGTTGGTCTTCCCAGCTCTTATGGTTAAAAGCTGACATCGGCACTTCAATGCCGTGCGGGATAGCCTCCGGCAGCACGACGTCGAGGTCACTGTCAATTTCATTGAAAATACTGAACGCCGCTACTACTTCACCCTTGCCGGTTGATTTAATCTCGACGGCAGCTGGCTCGTATGTCTTCCGCTGCATGTCCGTTAGTCCTCCTCCCTCTTCCTTTTCTTCTCCTCCATGACCAGCAGTCCCGAAAGCTGCCACTTTCCCTTAACCTTGCGCCCGCCGAGTTTGCCCTCCGCGATACGGCGAATATAGGAGTCCGAGACACCCAGGATCCGGGCAGCGTCGGCCGCCACACACACATCGTCTCCGTTTTCCCCCTCCGGAACTTCCGATGTTCCGTTCGGCTCCGATTTCCCTTGTGAACACGAGGGGCATCGAGTTCCGTCCAGTTCGCCGATGACTTCGAGCGCCTGTGCCTTCTCATATTCGCGAATGAATCCCTCGCCCCTGGTGAGGCCGACCACGAGCACGCGGCGGATAGCAGCCGCCCTGGGCGTCCCGGGAGTCAGTTGAGGGCCCATCACCATGACTGCCTCCTATTCGTCCCGCACGCGGGCGCACAGCGGCGCGATGGCATCATTGCGACGACCAGTAGTCGGCCGGTGACCGCACGGTCGCGCACGGCGGCACAAAAACGGTCCATGGGGTCTTGGACGACCAGGGCGTGCCTTCCGCCGCAATGGATAGGTACGGGGATCATTGATCTTTCCTTTCGGGATCGGTGTCGTGATCATTCGCCCAGTACTCGTCACCTTCTGGCCGTCACCCGGCACGGTCACCTCCCTCTGTCTTTCCAAGACAGAGAGCGGGAGGGTGACGCCGAAGTGCGTCGGGGGTGACTTGTCGCGGGTGACCAAAGGTGACATCGCAGGTCAGGGAGGTGACAGGAGAAGGTGACTAAAGGTGACGGTCACCTTCGAGGGAGGGTGACATCCAGGGCGACTTGATCATGGAATGTCACCTCCTGGTCGTAGTCGTCCATCCGGTGCTGCGCGATCACCGCACGGCCCGTCGCCGTCACTGAGTAGCGGCTTCCGGCACGTTGGACGACGCCCTTCTTGACCAGTGACGCCAGGGCTTTGCCGACCTTGTTCCGGTCCTTGGACGGCATCCCAAGCTCCGTCCGCAGTTCAGCGGCCGTCGCACCTACGTCCTCGAAGTCGCTCAGCGCACGCAGGTAAGGGAGTTGGCTGCCTGTCACCACAGGCAGTGCCGCCGCCGCACCGCCGCCGCCGACCCTGAGCGCTATCGAAGCGCCGCACGCCACGACATCGAACGCGACGGGAGCCATCTCCTCCGCGTCCTTCTGGGCGGTGTTCTTGATCGTCACCGTGCCAGCCGTCCGGTTGCGCTTCACCGCGAACTCGGTGTCGACCGCCCCGAGTACCGCCGACGAGCCCCGGCCGCGCTCGTCATCGCCGACAGGCGTGTGGTGGACGAGCCAACACGAGGCGCCGGTCCGTTCCTGGAGGAGCCCCAGCCGGCCGATGATCACGCCCATCTCGGCCGCGTCGTTCTCCTTGACGCCGACGGTGCAACGGGCCTGTGTGTCGAAGACGACGAGGCCGTAGCCGCCCCGCTGGACGTACAGCCGCAACAGGCGGAGCTGAGGGTCGTCGCCGAGCTGCACGGGCCGGGGATAGAAGTCCACGCCCGTCATCGGACAGCCGTGCAGTTCCTCCCACGCCCGTACCCGCTGCCTCGTGCCGGACGCGCCCTCGGCCACCACGTACAGCACCCTGGCCTGAGTCACCGCGTGACCGTGCCACTGACAGCCGGTCCCCACCGACGCGGCCATGTCGAGGGTGACGAAGCTCTTCAGTGACTTCGGGGGGGCCGTTGGTCCGGATGAGCTTGCCCTTGGGGAGAACCCCCTCGATCAACCACTCGGGCTCTGCCAGCTCGTCCAAGCGCTCGCTGGTGTAGGTGTCGGCGGCCATGATGGCGAGCGCCTGTTCGTCGGCATCACTCGTCTCGTCGGACTCTGCGGCGCGTCGCCTCTCGGCAAGGTACTCAGACCTGGCCGTCTCGCGGATGCGAAGAATCTGCTTCTCATCCTGGACCAGGTGGCGGTGACGCCGGTCCGGGTCCTTGCGGAAGATCTCGACCAGCTCGTCGAACATCACTCGCTGATGGGCGGGGACCAGCGTGCTCAGTCCCACCCGGTCGAACCGGTCGTCTGCCCGGAGGTAGGCCCCTGCAAGTGCCTCGATCGACGCCGTCGGCAAGGAGTTCGGCGCACGGTTATCGACAAGGTCGCCGGTAGACGTCGGCCGACGGAACGGCGACCGGGCCGCTTCAGTGGACGGTTGTACACTGGCCGTGTTCCGGTTGTTGTCGGGGCCGCCTTTGTTGCCGGAGGCGGCCCCGTCGCTGCTATGCGGCATCGCGACCACCGCCAAGGAGCGCACGGAGCCGTGCGAGCTGATCGGAGGTGGGAAGCGGTGCGGTGGAGACGAACTCCTGGATGTGCCGGGCGAGAACGGCGGCCTTCAGCTCACGGCGGGTCTTCTCAGCGGCCTCGTCGTTGCCGCGACGGACGTAACCACCGAGCTGGCGCTTGAGTGTCTGGGGGGTGGGTGCAGACGTGGGAAAGGGCACCACGACATACCTCCGATGAACGGAGTTGTCGCAAGTGCCCCCTTGCGCTGATGTGTCCGGGGAGGCGTACCACCCGGACGGGCTTGACCTCGAAGCTTAGGTTACAAGCTCACGCTGTGTACAGCACGAGCGTCTGGGCACGCCCCGACTGCCGCGCCATTCGAAGCTTCGCCTTCAACGCTGGCCCGTCGACGGGCAGGCCACCGTGTTCAGGGCAGTCCAGGGAACGGGGCACCACTCCGGGGAACCTACGGTCGCGAGCCGCCGAGTAGGTGACGATCTCGCCAACCGTGTCCTCCTCGACCGTCGCGATGCGCTTGCTGCACTGCCCGCAGCGAATGCGGACCAGCGGCTTGCCCCGAGGGAGGCCACGTGCGCCGGTGATCCCGCGCAATTGGCGCTGACGCTCGACGGCTGCCCGGTACACGGCCCAGAGACGGGTCATGCCGCCACCTCCCATTCAATCCGCGCCCGACAGCCAGGCGGCCAGTTGAGCCGACAGGGTGATCATGCTCCCCTGATCCAAACCAGTCGTTCCGCCACGTCCGGCGTGTGCCCCGCGCTGGACGTACGCGTTACCCGCACCTCACCCAGCAGCCCGGGCGACAGGACGATCCTCGCGACCTCACGACGGGCCGATACGGGCGCGTCCAGCCACCAGTCCACGACGTTGTCGGCGGCCAGCGCATCGGCCATGACGGGGGAGATCGTCAACCTGCGCTCCTCGTCCTCCAGGCTGGAGATCTTCGCCTCCAGTGCCGAGACGCCCCGCGCCAGCACGCGCGCGTGCGCGGCGCTCTCGGGAACCTGCGCCTCCATCTCGGTCAAGGCGGCACGCGTCTCGGCGAGATCGGCCCGCACCTTCGCAACCCGCTCGTCGCCGTCGGGAGCGGCCAGTTCGGCATGGATCTCCGGCCTGGCCAGGTATCCGAGAATCCTCGGGATCACCAGCGCGTCCACGTCAGCCTTGCAGACGAACACGTGGCTCTTGCGGCAGATGTAGCTCTCCCGTCCCGACGTGAGGTGGGCTCGGGTGACGGTCAGCGGGCCGGAGCACACGTTGCACTTGAGCGTCATCGACAGTTCGTACTTGGCGGCACCATTGCGGGCGGTCCTGCGGGACGGGTCGCACAGGATGCGCTGCACCGCCCAGAAACGCTCGGGCGGCACGATCGCCTCCCACGTGCCGGGCGTCGAGCTGGTCTGGCCAGTCTCCGGGTCGGTGTGGACACGGATACCGGCGTAGGCGGCCCTGATGGCCATGTTCCTCAGATGGTGGCGGGTGAACGGCCTGCCTGTGTTGAGGTTGACCCAGCCACGCTCAGTGAAGGTGCGGGCGACCCCGGTGAGGGTGTGACCGGCCTCCAGCAGCCGGAACAGCTCCTTCGGCACGAACGACCGCTCCGTGTCTTCGGCCCAGGTCTGAAGGGCGCGGGTCTCCGGGTCGTACACCGGCTTCAGCCCGTACGGGGCGAGACCGTGGGGACGCCCCTTGGCTGCCTGGTTGGCGGTGGTGTGCCGGATACGGACGGAGGTCTTGTCGGACTCGTATGCGGAGTCCACGGCGTCTTCCAGCAGCGTGCGCCGGTCGCGGTGGTTCCTCGGATCGTAGGTGCGGTGATGGGAGGTGACGTGTATCAGGACGCGGCGCTTCTCGCAGCTCTTGATCAAGGCGTCCCACTCACCAACGTCGCGGGAGCCACGGGAGGACTCCCACAAGATCAAGACCTGGGCTGCGAAGCGGCCGGTGCGGAGGTCCGATACCAACCGGGTGAAATCGTCGCGTTCCCGAGTCTTGTAGCGGCTGGCGGAGCGGTCGGCGTCTTCATAGGACTCGCCCAGCTCCCAGCCGTTCACGGAGGCGGCCTGGGCATTGTCCTGGGCCTGCTCCTCGATGCTGCTACCGCCCTGATCCTTGCTCAGGCGGCGGTATTCTCGCGCCCGTATGGTGCTCATATGTCCAGTTAACACCAAGGGTACGCCGTCCGGGGACGGGCTGCCGCCGAAGCGGCCGGAACTGCTGCCGTACGAGGGCCCGGCGGCGTAGGGACGCGGAACGCGACGCGCCCGGTGCTCCCTGGCGGGGCACCGGGCGCTGTCACAGGTGTGCGCTACTGCTGGCGCGCGGCCCGGCTTCGCCGGTACAGGAAGGCTCCGCCGACCAGCAGCGCCCCACTGCCGGCAATGCCTCCGACGATGGCTCCGGTGTTGGTGCCGGTCTCGGGCATCTGGGGGTGATCCGGCTTCGCGGGTGGTGCCTTGGGCGGGGTGGGCTTGTGGGGAGGCGGTGGCGTGTTGGGCTCGCTGGGCGTGGGGTCGGGTGTGTGCGGTTCCTCTTCGCCGTAGCCGTAGCCGTCCGGCTCCTCCTCGCCGTAGCCGTAGCCGCCCGACTCCTCCTTGCCGTACCCGTAGCCGCCCGACTCGTCGTCGCCGTAGCCGCCCGACTCCTCCTCGCCGTAGCCGTAGCCGCTCGACTCCTCCTTGCCGTACCCGTGGTCCTTCGGCTTCTCGTCGCCGTAGCCGTAGCCGCTCGACTCCTCCTTGCCGTAGCCGTGGCCCTTCGGCTCCTCCTTGCCGTAGCCGTGGCCCTTCGGCTCCTCCTTGCCGTAGCCGTGATCCTTCGGCTCCTCCTTGCCGTAGCCGTGGTCCTTCGGCTTCTCGTCGCCGTAGCCGTAGCCGTGGCTGCTCGGCTTCTCGGCGCCGTAGCCGGAGTTGCCATATCCGGAGGTGTCGTGTTCGGAGGCGGGCTCCGGGAAATCCGGCGCGGTGAATCTGTCATTCAGCTCATAGAATTTGTCCTGCATCGCGCCGAACTTTTCCTGCATCTGGCCGAATTTTTCATCCAGCCCGTCCAACCCGTCCGGCTCCCATGGATCCGTACGGCCCGACAGAGCAGCGGCGGAGTTCACCACGGTCCCCTGCATGCCTGGGGCAGCGGACGCCCACGTGCCGGATAGAGACAGGGCGCTTGTCGCGGCAGCGGCCACGATCAACCCCCTGGTCAGGGCCTGTCGCATTCTCGTTGTCTTTCTCTCAGGCGGAATGGGGAAGCCGACGTCGGTCATTGACGCGATCTTGTCGATTGCCGGGATTTACGAGGTCATCGCAGGAGCCGTGATGCCGCACGTTCACACTCGCCACGACCTGCAGACTATGAACGAGATGGGGAGGCCCCGGAAACGAGGACGCGTCGACGGCCAGGGAATTCACCCGATCGCCCGTATGCGGCCGACGTCCTCACTCCGACAGCGAAAGCGGCGTCCGTCTCATATCCGTCTCGTGGACCGGCACAGGAACGCTGTCCAGAGCGCTGCTGACCTGGGCCGCTCTGGACCGTAGGGACGATCCGGGCCCCTCTGGGCGGCGGGTAAACTCCGTACACGTGACTTCTGCGCCCGCCAAGCCCCGCATCCCGAACGTCCTCGCCGGACGCTACGCCTCCACCGAGCTCGCCACGCTCTGGTCCCCCGAGCAGAAGGTGAAGCTCGAGCGGCAGCTCTGGCTCGCCGTGCTGCGGGCCCAGAAGGACCTCGGGATCGAGGTGCCGGACGAGGCGATCGCCGACTACGAGCGCGTTCTCGACACCGTCGACCTGGCCTCCATCGCCGAGCGCGAGAAGGTCACGCGGCACGACGTGAAGGCGCGGATCGAGGAGTTCAACGACCTCGCCGGGCACGAGCACGTGCACAAGGGCATGACGTCCCGCGACCTCACCGAGAACGTCGAGCAGCTGCAGATCCGGCTCTCGCTGGAGCTGGTGCGCGACCGTACGGTGGCCGTCCTGGCGCGCCTCGGCAAGCTGGCCGGTGAGTACGGCGAGCTGGTCATGGCCGGCCGCTCGCACAACGTCGCCGCGCAGGCCACGACGCTGGGCAAGCGCTTCGCGACCGCCGCCGACGAGCTGCTCGTCGCGTACGGCCGGGTCGAGGAGCTGCTCGGCCGCTACCCGCTGCGCGGCATCAAGGGCCCGGTGGGCACGGCTCAGGACATGCTGGACCTGCTCGGCGGGGACGCGTCGAAGCTGGCGGACCTGGAGGGCCGGATCGCCGGGCACCTGGGCTTCTCGCAGGCGTTCACCTCGGTCGGCCAGGTCTACCCGCGCTCGCTCGACTACGAGGTCGTGACCGCGCTGGTGCAGCTGGCGGCGGCGCCGTCGTCGCTGGCGAAGACGATCCGGCTGATGGCCGGGCACGAGCTGGTGACCGAGGGCTTCAAGCCGGGCCAGGTCGGCTCCTCCGCGATGCCGCACAAGATGAACACCCGCTCCTGCGAGCGCGTCAACGGCCTGATGGTGATCCTGCGCGGCTACGCCTCGATGACCGGTGAACTGGCCGGCGACCAGTGGAACGAGGGCGACGTGTCCTGCTCGGTGGTGCGCCGGGTCGCGCTGCCGGACGCGTTCTTCGCGCTGGACGGTCTGCTGGAGACGTTCCTGACGGTGCTCGACGAGTTCGGTGCGTTCCCGGCGGTCGTGGCGCGTGAACTGGACCGTTACCTGCCGTTCCTCGCCACCACCAAGGTGCTGATGGGCGCGGTGCGCGCGGGCGTGGGCCGTGAGCTGGCGCACGAGGCGATCAAGGAGAACGCCGTCGCCTCCGCGCTGGCGATGCGCGAGCAGGGCGCCGAGCGCAACGAACTGCTCGACAAGCTCGCCGCCGACGAGCGCATCCCGCTCGACCGCGACCAGCTGGACGCGCTGATGGCCGACAAGCTGTCCTTCACGGGCGCCGCGGCCGACCAGGTCGGCGTCGTCGTGGGCCGCATCGAGGAGATCGTGAAGCAGCGCCCCGAGGCCGCGGGGTACACGCCCGGGGCGATCCTCTGACGCGTTTCACCGCAAAGGAGTTGGAGGCCGCTCGCGACCGTCTGGTGCCGGACGTCGTCGCGAACGGCCTCCACGTGCTGTTCTGTGGCATCAACCCCGGTCTGATGACGGCCGCGACCGGCCATCACTTCGCCCGCCCCGGCAACCGTTTCTGGCCGGTCCTGCACCTGTCCGGTTTCACGCCGAGGCTCATGAAGCCGTCGGAACAGGGTGAGTTGCCGTCCTACGGGCTCGGCATCACGAACGTCGTCGCGCGGGCGACCGCGCGGGCCGACGAGCTGAGCGCCGAGGAGTACCGCGAGGGCGGGCGGCTGCTGGCGGCGAAGGTGACGCGGCTACGGCCGCGGTGGCTGGCCGTGGTGGGCGTCACCGCGTATCGGGCCGCCTTCGACGACCGCAAGGCTCAGGTCGGCCCGCAGGAGCGGGCGATCGGGGACACGCACGTGTGGGTGCTGCCGAATCCCAGCGGGCTGAACGCGCATTGGACGGCGGCGACGATGGCGGAGGAGTTCGCGCGGTTGCGGGTGGCGGCGGAAGAGGGCTGACGAGTCACGGTGGGTCGACTGCCGTGACTACGGCCATGAGCTTCACGTCATCGGCCTCGTCCCGGTCGGCGACAACGACTGCGACCCAACGACCTGTTCCCTGTGCTTCCCAGAGGTAGGCCAAGCGGGCGCGGGCGCTGAGCGAGGCCCAGGGCTCGGGTATCTCCTCCTGTGCGGTGCGCAGCACTATGGTCTGCAGGTTGTAGGGATGCGTCTCTCCCCAGCGGGGCGCGAACTGCTCGTACAGGGCGTCGCGGTACTTCTCGCACTGCTCCACCGTCGCCGCACGCGTCCCACAGTCACCCTGACTGCTCTCCAACACCACGACGTGGTAGCCGGGTCCGCTCCCGCCTCCGTCACACGAGGTGTGCTCCGCCGCGAACGGGCGGAAGCACAGCTCGTCGACGAGGGCGATGTGCCGTGCGATGTCCATGTGGTCCAGTAAACCCGGCCCCACTGACAATTGGCGTGCCGTCAGGCGTCCCGTCGCCGCACGCTCCACGCCCCCGCCAGCAACGCGGCCCCCGTCCACAGAGCGGTCACCGTCAGTCCCGACCACGGCCCGAGGGTGCCGTCGTAGGTCTGGTGAAGGACGATCTGCCCCGCCCTGTCCGGCAGGAAGTCCGCGACGGTGCCCGCGGCGTCGCCGATCACGAACGACACCACGAGGATGAACGGGATCAGAATGGACAGCGTGGCGACACCGCTGCGCAGCAGGGCGGTGAGGCCGGCCGCGAACAAGGCCATCAGCATGAGATAGATGCCGCAGCCCACCACCCCGCGCACCTGCTCGGCCACGGTGAGCCCGCTCGCGGCGGAGCCGAGTCCCGCCCGTGCCACGACGAGCGCGGTGAAGGCGGTGACCAGTCCGACGAGCAGGGTCGGCACGGCGATGGCCGTCACCTTGGCGGCGAACCACCGTCCACGCTGCGGGACCGCGGCGAGCGAGAGCCGGAGCGCACCGCCGTGGTACTCCGCCGACACAGCCATCGCGCCGAAGGAGATGGCCGCGATCTGGCCCGGCAGGACACCGGACAGCGCCATGAAGAGAGCGTCGAACTCCGGGTCGGAGTCCTCGGAGACACCGGCCATGGCGGAGAACGCTGTGGTCACGGCGAACAGTGCCAGCAGCGCTCCCGGGAGCGATCGCAGCGTACGGATCTTGAGCCACTCCGTGTGGAGCACGGGTGCGAATGCCATGGTCAGGCCTCCTGCGACGGTGCGGTGAACTCGGCCTCGGTCGCGGTCAGGTCCAGATAGGCCTGCTCCAACGTGCCTTCTTCCGCCGCGAGTTCGAGGACGGGGACGCCTGCCTGGGAGATCAGGCGGCCGATGTCGTCCACGCGCGCGTGGTGCACGCTCCAGTGCCCGTCCTCGTGCTGGACGGCATCGTGGCCGTGTCGGGCGAGGGCGGTCTTGAGGGCGGTGGCGTCCGTGGTGCGGATGCGGACGCGGGGTTCCACGCGCGCGTGGATGAACTCCCGCATCGGGGTGTCGGCCAGCAGGCGACCCCGGCCGAGGACCACGAGGCGGTCGGCGAAGGACGCGGTCTCGTTCATGAGGTGGCTGGAGACCAGGACCGTGCGCCCCTCCCCCGCGAGGCGACGCAGCAACTGGCGTATCCAGATGATGCCTTCGGGGTCGAGGCCGTTGGACGGCTCGTCGAGCATGACCACCTCAGGGTCGCCGAGGAGGGCGGCGGCGATGCCGAGCCGCTGGCGCATGCCCAGGGAGTACGTCTTCACCCGCCGACGCGCGACCGACGCGAGGCCCGTCTCCTCCAGCACCTCGTCGACCCTGCGGTTCGGGATGCGGTTGCTCGCGGCCAGGACACGCAGATGGTCACGAGCGGTGCGGGAGCCGTGCGCGGCCTGGGCGTCGAGCAACGCGCCCACATGGCGCAGGGGTTCGTGGAGCGTCGCGTAGGCGCGGCCGCCGATCGTGGCGGTTCCGGAGGTCGGCCGGTCCAGGCCGAGCACGAGCCGCATGGTGGTGGACTTCCCGGCGCCGTTGGGGCCGAGAAAGCCGGTGACGCGGCCGGGCTCGACGTGGAAGGTGAGGTGGTCCACGGCCCGGCGGGCGCCGTACTCCTTGGTGAGGTCTTGGACGTCGATGCTGGTCATGGCAGCAGCCTGGCCGTTCGTGACGGGTCAGGGACTCCCCCGCCCGAGGAGATCGTCTCCCCCGTGCGGGGGAGGTCCGTTGTCAGTGGTGGCTGGCACGATGACGAAATGGTCCGCTTGCTGCGCCCGTTCGGCCGGGCGGTGACGTACACACGATTGCTGCATCTGTTCATCGCCATCGTGTGGCCGTCGATGTTGCTGTTCATCCAGGAAGCGTGGTGGACCTGGGTGTTGGCGGCCGTGCTGCTCGCCCCCGCCGGGCTGGTGCCCGCGATGCGCACCGTGGAGGGGCTGCAGGCAAGGCTGCTGCTGACCGGTCACCGGCACGACAGTGCGAGCACCGACATCGTCGTCGCGCCGTCCGCCTCCTGGAGTGACCGCGGGCGGCTTGTCGTGTGGCTGGAGGCGCGGCTCCTGCTCGGCTGCGCGACCTCGATGTTCACCGTCCAACTGCTGATCGCCTCGGTGGACTTGGTGTTGTCGGGGCTCGGCCGCGGCGCCGAGGGAAGCGTGCTGCTCCACCTCGACGGCCACCACTGGTGGCACGTCCTGCTCGCGCCCGTGGCGCTGGTCGCGCTGGCGCTGACCGTGGTCGGCTCGGGCCGGCTCATCACCGCTCTCGCCCACCGGCTCCTGGGCCCCTCCCCCGCCGAGCGCCTGGCCGCCCTGGAGGAGCGCACCGAGCAGCTTCTGGAGCGCACCCGCATCGCCCGCGAACTCCACGACTCCATCGGCCATGCCCTGACCGTGGCCGTGGTGCAGGCGGGTGCCGCGCGGGCGGCGGGCGACCCCGCCTTCACCGACCGGGCGTTGGACGCCATCGAGGAGACCGGCCGGGCCGCGCTGGAGGACCTGGAGCGTGTCCTCGGCATCCTGCGCGAGTCCGAGCGCCCGGTCAGCAGCAGGCCGACGCTCACGGACGCCGACCGTCTGCTGGAGTCCGCGCGTGCCTCCGGCGCGAAGGTCGACGTCGACCTGACCGGGCCGTTGGACACGGTGCCGGGCCCGGTCTCCCGCGAGGGCTACCGCATCCTCCAGGAGTCGCTGACCAATGTGCTGCGGCACGCGGGCGCCGTCCCGGTGCGGATCCGCATCGAGGTCACGGACGGCACCCTCGGCCTGGAGGTCCGCAATCCGCTCACCGCCGACATACCCGGGCCCGGCAGAGGCAGCGGCTTGCGCGGGATACGCGAGCGCGCGGCCCTGCTGGGCGGACGCGCGCGGACCGGTCCCGCCGAAGGTGACTGGCAGGTACATGTGGAGCTGCCCCTCGGTTGATCTACGCTGACCGGATGCCGGTCACCGTTCTCCTCGTCGACGACGAACCCCTCGTACGCGCCGGTCTGCGGGCGGTGTTGGAGGCGCAGCCCGACATCGAGGTCGTCGGGGAGGCGGCCGACGGGGCGGCGGTGATTCCGCTGGTGCGGCAGCTGCGGCCGGACGTGGTCGCCATGGACGTACGGATGCCGCTGCTGGACGGGATCGAGGCCACGCGCGCGGTGCTGCGGACGGTCGACGAGCCGCCGAAGATCGTCGTCATCACGACCTTCGAGAACGACGAGTACGTGTACGAGGCGCTGCGGGCCGGCGCCGACGGCTTCCTGCTGAAGCGGGCCCGGCCGGCCGAGATCGTGCACGCGGTGCGGCTGGTGGCCGAGGGCGAGTCGCTGCTGTTCCCCGCCTCGGTGCGGCAGCTCGCCGCACAGTACGGCGACGACGGCGGGAACCGGGCGGCGCGCGCCGTACTGGAGCGGGCCCGGCTGACCGAGCGGGAGGCCGAGGTGCTGCGGCTGATGGCGCGCGGCCTGTCGAACGCGGAGATCGCCGCCCGGCTGGTCGTCGGCACGGAGACGGTGAAGTCGCATGTGAGTGCCGTCCTGGCCAAACTCGGGGCGCGGGATCGCACGCAAGCGGTGATCACGGCGTACGAGTCGGGGTTCGTGGCGCCGGGGTGATCCGGGCCGGCGGGGCGAGCGGCGTGGCCCGACGGCCGGTTCGGCGGTGCCGGTGAACGGACCGGTCAGTAGGCGGGAGGGTGCCCACCCCTCGCCCGCGCCCGCCCCGGCGAGTAGCATCCGCCCAACATGCGCACGAGCTGGGAGGACGGACGTTGGGGCAGCTGACCGGCGGGGATCCCTCGCTGCTGCGAAGGATCAATTCCGCGGTGGTGCTGCACGCGCTGCGTGCCACGGACGCCGCGACACTGACGGAGATCACCCGGGTCACCGGGCTGTCCCGCCCGACGGTCGAGGGCGTCGTCGAGGGCCTCATCGAGGCGGGTTACGTCGTCGAGAAGGCCGCCGACGAGAGTGTCGTACGGCGCCAGGGGCGGCCCGCGCGACGGTTCCGGTTCCGGGCCGAGGCCGGTCATCTGCTGGGCGTGGACATCGGGTCGCATCGGGTCGCGGCGCTCCTCGCCGACCTGGACGGCCGGGTGCTCGGCTCCATCGCGAAGGACGTCGACGAGACGGCTCCGGCCGACGAGCGGCTCGAACGGCTGCGTACCGCGGTCGCCGAACTGCTGCGCCGGGCCGGTGTCGCACGCAGCTCGCTGCGGGCCGTGGGCGTCGCGACGCCGGGCATCGTCGAGGCGGACGGCACCGTGCGGCTCGGCGCCGCGCTGCCCGAGTGGACGGGGTTGCGGCTGGGCGAGCGGCTGAGCCGGTCCTTCAAGTGCCCGGTGCTGGTGGAGAACGACGCCAACGCGGCGGCGGTGGCCGAGCACTGGAAGGGATCGGCCACCGAGTCCGACGATGTCGTGTTCGTGCTGGCCGGGCTGAGCCCGGGCGCCGGGTCGCTGATCGGCGGGCAACTGCACCGGGGCTTCGGCGGGGCGGCCGGCGAGATCGGCGCGTTGCATCTGCTGGGTCGTGAGGCGACTCCGGAGACCCTGCTGTCCACCACGGACGAGCCGCTGCGGCCCCTCGACGAGCACGCCGTCGCGGAGGTCTTCGCGCAGGCCCGAGAGGGCGACCAGGGGGCCCGCGCGGCCGTCGACCGCTTCATCCAGCGTCTCGTCCACGACGTGGCCGCCCTCGTCCTCGCCCTCGACCCCGAGCTGGTCGTCGTCGGCGGCTGGGCGGCCGGGCTGGACGGTGTACTGGAGCCCCTGCGGCGCGAGCTGGCCCGCTACTGCCTGCGCCCGCCGAAGGTCGCCCTGTCCCTGCTCGGCGAGGCGGCGGTGGCGACGGGCGCGCTGCGGCTGGCTCTCGACCATGTGGAGGAGCAGCTGTTCGCGGTGGAGGGGACGGTGACGGCGCGGCGCTGACGCGCTCGGAGGTCAGCCGCCGGACCGCCCCGGTGCAGTGCCAGGTGTGCTGGTGAACGCGTCGCGCCCCGGAGTGGCTCCGGGGTGCGAGGCATGTGCCGGTACGGCGGTCAGGACGCCCGGCGTTCCGGGTCCTGGTGGATCTCCACGCCGCCGGAGTCACCGAAGGTCAGCCGGCACGTGTCCGCGCGGTAGGTGGCGACGGAGAGCGCCGCGGTGCGGCCCTCGGCGATGTAGCGGGTGGTCACGACGAGGACGGGCGCCCCCGGCAGACGGTCCAGCTCCTTGGCGTCGTCGGCGCGGGCCGAGCCCAGCTCGACGGCGTTCTCCTGGCCCTCCAGTTCCCGGCGCTGCAGCTCGCGCAGCACGGCACGCGCGCGTGCCGCTCCGGACGGGGTGTCGATGGCGGAGAGGTCGGGCACCGACGACTGCGGGATGTACAGCAGCTCGGCGGCGACGGGCTGCCCGTGCGTCACGCGGGAGCGGCGCACGATGTGCACGGGCTCGTCCCGGCCGCTCTCCAGGGCGTCGGCGACGGACGCGGGCGGAGCCGCCAGTGCGCAGTCCACGGGCTGCCAGACGTCGTCGGCCGCACCCGGCCAGGCGTGCTGCTCGGTGCCGACGGCGACTCCCACGCGCGGCGGCGCGACGGTCGTACCGACACCGCGGCGGCGCTGCAGCCTGCCTTCCAGTTCGAGCTGTTCCAGTGCCTGGCGGAGTGTGGCCCGGGCGACGCCGAAGCGGGCGGCCAGGTCGCGCTCGTTGGGCAGGATCTCGCCCACGGAGAACTCGGATTCCAGTGCCTCAGTGAGCACGGTCCTCAGGTGCCAGTACTTCGGTTCCGGCACCGATTCCAGCTGCGTGGTCCCCACCCTGTCCTCCGCAATCGCCGTGGCCCATCGGCGTTTTAGCGCCCTTGTTTATTAAAGGTTGTTTCACTTCTCTGCGACCATAGGGCGGCCCTGAGGGTTGGTCAAGACCAATAGCCGGGAACGTTCACGGCGGCGGCGCGCGCCGCCGCGTCCGTGACGCGGCGGCGGGATCTACTCCGTCGCCAGCGACGTCAGTTTGTCGGGGTTGCGAATGATGTAAACGGCCTGGACGCGCCCGTCCAGCACGTCCAGCTGGAAGACCGCATCGGGCTTGCCCCCGGACAGGGCCAGCACCGCGGGTCCGCCGTTGATCTCCAGGAAGCGCCAGGACAGATCGGCAGCGCCCTTGCGCGCGGCGCCTACGATGAAGCGGCCCACCTTGTCGGCCGTCTCCAGGACCCGCAGCGGCGCCTTGGCCTTCCCTCCGCTGTCGCCCACGAGGCGGACGTCCGGGGCCAGCAGGGACATGAGCCCCTCCAGGTCGCCGCCCGCGGCCGCGGCCAGGAATCGTTCGGTCAGATCGCGTCGCTGGGTGGGGTCCACCTCGTAGCGCGGCCGCCGCTCGTCGACGTGCTTGCGGGCCCGCCCGGCCAGCTGCCGCACCGCCGCCTCGCCGCGGTCGAGCATGGTGGCGATCTCGGCGTACGGATAGCCGAAGGCCTCCCTGAGGACGAACACCGCCCGCTCCAGCGGTGACAGCGACTCCAGGACGACGAGGACGGCGAGGGAGACGGAGTCGACGAGGACGGCCCGCTCCGCACTGTCCGGGACGGTGTGCCCGAAGTCGGTGACGTACGGCTCCGGCAGCCAGGGGCCGATATAGGTCTCACCCCGCGCCTTGACCTGGCGCAGCCGGTCGATGGCGAGGCGTGCGGTGATGCGCACCAGGTAACCGCGCGGTTCGCGCACCTGTGACCGGTCGGCGCCGGACCAGCGCAACCATGCCTCCTGCACCACGTCCTCGGCGTCGGCCACGCGGCCGAGCATGCGGTAGGCGACCCCCAGGAGAACGGGGCGGTGCTCTTCGAAGACGTCGGTCTCGGTGTCGGTGGTCACCTCACCATCCCAGCCGACGCGTCCGGCCGTGTCCAGGCGAAATCGGCGCCGCCGGGCATGAAGGATTCAATCCCGTGGGGCGCGGGACGCGTTGAGGGGCCATCCGTCTTCCAGGTCGGCGGCCACCAGGGGCTACCCGTCGGTAGCAATTGCTGACAAGCTGTCTAAGCCGTCCGTCAGCATGTCCCAGACGAGGAGCACCCCATGTCCGCCACCGTCTCCTTCGAGGTCCCCTCTCCCCGCGGCCCGCAGAGCGTGACCGTCGACTACGCGCGCGTGGGGCACGGTGAACCACTGCTCCTGCTGCACGGCATCGGTCACCACCGGCAAGTCTGGGACCCGGTGGTGGACATCCTGGCGGCCGAGCGTGACGTGATCTCCGTGGACCTGCCCGGGTTCGGCGCGTCTCCCGGCCTGCCGGACAGCCTCAGCTACGACCTGGCCACGACGACGGCCGTCTTCGCGGCCTTCTGCGAGGCCGTGGAACTCGACCGGCCGCATGTCGTGGGCAACTCCCTGGGCGGACTCATCGCGCTGGAGCTCGGCCGCGAGAAGCTCGTGCGGTCCGTCACCGCGCTGTCCCCGGCCGGGTTCTGGTCCGAGGCCGAGCGACGCTATGCCTTCGGCGTGCTGCTCGCGATGCGGCACATCTCCCGGCGGCTGCCGGTGCCGCTGGTGGAGCGGCTGTCCCGGTCGGCGGCCGGTCGTACGGCCCTGACGAGCTCGATCTACGCCCGCCCGGGCCGCCGTTCACCCGAGGCCGTGGTCGCCGAGACCCTCGCGCTGGCGCGGGCCACGGGCTTCGATCAGACCCTCCGGGCCGGCCGGACCGTCCAGTTCGCCGACGACATCCCCGGGATCCCGGTCACCGTGGCGTGGGGCAGCAGGGACCGGCTGCTCGTGCGCCGGCAAGGGGTGCGCGCCAAGCAGATCATTCCCCGGGCGCGTCTCGTCAGGCTGCCCGGCTGCGGCCACTGCCCGATGAACGACGACCCGGCCCTGGTCGCGCGCGTCATCCTCGACGGCAGCCGCTGACCCGCGCGGGGCACGCGTCAACGCGCCGGAGCCCAGGGCGACTCCGGCGCCGACGAGCGCGCTGCCCAGGGCTTGGACGGCGCCGTAGGAGCCGGTTCCGACGAGCGGGGCGGTGCAGGCGGCGGCCACCGGGATGAGGCCGGAGAAGAGCGTGGCGCGCTCGGCGCCGATCCGTTGCATGCCGATGTACCAGCACACGAAGCCGACGACGGTCACGACCACCGCCTGCCACAGCAGCGCGACGGTCTCCGTGGCGTCGGGGCGCCGCAGCCACGCGGTGCCGTCCAGCAGCAGCCCTGCCGCCGCGGACTCCACGGCGGCGATCCCGCACACGGTGGCGGACAGCAGCCGCGGTCCCAGGGGCCGCAGCACGGGCACGGCGAGGACCGCGAAGCCGACCTCGCCCACGAGCGCGCACGCGGAGAAGGCGATACCCGTGCCGTCCGTACGGCCCCAGCCCTGCACCGCGAACGCGCCCGCAGCCACGATCAACGCCCCGTACAGGACGGTGCGTTGGGGGCGGCGTCCGTCCAGCAGAGGGACGACGACGGCCACGACCACGGGCGCACAGCCGACGAAGACACCGGGCACCGCCGGTTCGGCCGTGCGCTCGGCGGCGATGACGGCGAGGTTGAAGCCGACCATGCCGACGGCCGCCAGCACCGCGAGGCGGGCCCACTGACCGGCGGCGAGTACCCGCAGCCGGGCCGTGGCGTCGCGCCCCGCCAGCGGGACGAGCAGGAGACAGGCGAGGCCGTAGCGCAGGGACTGGCCGCCTGCGTACGGGTAGTCGCCGAGGAGGCTGTTGGCGGTGAAGGACCCTCCGACAAGGACACAGGCGAGCGCGGCGAGCAGGGCACCGCGCGTGGTGGTGGCGTTCATGGCAGCGACGCTAGGAACCGCCGCGGTCCGGATTAAGGTCCACTTTCATGACTCCATCGGAGACCAATTCCGCCGGGGGGCCGGCCGGGCAGACCGAGCGCACAACGCCCTCTACGGCACCCTCCGCAGGCGACGCGGAGCGTCATGTGCCCTCCCCCGCCTGGGAGTTGCTCCTGCCGGCAGCGTCGGCGCCTGCACGCGCGCGAGGGCGTTCGCTGCAGGCGGCGTTGCGTGAGGCGGTGCGGTCGGGGCGGCTCACGCCAGGTACGCGGCTGCCGTCGAGCCGGGATCTCGCCGCCGACCTCGGTGTGTCGCGCGGGCTGGTCACCGAGGCGTACGAACAGTTGACGGCGGAGGGCTATCTGCGCAGCGGCCGGGGTGCCGGGACCTGGGTGGGCGACGCCGTACGGGCCGCCCGGCCACGCGCGCGTGACCTCGCTCCGCGCTCCACCGACGCCAGGGCCGACTTCGTACCCGGGACGCCGGACGTGTCGCTGTTCCCGCGTGCCGCGTGGGCGGCGGCCCAGCGCGGGGTGCTGGCCGAGCTGCCGCACCACGAGCTCGGCTATCCCGACCCGCGCGGGCTGCCCCGGCTGCGTACGGCACTCGCCGAACTGCTCGCTCGCCGGCGAGGTGTCGTCGCGGACCCCGAGCGCATCGTGGTCGTCTCCGGCGTGGCGCAGGCGACGACGCTGCTCGGCCTCGTGCTGTACGCGCGCGGGATGCGCGAAGTCGGCGTCGAGGACCCGGGGAGCCCGCAGCACGACGCCCTCTATGCCGCCGCCGGCGTCACCACCCTGCCGCTGCCGCTGGATGACGAGGGGCTCGCCATGGGGCCACTGCGGGAGTCGGGCGTACGGTCCGTCGTCACGACACCGGCCCACCAGTTCCCCACCGGCATCGCCTACTCCGCCCGTCGTCGCACCGAGCTGCTCGACTGGGCGCGGTCCGTCGAGGGCTTCGTCCTCGAGGACGACTACGACGGCGACTTCCGGTACGACCGCGCCCCCGTCGGGGCACTCCAGGGACTCGACCCGGAACGCGTCGCGTATGCGGGGTCGGTCAGCAAGTCCCTCGCTCCGGGCCTGCGGCTGGGCTGGCTGCTCGTGCCGGAGTTACTGGCCGACGAGGTCGTCGAGCGCAAACGCACCATGGATCTCGGTTACCCGACCCTGGATCAGGCGCTGTTCGCCCGGTTCCTGGAGCGTGGTGACTACGACCGCCAGTTGCGCCGCTGCCAACGCGCCTACCGGGAGCGTCGCGACACCCTCGTCGCCGCTCTGGAGGAGCACTTTCCGGGCGCGCAGGTGACCGGGATCGCCGCGGGGCTGCACGTCATCGCCGCACTGCCGGAACGGTACGGACCCCAGGAGCGGTTCCTCGCGCGCGTGGCCGCGGCCGGTGTCGCGGTGCGCCCCCTGACGGACTACGCACACGCGCGTGCCGGTGACAGCGGCCGGCCAAACGTGCGGCTGGTCCTGGGATACGCGCACCTGTCGCCCGCCCGGATCCGGGCGGGCGTACGGCTGATGGCCGAGGCGGTCGCCGGCCGGGGCGCCGCAGCTGCCGGTAGGTGACCGGAACCGTACGTCTGCCTGTCTCCCGCATGACTCCCCGGGTTCCTTGCCGATGCGGTCAGTTGTTCACTTGTGGTTTCCGTGTGCGCTGCGGCGCACCAGTAGTTGTGGCACTGCACACTGGCCGGATCCCGCCCCTGGAGGCCTCCATGTCACACCGTCCGTTCCCGGGTCGTCGCAGCGTCCTGCGCGGCTCGCTCGCCGCCTCGGCGGCGCTCACCCTGCCCCCGGCGCTCGGCTCGGCACCGGCGTTCGCCCTGTCGGGTCGCCCCAAGGCGGGCTGGGGCGTTCAGGCGGGAGACGTGACCTGCGACTCGGGGCTGGTGTGGGTGCGGTCGGACCGTCCGGCCCGGATGATCGTCGAGACGTCCGCGACCGAGTCGTTCCGCAACCCGCGCAGATGGCAGGGCCCGCTGCTCGGCGCCGACACGGACTTCACCGGCACGACCCGGCTGCGCGGCCTGCCGTCCGGCGAGCAGATCCACTACCGCGTGCTGCTCGCCGACCCGGACGACCCGCGCCGCACCGGGGAGCCGGTCACCGGCACCTTCCGTACGCCCTCCGCGCGGCGGCGTGACGGCGTGCGCTTCGTGTGGTCGGGCGATCTGGCCGGGCAGGGCTGGGGCATCAACCCGGACTTCGGCGGCTACCGGATCTACGACGCGATGGCCGCGCTGGACCCGGACTTCTTCATCTGCAGCGGCGACAACATCTACGCCGACGGACCGATCTCGGCCGCCGTCACCCTGCCCGACGGGAGCACCTGGCGGAACATCACCACCGAGGAGAAGTCCAAGGTCGCCGAGACGCTGGCCGAGTTCCGCGGCAACTTCCGCTACAACCTGCTGGACGAGAACCTCAAGCGGTTCAACGCGCAGGTCCCGTCCATCATCCAGTGGGACGACCACGAGGTGACCAACAACTGGTACCCGGGTGAGATCCTCGGCGACGCCCGCTACACGGAGAAGAACGTCGACGTCCTGGCCGCTCGCGCCCGGCAGGCGTTCTCGGAGTACTTCCCGATCTCGACCCTGCGCCGCCCCGACGGCCGCGTGTACCGGGTGATCCATCAGGGTCCGCTGCTGGACGTGTTCGTGCTGGACATGCGGACCTACCGCAACGCCAACTCGACGGACGACCAGGCCACCGACGCTCAGGGCATCCTGGGCGCCGAGCAGCTGGACTGGCTCAAGCGTGAACTGTCCCGCTCCCGTGCGGTGTGGAAGGTGATCGCCTCCGACATGCCGCTCGGCCTGGTGGTACCGGACACCGGCGACGGCAAGCCGAACATCGAGGCCGTCGCTCAGGGCGACCCGGGGGCTCCGCTGGGGCGTGAGCTGCAGATCGCCGAGCTGCTGCGGTTCATCAAGCACCGCGGGATCACGGGCACGGTGTGGCTGACCGCGGATGTGCACTACACCTCGGCCCAGCACTACCAGCCGTCGCGGGCGGCCTTCACCGACTTCGCGCCGTTCTGGGAGTTCGTCTCCGGCCCGCTCAACGCGGGCGCGTTCCCGGCGAACACCCTGGACAACACCTTCGGCCCGGAGCGGGTGTTCATCAAGGCGCCGACGACCGCGAACGTCTCGCCCGCCGGGGGCTACCAGTTCTTCGGCGAGGTCGACATCGACGGCGGCAGCGGCGAGCTGACGGTGCGCCTGCGCGAGTCGGACGGCACCGTGCTGTTCACGCAGGTGCTGCAGCCGGGCCGGGTCGGTCAGTGATTCCCGTAGCCTGATCTCCCGTAGCCTGAAACCCGTGCCGCGCACCGGTGTCATCCCCCGGTGTGCGGCACGGTGGTGTGCGGCACGGTCGTCCTGGCCGTGGGGGACTCCTGCCGAACTCCCCCTCCCACACCGGGTTTTCGCAGGTCAGGACCGATTGTCAGTGGTCACCTCTACGGTTTTTCCATGACGCGATCTCTACAGGCCGTGGCCTATCGCCGACCCTCCGTGCTGGAGTCCGCAGTGGACGGACAGCGCTTGGGGCTCGAGACCTCACGGGGTGCGACGCCTTCGGGCGTCGAGGACCATCCGCGGTTCTTCGCAGGCTTCCTGACGTCTCCTCAGGTGGCCTCGGCCGGGCTGCTCGCGGTGGCCGACGTGGCGGCCGCGCGCTACTACCAGCGGCAGCTGCGCGCCTCCCTCGACCCGGTGGTGACGGGCAACGGCGACCGGCTGCGCTTCGAGTCCTTCTCGGGCTGCTGCGGGGTGTACGCCCGCCTGGACGTGCTGGAGGCGGGCCTCGACGGCGGCGAGGTGGGCCACGGCACGACGAACGTCGACGTCAACAACCCCCTGCGCGAGGCCCTGTCCAGGATCGGCGCGGACGATCCGCTGCATCTGCGGGTGGGCCCGCAGGAGTTGGCCGTGACCACGCTGGACGGTCCGGTCGTGGAGAAGAAGGTGCCGCTCCCGGACCGCTGGCTGCGGGGCTTCGCGCAGGCTCAGGTGACAGCGGCCGGCTTCGACCTGCGGGCCGAGCTGCCGGCCGCCGAGGCCGTGCGGTTCCTGCGTGCGCTGCCGCGCGGTGGGGCGCGCGGCGCTTCGGTGGGCGCGCGGTGGGTGGTGCCCTCGGGGAGCGGGCTGCGGCCGACCACGCGCGCGGTGCCCGGTGCGGTGTGCCTGCCCGGCCCCGAGCGACTGATCGCGCTCCAGCGGGTGCTGCGCCATGCCACGGCCCTGCGGGTGTACGGCCCCGCGGTGACCGGCGGGGGCGCCGCGACAGCCAGTGCCTGGGAGGCGGTCCTGCCCGGTATGCGGCTGACCTTGACACTGTCGCCGGACGCCTCGCGCGGCTTCTCCGGTGAGGGCGGCGTCCTCGACGCGCTCGCCACCGACGAGGCCGCCGAGGACGCGGAGCTGGTCGCGGTGCTGCTGGCCTGGGAGCCCCGCATCGACGTCGCCGACCTGGCGGCAGCGTCGGGCCTCACGCCCGAGCGGGTCCGGTCGGCTCTGATCCGTCTGGGCACGTCGGGGCGGGTCGGCTACGACACGGCGGAGGCGGCCTACTTCCACCGGGAGCTGCCGTACGACGCCGAGCGCGTGGAGCGCCACAATCCACGGTTGCGCTCGGCCCGCGCGCTGGTGTCGGCGGGCGCGGTCGCGCTGGACGGCGCCGTGGGGACGGTGACGGCCGAGGACGGCCATGTGCACCGGGTGCGCGACGCGGCGGGGGTGCTCAGCTGCAGCTGTCTGTGGTGGGCGAAGTACCGGGGTGGGCGCGGGCCGTGCAAGCACGCGCTGGCGCTGCGGATGGTGCGGCGAGGCATCGCTTCGGCGCAGGCGGACATGGCACGGGTCGACGGGGGTGCGCGATGAGTTCACTGATGGACGCGGTACGGGCCGGGCGGACGGCCGACGCGGTGAGTCTGCTGGACGGGATGACGGACGCCGAACGGCGGGTGCTCTTCCCCGAGTTGAGGGCATTGCGCAAGGAGCTGCGGGCGGATCAGTGGACGATGCAGTCCCGCCGCGCCTATCCGACCCTGCATGCGGCGGGGGCCGCGTGCCAGACCGGTGCGGCGGGCGTGGCGAGTTGGCTGGCGGCCTCCGACATGCGCTGGTGGCCCGCGTCACCGGGAGTGCTGATCGACGTCCTGGGTGACCGGGCACCCGGCTGGCTCGCCGATGTGGCGCACCGGATCGCCGAGCGGCCGGTCGCTGCGCAGGTGCCGTATGAGCTGATGGCGGGCCTGGTGCGGCTTTCCGGCTGCCCGGTGCCGACGACCGAGGCCTACGTCCACGGGTGGGTGGAGCACATCAGCCACGTCTGGCAGCGCGGCGACACGGTCCTGGACCGGCTGCGCAAGGACCCGCACCTCGCGCAGCTCGCGGCCGCGCTCTTCGAGACGAACGACATCGGCAGCCGTCTGGCATGGGCCCCGACCGAGGGTCCGAACAGCTGGACCGAGGCGCTCGCGCGGCTCACCGCCGAGGGAGTCCTGGACCGGAAGGCGACGGTCGACGCATGCCTGGCCCGGCTGCTGCGGGGCGGTCCGGCGGCCGACCACCGGGTGTTCCTGCGCATGCTGCAGGCATTCGCGCTCACCCGGGACGAGGAGCGGGAGCACACGGCCGACTGGCTGGCACTGGCCTGCGACGCCGCCTCCGTCGTGGCCGCGCACGCCCAGTCGGTGCTCGCGTCACTGGCCCTGGACGGTGAACTGACCACCCACCAGCTGGTCGAGATGTCGGGCGCCGTCCTCTTCCGCACCGAGAAGAAGCTCGTACGCGCCCAGCTCGTGCTGCTGGGCAAGGTGATCGCCCGCGACCCGCTCGCCGCCGGGGAGCTGCTGCCCGCCGCCGCACAGGCCTTCGGGCACGAGGACTCGGACGTGCAGGAGCGGGCGCTCAAGCTGGTGGAGCGGCATGTCGGCAAGGTCCAGGGCGAGGACGCGCAGAACGAACTCGCGTCGGCTGCCGAGCAGTTGATCCCGGTGCTGCGAGCGCGGGCGGTCCGGAGCCTGGGAGTGGCTCCGGCGTCCCTGGAGCCGGTGCCGTACGAGGAGGTGCTGCCGCCCGCACCCGAGCCGGTGCGGGTCGCACCCGCACCGGAGTCGGTGACCGAACTCGCCGAAGAGGTCGGTGCATTGCTGGCGTCGGGCGCGGACGTGGCGACGTTCGAGCGCACGTTGGACGGTTTGGTGCGCCATGCGCACCAGGACAGGGCCGCTTTGGTGGAGGCACTCGGCCCCGTCGTGGCGCGCCTGTGGTGGGTCACCGCGGAGTCCCCGCAGATCCGGCCGAGCGAGTACTTCGGCAACCGGCCGCACAGCCTGGAGCTCCTGCTCGCGACGCTGCTCGACAAGGTTCCCACCGCCGCTCTGCACGCCGCGGTCCAGCACGGGACGTCGGGGTCCGAGTGCGTCCACGGCGCGCTCGCTCGTGCCTTCAACGCCCGTATCTGGGAGGTGGCGTACCGGATCCGTACGGAACCGCTGCCGTTCCTGCTCTCCACCCCCACCTGGGGCACGGGCCTGCTGGAACCGGACGAGCTCGTGAGTCGCCTCGCCGAGTACCGGCGCCGTGACGCGCAGGTCTCGGCGGCCGACTTCGCTCAGGCGCTGCTGCGGGTGCGGCGCGAGGACCGTACGGCGGCCGCGTCGGCAGCGTCCCGCGCGGCGGCGCTCGGCACCGTCGAAGGGGCACGGCTCGCGAGGTGGCTCACCGCCCAGTCCCCGGCTCTGCCCGCCGAGAGACGGCGGACGGCCGGTCCGCGCATCCTGCTGGAGTTCGGTGAGCTCCTGGAGCTGCAGGAGGACTTCCCGGCGGAGTTCCGGCCTCTCGGCCGACCGGTGAGCGTCTACCGGGAGCGCTGGCACTGCTACCACTGGGAGGACTCCATACGTCAGCACTGGCTCGCCCTCCTGCCCGAGCGGCGTGAACTCGTCGCGGCCAGGCTGCTGCGCGACCTGTCCACGGTCGCCGTGGACGAAACCCGGGGTGCCGCCGCGATCCTCCCGCTCCTCGCCGAGTCCGGCGGCGAGGCCGGTGAGGCCGTACACCTGGCCGTGGCGTACGGGCTCGGTGCACGGCATCCGGAGGACCGGCTCGCCGCCGTGGACGCCCTGCTGGTGCTGGCTGCGCGCGGGCAACTGGACGCGGCCCGGCTGGGCGCGGATCTCGGGCAGTTGGTGCGGCGCGGGGCCGTGAAGACGTCGCGGCTCGTGGAGTCGGCGCGGACGGCGGCGGCCACGGGGGCGAACGCGACCATATGGGGGATGCTCCGGCACACCCTGCCCGTCCTGCTCGCCGATCTCGCGACCGCAGGGGCGGCCGCGCCGGCACGGGGACTCGCGGATCTCCTGGCCGTGGCCGCGGAATGCGCCGAGCGAACGGGGGCACGCGAGGAACTGCCGCACCTGGCGCGGACGGCGGACCGCCGTGGCTCCTCCCGGCTCGTGACCCAGGCCCGGCGGCTGCGCAGCGCGCTGGCGGAGCCGGTGGCCGCCTGACGCGGCATGGCACCGCCCCTGTCGGTCCCGCAACCTGATTGAAAAATTCACAAACCAGGCATAAGGGTTCTTTACCGCCCGGTCACAAAGCGTTCGTGATCACGCAACACCGTTCCTTCACAGTGGGTGCATGAGTCGAGACATGTCTGATGTGACGCGCGCAAAGCACGGACGTCCTGTACACCACTGGCGGCGGGACGTCATCGAACTCGCCGCGCTCTTCACGGCGGTGGCGGTGGCCGACGCGGTGGCGAACCTGATCGGGCACGGGCCCGACGGGCCGGCGGTGCTGCTGGTCTCGGCGGCCGTGCTGGCCGCCACGGCGGGGTTCCACACATGGTGGGCACGCCGCCACGGTCACGCACCGCCGACAGGCGATACCGGTGCCCGGCCGCGCTCCGAGGAGCGGGCCGGGCGGTCGGACGCCGGACAGCCGGACCAGTCGGAGGACGCGGCCGCGACGGTGCCCGGAGAGAGTGCGCTGTGGCGGATGCGGACGACGGTGAAGGACGAACCGGGATCGCTGGCCGCGCTGTGCACGGCGCTCGCCGAGCTGCGGGTGGACATCCTGAGCCTGCAGACGCATCCGCTGGCCGAGGGCACGGTGGACGAGTTCCTGTTGCGTGCGCCCGGCGGGCTCGCGGCGGCCGAGATCACCCGAGCGGTCTCGATGGCCGGCGGTGCCGGGACCTGGATCGAGCGGGCCGACGCCCACGACCTGGTGGACGCGCCGACCCGGGTGCTCGGCCTCGCCACCCGTACCGCCCTGGACGCGGCCGAACTTCCGCTGGCACTGCGGCAGTTGCTGGGCCGCTGCACCATCCGGTCGCTGCCCGCCGTGCCGGCCGGGGGCGGCCGGGGGCCGGAGCCGGTACCGGTGGAAGGGGCTCTGGACGACACCGTGATGCGGCTGCGGGCGCCGGAAGGTGGAGTGATCACTGTGGAGCGGCCGTATCTGCCGTTCACGCCGACCGAGTTCGCGCGGGCGCGGGCGCTGGTGGAGCTGGACGCGCGGCTCGGCCCGCGCGTGCCGCGCAGCCAGGACGTGCTGACGCTGCCGGAGGGCAACGACATCACCGTGCGGCGGGCGGACACCGGTGACCATCGGGCCGCCAGGGAGATGCACGAGCGGTGCTCGGCGCGAACGCTCGGGATGCGGTACCACGGGCCGGTCGGCGATGCCGACCGCTATCTCAACCATCTGCTCAGTCCGCGTTTCGGGCGGACGCTCGCCGTGCAGACCGCGTCGGGGCGCATCGTCGGGCTCGGTCATCTGCTGTGGGACGGTGACGAGACGGAGGTCGCGCTGCTCGTCGAGGACGAATGGCAGCGGCGCGGCATCGGCGGTGAGTTGCTCGGCAGGTTGGTGGCGATGGCGGTCGAGGCGGGCTGCGAGAGTGTGTACGCCGTGACGCAGTCGTCCAACACCGGCATGGTCGCCGCGATGCGTGGCCTGGGCCTCCCCCTCGACTATCAGATCGAGGAGGGGACCCTGGTCATCACGGCCCGGCTGAACGCTCCGCTGGTTGAGCCGGAGGGCAGCGTGGGGGTTACGGGGCGACTGTCGAGTGCGGGTGAGTTGTGGAGGGCCGAAGCACCGTAGGGGCCGCCGCTTCCAGCGCTCCGTTGAGGTCCGCCCACAGGTCCTCCACGTCCTCCAGACCCACCGACATCCGCAGCAGCCGGTCGCTCACCCCGGCACCCCGGCGGTCGTCCTCGTCCACGATGCGGTGGCTGATGGACGCCGGGTGCTGGATGAGGGTGTCGACGCTGCCGAGGCTGACGGCGGGGGTGATCAGGCGGACGCCGGCGATGACGTCGTGCGGGTCGTCGTGGACCTCGAAGGCGATCATGGCGCCGCCGATGCGCGGGTAGTGGACGCGGGCGACGCGCGGGTCGGCGGCGAGGCGGCCGGCGAGTTCGGCGGCGGTCGCGGAGGCGGCCCGTACCCGGACGGGAAGGGTCGCCAGGCCGCGCAGCAGCAAGTAGCCGGCCAGCGGGTGCAGGACGCCGCCCGTGGCGAACCGTATCTGCCGCAATCGTCCGGCGAACTCCTCGTCGCAGGCCACCACGCCCGCCATCACGTCCCCGTGCCCGCCGAGGTACTTGGTGGCACTGTGCAGCACCAGCCGTGCGCCCTGTTCGGCGGGGCGCTGCAGCACGGGCGTGGCGAAGGTGTTGTCCGCGAGCAGCGGGACCGAGCCGCAGGCATGGGCCACCGCCCGCAGGTCCACCTCGGCCAGCGTGGGGTTCGCCGGGGACTCGACCATCACCAGGCCGGTGTCCGGACGCACTGCCTCCGCGATCCCCGCGGGGTCGGTCCAGGTCACCTCCGAGCCCAGCAGTCCGGCGGTCAGCAGGTGATCGCTGCAGCCGTACAGCGGGCGTACGGCGACGACGTGGCGCAGGCCCATCGAGGCCCGTACGAGAAGAACCGCGCTCAGCGCCGCCATCCCGCTGGCGAAGGCGACCGCCGCCTCGGTGCCCTCGAGGCGGGCCAGGGCGGTCTCGAAGCGGGCGACGGTCGGATTGCCGAGGCGGCCGTAGACGGGCGGGCCGTCCGGCTCCGCGCCGGTCGTGGCGAACGCGTCGATGCGGGCGGCCTCGCCACGGCTGTCGTAGGAGGGGTAGGTGGTCGACAGGTCGATCGGCGGGGCGTGCAGTCCCTGCCGCGCGAGGTCGTCGCGGCCGGCGTGCACGGCCTCCGTGGCAAGGGCTCTCGGTGCGGTGCGTACGTCGTCGTACCCGTGCATACCGTCGTATGCCTCTCTGCTCGCTGAGTCCATGGGCGGAAGACTGAACACCGGCCGGGTGGCGGCGACGAAACCCCGTGTTACGTTCGGGCCATGGCTGAATCTGTCGTACTGGATCCGGTCGACCTGCATCTGCTGCGGCTTCTGCAGAACGACGCCCGGACCACCTACCGCGATCTCGCCGCGCAGGTCGGGGTCGCGCCGTCGACCTGTCTGGACCGGGTGACGCGGCTGCGCCGTGCGGGCGTGATCCTCGGCCATCAGCTCCGGCTGGACCCGGGCAAGCTCGGCCGAGGGCTTCAGGCGATGCTGTCGGTGCAGGTCAGGCCGCATCGGCGGGAGCTGGTGGGGCCGTTCGTGGATCGGATCCGGGCGCTGGCGGAGTCGCGGACCGTCTTCCATCTCACCGGGCCGGACGACTATCTCGTCCATGTCGCGGTCGCGGACATGGCGGATCTCCAGCGGCTGGTGCTGGACGAGTTCACGTCCCGGCGTGAAGTGGCGCGGGTGGAGACGCGGTTGATCTTCCAGCAGTGGGACTGCGGGCCGCTGCTGCCACCCGACGCGCCGGGAAACACGCCCTCAGCGAAATCGGCCTGACTCGGGGCAGGGGCGAGTGAAACCAGGCTGACGCGGCAGCGGTCGCCGTATGAGGATGGACCGCATGTCAGAGACCAACAGCCCGCTGCCCCGTGAGGTCGCCGACGCCTACGTCGACGAGCTCATCGCCCTCGACCCGGTCACCGGTACGTATCTCGGCGTGAAGGAGAGTTCGAGCAAGCTCCCCGACCTCTCGCCCGCGGGCCAGGAGGCGCTCGCGGACCTCGGGCGGGCCACGCTCGCGCGGCTCGACGAGGCCGAGCGCCGGCCCGGCGCGGACAGTGACATCGAGCGCCGGTGTGCGCGCCTGCTGCGCGAGCGGCTGACCGCGGAACTCGCTGTGCACGAGGCCGACGAGGGCCTGCGCTCGGTCGGCAACATGGCCACCCCCGCGCACTCGGTGCGCGAGGTCTTCACCGTCACGCCGAACCAGTCCGACGAGGACTGGGCGGCGATCGCCGAACGGCTGCGCGCGGTGCCGGCCGCGTACGCGGGCTACCGCGAGTCCCTCGCCCTGGGCCTGGAGCGCAAGCTGTACGCGGCTCCGCGCCCGACCACCACCTTCGTCGAACAGCTCACCGAGTGGTCCGACTCGGGCGAGGGACGCGGCTGGTTCGAGGACTTCGCCTCGGCCGGTCCCGAGTCGCTGCGCGCGGAGCTGGACGAGGCCGCCCGCGGGGCGACGGCCGCCGTGGTGGAGCTGCGGGACTGGATGCGCGACGTGTACGTGCCGGCGATCGAGGGCGCGCCGAACACGGCGGGCCGCGACCGTTACCTCCGCTGGGCCCGTTACTTCAACGGCATCGACCTCGACCTGGACGAGGCGTACGCGTACGGCTGGTCCGAGTTCCACCGGCTGCTCGGCGAGATGAAGAAGGAGGCCGAGAAGATCCTTCCGGGCGCCGCGACGCCGTGGGTGGCGCTGGCCCACCTGGACGAGCACGGCAAGCACATCGAGGGCGTCGACGAGGTCCGCGAGTGGCTCCAGGGCCTGATGGACGAGGCGATCGAGAAGCTCGACGGCACGCACTTCGAACTCGCCGAGCCGGTACGCAAGGTGGAGTCGTGCATCGCCCCGCCCGGCGGTGCGGCGGCGCCGTACTACACGCCCCCGTCGGAGGACTTCTCGCGTCCGGGCCGCACCTGGCTGCCGACGATGGGCCAGACCCGCTTCCCGGTCTACGACCTGGTCTCGACCTGGTACCACGAGGGCGTCCCCGGCCACCACCTCCAGCTCGCGCAGTGGGCGTACGTCGCCGGGAACCTCTCCCGTTACCAGGCCACCATCGGCGGGGTCAGCGCCAACGCCGAGGGCTGGGCGCTGTACGCGGAGCGGCTCATGGACGAGCTCGGCTTCCTCACGGACCCGGAGCACCGGCTCGGTTACCTCGACGCGCAGATGATGCGGGCCGCCCGTGTCATCGTCGACATCGGCATGCACCTGGAGCTGGAGATCCCGGCCGACTCCCCGTTCCACCCGGGCGAGCGCTGGACTCCGGAGCTGGCCCAGGAGTTCTTCGGCTCGCACAGCAGCCGTCCCGCGGACTTCGTGGAGAGCGAGCTGACCCGGTATCTGACGATCCCGGGGCAGGCCATCGGCTACAAGCTCGGCGAGCGCGCATGGCTGCTCGGCCGCGACAAGGCGCGCGAGCGGCACGGCGACGCCTTCGACCTCAAGGCCTGGCACATGGCGGCCCTGTCCCAGGGGTCGCTGGGCCTGGACGACCTGGTGGACGAACTGGCCGCCCTGTGATCAGCGCCGGAACCCGCCCTCGGAGTCGATGACCTGACCGGTGATCCAGCCCGCCTCGTCCGTCGCCGGCCAGGCGATGAGGCGGGCCGGGTCGTCGGGCATGCCCCACCGGCCGGCGGGGAAGCGGGCCGCCACGGCCTTGTACGCCTGTCCTGGCCGGAGGTCATCATCACGACGCGGCCGCCGGGGCCGGCCGGCCTCAGCCGGGCGTGTGCCTGGACGAGGAGCAGCACCGAGCGGGTGTCGACCGCCCAGTGCGCGTCGAGCATCGCGGCGTCGATCTCGTCGAGGGTGCCGTCGGAGCCGCTCCGCGCGTGGTTGGCGATCAGGATGTCGAGCTGCCCGCCGAGTGCCGCGGCGGCCGTGGCGACCGGTTCGGCGGGCGCGGCCGGGTCGGTGAGATCGGCGGGCCCTGCGAGGACCTGGGCATCCGGGTCGCCGAGCGCTTGGCGCACGGAGGCGACGACGTGCTCGGGGCGGTCGGCTCCCCACGGCATGGCGGCGTCGTGCGGCCCATGGTGGTGCAGATGGACGCTCGCCCCGTACGCGGCGAGCCGCCGGGCCACGGCGTGACCGATGCTGGCGCGTCTGCCGGCCCCGGTGACCAGGGCGGTCCGGCCGCGCAGGGGCAGGGGATCGCGGCGCAGGGCCTCGGGGGCGGGGTGCGGGAGTCGGGGCATGGCAGTCCATGAGGGGGAACGGCCGGGTGCGGCGCACCCGGTTGTTCGCGCGGGCCCGCCGGGTCAGTTCGGCAGTCGTCGGAGCTGGACGAGCCCCAGCCAGGTTTCCGGGCCGGGCTGCACCTGGGCGGCACGGACCGCGTACGCCCCCGGCTCCAGGGCCACCCGCAGGTGCTCGGTCCGTTCCGTCTCCGGTCCTGGCCAGGCCGAGTCGAACAGGACCACCGTTCCCGGCACGTTCCAGCGCACCTCGCGTTCCCAGACCGCCGCGGCGAGGGCAGCCGGGACCCCGGCCAGGAGTTCCTCCTCGGAGTCGGCCGCGCACCAGCGTACGAAGATGCCGTGGTCGGGCAGATAGGAGGTCGAGGCGGGCTCGTCGCCGAACACCAGCGCCGCGCTGTCGCCCACGGGCAGGAGTCCGACGGACCCGTCGACCTCGCAGGCCCGGTCGTAGTCCGAGGCCGTCTCGTCGCCGTCGGCGCCCGCCCAGAACGGCAGCACCGTCTCGGGTACGGCTATCAGGGGGCCGCCGCCCGACTCCACCCACTGCACCGTGCCCGGTTCCGCGTATCGCACCATGGCAGCAGAACCTACACGCACCGCGGCCTCACCCGGTCGCCGTGTCCGACTCCCGCCTCAGCAGCCGCAGTTCTCCGCGTCCACGGGCACCGTCAGCGGGTCGGCCTCACGACGCTCGCGACCCTGCCAGGTCTCGAACTCGAAGCCCTCGCGTGCCCAGTACTCGAAGCCGCCGAGCATCTCCTTGACCTGGTAGCCGAGTTCGGCGAGGGCGAGGGCGGCGCGGGTCGCGCCGTTGCAGCCGGGGCCCCAGCAGTACGTCACGACGGGCACGGACTTGTCGAGGAGCTGCGCGGCCTGCTCGGGGATGAGGGCGTGCGGGAGGTGGATCGCGCCGGGGATGTGGCCCTGGTCCCAGGACTCGGTGGAACGGGAGTCCAGCACCACGAATCCGGGGTCGCCGTCGGCCGCGAGCGCGGCGGCGACGTCGGACACGTCGGCGTGGAAGACGAGGCTCGCCCGGAAGTAGGCGGCGGCCTCGGCCGGTGCGGCGGGCGCGTCGCGCAGTACGGGGTTCACGGTGGTGGTGGTCGTGATGGCGGTCATGATCTGGTCCCTCCCTGGCGGATCTCGATGATCAGAAATCTACGGCCGGTGATCTTCTTCCTGAAGAGCCGTTCCACGGTGTGGGCCTTGATCTGCCGGGGATTCCCCTGCTATTCCTCGGACATGACCGCGTATTCCCCGGACGCCACTGACTGGCGCATCCTCGATGTCCTCCAGCGCGAAGGGCGCGCCAGCTTCGCCGAGTTGGCCCGTGCCGTCTCCATGTCCGCGAGCGCGGTCACGGAACGGGTGCGGCGGCTGGAGGAGGCCGGCGTCATCCAGGGGTACGCAGCGGTCGTCGACCCCGAGGCGCTGGGCATGCCGATCCTGGCCTTCGTGCGTCTTCGGTATCCGAACGGCAACTACAAGCCGTTTCACGACCTGGTCGCCGCGACGCCGGAGATCCTGGAGGCGCACCACGTGACGGGCGACGACTGCTTCGTCATCAAGGTCGCCGCGCGGTCGATGCGGCACTTGGAGGAGGTGTCCGGCAAGATCGGCACGCTGGGCTCGGTGACGACGAGCGTCGTCTACTCATCCCCGCTGCCCCGCCGCCCGCTGGGCCACTGACGTCGCCCGACGTCCCCCGCTCAGTGGCCCCGCTGCCGCAGCGCCGACCCCGATCTCCCCTTCACGACCTCCAGCTGGGCATGGATCCGCCGCCGCAGATCGGCGACATGGCTGACGATCCCGACGCTGCGGTCGCGCTCACGCAGGGAGTCGAGGACGTCGAGCACCTCGTCGAGGGTCTGGTCGTCGAGGCTGCCGAAGCCCTCGTCGATGAAGAGGGTGTCGAGGCGGACCCCGCCGGCCTCGTCGGTGACGACGTCCGCGAGGCCGAGGGCGAGGGCGAGGGAGGCGAAGAACGTCTCGCCGCCCGACAGCGTCGCCGTGTCCCGCTCGCGCCCGGTCCAGGCGTCGACGACGTGCAGCCCCAGCCCGCTGCGGCCGCGGCCGGCCCGGTCGTCGGAGTGGACGAGGGTGTAGCGGCCCGACGACATGCGCTGCAGCCGTGCGGTCGCGGCGGCGGCGACCTGTTCGAGGCGGGCCGCCAGCACGTACGACTCCAGGCGCATCTTGCGTTCGTTGTCCGCCGAGGTGCCGGCCGTCAGAGCGGCGAGGCGGGCCACGCGGTCGTACTGCTCGCGCAGCGGGGCGAGTTGGCGTACGGCGGTGGCCGCGCGGGCGGACAGCCGGTCGAGCTCGGTGCAGCGGCGGGCGGCCGCGTCGCGCGCGGAGGCGGCGTCGCGGACGCGCTGTGCCGCGGCGGCAGCGGCACGCTCCGCGGAACCGAGGTCGGCGGGCGGCTGCCGGCCGGCGGCCGCGGTGTCGGTCTCGGCGAGGACGGCGCGTACGGCTGCCTCCTCGGACTGCCAGGCGTCCAGCCGTCGTTGGAGCTCGCGGTGGGCGGCGTCGTCGAGGAGCGCGGCGGCCGCGGCCTGCGGGGTGTCGAAGCCCGCGCGGAAGGCGGCGTCGGCCAGGCGGGCGTCGGCGTCCTTGAGCCGCTGGGCGGTGTCCTCGGCGGCGCGCGCGGTGTCGGCGGCGTCGGTGAGCAGCGCGACCTGCCGCTCCAGCTGCGCGGCCCGCGCGGCCACGCTGGCGGCGGCGCCACGGGCCTGTGCCAACTCCGCTTCCAGGGCGCCCTTCTCGCGGTCCAGCCGCTCGCGGTGGCCGACCCGGGCGGCGGCTCGGACGGCCGCCTGCTGCTGAGCGGAGGTGCGCTGCTCGTGCTCCGCCTCGGCCCGTCGCAGCTCCTCGTGGCCGGAGTGCAGCGTGGAGGCGTCCCTGCGGGCCTGCGTGAACAGCCGCTCCAACTTGTCGGCGGCTTCCGCGAGTTGGCTGGTCGGCAGGTCGCCGGCCTCGGCGCTCGCGGCGGCCAGGGCTTCCCGTACGACGCCCAGGCGCCGTTCGTGCTCGGCGTGCCGTTCCTCGGCCCGCTGGTATGCGGCCAGCGCCCGCTCCTCGGCTTCCCGGTCGACGTGTCCAGCGTCCTTGCGGGCGGGTGCGGGGTGGTCGGTGGCGCCGCAGACAGCGCAGGGTTCGCCGTCCTCGAGCTGTGCGGCGAGTTCGGCGGCGATGCCGTTGAGGCGCTGTTCCTTGACGTCCAGCCAGTGCGCCTTGGCCTTCAGCGCCGACTCCTGGGCGTCGGAAGCCTGTCGGGCGGCCGTTTCCGTGTCGCCGGCCAGCTGGTCGCGCATCCGAGCGGCGGCGAGCCGCTGCCGGGCGGGCTCGCGCTGCACGGCCAGCTGGTCGGCGCGGCTCGCGGACTCCTGTGCGGACTCGATACGGGCCTGCAGTGCGGCCCGGGCCTCCTCCCACCCGGCGAGCCAGGCCTCCGCCTCCAGCCGGACGTCGTCGTCCGCCCGCTCCTGGCCATCCAGATCCGCGCGCTCCGCGACGAGTTCGGCCAACCGCTGCTCGCCGCGACGGGCCGACTCCAGCCCGCCCAGCTCCTCGGCGACCCGACGCGCGGCGGCGGCGAGCCCCGCGGCACCGGCGTCGGCGAAGTCGTCCGGCGTCCGGGCAGACGCGTGCGCCCCAAGGGCCTCGCCGTGCCCGTCGACAGAGACGTCCTCCGGCCGGAAAACCATGTGCCCGGCTCCGGGGCGGCCGCCAGGTCCGTCCCCCGTGCCACGATCCGCCCCCACACCCGCGCCTCCCTCACCGAAGGCACCTCGCAGCAGCGCACGCGCGCGTGCCTCTGCCACGGCCGCCCGCCGGTGTTCGGCGTCGGTGGCCTCCCGCAGCTCCAGCGCCGGTGCCACGGCCTCGGCCTTGCGGGCCCGCTCCATGCTTGCCTGCGCCTCCCGGTGCGCGTCGGCCCTCTCCTGAAGCAGCCGGGCCCGCTCCCGCGCCTCGGCGAACCGCCGCTGCAGCCGGGCCACTTCGCGTACGCCGGCCAGGGCGTGGTCGGCGGCCGCCTGGGCGGACTCGGCGGCCAGGAGGCGGCAGTGGGCGACGGTCAGCTGCTCGCGGGCGATGCTGCGGGCGATGGCGGCGGCACCGAGGATGGCGTCGGCCAGGCCCGGCTCGCCCGGTGCCAGGTCGGGCAACCGCATGGCGTCACCCGCCGCCTGCTGCATGCGATGGGCGTCGGCCAGCAGCGCGGCGTCGCCGTCGCGCACCTGGGTCTCGGCCGACCGTCGGCGCTCGGCGAGGCGCTTCTCGACCTCGGCGAAGCGGTGGGTGTCGAAGAGGCGGCCCAGCAGCTTGCCGCGGGCCTCGGCGTCGGCGCGCAGGAAGCGGGCGAAGTCGCCCTGGGGCAGCAGCACGACCTGGCAGAACTGCTCGCGGCTCATGCCGAGCAGCTGGGTGACCTCCTCGCCGATCTCCTGGTGCGAGCGGCTGAGGTCCTTCCAGGTCCCGGCCTGCGCGTCGTACTCGCGCAGCCAGCTCTGCGCCTTGTCGAGCGTCGTGCCGGTGCCGCGCTTCTTGGGGCGCTCCCAGGGCGGTTGCCGGGTGATCTCCAACCGGCGTCCGGCGACGGTGAGTTCGAGGCGGACTTCCGTGCGGGCGCCGACCGCGGCGTGGTCGCTGCGCAGGTTCATGCCACCCTGGCCGCTCTGCCGGGCGCCCGGCACGGAGCCGTAGAGCGCGTAGCAGACGGCGTCCAGGACGGAGGTCTTCCCGGCGCCGGTCGGTCCGTGCAGCAGGAAGAGCCCGGCCGTCGACAGCGCGTCGAAGTCGACGCTCTGGGAGCCACCGAAGGGCCCGAACGCCGTCACGTCGAGGCGGTGGAGCCTCATCGCGCCACCTCCCGCACGGCCTCGTCGGCCCGCACCGCGTCGAAGGCGTCCCGCAGCACGCCCTGTTCGCGCTCGTCGGGCCCGGCGCCCCGCACATGCGCCACGAAGTCCTCCGCGATCTCCTGGTCGCTCCGGTCCGCGAGCCGCTTCGCATAGGACACGTCGGGATCGTCCGGCGCCCGCTCGGGGGCGAAGACCAGGATGAGCGTGTGCGGGAAGCGCTCGGCGAGACGGGCCATGGGGTCCGCCGGGCGCACGGCGTCCGTGAGCGTCGCCTCGACCCACGCCTCCTCGTGCCGCGCGAGCCCGGGATCGGCGAGCAGTTCCTCCAACGTCCCCCGGATCCGGGCCAGCGCACGCGGCACCGGGCACTCGACGCGCTCAGCGGCGACCGCGCCGTCGGCGTCCAGGTCGACGAGCCACATGCTCTTGCGGTGGTCGGCCTCCGAGAAGGAGTACGGCAGCGGCGAGCCCGAGTAGCGGACGCGCTCGGTGATGGTCTGGCTGCCGTGCAGATGGCCCAGTGCCGCGTAGTCCACGCCGTCGAAGACCCCGGCAGGTACCGCGGCCACCCCGCCCACGGTGATGTCCCGCTCGCTGTCGCTGGCCTCGCCCCCGGTGACGAAGGCGTGCGCGAGGACGACCGACCGCGTGCCACGCGCACGTGCGGCGAGGTCGGCCCGTACCCGGTCCATAGCGGCGGCGAGCACGGCCTCGTGCCCGGGCTTGTCGACGCCGAACTCGTCCTTCACCAGGGCGGGTTCGAGATAGGGCAGGCCGTAGAAGGCCACGTCGCCGAAGTCGTCCCGAAGCACGACCGGTGTGCCGCACGCCGCGGGCTCGGTCCGCAGATGGATGCCGGCCCGCCCGATCAGCCCCGCGCCCACACCGAGCCGGCGCGCCGAGTCGTGGTTCCCGGAGATCATCACCGTCGGCACACCGAGGTCGGCGAGCCGGTGCAGGGCATCGTCGAACAGCTCGACCGCGGCGAGCGGCGGCACCGCCCGGTCGTACACGTCTCCCGAGACGACCACCGCGTCCACGCCGCGCTCGCGCACGGTCGTGACGAGATGGCCGATGAACTCGGCCTGGGCCCCGAGCATGTTCACCCGGTGGAACGCCCGGCCGAGATGCCAGTCGGAGGTGTGCAGAATTCTCATGAAATCGCTCTGAACCGCACGTTTGCCCCTACTGCACCTCTGAAACCAGCACGAACCAGCACAGGGCTCGCCGTCAACACCCGCCACGCTAACGCATGCCGCACTCAGGGCGTCTTGCGCGCCGCAACATTGTCATGGACGGACCGGCGCGATCGACGTATCGTGCCTCGGCCGCACGCTGTTCCGCGGACCGTTTCCTTTCTCGTCCGTGGGGGCCCATCGCCATGTCCGCATCCAGTGATCCACGTCCAGGTCCCCTGCTGCCCGCAGGTGCGCCCGTGTCGTCTCTCGGTCTCCTGGTCGCAGCCGTCGCAGGGCTCGCTCTGATTGCCCTGTGTGACCTGTTCAGCCTGTTCGCCGGTTTTCGGCTCCGGGCGGCGATCGACGGAGACGGGGGCTTCGTCACGGCTGCGCAGCAGGAACTGGAAGCCGCTTCCTCGCTGTACGAGACGGCCGGGCGGTACCAGGTCATCGTGTACTTGCCCGCCGCGATCGTGTTCGTCGTCTGGTTTTTCCGTATGCGCCGCAACACCGGGCTTCTGGCGCCGGACCAGTTCGGCCGGGGCCCCGGTTGGGCCATTGGAGCCTGGCTCATTCCGCTGGTGAACCTCTGGATGCCGTACCGCATCGCCCTCGACATGTGGGGGGCCGCTACTCCCCTACCAGCCGAGGGCGAGCGGTACCGGGCGCGGACCTGGCCGGTGAACCTGTGGTGGGCTCTGTTCGTCTTCAGCGTCCTGTTCAATCGGTACGCCGGGACGAAATACAAGGACGCCGAGACGTTGACGGAGATCAGGGACGGGGTGGTGCAGTACATGGCCGCCGACGTGGTGCACATCGTCGCCGCCGCTGCCGCCGTGTACTTCGCCGTCCGGCTGACCGCCATGCAGCGGCTCAAGGCGGTTGAGGGGCCGTACCTGTCTGTGGTCGTCAAGGGCGCGTCGGCCTGAGGCATCGACAGGGTCCACCTCGGGCCGGAACGGGCCGCGTGCCGCTGCGGTAGGTGGAGATGCCCAGGGCCAGCAGCCAGTAACTGAGGATCGCCCCCATCAGGGCGATGCCCGCGACGCCGGTCAGGCGCCGCGCGAAGGTTTCCGTCATGGGTGTCCCCCGGGTTGGTGCGTGTGGTGGATGCGCGTCGGTTCGTTTACCGACGGTGTGAATCCTGCCGCTCGCGGTGGTCGTCGTCGCTGGGCCTGAACACCGAAAGAGGGGTGGTCCCGACACCACCCCTTGAGGGCACGCCGTACTGCATCGCCTGAGCAGGTGGATCAGCGCACACACATCGGTGGAATGCAGCCCGGCTCGTGCTGTTCAGCGCTCCTCGTCGGGGATTCGTCCCTCGTCGAGGTCCGCCATGAACCGCTCCAGACGCCTTGCCGCGTCGGCGAGATCGTGCTTGGCCGCTGCCGTGATGACCAGCAGCTTGCGGGTCAGCGCCATCCGTACGCCCTCCGGGACTTGCAGTGCGCGCACCCTTGCGTGTGCTTCCTTCAGCGGGACCGCGACCGCCGCGTAGAGCTGGAGTTGGCCGTCTGGTTCCACCTCAGGAGACAGGGGACCGACGCCCTTCTCAGTGCCGCCGATACGCACGCGCCTCTGTCCGACGGCAGTGTGCCGGTGCGCCCGCGTCACCGCTTCTTCTGCTCCGGATTCCGATGAGGACGGGGCCGAGTGCTGGTTCAGCCACTTGGAGAATCGCGCCAGGCCGGCCTCTGGGTCGAACGCCTCTTCCGCCTGCCGGTCCGCCTCGTGGGACAGTGCACCGTAGATGCCGCGGAGCACAGACTCCGTCCTGTCGTCCGTACGATCCTCGTCCGTCATGACTGTGAGCCTCCCTTCTGCGGCTTGTCCAGGTCGAACGGCAGGTATGGGCCCACCTCGTCGATCAGCGTGCGGCGCGCGGTGGACAGGTGGGCGCTGACGGTCTTTTCCGTCATACCCAGGATGCTTGAGATTTCGCGGTAGGTGTACCCGCATCGCCACCGCAGGAGCGCGGCCGCGTGCTGTCGGGGAGGCATTCGCTCGATCACCTTCCAGCAGTGCTCCAACGCCGCCTCGGTAAGTGCGAGATGGCAGGTGTCCTGTGGAGACGCCTGGTAGAGCCGGTCCCATACCTCGGCCTGGTATCGCCGGGCCCGTTCGTTTCTACGGAAATAGTCGATGGCGATGTTCGACGCAGCACCGAACAGCCACCCTGCAAGGGATTCGGCTCCCAAGCGGCGTAACCGACCCCAATTTCCAGCGGCGGCCCGGAAGGTGTCCTGTACAACATCCTCGGTGGTCTGCTTGTCCCGCTTGGTGAGCAGGAAGACGTGGCCGAACAGCCGCTGGGCGTGATCGCGGTGGCAACGTTCGAGCTCCGCACACCATTCGCGGGGAATCGGCTGCGGAGGCGGTTCCGTCACCCCGCACCCCCGGGCCACTGAGTGCCGTGCTCGTCCCTGTCGTGGCGGGCAGGGAGCGGATCGGGGTGTGAACTGCTTCCGACTCTCACCCACAGTTCCGGACAGCCTGGGCCTCGTCCCTGCACCACGATGCTGTCGGTGGGGGCCGTACGGAACACGGCCACCAAGGTCTTGCGCCGGGACCGCTCCGCACACAGGTGATAGATCATCACAGCGACTCCCATCACCCCCAGTGAGACCAGAAACGGCCAGCTCCCGTGACCTGATACCACCATCACCCCGGCCGCCGGCACAGCAGCCTTGCTCATTCTCATGCCACCAGGTCGCGCCGGGAGGGAAAAACCCTTAGACGTCATCTCACGTGTGCGGTCTCGACTCCCTTACGGGCGATGCGGTGCCGGACTCATCGGTGTGCTGCCGCGGTGCCGTCCCCCTCAAGCGTCCCCGTACGCCTCTTCCCCGAGCTCGAACCCCGCCGTCCCCGCCGTCGCATCCGCGAGCCACGCCCGGAACGCCTCCACATCGGCGTCCGGCAGACCGATCTCGATCGTGACCGCCTCTCCGTACTGCACGTCCCGTACCTCGCGCCCGGTCGACCTCAGGTCGTTCTGCACCTTGCCCGCGCGCTGGTGGTCGACGGTCACCGTGGCCAGCCGGAAGCGGCGCCGCGTGAGGGTGCCGAGGGTGTCCAGCGCCTCGCCGACCGCTCCGCCGTACGCCCGGATCAGCCCGCCGGCACCGAGCTTGACGCCGCCGTAGTAGCGGGTGACGACGGCGACGACGTACCGCATGTCGCGGCGCAGCAGCATCTGGAGCATGGGGACGCCGGCCGTGCCGCCCGGTTCGCCGTCGTCGCTCGCCTTCTGGATCGCGGCGTCGGCGCCGATGACGTAGGCCCAGCAGTTGTGGGTGGCGGCGGCGTGCTCCTTGCGGATGGCGGCGAGGAAGTCCTGGGCCTCCTGTTCGGTGGCCGCCGGGGCGAGCGCACAGATGAAGCGTGAGCGGTTGACCTCGGTCTCGTGCACGCCCGCGTGGGCGACTGTGCGGTATTCGTCCTGCATCCGGCCAGCCTATGCGCAGCGCCCGCGGCCGCCCGCGCGGGAGGCGCTCACTTCTTCTTGCCCCGGGCCACCATCACGCCCGTCAGCAGGGCCGTGCCGGGCGCGAGGGCCCGCCAGGTGGGGCCGTGCCAGGCCAGTACGGCGATCGCCGATGTCGGGAACTTCGTACGGACCTGGTCCAGCGCGTCGTCCAGGCCGTCCCCGGCGAGTTCGAGGACGAGCTCCTCCAGGCCGGGGTTGTGCCCGACCAACAGCAGCGTCTCGACCTCGGAGGGCACCTCGTGCACGACCGCCAGCAGGTCGGGTACGTCCGCCGCGTACAGCCGCGGCTCGTGGCGCACCGGCGGCGGCGTGCCCCACTGGGCGGCGGCCAGTTCCCAGGTTTCACGCGCGCGTACGGCGGTCGAGCACAGGGCGAGGTCCGGCAGACAGTCGGCTTCGGCCAGCATCCGGCCCGCGGCCGGGGCGTCCCGGTGGCCGCGCGGGGCCAGTGGGCGTTCGTGGTCGGCGACGCCGTCCGGCCAGGCGGACTTGGCGTGCCGCAGGACGACCAGGCGGCGCAGCGGGCCCGCTCCGATACGCGCGGTCATGCCGGGGTTCCCAGGTCGCGGGTGAGGTCGAGGCCGAGGAGGCGGTCGGCGTAGGCGTACGTCTCGAAGCGGGCGCCGTCCGACAGGTCCGGTGCGGTCTCCACCCGGCGCAGGACCGCAAGCACCCCGGGGACGTCGAGGTCGTCCTCCCAGGCGGTACGGAGCTCTGTCCGCACCTCGTCGGGGATGGGCCGCGACGGCTGCCGCGCCCACGCGGCGACGGCACGGCGCCAGCGCAGGAGGGTGTCGTGGGCTTCGCCGAGGGCGGTCGCGTCGAGCCGTTCGGGCACGCTCCTGCGCCGGGAGAGCAGCGCGAGGCGCAGGGCGGCGGGGTCGGCCTCCCCGGGGGGCGCCTCCGAGTGCACGGGCGCGACGGCGACCCGTACGCCGTCGGGTTCCGCGCCGCCCTCGCGGACGACGTGGATGACCTGCGCCTCGCCCAGGCCCGATGCGGCGTCCCGGCCTTCCTCGAAGGGCCGGATGCCCAGCGCCGCGGCGCCGGCCCGCAGCTCCGCCTGCTGCCGGTCGTCGTCGAGCAGTGCCCAGACCGGCGTACCGCCGAGCTCCAGGGCACGGACGAGCAGGTCGGCGACCAGCAGGACGCGCAGGGCGGTGACGTCGAAGCCGTCCGTATGCGCCTCGATGCGGGTCAGGCCCCGGCGGGCGGGCGCGGCGTCGACGGGCTCGCCGGTTCGGGCGTCGATGATGCGCAGCACGGAGCGAGCGTAGGCGGCCGCGCGGTCGTCCGCAGCCATCCGGCCCGCTTTCCGGTCAGCGTGGCGCACGTCGGGTCTGTCGGGAGTTCGCTGGTCATCCATGGCCGTACGGTCCGTTCACGCGCGCGACGCGTCTGTCGTACCCGGGCATCGCCACCCCCTGCCGTGCGGATTGCCCGAACGGTACTGCGCCCGGGCCCGCCCGGACAGGAGTGCGGACCGGGGCTACTGGAGTTGCCCCTCGCCGCCTGCGCCAGAGCCGCGTACGCGAGCGCCGCAGCCGCGACGGAGCAGGGCAGCCGTGTACACGTCCGCCGTCGCCGCCGCGGCCGTGGCCCAGCCGAAGGACCGGGCATGCCGGACCGCGGCCTCGCTCATCCGGGCGGAGCGCGCCGGGTCGTCGGCGAAGCCGTACAGCGCCCGCGCGTAGTCCGCCGGATCGTGCCCGGGTACGAGAACGCCGCTCACCCCGTCTCGTACGGCCACCGGCAGGCCACCGACCTCCGCGGCGATCACCGGGGTGCCACACGCCTGTGCCTCGACGGCCACCAGACCGAAGGACTCGCTGTGGGAAGGCATGACCAGGACGGAGGACGCCCGGTACCAGTCGGCGAGCCGGTCCTGGCCGACCGGCGGCCGGAACAGCACGACGTCCGAGATGCCGAGGCGGGCCGCCAGCTTCTGCAGGCCTTCCGGCCTGGCCAGGCCGCTGCCGCTGGGCCCGCCCACGACCGGCACCACGATCCGCTCACGCAGCCACGGCCGCTCCTCCAACAGCCGGGCCACCGCGCGCAGCAGGACATCAGGCGCCTTCAGCGGCTGTATGCGGCCTACGAACAAGGGCATCAGCGCGTCCTGCGGGAGGCCGAGGCGGGACCGGGCCGCGGCGCGTCCGGCCTCGACACCCCGGGCGTCGGGGCGGAAGCGCTCCAGGTCGACTCCGGGGTGGACGACGGCGACCCGGCCGCTGTCGGCGTCGTAGTGGCGGAGCAGTTCGTCCGCTTCCTTCTCGGTGTTGGCTATCAACCGGTCGGCGGCGTGTACGACTTCGGTCTCGCCGAGCACCCGGGCGGCGGGCTCGGGGTTGTCGCCGTCGGCCAGGTTGGCGTTCTTGACCTTGGCCATGGTGTGCATGGCGTGGACGAGCGGGACGCCCCACCGCTCGGCGGCGAGCCGGCCGACGTGGCCGGAGAGCCAGTAGTGGGAGTGGACCACGTCGTAGTGGCCGGGGTGGTGGCCTGCCCAGGCCTGCGTCACGCCGTGCGCGAAGGCGCACAGCTGGGCGGGCAGGTCCTCCTTGGCCAGACCTTCGTAGGGTCCGGCGGCCACGTGCCGTACCAGGACGCCGGGCGCGAGTTCGACGGTGGGCGGAAGTGCGGCGGAGGTGGCCCGGGTGAAGATCTCCACCTCGATGTCGAGGGCGGCGAGGCGCTTGGCCAGCTCGACGATGTAGACGTTCATGCCGCCCGCGTCGCCGGTGCCGGGCTGGTGCAGCGGTGAGGTGTGCACGCTGAGCATGGCGACGCGGCGGGGGCGGCCGTGGGCGCCGGGTGTCCGCGTCCGGGGCGGGCCCACGAGGGTGTACCGGCTCACCTCGCCGACTCTCCCGCCATGGCCCCGGCACGCAGGTCGAGGCGCTGCTCGCCCGCGTACACGTTCATGGAGCTGCCGCGCAGGAAGCCGACGAGGGTGAGCCCCGTCTCCGCCGCCAGATCCACGGCGAGGGAGGACGGCGCCGAGACCGCCGCCAGCACCGGGATGCCCGCCATGACCGCCTTCTGCGCCAGCTCGAAGGAGGCCCGCCCGGACACGAGCAGGATGGTGCGGGCCAGCGGCAGTTCGCCATTGCGCAGTGCGCGGCCGATCAGCTTGTCGACGGCGTTGTGCCGTCCCACGTCCTCGCGCAGGTCGAGAAGGCCACCCTCGGGCGAGAACAGCGCGGCGGCGTGCAGACCGCCCGTGCGGTCGAACACCCGCTGCGCTGCCCGGAGTTGATCGGGCAGAGCTGCCAGCAGCTCCGGGGTGACCCGGACCGGGGGTGTGTCGGCGATCGGCCATCGTGCCGTGGTGCGTACGGCGTCCAGGCTGGCCTTGCCGCACAGGCCGCAGGACGACGTGGTGTACACGTTGCGTTCGAGCGTGATGTCGGGGAGCGGTACGCCGGGGGCGAGTTGCACGTCGACGACGTTGTACGTGTTCGAGCCGTCCTGCGTGGCGCCCGCGCAGTACACGATGTTCGCGACGTCCTCGGCCCGGCTCACGACGCCCTCGCTCACCAGGAAGCCGGCGGCGAGCGCGAAGTCGTCCCCGGGCGTGCGCATGGTGATCGCCAGCGGCTTGCCGCCGAGCCGGATCTCCAGTGGCTCCTCCGCCACCAGTGTGTCCGGACGTACGCTCAGCGCGCCGTCCCGGATGCGCACGACGCGCCGTCGCTCGGTGACCCGTCCCATGGCCTCACTCCCAGTTCTGTCGGTGGACGTCGTTCCCCCCTACGGGCTCGGCCGTCAGCCCCCGATGGCCGACATCGGCCGGTCGGGCTGCCGGAAGGACGGCTCGTCGAGTCCGGAGCCGGCCTTCTTCCCCCACATCGCGCGCTTCCACAGCCCCGCGATCTCCTCGTCCGGCACCCCGGAGCGCAGTGAGGCGATGACAGCGACCCGGGCCGGGCCGCCGTCGACGATCCAGCGCTCGGCGGGCGCGGAGCCGCGCGCCTCATCCGGCTCGGGGGTGAGCGTGAAACGGGTGCGCAGGCTCTCCAGTACGTCCCCGGCGGTGATCATGCCGTCGCGCTGCCGGCCGTGCTGGGCGTCGAGCGGCACCTGCTCGACGAACCGGAGTTCGTAGTCGTTCTCCATGGCCCACGCGAGCAGTTCGGGTGCCTCGTCGTCGTTGAGTCCGGGCATCAGGACGGCGTTGACCTTCACCGGGGTGAGCCCGGCGGCCTGGGCCGCGGCCAAGCCCCGCAGCACGTCGTGGTGGCGGTCCCGCCGGGTCAGGGCCTTGAAGACGGCGGGGCGCAGCGTGTCCAGCGAGACGTTGACCCGGTCCAGGCCGGCGTGCCCCAGGGCTTCGGCGGTGCGCTCCAGGCCGATGCCGTTGATGGTCAGCGACAGCCGGGGGCGCGGTGCGAGGGCGGCGCACCGCTCGACGATCCCGACGAGGCCGGGGCGCAGCAGCGGCTCGCCGCCGGTGAACCGGACCTCGTCCACGCCGAGTTCGGTGACCGCGATCCGGACGAGCCGTACGACCTCGTCGTCCGTGAGCAGGTCGGGGTTGGCCAGCCGGCGCAGGCCCTGTTCCGGCATGCAGTACGTGCAGCGCAGGTTGCTCCCCCACTCTCGGCTTCGCTCGAGCGGGGGGACCCCCACGTCGGTGAGCGAGACCCGCAGGTCGGTGGCGACTCGGCCGTAGGTGTCGATGGGCATTGGCTGCGGCCCTTTCTCTCCCGCTCGGTCCTTCTCCTGCTTCGGCCTTCCCCCGCCGCGTCCGTCTCCTCAGCACTCGATGACGTTGACGGCGAGGCCGCCGCGGGCGGTCTCCTTGTACTTGACCTTCATGTCGGCGCCGGTCTCCTTCATGGTCTTGATGACCTTGTCGAGGGAGACGTGGTGGCGGCCGTCGCCGCGCAGCGCCATGCGGGCGGCGGTGACGGCCTTGACCGCGGCCATGCCGTTGCGCTCGATGCAGGGGATCTGGACGAGGCCGCCGACCGGGTCGCAGGTGAGGCCGAGGTTGTGCTCCATGCCGATCTCGGCGGCGTTCTCGACCTGTTCGGGGCTGCCGCCGAGGACCTCGGCGAGACCACCGGCGGCCATCGAGCAGGCCGAGCCGACCTCGCCCTGGCAGCCGACCTCGGCGCCGGAGATGGACGCGTTCTCCTTGAACAGCAGGCCGATGGCGCCCGCCGCGAGGAGGAAGCGCACGATGCCTTCCTCGTCGGCGCCCGGCACGAAGGCGAGGAAGTACTGAAGGACGGCGGGGATGATGCCGGCCGCGCCGTTGGTCGGGGCGGTCACGACCCGGCCGCCCGCGGCGTTCTCCTCGTTCACGGCCATCGCGTAGAGGGTCACCCATTCCATGGCGCGGCCCGCCGGGTCACCCTCGCTGCGCAGCGCCCGGGCCGCCGACGCGGCCCGCCGACGGACCTTCAGACCGCCGGGGAGGATGCCCTCACGGCCGAGTCCGCGTGCGACACATGCCTCCATGACCCGCCAGATCTCCAGCAGGCCCGCACGGATCTCCTCCTCGGTGCGCCATGCCTTCTCGTTCTCCAGCATCAGCGCGGAGATCGACAGGCCGGTCTCCTTCGTGAGGCGCAGCAGGTCGTCGCCGGTGCTGAACGGGTGGGCCGGCACCGTGTCGTCGGGCTTGATGCGGTCCGCGCCGACCGCGTCCTCGTCGACGACGAAGCCCCCGCCCACGGAGTAGTACGTCTTCTCCAGCAGCGGTACGCCGTCGCCGTCGTACGCGAAGAGGATCATGCCGTTGGCGTGGTACGGCAGCGATCGCCGGCGGTGCAGGACCAGCTGGGTCGAGGCGTCGAAGTCGATCTCGTGGGCCGGGCCGATCTCGGCACCGAGGAGGCGAATGCGTCCGGTGCCGCGGATCCGCTCGACGTCCAGTTCGGCCCGGGCGACGTCGACCGTGTGCGGCTCGTAGCCCTCCAGGCCCAGCAGCACCGCCTTGGGCGTGCCGTGGCCGTGGCCGGTGGCGCCGAGGGAGCCGAACAACTCCGCCCGCACCGCGGCGGTCTGGGCGAGCACGCCGTCCTGCTTCAGCCGGGCGACGAACATCCCGGCGGCGCGCATCGGTCCGACGGTGTGCGAACTGGACGGGCCGATGCCTATGGAGAACAGGTCGAAGACGCTGATTGCCACGCCATACTCCGTGAGATTGGCGGGGCGTGCCGAGCGGTCACGGCACGCCCCTGCGGGAGGGGGTCGGTTACAGGCCGGGGTACAGCGGGTGCTTGTCCGCCAGCGCCTTGACCCGGGCCTTGAGCGCTTCGGCGTCGTACGCCGGCTTCAGTGCCGCGGCGATGACGTCCGCGACCTCGGCGAAGTCCTCGGCCTGGAAGCCACGGGTGGCCAGGGCCGGGGTGCCGATGCGCAGGCCCGAGGTCACCATCGGCGGGCGCGGGTCGTTCGGGACGGCGTTGCGGTTGACCGTGATGCCGACCTCGTGGAGACGGTCCTCGGCCTGCTGGCCGTCCAGCTCGGACTCGCGCAGGTCGACCAGGATCAGGTGCACGTCCGTGCCGCCGGACAGCACGTTCACGCCGGCCTCACGGGCGTCGGCGGCCGTCAGGCGCTCGGCGAGGATGCGGGCGCCGTCGACCGTGCGGCGCTGGCGCTCCTTGAACTCCTCGCTCGCGGCGACCTTGAAGGAGACCGCCTTGGCCGCGATCACGTGCTCCAGGGGGCCGCCCTGGAAGCCCGGGAAGACGGACGAGTTCAGCTTCTTCGCGAAGGCCTGCTTGGCGAGGATGATGCCGCCGCGCGGGCCGCCCAGGGTCTTGTGGGTGGTGGAGGTGACGACGTCCGCGTACTCGACCGGGTTGGGGTGCAGGCCCGCCGCGACCAGACCGGCGAAGTGCGCCATGTCGACCCACAGGTACGCCTCGACCTCGTCGGCGATCCGGCGGAACTCGGCGAAGTCCAGCTGCCGCGGATACGCCGACCAGCCGGCGATGATCACCTTCGGCCGGTGCTCCTTGGCGAGCCGCTCGACCTCGGCCATGTCCACGAGACCGGAGTCGTCCACGTGGTACGGGACCACGTTGAACTGCTTGCCGGAGAAGTTCAGCCGCATCCCGTGGGTGAGGTGACCGCCGTGCGCCAGGTCCAGTCCGAGGATGGTGTCGCCGGGCTGGGCGAGGGCGAACAGGGCGGCCTGGTTGGCGGAGGCGCCGGAGTGGGGCTGGACGTTGGCGTACTCGGCGCCGAACAGCTCCTTGACCCGGTCGATGGCGATCTGCTCGGCGACGTCGACGTGCTCACATCCGCCGTAGTAGCGCCGGCCCGGGTAGCCCTCGGCGTACTTGTTGGTGGCGACCGAGCCCTGCGCCTCCATGACCGCGACCGGCGCGAAGTTCTCGGAGGCGATCATCTCCAGGGTGGACTGCTGGCGCTCCAGCTCGGCGTCGAGCGCGGCGGCGATGGCCGGGTCCAGCTCGTGCAGGGGCTGGTTGAACAGGGTCATCGGCGGTCTCCTTGGGTGTGGGCACAGTGGGCGGCGTAGGCATCGGGGGTCAGCGCGCCGGCGATGTTCTCGACGCGCAGCCGGAACAGCCAGCCGCCGGTGTAGGGGGCGGCGTTGACGACGCCGGGGTCGTCGGCCAGCGCGGTGTTGACTTCCAGGACCCGGCCCGAGGCGGGGGCGTACAGGCCGCTGACGGCGGTCAGTGACTCGATCCGCCCGCAGCTCTCCCCCGCCTCGACCCAGGAACCGACCGCGGGCAGACGGAGGTCGACCACATCACCGAGGGCCTTCGCCGCGAACGCGGTGATGCCGACGGTGGCGTTGCCCTCGTCCACGACGAGCCACTCGTGGTCCCAGGTGTAACGCAGGTGTCGCGGAATGCTCGTGTCGGTCTCCCCTGCGGATCCCCGGGAGAGTTGGGGCGCGGAGGTCATGACACGACGGCCGCGGCGGCGGGGACGAGGGTGCGGCGGAGCCGGTTGAAGAACTTCGGCTGGTTGAGGGAGAGCACGGCGACGGGGGTGCCCTCGCGCCGGTAGACGGCCGTGAAGGTGCGGCTGTCGATGTCGCCCTCGACGACCTCGGGCTCGGCACCGGGGACGACGTATCCGGCGACCTGGATGCGGCTTTGGTACTGGTCGGACCAGAAGTACGGCGCGCTGAGCGGGGCGGCGGCCGGCACACCGGTCAGCAGTGTGCGGGCGGCGGTCTTCGCCTGCTCGGTGGCGTTGCTCCAGTGCTCGATGCGGGCGTGCCGTCCGGTGAACGGGTTGGGGCAGCGGGCGACGTCACCGACGGCGACCACGCCTGGGATGCCGGTGGAACAGCCGGAGTCGCACACGACGCCGTCGTCCACCTGCACCCCGGAGCCGGCCAACCAGTCGGTGTTGGGCCGCACTCCCACACCGGCCACGACGATGTCGGCGGGCAGCACCCGCCCGTCCGCCAGCCGTACGCCCGTGACCCGGCCCTCGCCGATCAGTTCGGCCACACCGGTTCCGCACAGCAGCTGAACCCCGTGATCACTGTGGAGCGAGGAGACCACCAGCCCCATCTCACGCCCGAGTTGGCGCTCCAGGGGTACGGGGAGCGCCTCGACGACGGTGACGTGGAGCCCGAGCCGGTGTGCGGTGGAGGCCACCTCGGCACCGATGAACCCGGCGCCGATGACGACGACCCGGGGCAGGCCGTCGAGCAGTTCGGCGCGCAGGGCCTGGGCGTCGTCCAGGGTGCGCAGGGTGTGGACGCCCGCCAGACCGTCGGTGCCGGGGAGAGTGCGGGGGGTGGCGCCGGTCGCGATGACGACACCGTCGGTGCGCACATGGCGTCCGCCGGCCAGGGTGACGGTGCGGGCGACGGAGTCGAGCCGCACGGCGCGCTCGCCGAGCAGCCACTGCGCGTCCAGGATCTCGTACTCGTCCGCGTCGCCGAGCGCGAGCCCCTCGGCGTCGATGTCCCCCTTGAGGAAGTCCTTGGACAGCGGGGGTCGGTCGTAGGGGGTGTGGCGCTCCTCCCCCACGACGACGATCTCGCCGTCATAGCCCTCTGCGCGCAGCGCGCGGACCGTGCTCAGTCCTGCCAGCGACGCTCCGACGACGGTGATGCTCCTCATGCCGGCTCCAGACGGGGAGTTGTCTCACATAACACAACGACATTCGCTATACGCAACATGCTTTCCGCGCGGTGCGGGCGTTGTCAAGGGAGGCGTCACATATCAATTCCTGATGATGCTTCACGTTGCGCGATTCGCAACCTACGCGGGACGGAGAATCCGAGAGTTCACGGTTACGGCGTCGGCTCGTCCCACTGGTCCAAGAGCAGGTCGCCCATGGCTTCGTCGAGCTCGGTCTCGGCGGCGTCCAGGCACTGCTCGCTCCAGATGACCTTGCCGCGATCGGTGTACCGGGTACCCCAGCGCCGGGCGAACTGGGCGACGAGGAACAGCCCTCGGCCGCCCTCGTCGGTGGTGGCCGCGCGGCGCAGATGCGGGGACGTGCTGCTGCCGTCGGCGACCTCGCAGATCAGGCTGTCCCGGTCGTACAACAGCCGCAGGCAGATGGGATCGCCGCCGTAGCGGATGGCGTTGGTGACCAGTTCGCTGAGGATGAGCTCGGTGGTGAAGGCGATCTCGTCCAGGCCCCACTCCCGGAGCCGGCGGGCGCAGGCGGCACGGATGGGGCCGAGGACGGCGGGGTCGGAGGGTACGTCCCAGTCGGCGACCCGGTCCGGGTCGAGCCGTTCGGTGCGGGCCACCAGGAGGGCGATGTCGTCACGGGGGCGGTCGGGCAGCAGGGCGTCGAACACCGCCTGACAGTCCTGTTCCGGGGTCCGGTCGGGGTGCGCCAGGGCCTGCCTGAGGAGTTCGAGGCCGACGCCCATGTCCCGGTCGCGGTCCTCGACGAGCCCGTCGGTGTACAGGGCGAGCCGGGAGCCGTCGGGCAGCTGGAGTTCGGCGGTCTCGACCGGCAGGCCGGCGCCCAGGCCGAGCGGTGGTGAGACCGGGACGTCGGGGAACGAGACGGAGCCGTCGGGGTGGACCAGGGCGGGCCCGGGGTGGCCGGCCCGGGCGACCGTGCAGTGGCCGGAGACCGGGTCGTAGATCGCGAACAGGCAGGTGGCCCCGGTGATGGCCTCGCTCTCCCCGTCGCTGGTCTCCCTCTCGTCGATGCGCACCACCAGCTCGTCCAGGTGGCTCAGGAGCTCGTCCGGGGAGAGGTCGAGAGCACAGAAGTTGTGGACCGCGGTGCGCAGGCGGCCCATGGTCGCGGCCGCGTGCAGACCATGGCCGACGACGTCGCCGACGACGAGGGCGACGCGGGCGCCGGGCAGCGGAATGACGTCGAACCAGTCCCCGCCGACCCCGGCCTGGGCGGGCAGATATCGGTAGGCCGCCTCCAGGCCCGACTGCTCGGGCAGACCGCGCGGCAGCAGGCTGCGTTGCAGGGTGACCGCCATGGTGTGCTCGCGGGTGAAGCGGCGGGCGTTGTCGACGGCGACCGCGGCACGCGCGGCCAGCTCCTCGGCGAAGGCGAGATCGTCCCGCGTGAACGGCTCGCGGTCCGAGCGCCAGAAGTCCACCATGCCGAGCACCGTGTCGCGGGCCTGCAACGGCACCGTGATCAGGGAGTGGATACCGAAGTCCAGCACGCGCCGTGCCCGCTCCGGATCCTGCGCGTGCCAGCCCGGCGCGTCGCTCAGATCGGGCAGCAGCACGGCGTGACCGGTGTGCAGGCCCTGCACCTGCGGCATGGTCGGCACGAAGGTGATCCGCTCCCCCGCCGGGATCAGCGGGTGATCGTCCCGGACGCCGCGTACGGCGATGCGGTCCATGGTGGGGCTCGCGTCGCCGTTCGGTTCCTCGCCCTGCCGGACCGCGTCCAGCAGCTCGACGGTGACGTAGTCGGCGAACCGGGGAACCGCGGTCTCGGCCAGTTCCTCGGCGGTGCGCACCACGTCCAGCGTGGTGCCGATGCGCACCCCGGCGTCGTAGAGCAGCTGTAGGCGTTCGCGGGCCACCTCGGCACGGCCCGCCAGGGCGCGCAGTTCGGTGGTGTCCCGCAGGGTGGCCACGCTCCCGCTCGGGGCGGTCGGCCGCAGGTTGACGGCCAGGAGCCGCTCCCCGGCCAGGATCACCTCGTCGGTGGCCACGCGGTCCGAGGTCAGCAGGGCGGTGGCACGCGGGGCCAGCCCGATGTCGGTGACCCGTCGGCCTTCCCCGTCCTCGGGGAGGTCCAGCAGTCGGCGCGCCTCGTCGTTGGCCAGCAGCAGGCGCCCCTCGCCGCTGACGACGACCACGCCCTCGCGTACCGAGTGCAGGACCGCGTCGTGGTGCTCGTACATCCGTGTCATCTCGGCCGGATCCAGACCATGGGTCTGCCGCCGCAGCCGCCGGCTCACCAGCGCCGTTCCGCCCGTGACCAGCGCCAGCCCGCCGACGGCGGAGCCGATCAGCAGCGGCAGCTGGTCCGTCACCTGCTCGTTGATGCTGCTGAGCGTGATGCCGACGGACACCAGCCCGACGACCTTGCCGTCGGTGTCGAAGACCGGAACCATCGAGTCCGCGGCACGGCCGATGCCGGGCGTGTCATAGGTCTCCTGGTGCACACGGCCGGCGAGCGCCTCGGCGTAGGAGCCGACGACGTGCTTGCCGATGAGGTTCGGGTCGGGGTGGGTCCAGCGGATGCCCTTCGTGTCGAACGCGATGATGTAGGCCACCCCGGAGTCCTTCCGGGCCGCTTCCGCCTGTGGCTGGAGCAGGGCGCTGGGGTCGGGGGACTTCATGGCGGCCAGCGTCCCCGGGGCATGCGCGAAGGTCTCGGCGCCGACGAGCGAGCGCTCGTTCGCCTCCCGGAGGCTCGCGTTCCGGGCCTGGAGCACAAGGGCCGTCAGCGCGGCGATCACCAGCAGCAGGACGACGGCCACCTGGAGGATGAACACCTGGCCCGCGACGCTGTGCACGCTCAGCATGGAGGGCAGACGTACCGAGGGTCGCCGCGATCTGGACCTGTCCATGCTTCAAGTATTGGCCGTCAATGTTCCGTCGCCCCCCTGCCCTGCCGGAACTCCGCACGACAGACCAATGGCCCGCCCACCTGCCGGAGGGGCCGCAACAGCAGGTGGGCGGGCGGTACCGGGGGTGGGATCAGTGCGTGGGACGCACCTTCAGCTTGTTCTGGAGCCAGGTGTGGAACTCGCCGATGTGGTGCTCGCTGGGCACCAGCACGCCGCCCTTGGCGTACGCCTTCGAGCTCATCGCCGGCTGGGTGCGCTCACAGGCGTCGAAGTCCTGCTGGTTGACCCGGTGGAACAGCTCCACCGAACGGTCCACGTCCTTGCCGCTCTCCACGACGTGCGGCAGGTACAGCCAGTCGCACTCGACGACCGTGCGGTCGGGCGCCATCGGGTACATCCGGTGGAAGATCACGTGGTCGGGCACGAGGTTGATGAAGACCTGCGGCCGGACGGTGATCGCGTAGTAGCGGCGGTCCTGGTCGTCGGCGACGCCGGGGATGCGGTCCAGGCCCTCGGAGCCGTCGACGGTGAAGCCCTGGACGTCCTCACCGAACTCGGCGCCGTGGCCCACGTAGTACTGGGCGGCGTAGCCGTCCGCGAACTCGGGGAGCACCTCGGTGAGTTCGGGGTGGATGGTGGCGCAGTGGTAGCACTCCATGAAGTTCTCGATGACGAGCTTCCAGTTGGCCTTCACGTCGTAGGTGATGCGGCGGCCCAGCTTCAGGTCGTCTATGCCGTACCGCTCGATCGACTCCAGGTCGCCGAGCCGCTCGACGATCGCGCCCTGCACGTCGGCCTCGAAGGACGGCGGCTCGTCGGCGAGGCACACCCACACATAGCCGAGCCACTCCCGCACATGGACGTTGATCAGGCCGTACTCGGTCCGGTCGATGTCCGGCATCGACGTCAGGTTGGGCGCGGCGACCAGCTTGCCGTCCAGGCCGTAGGTCCAGGCGTGGTACGGACACTGGAAGGCCCGCTTGACCTCGCCGGACTCCTCGGTGCAGAGCTTGGCGCCGCGGTGCCGACAGATGTTGAGGAAGCCCTTGATCGAGCCGTCCCGCGAGCGGGAGATCAGTACGCTCTCGCGGCCCACCTGGTAGGTGCGGAAGGCACCGGGCTTGTCCAGCTCGGCGGCGCGAGCCACACAGAACCACATGGCCTCGAAGACCCGCTCCTGCTCCTGGGCGAAGACCTCGGTATCGGTGTAGTACTCACCGGACAGCGTGGGGATCAGGCTGGGCGGCAGCTTCGTAATGGTCATCTCGTCACCTTCGGAAATGTCAGACGCGCACGCGGCGAGGGTCGAACAGGGCGATGGGGTGCTCGGTGGTGCCTTCGGTGGCCAGATCGGCGAGGATCTCGCCGATGACGGGGACGAACTTGAACCCGTGGCCGGAGAATCCGCAGGCCACCGTCACCTGCGGATGCTCGGGGTGCCGTGCCAGGACGAAGTGCTCGTCCGGGGTGTTGGCGTACATGCAGGCCGCGGCCTTGAGGTAGCGGCCGGGCAGGGTGGGGATGCGCGGGCGCAGGTACGCGGCCATGGCCGCGATCTCGTCCGGGTGGCTCCGGCGGTCGAGGTGGTCGGGGTCGCAGGAATCGCCCTTGCGGAAGAAGGCGACCTTGGCGCCGCCGTCGGGGCCGTCGGGGCCGTCGAGCGAGGGGAAGCCGTAGATCTGGGTGCCGTCCGGGTCCTCCCAGATGTACACGGGGTGCCGGTCGGCGGTGAACGGGCGGGTTCCGCCCTCCGGTTGGAACCAGTACATGACCTGACGCTCCACCGTCACGCGCACACCGAGGTCGGTCAGGAGCCTGGGCGCCCAGGCCCCGGGGGCGATGACCAGCCGGTCGGCGGTGTAGGCGCCGCGGTCGGTGACCACCCAGGCTCTGCCGCCCGGGCCGTCGGCCTCCCAGCCGAGGACGAGTTCCGCGAAGTGGAGAACTGCTCGTCGAGGAACGTACATTAGCTCGATCGCGTGATGATCGACTGCCGGACTTGCGGCGTTGTGGGCTGTTCGGGCTACGGTGATCGAGCGATCTGGGACGCCGGGTACGGCGCCAGCGTGCGGGGCCCCCGCTCCACCGGAGTGATGGTTCGGGGCCTCCCCGTTACCTCTGGCCGTACCCATTGGCCAGGTCGCACAGGGAACCGGCCTCCTGGGCCCGGACCACGGACAGGATCCGTGTCGCCGACCCGGGGCTGAGTACGCCGGGGATCCAGTGCGCCCAAGACCGTTCGGGGCGTGCGGCTGAGCGGACTCGCTCCTGCTCAGTCCAAAGGAACGGTTGTGCTCGGTGGTCATGCCCTGACACCACGAGCGGTAGGTAGGCCGGGTCCTCGAAGTATGCCTGGCGGTAATGCGGGATGTGCCGTGGCTGGAGCCGAGGTCGTGGGCCAGGCCGAGTACGCGCTGACCGCGGGCGGTGAGGGGATGGGCGGCTGCGCTGCCCATCCCGCCCAGGCCGACGACGATCACATCGTACGAAGTGGCCATGTGTCCATCTCCTGGAAACCTTGCCGATGAGGGTTGGTGCTGCCGGCGCACGGGCCGGTTCAGCGGCGGATGCGGGACATCTCGGCGTCGAACAGAGGCTCGACGGCGGTGACGGCCGGGACCTTGACGCCGAAGTACTCGATCTCCACCGGGGTTCCGGGGGCGGAGTGTTCGGCGGGCAGCCAGGCGTACGCGATGGGGGCGCCGATGGTGTAGCCGTATGCGGCGCTGGTCACGTAGCCGACCGGGCGGCCGTCCACGTACACCGGTTCGTGCCCCATCACCACGGACTGCCCGTCCTGGACGACCAGCGGGGTGAGCCGGCGGGTGACCGTCTCGTCGCTGACGCCCTCCAGCGCGGCCTTGCCGGTGAAGTGCTCCTTGTTGCGGCGGACGGCGAAGCCGAGACCGGCCTCGTATGGGCTGTGCTCGGTGGTCATGTCATGGCCCCACGAGCGGTAACCCTTCTCCAGGCGCAGGCTGTTGAAGGCGCTGCGGCCGGCGGCGATGATCCCCAGTTCCTGCCCGGCCTCCCACAGGGTGTCCCACAGCCTGGCGCCGAGGTCGGCGCTGGTGTAGATCTCCCATCCCAGTTCGCCGACGTAGCTCAGCCGCATCGCGGTGACCGGGACGTCGCCGAGGTAGGCGTGCTTGGCCTTGAAGTAGCCGAAGCCCTTGTGCGAGAAGTCGGTGTCGGTCAGCGGCTGGACGAGGTCGCGGGCGCGCGGCCCCCATACGCCGAGACAGCAGGTGCCGGCGGTGATGTCCCGTACCTGCACGGAGCCTCCCCCAGCTACCGCTGGGAGGTGCCCCCATTCGGGCAGGCGCCGGCGCAGCCAGTCCAGGTCGAGGTTGCCGTTGGCGCCGATCTGGAAGCGCTCGGTCTCCAGGCGGGCGATGGTCAGGTCGCTGCGGACACCGCCGGCGGCGTCGAGCAGCAGGGTGTAGGTGACCGACCCGACCGGCTTGTCGAGCTGATTCGTGGTCAGCCTCTGGAGGAAGGCGAGCGCTTCGGGGCCCGTGACCTCCAGCCGCTTCAGCGGGGTCATGTCGTACAGGGCGACGCGCTCACGGGTGACGAGGGCCTCGGCACCGGCGATCGGCGACCAGTAGCGGGACGCCCAGTCGTTACGGCCGGGGACGCGGGCGACCTCGGGCAGGTCGGCGTTGGCCTCGTACCAGTGTGGGCGTTCCCAGCCGCCGTCCTCCAGGAGGACCGCGCCGAGGGCCTGCTGACGGGAGTGGAAGGGGCTGGTCCGCAGCGGGCGCGGGCGCTCCGCCGGCTGGAGCGGGTGCAGGATGTCGTACACCTCGGCGAAGTTCTGGCAGCTGCGCTCGTTCACGTACGACGGCGCCAGCTGGACTTCCTCGAAGCGGTTGACGTCGCATTCGTGGACGTCGGTGCCGGGCCGGCCGTCGACCAGCCACTCGGCCATGGCCCTGGCCACGCCGGCCGAGTGGGTGACCCAGACGGCCTCGGCGAGCCAGAAGCCCTGGACCTTGGGCGACTCGCCCATCAGCGGCATGCCGTCGGAGGTGAAGGAGAAGATGCCGTTGAAGCCCTCCTCGATCTTTGTGTCGGCCAGGGACGGGAGCAGGGCGAGGGAGTCGGCCCAGGCGCCCTCGAAGTCCGCCTCGGTGAACTCCAGGGAGGACGGCATCACGGCGTCCCGCGGGTGTGCCACGTCGTCCAGGGAGACCGGCATGGGGCGGTGGGCGTAGGAGCCGATGCCGATCCGGTCGACGAGTTCGCGGTAGTACAGGCCGGCGTCCTGGTTGCGCAGGATCGGCAGGGACGCCTCGGTGCGCTCGTCGTTCCGGCCGGCGAGCAGCGGGAGTTCGGTGGTGCGGGCGTACTGGTGGGCCATGGGTACCAGTGGCACCGGCTGCCCGACCATCCGACCGATCCTGGGGCCCCAGAACCCGGCGCAGGAGACCACGATGTCGGCCGGGAAGGTGCCCTGGTCGGTGACGACCGCGCTGACCCGGTCGCCGGTCGTCTCGATGCCGGTGACTGTGTGGTGGGGGTGGAAGCGGGCGCCGCGGGCCGTGGCCAGGCGGGCCTGGGCCTCGCCCGCCCGCAGCGCCTTGGCCAGTCCGTCGCTGGGGATGTGGAGGCCGCCGAGGACGCGCTCGGGGTCCAGCAGGGGGTGCAGTGCGGCGGACTCCTCCGGCGTGAGCACACGGCTGTCGACACCCCAGGAGCTCAGCCAGCCGTGCCGGCGCTGGATCTCCGCGAGGCGCTCCGGGCTGGTGGCCACCTCCAGGCCGCCGACCTGGTTGAAGCACCACTGCCCGTCCAGGGTCAGCGCGCTGTACTTCTCCACCGTGTACCGGGCGAACTCGGTCATCGTCTTGGACCCGTTGGTCTGGAACACCAGACCGGGGGCGTGCGAGGTGGAGCCGCCCGTGGCGAAGAGCGGGCCCTGCTCCAGAACGGTGACGTCCGTCCAGCCGCGTGCGGTCAGTTCGTCGCTGAGGGCGCACCCGACGATGCCGGCGCCGATGATGACCACCTTCGGCTGTGCCGCCATGTTCTTCCTCCAGGTTCGTAGTGCGGTGACGGGCCTTGGTGTTGAGGTGACGGGCGGGGTCAGTGGTCCCGGGCGATCCAGTCGTCGAGGTGGGGCGCCTCGGCCGCGATCGTTGTGGTGGGGCCGTGGCCGGTGTGGACGGTGGTGTCGGCGGGGAGCGTGAGCAGTCGGTCGCGGATGGAGGCGATGATCGTGTCGAAGTCGGAGAAGGAGCGGCCGGTGGCTCCGGGGCCGCCCTGGAAGAGGGTGTCGCCGGAGAACAGGGCGCCCAGTTCCGGCGCGTACAGGCAGACGGAGCCGGGAGAGTGGCCGGGGGTGTGCAGCACCTGGAGCTCGATGCCGGCGACGGTCAGGTCCTCGCCGTCGATCAGCTCCCAGAAGTCGGGCACCCGCATGCCGTGCACGGTCTTCCACAGCACCGCGTCGGCCGGGTGCAGCAGGATGGGCGCGCCGTAGCGGGCGGCCAGGGCCGGAGCGGCGTTGACGTGGTCGTTGTGGGAGTGGGTGCACACGACGGCGACCAGACGCCGGTCGCCTACGGCGGCGGCGATCACGTCGGCATCGTGCGCGGCGTCGATGACGAGGACCTCGTCGTCGTTGCCGATCAGCCAGACGTTGTTGTCGACCTCCCAGCTGCCGCCGTCCAGTTCGAAGGTGCCGGAGGTGACGAGGCGTTCGACGTGGGCGGTCACAGGAGGACCACCGAGCGCAGGACGTCGCCGTGGTGCATCTTGGCGAACGCGGCCTCCACGTCGTCCAGACCGATCGTCTCGGTGACGAAGTCGCCGAGGTCGAAGCGGCCCTGGAGGTAGAGGTCGATCAGGGCGGGGAAGTCCCGGGAGGGCAGGCAGTCGCCGTACCAGGAGGACTTCAGTGCCCCGCCGCGGCCGAAGACGTCCAGCAGGGGCAGGTCGAGGGTCAGCTCGGGGGTGGGGACGCCGACCAGGACGGCGGTGCCGGCCAGGTCGCGGGCGTAGAAAGCCTGCTTGAAGGTCTCGGGGCGGCCGACCGCGTCGACGACGACGTCGGCGCCGAAGCCGCCGGTGAGCTCACGGATCGCCTCGACGGCGTCGGTCCGGGAGGAGTCGACGGTGTCGGTGGCGCCGAACTGCTCGGCCCACTTCAGCTTCCGTTCGTCGACATCGACGGCGATGATGCGGGAGGCGCCGGCCACCTTGGCGCCGGCGATCGCGGCCATGCCCACGCCGCCGCAGCCGATCACCGCGACGGAGTCGCCGCGGCCCACGCCGCCGGTGTTGACCGCCGCACCGAACCCGGCCATCACCCCGCAGCCGAGCAGACCGGCCGCGGCGGGCGAGGCGGTCGAGTCGACCTTGGTGCATTGGCCGGCGGCGACCAGGGTCTTCTCGGCGAAGGCGCCGATGCCGAGGGCCGGGGACAGCGGGGTGTCGTCGGCCAGGGTCATCGGCCGGCCGGCGTTGTGGGTGGCGAAGCAGTACCACGGCTTGCCCTTGCTGCATGCCCGACAAGTGCCGCAGACCGCACGCCAGTTGAGGACGACGAAGTCGCCGGGCGCGACGTCGGTGACGCCCTCGCCGACCGACTCGACGACACCCGCGGCCTCGTGGCCGAGCAGAAAGGGGAACTCGTCGTTGATCCCGCCCTCCCGGTAGTGCAGGTCGGTGTGGCAGACGCCGCACGCCTGCACCCGCACCAGGGCCTCACCGGGGCCGGGGTCCGGCACCAGGATGGTCTCCACCGAGACCGGTGCGCCCTTCTGCCGGGCGACGACGGCGCGTACCTCGTGTGTCACGGTCGATCTCCTCGTCGAGGGACGGCCGAATGCGATCTCCGGGATCTTCGGCCTGATGTTCTGGATGGCGGGAGGGCGTCGATCTCCCCCTGGAGCGGTCGACGCGGGGAGGGAGAGAACTTCTCCGGAGGCCCGGGGGGGGAACCCGGTGGCCGAGCCGCCGCTCATGTTGCACATTGCGCAACATTCATCGCTATAAGCAACGGCCGGACCAAACTGTCTCCCTGTGGACACCCACTGTCAAGGGGTTGGCCGAGCGAAGTTGCCATCCCGTCGGAAAACGGACGCCGGACACCCGCGGACAGGGTGCCTGTCGCGCACAGTCATGCGGCCGGCCGACCTCCTCGGAGGCCGGCCGGCCGCATGCCGTCGGGTGCGGTGAACTACCCGGTCAGGAGCGTCCGAGCCCGCTTTCGCGCAGGCTGTCGCGACGCCCCTCGTCGGCCGCCGCGGGCGGCGCGGAGCCGGGCACGGCACTGGTCTCCGCAAGGGTGCGCCCCCGTGTCTCCTCGGCCCACGCGAAGGACACCAGCCAGCCCACCGCGGTGATCCCGGCGCCGATCAGCATGGTCGTACCGATGCCCAGCCGATCCAGGGAGATCGGCAGCAGATACGTACCGGCGGCGGCGCCGATCCGGCTGATCGAGGTCGCCACGCCTCCCGCAGTGGCCCGGATACCGGTGGGGAACAGCTCGTTGGGATACGTCCACTCCAGCACCGTGGGGCCGCCCGACAGGAGGGCGTAGGCGCAGAAGCACACGATGACCACCGCGATGGGGAGCGCGTTGCCGCCGCCGAGCACCGCGAGCGGCACCACCATCAGGGCGAACGACCACACGATGACGGGGCGGCGCCCCACCCGGTCCACCAGCCGCAGCGCGGGGATACAGCCCAGCACGAACACGACGCTGATCAGCGCCGAGCCCAGGTTGCTCTCGTTGCCCTCCCCGAGCCCGAAGGAGCCCAGGACGGAGGGGCCGAAGGTGTACAGGGCGAACATCGGCGTGATCTGACACATGTAGAACAACCCGCAGAACAGCGTTCGCCGCAGATAAGTGCCCTGGAACAGGTCACGGAACCCGCTCTGTTCCACCGACTGCTCGGCCGCCGACGCCGCGAGCAGTTCCTCGACCGGTACGGTGCGATCGAGGGCTTTCCTGATCGCCTTCTGGGCGTCGGCGGTACGGCCCTTGTTCACCAGCCACAGTGGCGACTCCGGCGTACCGATCCGCATCAGCAGGATCAGGGCGCTCAGTACGGCACCCGAGGCGAGCATCCACCGCCAGGAGCCGTTGCCCGCGATCTCGGCCATCACATAGCCGACCACATAGGCGGCCGCCGCACCGACGTACCAGGCCAGGATGAGGATGCCGAGCAGTCGGCCCCGGTGTTTGTTCGGCACCCATTCGGCCAGCAGCGACGTCGCGATCGGGTAGTCGGCCCCGATGGCCATGCCGAGCACGAAGCGCAGCACGACGAACTGCCAGGTCTCGGTGGCGAACACCGACAGCAACGAGCCGCCGACGAGCACCGCCAGGTCGATGGTGTACATCGCCTCGCGGCCGAGCCTGTCGGTGACGGGGCCGAAGAACAGACCTCCCACGAAGATGCCGACCAGGGCGGCGGCACCGATGAGGCTCTCGTCCCCGGTACTCAGGTTCAGCTCGTTGCTCATGCCGATGAGCGCGACGCCGATGATGCTGAGCAGATAGCCGTCCAGGAACGGGCCGCCGGCACAGGCCCAGGTGAGTTTTCGGTGGAACTTGTTCAGGGGTGCCTCGTCGACGGCACGGATGGACATCTGAACTCCCGGAATGGGGGACGGGGGACCCTGAGCGACGTTGCGACTCAGAAAACGCGTTTCTTCATACGCAACCGAACATCGATAGCGTGTCGGAGTCAAGACGGGGCACTGAACCTCTTACGACTCCCACGGATGCAGCCCCGCACCCTCACCGCGCAGGCACCCCCGGGCCCTTGACGATGCCTCACCTCGTCCGCATGATGTTGCACATTGCGATGCCTGTTCTGCATAGAGAAACAATGCCCTGTCGCAAACCCAGGAAGATCGGACTTGGCACCATGACGATCAGCTTGAACGGCGGCTCACTGCCCTCCGACGAACTGGAGGGCCGGAAGGACCCCGCACCGCCGACGGCCACACCGCTGGGCGACCCCGTGCCGACCCGCAGCCGGCGGATCTTCGCCTCGGACGACGACAGGATCGTCAGCGGCACCCGGGAGTGCGAACCCGGGGAGTCCGCATGGGACTTCGCCGACCGCGGGGGGTCATCCACGTGCTGTCCGGACGCATGACCTGCGAGGAGAAGGTCGGCACGACGACCAAGGTCGGCCCGGGCACCACCGTGGTGTTCCCCACGGGCCGGCAGGGCACGTGGACGATCCACGAGACGCTGCGCAAGGTCTTCGTCATCTACAAGTAGACGTCCACAGGGGGACCGCCATGCGTGAGGTCACGCGATGACAGACGCCTTGCACCAGCCGGAGCACTCACACCAGCCGGAGTCCCCGGTGCAGTCGGTCGACCGGGCCGTGGGCATTCTCGAATTCCTGGGCCGCCACGAAGAGGCGGGCGTCACGGACATGGCCGCCGCACTCGGGGTGCACAAGTCCACCGCGTCCCGGCTGGCCACCGCCCTGGAGGTGCGCGGACTCATCGAGCAGACGGAGGAGCGGGGCAAGTACCGCCTCGGCCTCGGCCTGATCCGTCTGGCCGGTGCCGCCACGGTCCGAGTCGATCTCTCCCAGCAGAGCCGCCGGGTGTGCGAGCAGCTGGCGGACCAGGTCGCCGAGACCATCAACCTGGCCATCCTCGACCACGGCGCCGCCATCAACATCGACCAGGTGCTCGGCCCCTCGGCCATCACCACCCACAACTGGCTCGGCCGGCGCACGCCGCTGCACGCGACGTCCAGCGGCAAGATACTACTGGCCCATCTGCCCGAGTCCGAGCTCGCGAGCAGACTCACAACGCCCCTGGAGCGCTTCACACCGCGCACCGTCACCGACCCCGAGACCCTCCGGGCCCAGCTGAAGCGCGCCCGCGCGAACGGCTGCGCCTACAGCGCCGAGGAGTTCGAGAAGGGGCTGAACGCGGTGGCCGCACCGGTCTTCACCTTCAACGGGGAGATGCTGGCGGCACTCAGCGCCTCGGGGCCGTCCTTCCGGCTGACCGAGCAGCGACTGCCGGAGGTCTCCGCCATGGTGCGGTCGGCCGCCGAGGAGATCTCGGAGCGTCTGGGCCACTTCCGCCGGACCACCCCTTGACCACGCGGTCACCGCCATTCGATTATGTTGCGTATCGCTCATCGTGTTGCGTAATTCGCACCACCCGACGACGGAGGAAGGCATGTCTCCTCGACCGCGGCCCGGCCGTGAGTTCGTCCTCACCCTTTCCTGCCCCGACCAGGCCGGTCTCGTCCACGGCGTGACCACCTTTCTCGTGAGCCACTCGGGCAACATCCTGGAGAGCCAGCAGTTCGACGACCGATTGCAGGACCGCTTCTTCATGCGGGTGCACTTCGACGTCTCGGACCCCGGCATCTCCCTGGAGGACCTGCGCACCGGCTTCGGCCCGGTGAGCCAGGCGTACGGGATCACCTGGCAGCTGCACGACGCCTCGACCCCGACGCGCACGCTGATCATGGTGTCGAAGTTCGGCCACTGCCTGAACGACCTGCTGTTCCGCAAGTCCACGGGCGCACTCAACATCGAGATCCCGGCGATCGTCTCCAACCACCGGGACTTCGAACCGCTGGCGGAGAGCTACGGCATCCCCTTCCACCACATCCCGGTGACCAAGGACACCAAGGCCCAGGCCGAGGCGCGGCTGCTGGAGCTGGTGCACGAGCTGGAGGCCGACCTGGTGGTGCTGGCCCGCTATATGCAGATCCTCTCCGACGACCTGTGCAAGCAGCTCGACGGCCGGGCCATCAACATCCACCACTCGTTCCTGCCGAGCTTCAAGGGCGCCAAGCCGTACGTCCAGGCACACCAGCGCGGCGTGAAGCTCGTCGGGGCCACGGCGCACTACGTCACGTCCGACCTCGACGAGGGCCCGATCATCGAGCAGGAAGTCGTCCGCGTGGACCACTCGCGCGACCCCGACGATCTGGTCACCATGGGCCGTGACGTCGAGGCCCAGGTGCTCGCCCGCGCCGTCGAGTGGCACAGCGAGAGCCGGGTGCTGGTGAACGGACACTGCACCGTGGTCTTCCGCTGACCGGGTGGGCCGTGCGACCATGCGGGCGGCCGGATCCGGCCATCCCTGCCCGTCTTCCACGGCCCCCGCGGGACCCGTCGCGCCCCTTGGAGACCCACGGAGACCCATGCGTATAGTTGCGCCATGAGCAACTACACCGCAGATAGCGAAACAGCGGCTCCCGCGGTGAACGGGGTGCAGTCCGTCGACCGCGCCGTCAGCGTCCTGGAGATCCTCGCCCAGCGCGGCGAGGCGGGCGTCAGCGAGGTGGCCGCCGAGATCGACGTCCACAAGTCGACCGCGTTCCGGCTGCTCGGGGCACTGGAGGCGCGCGGCCTCGTCGAGCAGACGGCCGAGCGGGGCAAGTACCGGCTGGGCTTCGGGATCGTACGCCTGGCCGGCGCGGTCACGGGCCGCCTCGACATCACCCAGCAGGGCCGGCCGGTGTGCGAGCGCCTCAGCGAGGAGATCGGCGAGACCGTCAACATCGCCGTCCTTCAGGAGCACTTCGCGGTCAACCTGTATCAGGTACGCGGTCCGGGCGCCGTCGGCACGCACAACTGGGTCGGCCAGCTCACCCCGGTGTACGCCACGTCGAGCGGCAAGATCCTGCTGGCCCATCTGTCGGCGACGGAGCGCGACGCCGTGCTCGGGGCGTCCACGGTGCAGAAGCTGACGCCGCACACCCTGACGGCCAGGACGAAGCTGGAGAAGAACCTCGCCGAGGCACGGGAGCGCGGGTACGCCGTGACGCTGGAGGAGCTTGAGATCGGACTCCAGGCCCTGGCGGCCCCGATCCGCTCCCGCGACGGCGATGTCATCGCCGCACTCAGCGCCTCCGGCCCCGCGTACCGCTTCACCGAGGAACGTATCCACGAAATCGCACCCGTGCTGATCAGCGGCGCGGACGAGATCAGCCGCCGGATGGGCTATCTGGGCTGAGGGTCCACAGAGGCTCTCAGCCCAGTGGCGACCGTACCGACGTCGCCGCCTCGACGCCCCAGCGGGCCGTCACGCGCACCGCGTCCGCCGTCGACGCGACGTCGTGCACGCGCAGACACCAGACGCCCTGTGCGGCGGCGAGCACGGACACGGCGGTGGTCGCGGCATCGCGCAGCCGCGCGGGACGGGGCTGTCCCGTCGTCCGGTCCGCCAGCAGACTGCCGAGGAACGACTTGCGTGACGCGCCCACGAGGACGGGATGTCCCAGGGCCATGACGTCCCCGAGGCGGCCCAGCAGCTCCCAGTTGTGGTCGGGCGTCTTGGCGAAGCCCAGCCCAGGGTCGACGACCAGGCAGTCGGGCGCTATCCCCGCCTCCAGCGCGGCGTCGATCCTCAGCCGCAGCTCGTCGAGCACATCGGTGACGACGTCGTCGTAGACCGCGTTCGCCTGCATGTCGGCGGAGTGTCCACGCCAGTGCATCAGCACGTACGGCGTGCCTGCCCGGGCCATCAGCGGCAGCATCTCGGGATCGGCGAGGCCCCCTGAGACGTCGTTGACCAGCCGCGCACCCGCGTCCAGCGCGCGTGCGGCGACCTCGGCCCGCATGGTGTCGACGCTCACGATCGCGCCCGCCGCGGTGAGTTCCCGGACGACGGGCAGGACGCGTCGCAGCTCCTCCTCGACCGGCGGGCGTGCCGCGCCGGGGCGGGTCGACTCGCCGCCCACGTCCACGATGTCAGCGCCCTGTTCGAGCAGCGCGAGCCCGTGTGCGACGGCCGCGTCGGCGGCGAACGACAGCCCGCCGTCGGAGAACGAGTCCGGCGTCACGTTCACGATGCCCATGACCAGGGTCCGGCCGGGGCGTGGCAGGCCGTGGGGGTGGAGTACCGGTGTTCCCGGGCGGGGTGAAGTGGTGGCGTGGGCGGTGGTGGTCGCGGTGGCGGTCACAGGCGTCCGACTTTCGATGCGTATGACGAGAGATGCTGCACAAAGCCCTGTGGGAGCTCCTGAGCGGAGCTCCCACAGGGGCCGACGGGGTGCGGGCCCGTCGGGTTTTCTCAGAGGTACTCGGTCGCCGCGTCGAGCAGCCAGTCCGCCAGATAGCCGGCGAACGTCGAGCGCACCAGGACCCAGAATCCGGCCCTGGGTTCGTCCCGGGCGACCAGGACGACCTGGGTGCGGCCCAGTGTCGTCTGGGCGCAGCGGCCGGCGCCGAAGGCCCGCGGGTGCAGGTCCAGCGGACAGCCGTGGGCCAGCAGGTCGTGGGCGCGGGGGCCCGTGACGAGGAGTGTGGTGCGCTGCGCGGAGACGTCGGTGACCGAGACGGTCTCGTCCCCCGCGGCCTCCCGGATCCGGCTCTCCAGGTCCCGCTCGCTCCCCGGCGGTCCCACCAGCAGCCACTCGTCCGGACCGAGCCACAGCGCGGTCAACTCCCCCGCGCGTACGACGGTGTTCGGCTGGAGCGGCAGTTGCAGGTCCAGTGCGAGCCCGACGGCTTCCGCCGCCGCTCCCTTGCCGTCGAGACGCACGTTGAGCTGGGCCAGGAAGGGGAGTTCGGCCAGCCGGATCGCACCCCCGGACGCGTGTGTCGCGGTGGCCAGACGGTCGGCGACATGCGACAGCGGGCTGCGGAGCGGGGCGGTAAGGGCGGTGTCAGCCATCGCGGCGAGCTCCCTCGGGGTCGTAGAGGACAGGGCCGGCGACGGTCACCGGCACCAGTTGGCCGCCGACGGGGGCGTACAGCCGCTCGCCGATGCGGTCCCGGCCGCCCTTGATCAGGGCGAGCGCGAACGTCCGGCCGAGGGCGGCGCTGCGATAGCTGGAGGTGACATGGCCGAGCATGGGGACGGGCGGGGTCGGCAGCACACCGTCGGCGATCAGGTGGGTGCCCTCCGGGAGGAAGGTGCCCGGGTCCTCGGGGAGCAGGCCGACCAGGTGCTTGCGGTCGGGGCGAGTGGTGTCGGCACGGGCGTAGGACCGCTTGCCGACGAAGTCCGGCTTCTTCTTCGACACCACCCAGCTCATGCCGAGGTCCTGCGGGGTGACCGTGCCGTCGGTGTCCTGGCCGATGATCGGGTAGCCCTTCTCGGCCCGCAGGACGTGCATGGTCTCCGTGCCGTACGGGGTGATGCCGTACGGGGCGCCGGCCTCGTACACGGCCTCCCACAGGGCGAGGCCCTGCCACGGGGACACGTTGATCTCGAAGGCGAGTTCGCCGGAGAAGCTGATCCGGCAGACCCGGGCCTCGATGCCCGCGACGGTGGTCTCCCGCCAGGCCATGAACGGGAAGTCCTCGTTGGCCACGGCGAGTTGGGGCGCGAGCGAGGCGAGGACCTCACGGGACCTCGGACCGACGAGCGCGACCGTCGACCACTGCTCGGTCACGGAGGTGCAGTGCACCTTCAGCTCGGGCCACTCCGTCTGGTGCCACTCCTCCATCCAGTCGAGTACGGCGGCGGCGTTGCCCGTCGTCGTGGTGACAAGGAAACGCTCGGGGGCGACGCGGATGACCGTGCCGTCGTCGAAGACCATGCCGTCCGGGCGGCACATGACGCCGTAGCGGATCATGCCGACCTTCAGGGTGCTCATCATGTTGGTGTAGAGCCGGTCGAGGAGGATACCGGCGTCCGGGCCCTGCACATCGATCTTGCCGAGCGTGGAGGCGTCCATGAAGCCGACGCTCTCGCGGGTGGCCCGGCATTCGCGCAGTACGGCGGCTTCCATGTCCTCGCCGTCCTGCGGGTAGTACCAGGGGCGCTTCCACTGGCCGACGTTCTCGAACAGGGCGCCGTGCGCGACATGCCACTCTTGGATGGCGGTCGTGCGGACCGGGTCGCTCAGCACACCCCGGTCGCGGCCCGCGAGGGCGGCGAAGGAGACCGGCGTGTACGGCGGGCGGAACGTGGTCGTGCCGAGCGCCGAGATGTCCACGCCGAGCAGTTCGGCGACGACGCCGCTGGCCAGGACGCCGGAGGTCTTGCCCTGGTCGTTGGCGGTGCCGGCCGTGGTGTAGCGCTTGGTGTGCTCGACCGAGCGCAGACCGGCGCCGGTCGCTCGGAGCAGGTCGTCGACGGTGACGTCGCGCTGGAGGTCGACGAAACGCGGACCCTCCGCGTCACCCGGGACGACGTACACGTGCATCGGCGCCGTCGGCCGTGGCTGCGCGGGCACCTCCGGGAGGCGGGGCGTCTCGGGCGTGTAGCCCTCGCCCTCGACGGCGCGGGCACCGGCGGCCGCGCCCTGTGCCAGGACCGCGGCCGGGTCGAGGACGCCGCTCGCGCTGCCCGCGACCTCGACGGCCTGGCGGCAGGTGTCGGGGACGAAGGAGCCCAGCGTCTCGTCGTGGCGCAGCTTGCCGCCGGACTGGCTGAACAGATGCGCCACCGGGTTCCAGCCGCCGGAGACCAGCAGCAGGTCGGCGGCGAACTCCCGCTGTCCCGCGGACTCTCCGTACGGCGCGACCGTCACGGCGGTGAGGCGTGCCTCGCCGCCTTCCGTGCCGGTGACGGCGTGGCCGGGCAGGACTTCGATACCGGCCGCCCTCGCGCGCTCGGCCCACTCCCCCGGTTCGGGGCGGGTGTCGACGATCGCCGCGATGGCGAGGCCCGCCGAGGCGAGGTCCAGAGCCGCCGCGTACGCGCTGTCGTTGGTCGTGAAGACGACCGCGTGGCGGCCGGGCAGGACGCCCTGGCGGTTGACGTGGGTGCGGGCCGAGGAGGCCAGCATCACGCCGGGGCGGTCGTTGTTCGCGAAGGCCAGCGAGCGCTCGTGGGCGCCGGTGGCGAGGACGACCCGGCGGGCGCGGATGCGCCAGACGCGTTCGCGGGAGACGTTCTCGGGCGCGCCGGCGCCGAGGTGGTTGGTACGGCGCTCGACGGCGAGGAGATGGTTGTCGTCGTAGTAGCCGAAGACGGTGGTGCGGGGCAGAACGCGGACCTCGGGGGCGGCGTCGAGCTGCTCCGTCACGTCCCGTACCCAGTCGAGGTGCTCGGCCGTGCCGAGGAGGCTGCCGCCGAGTTCCGGCTGGTCGTCGGCGATGATGACGCGGGCGCCGCTTCTCGCTGCGGCCGCCGCTGCCGCGAGGCCGGCCGGGCCGGCGCCGACGATAAGCAGGTCGCAGTGGGCGTGTACGGCGTCGTAGCGGGCGGGGTCCGGGTCGGTCGCGAGGCGACCCTGGCCGGGGAGGCTGGTCGCGACCAAGCCGTCGTAGAGCTCGACGGTCGTCGCGGGGAGCATCGGCTCCGGGAAGGGTTCCTCGATCTGGATGACGGCGTTGGGTTCTTCGACGCCGGCGGAGAAGATGCCTCGGGGGCGGCCGAGCTTGATGCTGGTGCCGGCCTGGATGACGCCGTTGGCGAGGAGGGCGGAGGCGAGGGTGTCGCCTCGGTAGCCCTGGTATTCGGTGCCGTCGAAGGTGAAGGTGAGGGGGGTGTCGCGGTCCACTCGGCCGCGCGTGGTGTGGCGGAACGGCTGGCCCGCGGCGGAGCCGTTGATGGGTGCAGCGCCCCCGCCGCCCCTACCCGTCCCATCCTGAAGGGGCTCCGCCCCTTCGACCCCGCCAGGGGGCTGCGCCCCCTGGACCCCCATCGGCCCTGAACGGGCCTCGTCCTCAAACGCCGGACAGGCTGAAATCACTGGCCTCGGCTCAACAGGTGCCGGGCGTTCCTCACCCGTCCTGTACACCGTCAGGATCTCGTTCGTCGATGTGTCCCGCACCGCGTTGAACCAGCGGCGGCAGCCCGCCGCGTGGCTCCAGCGCTCGGCGAAGGGGCCCTTGGGGTTGTCGCGGAAGAAGAGGTAGCGGGCCCAGTCCTCGTCGGAGAGGGACGCCGGGTTCTCCGGGTAGGGCACGTGGGCCTGGCCGCCGTAGTGGAACTCGGCCTCGTCGCGGGGCCCGCACCACGGGCAGGGGATGAGCAGCATGGTTCGGCTCCCTAGTGGGCCACCGCGGCAGCGCCGTGCTCGTCGACGAGCGCGCCGGTGGTGAAACGGTCGAGCGAGAAGGGGGCGTTGAGGGCGTGCGGGATGTCGTTGGCGATGGTGTGGGCGTAGACCCAGCCGACGCCCGGGGTGGCCTTGAAGCCGCCCGTTCCCCAGCCGCAGTTGAGATAGAGGTTGTCGACGGGGCTGAGCCCGATGATCGGTGAGGCGTCGGGGCTGGTGTCGACGATGCCGCCCCAGGTGCGCAGCACGTGGGCGCGGGCGAAGACCGGGAACAGCTCCAGGGCCGCCGCCATCTGCTCTTCGATGATGTGGAAGGCGCCACGCTGGGTGTACGAGTTGTACGCGTCGATGCCCGCGCCCATCACCAGCTCGCCCTTGTGCGCCTGGCTGACGTACACATGGACGGCGTTGGACATGACGACCGTGGGGTGCACCGGCTCCAGGAGCTCGGAGACCAGGGCCTGCAACGGGTGGCTCTGTATGGGGAGTTCGATGCCCGCCATCGCCGCGAGGACCGAGGTGTGGCCCGCCGAGCAGAGCGCGACCTTGCCGGCCGCGATGGGGCCGAGGTTGGTCTGGACTCCGACGACGCGGTTGCCGACCACGTCGAGGCCGGTGACCTCGCAGTTCTGGATGATGTCGATGCCGGCGGCGTCGGCCGAGCGGGCCAAGCCCCAGGCGACGTAGTCGTGCTTGGCGATGCCCGCGCGCGGCTGGTAGGTGGCGCCGAGCACCGGGTAGCGCACGTCCTGCGAGATGTTGACGATCGGGCAGACTTCCTTGACGCCGTCCGCGTCGAGCCACTCCGCGTCCACGCCGTTGAGGCGGTTCGCCTCGACGCGGCGCACACTGTCGCGGACGTCCTGGAGGCTGTGCGCCAGGTTCAGCACGCCGCGCTGGGAGAAGAGGATCGGGTAGTCGAGCTCGTCCGCCAGGCCCTCCCAGAGCTTGAGGGCGTGCTCGTAGATGCCCGCGCTCTCGTCCCACAGGTAGTTGGAGCGGATGATCGTGGTGTTGCGGGCCATGTTGCCGCCCGCGAGCCAGCCCTTCTCCAGCACCGCGACATTGGTGATGCCGTGGTTCTTGGCGAGGTAGTGCGCGGTGGCCAGGCCGTGTCCGCCACCTCCGACGATCACCACGTCGTACGACCGCTTGGGCTCGGGATTACGCCACAGCCAGTCGGGGTGGTCGGGGAGGTCGGCGCCGGGGGTGCGGGGGCTCATCGGACGTCTCCGTCTTCTGAAAGGTGCGGATACTGCGGGTACTTGGGGACGTGCGCGTTCATACGGCGGTGGCGTTCCTCTCGGCGGCCTCGACGACGTTGGCCAGCAACATCGCTCGGGTCATGGGGCCCACCCCGCCGGGCATGGGCGCGACCCAGCCGGCGACCTGGGCGGCCTCCGGGTGGATGTCGCCGACCAGGCCCTCGTCGGTGCGGGTGATGCCGACGTCCAGGACCGCGGCGCCGGGGCGCAGCATGTCCTTGGTGACCAGTCCGGGCGAGCCGGCGGCGGCGATGACGATGTCCGCCTCGCGTACGTGCCAGGCGAGGCCCTTGGTGCCGGTGTGGCAGAGGGTGACGGTGGCGTTCTCGGAGCGGCGGGTGAGGAGGAGGCCGATCGGGCGTCCTACCGTGATGCCCCGGCCGATCACGCAGACGCGCGCTCCGGCGAGCGGTACGTCGTGGCGGCGGAGCAGTTCGACTATGCCGCGCGGGGTGCACGGCAGCGGGGCCTCGACGCCCAGGGTGAGCCGGCCGAGGTTGACGGGGTGCAGGCCGTCGGCGTCCTTGGCCGGGTCCATGCGCTCCAGTACGGCGTTGGCGTCCAGGTGGCGCGGCAGCGGGAGCTGGACGATGTAGCCGGTGCAGGCCGGATCGGCGTTGAGCTCGTCGATCGTCTCCTCGACCTGCTGCTGCGAGGCATCGGCGGGCAGGTCCCGGCGGATGGAGGCGATGCCGACCTGGGCGCAGTCGCGGTGCTTTCCGCCGACGTAGGCACGGCTGCCCGGGTCGTCGCCGACCAGGACCGTGCCGAGGCCCGGCGGGCGGCCGTTCGTGGCCGTCAACTTGGCCACGCGCTCCGCGAGTTCGCGGCGGATGTCGGCGGCGGTCGCCTTGCCGTCGAGCAGCTGTGCGTTCACCGGCGGTGTTCCTTCCATCGGAGTCGACGCGGGATGTCAGCCACGCAGGCGGGACATGGTGGGGTCGAACAGGGGCTCCTCGGCGACGACCGCCTCGATGCGCTGGTCGAAGTAGCCGATCTGTACGGGCGTGCCGGGAGTGGTGAGCTCGGCCGGGAGCCATGCGTAGACGATGCCCTTGCCGATGGTGTAGCCGTAGGCGGCACTGGTGACGTAGCCGACCGGGCGGTCGCCGTCGTACACCGGCTCCTTGCCGAGGACGACCGACTGGGGGTCGTCGATGGTGAGGCAGGTCAGCTTGCGCCGCACGTCGTCCTTGCGGCGCTCCAGTGCGGCCTTGCCGATGAAGTCGCCCTTGTCGAGCTTGACGGCGAAGCCGACGCCGGCCTCGTAGGGGTCGTGCTCGTAGGTCATGTCGGTGCCGAAGGAGCGGTAGCCCTTCTCCAGGCGGAGGCTGTTGAAGGCGCCGCGGCCGGCGATGACACCGCCCAGAGGCTTCGCCGCCTGCCAGAGGATGTCCCACAGCTTCTGGCCCTGGTCGGCGGTGGTGTAGATCTCCCAGCCGAGTTCGCCGACGTACGACAGCCGCCACGCGGTGACCGGCACCGAGCCGATGTAGGCCTGCTTGGCGCGGAAGTACTTCAGGCCGTCGTTGGAGAAGTCCTCGTCCGTCAGGGGCTGGAGGACCTTGCGGGCCAACGGCCCCCACAGGCCGATGCAGCAGGTGCCGGGGGTGATGTCACGGACCTGGACGGTGCCGTCGGCGGGGAGGTGGCGGGTGAACCAGTCGAGGTCCACGTTGCCGTTGGCGCCGATCTGGAAGCGGTCGCGGGCGAGGCGGGCGACGGTGATGTCGCTGCGGATGCCGCCGTCGTGGTTCAGGAGCAGGGTGTACGTCACCGCGCCGACCGACTTGGCCACCTTGCCGGTGGTCAGGCTCTCCAGGAAGTCGGCGGCACCCTGGCCGGTCACCTCCAGGCGCTTGAGGGCCGTCATGTCGTACATCGCGACGGTCTCACGGGTGGCCTGCGCCTCTGCGCCGACGATCGGCGACCAGAACTGTGCCGCCCAGTCGTTGGGGGTCGGGATGGAGCGGCCGTCGGCGAGGCCCGCGTTGGCCTCGTACCAGTGCGGGCGCTCCCAGCCATTCGCCTCCAGGAAGAAGGCGCCGTGCTCCTCCTGGCGGGCGTAGAAGGGGCTCTTGCGGATCGGGCGCGGGTCACCCGTCGGCTGGAGGGGGTGGAGGATGTCGTAGACCTCGACGAAGTTCTGGCAGTCGCGGGCCAAGACGTACTCCGGGGACAGCTGGTGCGGCTCGAAGCGGTTGACGTCGCACTCGTGCAGGTCGAAGGACGAGCAGTGCCCGTCGACCAGCCACTCGGCCATGGCCCGGCCGACGCCCGCGGAGTGGGTGACCCAGACCGCTTCGGCGACCCAGAAGCCCTTGACGTCCTGGGACTCGCCGAGCAGCGGGAAGTTGTCGGTGGTGAAGGAGAACAGGCCGTTGATGCCCTCCTCGACCTTCGCCTCCTTGGTGGCGGGCAAGAGGGACTGGGTCTCGCTCCAGGCTGGCTCGAAGTCCTCCTCGGTGAACTTCAGGACCGACGGCATGTCCTTGGCCTCATCCACGGAGAGGATGTCGTCGGCCGAGATGGGCATGGGGCGGTGGCCGTAGTAGCCGATGCCGATGCCGTCGAAGCGGTCGCGGTAGTAGAGGTCGGCGTCCTGGTGGCGCAGGATCGGGCGGACCGCCTCCTGCGTCTGGCCGGCGAGGGCCGGTATCGGGCCGGTCCAGGCGAGCTGGTGGGCCAGCGGGGTCAGCGGCAGGTTCATGCCGGCCATGCGGGCGATCTTCGGGCCCCAGATGCCGGCGCAGCACACGACGATGTCGGCGGGGATCTCGCCCTGGTCGGTCAGGACGCCGGTCACCTCGCCGTCGGCCTTCAGGACGTCGAGGACCTCGTGGCGGGCCAGGAAGCGCACGCCGCGCTCGGTGGCCCGGCGGATCTGGGCCTCGACGGCGAGGACGGCCTTGGCGAGGCCGTCGGTCGGGACGAGGAGGCCGCCGAGGACCTTGTCGCGGTCGACCAGCGGGTGCTTCTCGACGCACTCGTCGGCGGTCAGGATCCGGGACTCGATGCCCCAGGCGGTGATCCAGCCGTGGCGGCGGTGCAGTTCCGCGAGGCGCTCCGGCGTGGTCGCCACTTCGAGGCCGCCGACCTGGAGGAAGCAGGGCTTGCCGTCGACGTCGAGGGAGCAGAACTTCTCGACGGTGTAGCGGGCCAGCTCCGTCATGGTCTTCGAGGAGTTCGTCTGGAAGACCAGGCCGGGGGCGTGCGAGGTCGAGCCTCCGGTGGCCGGGAGCGGCCCCTGGTCGACCACGGTCACCTCGGTCCAGCCCCGCGCCGAGATCTCGTCCGCGAGAGCCGCGCCAACGACTCCCGCTCCGATGATGACCACACGCGGTCCCGCCATCGCCGCACCTCCGGTTTGTTAACCAGTCGAGCCGATCGAGTTGCTGTCTACGCAACGTGATTCAGGTTGCGCAACTCAATGTGCCTTCCGCGCAGGTGGGTGTCAAGGGTTGCGGGACCTCCGAAAACGGGCCGGAACACGGGCCCTGGCACAGGCCCGGGCACAGGCCGAACACGGCGATGCCCGGCGGGCGGTGCGCATGGGGTGCGCACCGCCCGCCGGGCATGTTCCGACCGGTTCCCTGCTCCCGGCTTCCGCCGCTACTTGATCCAGGCGTCGACCTTGTCGCGGTTGGCGTCGACCCACTTCTTGGCCGCGGCCTCGGGAGTCATCTTGTCCACCGCGATGTACTTCGCCACGACGTTCTGGTCGTCGTTCGTCCAGGTGAAGTTCTTCACCAGGTCATAGGCGGGGCTGCCCGACTTGGCGAACTTCGCGCTGACGATCTTGTCCAGCTTGTACACGGGGTAGTCGCAGTTCACCTTCTCCGCGTCGGCGTCGCAGCCCTCCTTGTACTCGGGCAGCTTGACCTTCTCCAGCGGCACCTCGGACATGAACCACTGCGGCTCGTAGAAGTAGCCGATCACCCATTCCTTGTCCTTCTCCGCCTTGCGGAAGGCCTGGATGAGGGCGGTCTCACTGCCCGCGTACACGACCTTGTAGTCCAGCTTCAGGTTCTTCACCAGCGCCTCGTCGTTGGTGACGAACGACGGGTCGCCGTCGAGGAGCTGGCCCTTGCCGCCGGACTCGGACGTCTTGAACTCGGCCGCGTACTTGTCGAGGTTGTTCCAGTCGAGGATGTCCGGGTGCGCCTTGGCCAGCCACGGCGGCACGTACCAGCCGATGAGGCCTTCGTTGCCGGTCGCCCCGGCCTCGACGGCCGTCTTCTGGTCGGTGATGTACTTCTTCTTCAGGTCGTCGTGACCCCAGTTCTCGACGACGGCGTCGACCTCACCCGTCCCGAACCCCTGCCAGGCGATCTCCTCCTTCAGGTCCTTCTGGGTGACCTTGCAGCCGAGGTCGTTCTCCGCGACGTACGCGATGACCGCCGCGTTGGCCTCGTAGCCCACCCACGGATTGACCGCGAGGTTGAAGGTGCCGCACTTGCCGGAGCTGCCCGAGCCGCCGGCGTCCGAGGAGCTGTCACCGACCTTCGCACCGCCGCAGGCGGTGAGGGTGAGGCCGAGGACCGCTATGCCGGCCGCGCCGACCCTCCAGTGTCTTGCTTGCCTTGCCATGGTCAGTTGCTCCTTACGCGCTGGTACGCCGCGCCGCTGCCTGAGTGATCCGGTCGAACATGACTCCGAGAAGGACGATGGCGAGCCCCGCGGCAAGCCCCTTCCCGTACAGCTGCCCCTGAGAGAAGCCGGCCACGACGTCGTAGCCGAGGGCGCCCGCGCCTACCAGGCCGCCCACCACAACCATCGACAGCACGTAGATCAGGCCCTGGTTGGTCGCGAGGGTCAGGGCGCTGCGTGCCATCGGCAGCTGGACCTTGGTGATGATCTGCCAGGTGTTGCACCCGGCGGAGGTGGCCGCTTCCACGGTGGTCGCGGGCACGTTCCGCACCCCGTCCGCGATGATCTTCATGGCGACGGGCGCGGCGTAGACGACGGCGGCGACGATCGCCGTGAAGCGGGTCGCACCGAACAGCGCGAGGAACGGCACGAGATAGACGAACGGCGGCATGACCTGGGCCGCGTCCAGGCTGGGCCTGACCAGCCGGTCGACGAGGGCGTTGCGCCCCATCCACACGCCGAAGGCGATGCCGAGCAGCATCACGAGCACCGTGGCGACGACGGTCGACGCCAGCGTCGTCATGCTGTCCGACCACACCCCGGTGCCGACCAGCAGACCCACGCACACCGCCGTGGTGATGCCGGCCCGCCAGCCGCCGAGGACGACGCCGAGCGCGATCAGGACCGCGCCGACGAGCCACCACGGGGAGTCGGTGAGCACCGTCTGGAACGGGTTGAGCAGCCCGTTGGTGATGGCGTCGCGGAAGGCGTTGGTGAGGCCCGACAGGTTGTCCTGCGCCCAGGTGGTCACGGTGTCGGCCGTGCTGCGGATGGCGGTGCCCGTGCCGCCCTCGCCGGGGAACTCCGCCGCCCACATGTAGGTGTGCGACAGGTAGATCAGCACCACCGTGCCGACCGCGCCCGCGCCCAGCAGGGGACGCCGCCAGGTCAGGAAACGGTTCTTCGAACGCCGTGCCGTCTCCTCCCGTCCGGCCGCCGCGGTGGTGACCCGGTCCAGCACGATCGCCATGACGACGATGGCCAGACCCGCGTTGAAGGCCGTGCCGACGTCGAGCGACTGGAGGGCCTGGACGACGGTCTTGCCGAGGCCGGGCGCGTCGATCAGGGCGGCGATGGTCACCATGGCCAGGGCGGCCATGATGGTCTGGTTGACGCCCATCACCACGGTCCGCTTCGACATCGGCAGCAGTACCTTCGTCAGGGACTGCCTTCGTGTGGCGCCGAGCGAGTCGGCCGCCTCGACCGTGGTCTTCGGGACCGAGCGGATGGCGTGCGCGGTGATGCGGATCGAGGGCGGCGCAGCGTAGATCAGCGTGGCGATGGTGGCGGAGGCCGGGCCGATCTGGAAGAACAGCGTCAGCGGGGCCAGATAGACGAAGGTCGGCATCGTCTGCATGAAGTCCAGGAAAGGCGTCATGATCCGGTTGAACCGGTCGGACAGCCCCGCCCACACACCCAGCGGGATCGCGAACAGCAGCGCCACGAAGACCGCGGAGACGGTGAGCGCCAGGGTGTCCATACTCTCCTGCCACAGGCCCTGCAGGCCCAGGAAGGTGAAGCCGGCCACGGTCAGCAGCGCGACCCGCCAGTTGCCCAGGGCCCAGGAGGCGTAGCCGGCGATGCCGACGACACCGAGCCAGCCGATCTGCGGGACGGGCCGGTCGACGGACGGCTGTGAGATCAGCTCCTGGACGAAGGTCACCAGGGAGTCGATGACCAGGCGGATCTCGTTGAAGAAGTACAGGAAGAGCGGGTTGGAGTTGCGGTTCGCGCCGATCGAGTCGTTGACGTCGTTGAACCACCGGTGCAGATCGGTCAGGTCCGCCGCCCCCAGGGCGAGGGTCTGCTTACCGCGCAGGGCCAGGAACAACACCAGCCAGACGGCGAGGATCGCCGCCACCACCATGGACCGGCTGACCTTGCGTACCCCTTTGACGGGCGCGGCCGGCTCGGCCGGCTGCGTCTTGTCGGGTTTCTCCACGGCGACGGTCATCACGCGCCGCCTTCCTGCCCGGCGACCACCGCGAGGATCTCCTCGTCGCCGACGATGCCGAGCAGCTTGCCGTTCTCGACGACCTTGACCGGCTTGTCGGCCGCGAGCACCGCCCGGGTGGCCTCCTTCACCACGACGTCCGGGCCGAGCTCGGGACCGTCCAGGGCGTCGCCGTCGGCCGGCGGGCGCATGATCCAGCGCAGGGTGAGCACGTCGCCGCGCGGCACGTCCTTGACGAACTCGCGGACGTAGTCGTCCGCCGGGGCGCCGACGAGCTCGTCGCCGGTGCCGCACTGGACCATCTTGCCGTCCCGCATGATCAGGATGCGGTCGCCCAGCTTGAGGGCCTCGGAGAGGTCGTGGGTGATGAACACCATCGTCTTGCCGACCTCGTGGTGCAGGCGGATGACCTCGTTCTGCATGTCACGGCGGATCAGCGGGTCGAGCGCCGAGAACGGCTCGTCGAAGAAGAGCACGTCCGGGTCGCCGGCCAGCGCCCGGGCGAGGCCCACACGCTGCTGCATTCCGCCGGACAGCTGGTCGGGGTAGGAGTTCTCGTACCCCGCGAGGCCGACCAGCTCGACGACCTCCTGGGCCCGCTTGGTGCGCTCGGCCCTGCCCATGCCCCGGATCTCCAGACCGAACGCCACGTTCTCCACGACGCGGCGGTGGGGCAGCAGACCGAAGTGCTGGAAGACCATGGAGAACTTGCGGCGGCGCAGGTCGCGCAGGCGTTTGTGGTCTGCCTGGCGGATGTCCTCGCCCTCGAAGACGACCTCACCGGCGGTGGGTTCTATCAGCCGGGTCAGACATCGCACCAGCGTGGACTTGCCGGAGCCGGACAGGCCCATCACGACGAAGACCTCGCCGGGCGAGACGTCGAAGTGGACGTCTCGTACGGCGGCGGTGCATCCGGTGCGGTCCATGAGCTCACGGCGGGTGAGGCCGCACAGCTCCTCGGAGTCCGGCACCTGGTCGGCCTTCGGCCCGAACACCTTCCACAGCCTGCGCACGGAGATGACCGGGGTGGAGCCCGAGTCCTGGGGCGTGCCGCGCCGCTGCGGCACCTCGGTCTGTGTGGTCACGTTCGACCTTCTTTCGGCGTTCAGCCGCTGAACCAGCGCTGCGGCCGGGGATGGATGTTCTGCCAGATGTGTTTGGGCTCTCGGTACTCGTTCAGGCCGGTCGGTCCCAGCTCCCGGCCCACGCCCGAGTGCCCGAAGCCACCCCATTCCGCTTGCGGCACATAGGGGTGGTAGTCGTTGATCCACACCGTGCCGTGGCGCAGCCGCCGGGCGACCCGCTGGGCCCTGCCCGCGTTCTGCGTCCAGACGGCTCCGGCGAGTCCGTACTCGGTGTCGTTGGCGATGCGGACGGCATCGTCCTCGTCGGTGAAGCGCTCGATGGTCAGCACGGGTCCGAAGGACTCCTCGTGCACCACACGCATGTCCTGTGTGCACTCGTCGAGCACGGTCGGCGGATAGTAGTGACCGTCGGCCAGCGCGGGATCGTCCGGCCGTGCACCGCCGCAGCGCAGTACGGCGCCCTCGGCGATCCCCGCGGCCACGTACGCCTCGACCTTCGCCAGGTGCTGTGCGGAGATCAGCGCTCCGGTCTCGGCGTCGGCGTCGAAGGGGCCGCCGAGCCGGATCCGCCGGGCCCGGCGGACGACCTCGTCGACGAACCGGTCGTGCAGGGAGTCCTCGACGATCAGCCGCGCCCCGGCCGAGCAGACCTGCCCCGAGTGCAGGAACACCGCCGTGAGGGCGAAGTCGACGGCCGTCTCGAAGTCGGCGTCGGCGAAGACGACATTGGGGTTCTTGCCGCCGAGCTCCAGTGCGACCTTCTTCACGGTCGCGGCGGCGGTGGCCATGATCCGCTTGCCGGTCTCCAGGCCCCCGGTGAAGGAGACCATGTCCACGGCCGGGTCCTCGGAGAGCGGTGCGCCCACCTCGGGACCGGTGCCGAGGACGAGGTTGGCGACGCCGGCGGGGAGCCCGGCCTCCTCCAGCGCCTTCACCAGCAGGATCGAGCTGGAGGGGGTGAGCTCGCTGGGCTTGAGGACGATCGTGTTGCCGGCGAGCAGCGCCGGGGCGACCTTCCAACTGGCCTGCAGCAGAGGGTAGTTCCAGGGGGTGATGAGCCCGCACACACCTACCGGCTCGTAGACGACGCGGCTCACGGCGTCGTCGCGGCCGGTGTCGATCACGCGGCCGGCGTCGGTGCCCGCGAGGCCGCCGTAGTAGCGGAAGCAGGAGACGACGTCGGCGATGTCGTACTCGCTCTCCACCAGCCGCTTGCCGGTGTCCAGTGACTCGGCGCGGGCGAACGCCTTGGCGTCGCGCTCGATGATGTCGGCGGTGCGCAGCAGCAGCGCGCCGCGCTCGCGCTCGGGCATGTCCGGCCAGTGCCCCGCGTCGAAGGCGCGGCGGGCCGCGGAGATCGCCGCCTCGGTGTCGGGGCGCGTCGCCTCCGATACGGTCGCCGCGAGCGTGCCGTCAGCGGGACATCGGATGTCCCGGTGCCCACCGGCGACCGGATCCCGCCATTCGCCATCCACATACAGGTCTGCCACGCGACGAGCCTTTCAATGGAAATGCGTTGCGCATCGTGCACCGTATTGCTTGTGGTGGAACACAGTGGCGAATGGACAGACCGGCGTCAAGAGGTTGGCTGATGACGATTTCACCATGCACACCTTTACTTGCCTGCCCTTGACCACAGGCGACACCGAGCCGACCATGTTGCGTATCGCTCACCTTGTTGTGCAATACGCACCGACGGAGGCCGCACATGTCCCCTCGCCCGCAACCTGGCCGTGAGTACGTCCTCACCCTCTCCTGTCCCGACAGCGCGGGACTGGTCCACGCCGTGAGCGGCTTTCTCGTCAGGAACTCCGGCAACATCCTGGAAAGCCAGCAGTTCGACGACCGACTTCAGGGTCGTTTCTTCATGCGGGTCCACTTCGACGTTTCCGATCCGAACGTCAAGGTGGAAAATCTGCGTTACCGGTTCGGCCCCGTGGCCCAGGCGTACGGCATCTCCTGGGCCCTGAACGAAGCGGCCACGCCGACCCGGACACTGATCATGGTGTCGAAGTTCGGCCACTGCCTGAACGACCTGCTGTTCCGTCGGCGCACCGGCGCGCTCAACATCGAGATCCCGGCGATCGTCTCCAACCACCGGGACTTCGAGAAGCTCGCGGAGACGTACGGCGTCCCCTTCCACCACGTCCCGGTGACCAAGGACACCAAGCCCGAGGCCGAGGCGCGGCTGCTGGAGCTCGTGCGTGAGCTGGACGTCGACCTGGTGGTGCTGGCCCGCTACATGCAGGTCCTCTCCGACGACCTGTGCAAGCAGCTGGAGGGCCGCGCCATCAACATCCACCACTCCTTCCTCCCCAGTTTCAAGGGCGCACGCCCCTACGACCAGGCCTACACCCGAGGTGTGAAGCTCGTCGGCGCGACGGCGCACTATGTGACGCCGGACCTGGACGAGGGGCAGATCATCGAGCAGGACGTGATCCGGGTGGACCACTCGCTCGACCCCGGCGACCTGGTCACGGTCGGGCGGGACGTCGAGGCGCAGGTGCTCGCGCACGCGGTGAAGTGGCACAGCGAGAGCCGCGTGATGGTGGACGGCAACCGCACGGTGGTCTTCCGCTGAGCGGGGGCCACAGTGGGGCGGGACCGGATTCCGGTCCCACCCTTGTCGTATACGACGCCGGACGCGCCGCCTCCCGTCACGGCGACTGCTGGAGGAAGGCGATGAGCGCGGCCGTGAGTTCCGCAGGGGCGTCCTCCTGGACGAGGTGGCCGGCACCGCTGATCGGTTCGAAGCGCGCGCCGGGGACGAGAGCGGCGAGCTCACGCCCCTTCGCCACCGGGATCCAGGTGTCGTCCTCGCCCCAGCAGACGAGCGTGGGGATGCCGATTTCGCCGTACCGGCCCTGGATCTCGTCGGTGAAGCGTTGGTCGGCCTGGGCGATCTGCCGGTAGAAGGCCGCTTGGCCGGGGCCGTCCAGCCAGGGCTCGATGAGCCGGTCGAGGACCGCGGGATGCAGGCCGGGGCTGCTGGCGGAACCGACGTACTCGCGCACCAGGGCGCCGTGCAGCGCGGGCGGCAACCGCTCGAACACATCGGCGTGCTCGCCGACGAGCCGGAAGAACGGGGACCCCCACGGCGCCAGCGCGACCGGATCCACCAGGGCGAGAGCCCGGTAGCGGGCGCCGTGCAGCAGATGGGCCCGCAGGGCGACGGCGCCGCCGAAGTCGTGGGCGATCACGAGGGGTTCCATCAGGTCCCAGTGGCTCAGGAGTTCGGTGAAGACCTGGCCCTGGGCGGCCAGGGACACATCCTGCCCCGCCGCCTTCTCGGAGGTTCCGTAGCCGGGCATGTCCCATACGAACACCTGATGGTCACGGGCGAGCGAACGGGCCACGGCACGCCAGACGTACGACGAGAAGGGCGTGCCGTGCAGCAGGACGACCGGCGGCCGGCCGGGCTGACCCAGCCGGTCCCAGCGGACGCCACCCGATGCGCTGGGGAAGGTTCGGGTCAGCTGCCAGTCGGTGTCCGTTGTCATCCTTCTCCCGGTTCAGCCGCCCAACCGGTCCAGCAGCGCGCGGCGCCACCGCTCCGTTTCGGCGATCTGGTTGAACGTGAACAGATGCAGGCCGGCCACCCCCGCGGAGGGCGCGGTGAGAGCCTCCTCCGCGCGGGACAGCAGCCGCTCGGGTGCATACCCGCCTGGGGCCGCGAAACGCACGAACCACGAGGCGTGCTTCGTCAGGAAGCGCGTCGACTCCCCCACCCCGATCTTCGTTGCCATCGCCAGCAGTTTCGCCCGCTGCACGGGACCGGCGACACCCACATGGACCGGCAGGGCGACGTCCCGACGTCGTATACGAACGAGCCACTCCCCCAGCACCCGCGGGTCGAAGCACAGGTTGCTCACGATGTACGTGGCGTGCTCGCGCTTGTCCCACATCGCCTGGACGGTGATGTCGTCGTGGATGAGCGGATGGCTCTCGGGGTAGCCGGTGACGCCGACGCGGGCGAAGGGTCTGCCCAGCTCGCTCAGCCTGCGCAGCACCGGCAGGGCCCCGTCGTAGACCCCGGCCGGCGGGTCGGAGTCACCGGCCGGGACGAAGACGTCGTCCACGCCGGCCTCGCGGAGCCGGCCCGTGACCTCCTTCAGGTGTACGTCGTCCCGCAGCAGTCGCGCCGGCACGTGCGGGACGACCCGGTAGCCGTGTGCCGCGAGCCGGCCGGCGAGGTCGAGGGTCGGCTCCAGGCCCTTGACCGGCGACGCCGTCACGGTGACGACGACGTCGCGCGGTACATGGGCGAGGACCTTGTCCTCGGTCGCCTTCGCGGGCAGCACTTCGTAGCGAACGCTGTTCAGCAGCGCCCGGAGCCCTGCGGCGCCCAACTCCTACTCCGCCTGCTTCTGGACGTCACGGTGGCGGTAGTACGCGGCTTTCGACGGCGCCAGCGGCTCCTTGCCGAGGATCAGGTCGGCGGCCTTCTCCGCGACCATCATCACCGGGGCGTAGATGTTGCCGTTGGTGACGTACGGCATCACCGACGCGTCGACGACGCGCAGGCCCTCCACGCCGTGCACCCGCATGCTGGTGGGGTCGACGACGGACATCTCGTCGGTGCCCATCTTGCAGGTGCAGGACGGGTGCAGAGCGGTCTCGCCGTCCTTGGCGACCCAGGCGAGGATCTCCTCGTCGGTCTCGACGGACGGTCCGGGCGAGACCTCCCCGTCGTTGTAGGGGGCGAGCGCGGGCTGGTTGAGGAGCCCCCGGGCCACCCGGATCGCCTCGACCCATTCGCGGCGGTCCTGCTCGGTGGAGAGGTAGTTGAAGCGCAGCGCCGGATGCTCGCGCGGGTCCTTGCTCTTGATCTTCACCGAGCCGATGGCGTCGGAGTACATGGGCCCCACGTGCACCTGGTAGCCGTGGCCGCCGGCGGGCACGGAGCCGTCGTAGCGGACCGCGATGGGCAGGAAGTGGAACATCAGGTTGGGGTAGTCCACGTCCTCGTTGCTGCGGGCGAAGCCGCCGGCCTCGAAGTGGTTGGTCGCGGCCGGACCCTTCCGGAACAGCCACTGGAGGCCGATGAAGGGGGCCCGCCACTTCGCCAGGTACGGCTGCATGGACACGGGCTGCTTGCAGGCGTACTGGATGTACACCTCCAGGTGGTCCTGCATGTTCTCGCCGACGCCGGGGAGGTCGTGCACGACGTCGATGCCCAGCGCCCGCAGTTCCTCGGCGTTGCCGACGCCCGAGAGCTGAAGCAGCTGCGGGGAGTTGATGGCACCGCCGCACAGGATGACCTCTTTGGCGCGGACCTGCTGAAGCGCTCCCCGGCCGCGCTGGTATTCGACACCCACGGCGCGCTTGCCTTCGAACAGGACGCGGGTGACGAGGGCACGGGTCCTGACGGTGAGGTTCGGCCGCTGCATCACGGGCTTGAGGTACGCCTTCGACGCCGAGAGCCGCCGTCCGCGATGGACATTCCGGTCGAACTTGGCGAAACCTTCCTGCCGGTAGCCGTTGACGTCGTCCGTGGGCGCGTATCCCGCTTCCTCCGTGGCTTTGAGGAAGGCACCGAAGAGGGGGTTGGACGCCGGGCCGCGTTCGAGGACGAGGGGGCCGTCGTGGCCGCGGAACTCGTCGTCCGGGTCGGCCGCCAGACAGTTCTCCATACGCCGGAAGTACGGCAGACAGTGCGCGTAGTCCCAGGTCTCCATGCCCGCATCGGCGGCCCAGCGCTCGTAGTCCATGGGGTTGCCGCGCTGGAAGATCATGCCGTTGATACTGCTGGAGCCGCCCAGCACCTTGCCGCGCGCGTGGTAGACGCGCCGGCCGCCCATGTGGGGCTCGGGCTCGGACTCGTACTTCCAGTCGTAGAACCGACTGCCGATGGGGTAGGTCAGCGCCGCGGGCATATGGATGAAGACATCCCACGGAAAGTCCGACCGGCCCGCCTCCAGGACCAGTACCCGGTTGGCCGGGTCCGCGGAGAGCCTGTTCGCCAGCGCACTGCCGGCCGAACCGCCACCGACGATGACGAAGTCGTACTGCACAGGAGCCATGGTGCCTCGTCTCGCTCGCGCCGTAGATATGCGAGGCATGCTAGACCCGGTCGCGTCATACGCACCAGGTTGCGAAGAGCGCAACTTCAAGATCTTGATTTCGACGGCGTTACTTGCAGTGACGTTGTTTACTACGCGTATAGTTTCACTGTGAGCAACTACAGCCCAGACACAGAAACGTCCAATTCACATGCCGGCGGCGTGCAGTCGGTAGACCGCGCCATCAGCGTCCTGGAGATTCTCGCGCAGCGCGGCGAGGCGGGCGTGAGCGAGGTGGCGGGCGAGATCGAGGTGCACAAGTCGACCGCCTTCCGGCTGCTCGGCGCGCTGGAGGCGCGCGGTCTGGTGGAACAGGCCGGCGAGCGCGGCAAGTACCGGCTCGGCTTCGGCATCGTGCGCCTGGCCGGCGCGGTCACGGGCCGTATCGACATCACCCAGCAGGGCCGACCGATCTGCGAACGCCTCGCGGAGGAACTCGGCGAGACGGTCAACATCGCCGTCATGCAGGAGCACTACGCGATCAACCTGTACCAGGTGCGCGGCCCGGGAGCCATCACCGCGCACAACTGGGTCGGGCAGCTGACTCCCCTGCATGCCACCTCCAGCGGCAAGATCCTGCTGGCGCATCTCCCCACCAAGGAGCGCGCCGCGCTGCTGTCCTCGGCCGGCATGAAAAAGGTCACCCCGCGCACCATCACCGCCAAGACGAAGCTTGAGAAGAACCTCACCGAGGCGCGGGAGCGGGGCTACTCGATCACCCTGGAGGAACTGGAGGTCGGACTGCACGCCATGGCCGCCCCGGTCCGCAACCGGGACGGCGACGTCATCGCGGCACTGAGCGCCTCCGGCCCCGGGTACCGCCTGACCGAGGAGCGCCTGCACGAGCTCTCCCCGATCCTGCTCAAGGGCGCCGAGGAGATCAGCCACCGGATGGGCTACCTGGGCTGAGTCACGCCTGAGAGATGCCCAGGCGCTCGTTCACCCAGTCGTGGAACGCGCCGATGTGGTGCTCGCTGGGCACCAGCACGCCACCCTTGGCATACAGCCGGGAGCTCATTCCGGGCTGCGTACGCTCGCAGGCGTCGAAGTCCTGCTGGTTGACCCGGTGGAAGAGTTCCACGGACCGGCTGACGTCCTTGCCGCTCTCGACGACGTGCGGGAGGTACAGCCAGTCGCACTCGACGATCGTGCGGTCCACGGACACCGGGTACATCCGGTGGAAGATCACATGGTCGGGCACGAGATTGATGAACACCTGGGGCTTGACGGTGATCGCGTAGTAGCGGCGGTCCTGGTCGTCGGCGACCCCGGGAATGCGGTCCAGACCCTCCGAGCCGTCGACGGTGAAGCCCTGGACCTCGTCGCCGAACTCCGCGCCGTGGCCCACGTAGTACTGGGCGGCGTAACCATCCGCGAACTCCGGGAGCACCTCGGTGAGTTCGGGGTGGATCGTGGCGCAGTGGTAGCACTCCATGAAGTTCTCGATGATGAGCTTCCAGTTGGACTTCACGTCGTACGTGATCCGCTTGCCGACGGAGAGGTTGTCGATGTCGTAGCGCTCGATCGACTCGACGTCGCCGAGACGGGCGACGATCTCACCGATGACGTCCTCCTCGAAGGAGGGCGGGTTCTCCGCGAGGCAGACCCAGACATAGCCGAGCCATTCGCGCACGGCCACGCTCACCAGGCCGTACTCGGTACGGCCCACGTCGGGCATCTTGGTGAGGTTGGGCGCCGCGACGAGCTTGCCGTTCAGGTCGTACGTCCAGGCGTGGTACGGGCACTGGAAGGCGCGCTTGACCTCGCCGGTCTCCTCGGTGCAGAGCTTGGCTCCGCGGTGCCGGCACACATTGAAGTACGCGCGGATGCTGTTGTCCCTCGCCCGGGTGACGAGGATGCTCTCGCGGCCCACGTCGACGGTGCGGAACGCGCCGGGCTTGGCCAGCTCGGAGGCCCGCGCGACGCAGAACCACATGGTCTCGAATATGTGTTCCTGCTCCTGGGCGAAGAACTCCGGGTCCGTGTAGGAGGAGCCGGGGAGAGTGGCGATCAGGCTGTCCGGCAGACTGGTCGAGGTCACGGTGCACTCCTCGGGAGAACGTCGTGGAGGGGTCATTCACGCGCCGGGAAGAGCGACTCCGGACGGCGTTGTGTATGGAGCAACGCTGCGTGCTATGTGCAACCGCAGCATGGGATGCCGCTGGGGCGGTGTCAAGATGCGGGCGGCGTCAGGATGCGGTGGCGGCGAGCTGCTTGCGCCAGCGCGTGAACAGCCGCGGCTGGTTCATCCCGAGCACGGCGACCGGGTCCCCGGCCCGCCGGTAGACGGCCAGGACGTCGCGGTCGTCCGCGGCGCCGGCCTCGATGGTGACGCTGTCCGCGCCGGCCGCGTGACCGGCGAACTGGATCTTCACGCCGTACTGGTCGGACCAGAAGTACGGCGGCCGGGGCACGCCCGGTTCCACCGCACCGCCCGCCAGCAGTGCGGCGATCGCGGCGTCGGGCCGTTCCCGCGCGCCGGTCCAGTGCTCGACGCGGCGATGGAAGCCCGCGCGCGGGTCGTACCAGTTGGCGCAGTCACCGACCGCGACCACGCCGGCCAGGCTGGTGCGGCCGTCGGCGCCGCACTTGACGCCGTTGTCGAGAGCGATGCCGGAGGCTTCCAGCCACTCGACGTTCGGGCGTGCGCCCACACCCACGACGACGATGTCGGCGGGGATGCCGCGGCCGTCCTCCAGCAGGACGGCGTCGACGCGGGCCTCCCCGCTCAGCCCCTTGACGCCGACACCGCACTCCAGCCGCACACCGTGGTCGGTGTGCAGGGCGGAGACGATGGCGCCCATGGTCTCGCCGAGCGCTCCGGCGAGCGGTGTCGGGGCGGCCTCGACGACGGTCACGTCGAGCCCGAGGGCGTACGCGGTGGAGGCGACCTCGGCCCCGATGAAGCCTCCGCCGATCACCACCAGCCGTCCGCCGCGGGACAGTTCGTCCCGCAGGGCGCGGGCGTCGTCCAGGGTGCGCAGCGTGTGCACTCCGGCCAGGCCCTCGGAGCCGGGCAGCGTGCGTGCCGCGGCACCCGTCGCGATGACGACGCCGTCGGCCTGCACCTCCCGCCCGCCGGAAAGCCGCAGGGTGCGGGCCGCGTGGTCGAGCCCGGTGGCGCGGACGCCGAGGAGCCACTCCGCCCGGAGGTCCTCGTCGTCGGTCTCCAGGGCGAGTTCGGCCTCGCCGACGGTGCCGGCCAGGAACTCCTTGGACAGCGGGGGCCTGTCGTACGGGCGGTGGAGCTCGTCCCCGACGACGACCAGCCGGCCGTCGTAGCCCCGCTTGCGCAGTGAGCGCACCGCCGACAGTCCGGCCAGCGAGGCGCCGACCACGGCAACCGTCCTCACGCGGGACCCCCGGCGAGCCGGGCCGAGATGCAGGGCGGCAGGTTGGGCGCGTCGGTGGACAGACGGACGTAGATCATGCCGTCCTCGACGACGACCTCGTGCGTCCGGACCGGGAGCTTGGCCGGCGGGGCATCGACAGCGCCGGTCCTCAGGTCGAACTTGGAAGCATGCAGCGGGCATTCCACCTCGCAGCCCTCCAGCCAGCCGTCGGCGAGCGACGCGTCCTGGTGGGTGCAGGTGTCGTCGATGGCGAAGAGTTCGCCGTCGTCGGTGTGGAACACCGATACCGGCGGATCGATGTTGAGCCGGTGGGCCTCGCCTTGAGGGAGATCCTCAAGACGGCACGCGGGAATCATCATGACACCTCGGTGCGTATAACGAAACGGATTGCGGTAAGCGCAACATCAGTCTGAGGTCGCCCTGAACCCTTGTCAAGGCATTCAGAGGGCACTCTGGGCCGTCGATTTCGTTGCGTCATGAAAAACTCGACTCACATAGAACAACAGCAGCCCGCCATATCGGCTCGCGGGGGCCGCGAGCCGAGGGCGGGCGCTTGAGGGGTCGCCGGGAGGCGTCAGAAGCCGCGGTCGATCCACTCCTGGAGGTGCGGGGCCTCCGCGGCGATGCTGGTCGTGTCCCCGTGTCCGGTGTGCACGACGGTCTCTGCAGGCAGCGTCAGCAGCCGGTCCCGGATCGACTCGACGATGGTCGGGAAGTGGCTGTACGACCGTCCCGTCGCCCCTGGCCCGCCGGCGAACAGCGTGTCGCCGCTGAAGAGCGCCGCGAGGGCCGGGGCGTGCAGGCAGACCGCCCCGGGGGCGTGACCCGGTGTGTGCAGCACGGTCAGCTCGACACCGGCCACCGAGATGCCCTGGCCGTCGGTCAGTTCGGCGTCCGGCGCCCGGTCGGGGTGGGTCTGCTTCCACAGCGGCAGGTCGTCCGGGTGGAGAAGGACCGGGGCGCCGGTGCGCGCCGCGAGTTCGGGCGCGGCGTCGATGTGGTCGTTGTGCGCGTGGGTGCACACGATCGCGATGAGGCGCCGGTCGCCGACGGCCGCGGCGATGGCGTCGGCGTCGTGCGCGGCGTCGATGACGATCGCCTCGTGGTCGTCGCCGACGATCCACACGTTGTTGTCGACGTCCCAGGTGCCGCCGTCCAGCGAGAACGTCCCCGAGGTGACGAGGTGCTCGATGCGGGCGGCCATCAGAGGACCACCACAGAGCGCAGCACGTCACCGTGGTGCATCCGCTCGAACGCCTTCTCCACCTCGTCCAGCGAGATGGTCTCCGTGACGAATGCGTCCAGGTCGAGCCGGCCCTGGAGATAGAGGTCGATGAGCATCGGGAAGTCGCGGCTCGGCAGGCAGTCGCCGTACCAGGAGGACTTCAGGGAGCCGCCGCGGCCGAAGACGTCCAGCAGCGGCAGTTCCAGCTTCATCTCCGGGGTGGGCACGCCGACCAGGACGACCGTGCCGGCGAGGTCACGGGCGTAGAACGCCTGCTTGTACGTCTCCGGGCGGCCGACCGCCTCGATGACGACGTCGGCGCCGTGGCCGCCGGTCAGCTCCCGGATCGCCTCCACCGCGTCGACGGACTTGGAGTTGACGGTGTGGGTCGCACCCAGCTTCTCGGCGGTCTCCAGCTTGCGGTCGTCGATGTCGACCGCGATGACCTTCGCCGCGCCCGCCAGGTTCGCCCCGGCGACCGCCGCGGCCCCGACACCGCCGCAGCCGATGACGGCGACCGAGTCGCCCCGGCCGACCTTGCCGGTGTTGATGGCCGCGCCGATGCCCGCCATCACGCCGCACCCCAGCAGACCGGCGGCGGCCGCCGACGCGGTCGGGTCGACCTTGGTGCACTGCCCGGCCGCGACCAGCGTCTTCTCCGCGAAGGCACCGATGCCGAGCGCCGGCGACAACTCGGTGCCGTCGAGCAAGGTCATCTTCTGCTTGGCGTTGTGGGTGTTGAAGCAGTACCACGACTCCCCCCGCCGGCAGGCACGGCACTGACCGCACACCGCACGCCAGTTGAGGATCACGAAGTCGCCCGGCGCGACGTCGGTGACCCCCTCCCCCACCGACTCCACGACACCCGCGGCCTCATGGCCCAACAGGAAGGGGAAGTCGTCGTTGATGCCGCCCTCGCGATAGTGCAGATCGGTGTGGCAGACCCCGCATGCCTCGATCTTCACCAGCGCCTCACCCGGGCCCGGGTCAGGCACGATGATCGTTTCCAGGCTGACGGGGGCGCCCTTGCCCCGCGCGACGACAGCACGGACCTGGTGCGTCATGGCCACTCCTCGGCTGGTCGAGACTTGAATCAGATGTTGCTCATTACGGCACACATCTCACGTGTCGCAACACAGCATCGTTGAGTGCCGACCGGGGGTCAAGCAGCGCGACGAGGTTCCGTCGGCCGGGCGGGATCGCGGTCGGAGCAGCACGAACGCCCGGCGGGGCCGTGGCCGACCATGTCGGTGTCACGACCCCGCCGGGCGCGGGTCACGCCGCTCTCAGTGAGCGGAGGAGGTTGACTCCGTGGGTTGTGCGGACTGCTCCGACGGCGCGGACTCGGCGCCGTCGGTGGACGTACAGGGACCGATGCGGATCTCGAAGTCGCCGTCGTACTTCTCGTCGCCGGCCATGACGGCCGTTTCGATGGCCTCCTTGCCCTTGAGCCCGCGGATGATGAGCGGGTCCTGGCGCAGATCGCGGGTGAGCGCGATACACAGGCCGACCATCACCAAGGTGAAGGGGGCCGCCGCGAGAATGGTGAGGTTCTGGAGGCCGGTGAGCGCGTCGCCCTTGCCGCCGCCGATGAGCAGCATGATCGCGGCGACCGCTCCGGTCAGCACGCCCCAGAAGATGACGACACCCCGGGTCGGTTCCAGGGATCCGCGCTGCGAGAGCGTGCCCATCACGATGGAGGCGGCGTCGGCGCCGGAGACGAAGAAGATGCCGACGAGGATCATCACCACCACGCTCGTCACCGTGGCGATCGGGTACTGCTGGAGCACGTCGAAGAGCTGCCCCTGGGCGGTCGAGGCGTCGCTGAGCTTCTTCTCGTCCTGGAGGTGCATCGCCGAGCCGCCGAAGATGGCGAACCACAGCAGGCTGACGGTGCTGGGCACCAGGATGACGCCGCCCACGAACTGCCGGATGGTCCGGCCACGGCTGATGCGCGCGATGAACATGCCGACGAAGGGCGTCCAGGAGATCCACCAGGCCCAGTAGAAGACCGTCCAGCCGGCCAGCCAGTCGGCGACGCCCTCACCGCTCGACGCCTCGGTACGCCCGGCCATCTGGGTCAGGTCGCCGAGGAAGGCGCCGATGGAGGTGGGCAGCAGGTCGAGGATGAAGATGGTCGGTCCGACGAGGAACACGAAGACCGCCAGGGTCACCGCCAGCACCATGTTGATGTTGGACAGCCACTGGATGCCCTTCTCGATCCCGGACACCGCCGAGGCGACGAACGCCACGGTCAGCACCGCGATCACGACGACCAGCAGGCCGGTACCGACGGATCCCAGCCAGCCCAGTCCGGTGAAGCCGCTGCCGATCTGGAGGGCGCCGAGCCCCAGGGAGGCCGCGGAGCCGAAGAGGGTGGCGAAGATGGCGAGGATGTCGATGACCCGGCCGCCCCAGCCGTTGGCCCGGCGCTCACCGATCAGCGGGGTGAACACGGCGCTGATCAGCTGCCGGCGGCCGCGCCGGAAGGTGCTGTAGGCGATGGCCAGGCCCACGACCGCGTACATCGCCCACGGGTGGAGCGTCCAGTGGAAGAGGGTGGTGGCCATGGCGGTCTCCATGGCCTCGTTGGCATCCGCGGGGTCGGTGCCCGGCGGTGGCGTGACGAAGTGCGACAGCGGTTCGCTCACGCCGTAGAACATCAGGCCGATGCCCATGCCCGCGCTGAACATCATGGCTATCCACGAGACCGTGCGGAACTCGGGCTGCTCACCCTCCTTGCCGAGGGTGATCCGGCCGTAACGGCTCATCGCCAGCCACAGGGCGAAGACCACGAAGCCCGAGGCGGCGAGGACGAAGGCCCAGCCGCCGTTGCGGATGGTCCCGTCAAGGAGCTTCCCGGACACGCTCTCCAGCGTGTCGGTCGCGGTGGCTCCCCACACGACGAAGGCGAGGGTGAGGGCTGCGGCGACACCGAAGACGACCAGGTCGGTCCGGGGGCCGGCGGATGTCGGGGGGCTGCCCGGCAGATCCGCGTCGACGGGATGGCTTCGACTCCCGTCCCTTTCGCGGGTGTTGTTCATCAGCTCGTCCTTTCCACAGACGGCAGTGGAGTCTTTGTCGCGGACGACGACAGAGGAACTCGTCGGTGATTCCGCCTGACCGACCAAGACGCCGGTGCGGATGGGAGATCGACGAGAGAAGGGGAGGCGGAGCGGCCGCCTACGTGCGTCGTTGCGAATAATGCATCGTCATTCACTATGGGCAACAACCATCTGGGCCCTGGGTAGGGCTGTCAAGGGGTCGGACGTGCGGAGTTGCCCTACCGCAACCGACCGGTCACCGCGAACGGCAGCACGACGGGACTCACGGCGGAAGAACCGTCAGCGGCCCGCGTGCGAGGACGTCCGGGGACCGCGGCGGTACGCACCCGACGCCACCGTCAGCAACCGCCGCGCCTTCAGCCGGGTCTCGGCCCACTCGCGCTCGGGGGCGGAACCCCAGGTGATCCCTGCCCCGGTCCCGAAGCACAGTGACGGACCGCCGGGAGCGGTGCGGTCGATCCAGAACGTGCGGATACCGACGGCGAGTTGAGCCGCGCCGCGGTCGGCGTCGACCCAGCCGACACCACCGCAGTACGGGCCGCGGGGCGCGGTCTCCAACGCCGCGATGATGCGCAGCGCGCTGGTCTTGGGGGCGCCCGTGACGGACCCGGGCGGGAAGGTCCCGGCGAGCAGCTCCGGCCATCCGGCGTGTTCGGCCAGTTCGCCGCGCACGGTGGACACCAGGTGCACCAGGCCGGGGTGTGCCTCGACGGCGCACAGCTCGGGGACGGTCACGGAGCCGGTGGCGCAGACGCGTCCCAGGTCGTTGCGGACCAGGTCGACGATCATGACGTTCTCGGCGTGGTCCTTGTCGAGGAGGTCCGCTGCGGTGCGGCCGGTGCCCTTGATGGGGCCGGACTCCACCATGCGGCCGGCACGGCGCAGGTAGAGCTCGGGCGAGGCCGTGGCGATCTCCACACCGTGCGCGGGGAGGCGCACCGTGCCGGCGTACGGCGCCGGGTTGCCCCGGGCCAGCAAGGCGGTGAGGGCGTCGACGTCCGCGTGCTCCGGGTCGGGCAGCGGCGCGGACAGGACCCGGCACAGGTTCGCCTGGTACACCTCGCCGGCCGCGATGTGCTCCCGGATGCGCCGGACCCCGGCGGTGTAGGCGGCCCGGTCCAGGGAGGACGTCCAGGCGTCCGGGTCCGGTCCGCGCCACGCCCCGGGCCGGGCGGCGGGCACGGGCACGGGCACACGGCGTACGTCCCCGAAGCGCGCGCACACCAGGCGCCCCTCGAAGTCGGCGACCACGGCCCAGAAACCGGTGGAGTCCAGGGCCGCGGGATCGCTGGTCACGTCCCGGAGATCGGTGGCGAGGAGATCGCCGAAGCGGGCAAGCGGGGCGAGGTCGTACGGGGTTCCACTCACGCGGGCGCCGGTTCCAGCCGGACGACGACGGACTTCGACGTGGGGGTGTTGCTGATGGCCGCCGTGGAGTCCAGGGGTACGAGGACGTTGGTCTCGGGGAAGTAGGCGGCGCAGCAGCCTCGGGGCGTCGGGTAGGACACGGTCCGGAAGGAGGGCGCCCTGCGCTCCACGCCGTCGCCGTACTCGCTGACGATGTCGACCATGTCCCCGTCGGCCAGCCCTCGTTCGGCGAGGTCGTCGGGGTGCAGGAAGAGGACGCGGCGGCCCTGGTGGATGCCGCGGTAACGGTCGTCGAGGCCGTAGACGGTGGTGTTGTACTGATCGTGGGAGCGCAGCGTCTGGAGCAGCAGCCGGCCCGGCGGGACCTTGGGGCTCTCCAGCGGGTTGGCGGTGAAGTTGGCCAGGCCGGTGGCGGTGGTGAACCGGCGCTCGTCGCGGGGCGGGTGGGGCAGGGCGAAGCCGCCCGGCCGGCGTACCCGGGTGTTGAAGTCCTCGAAGCCGGGGATGACGCGTTCGACGCGGTCACGGATGCGGTCGTAGTCCGACTCGAACTCCTCCCACGGCACCTGCGGTTCGGCTTCGCCGAGGGTGGCCCGTGCCGTCCGGCAGATGATCGCGACCTCGCTGAGCAGGTGCTCGGACGCGGGCGTGAGCCGCCCTCGCGACAGGTGCACCATCCCCATGGAGTCCTCGACCGTGACCAGCTGGGGCCCGCCCGGCCGCAGGTCGACCTCGGTGCGGCCCAGGCACGGCAGGATGAGGGCCTGCTCCCCGGCGATGACATGCGAGCGGTTGAGCTTGGTGGAGATCTGCACGGTGAGCCGGCACCTGCGCAGCGCCTGCTCGGTCAGGTCGGTGTCGGGGGCCGCGGCGACGAAGTTGCCGCCCAGCGCGACGAAGACCCGTACGTCGCCGTCGCGCATGGCACGGATGCTGTCGACGGCGTCGTGGCCGTGGTGGCGCGGGGGTGTGAAGGCGAACTCGGCGCCGAGCCGGTCCAGGAAGGCGGCGTCCGGCTTCTCGTAGATGCCCATCGTGCGGTCGCCCTGCACGTTGGAGTGGCCGCGCACCGGGCAGAGGCCGGCTCCGGGGCGGCCGATGTTGCCGCGCAGCAGAAGGAAGTTGACGACGTCGCGGATGGTGGGCACGGAGTGCCTGTGCTGGGTGAGTCCCATCGCCCAGCAGACGACGATCTTCTCGGCGGCCAGCACCTGGCGGAACGCCTCCCGGATCTCCTCCTCGGGCAGTCCGGTGGCCTCAAGGATCTCGTCCCACGACGCCTTGCGGGCGTGCTCGGCGAACTCCTCGAAGCCATGCGTGTACCGCTCGATGAAGGAGGTGTCCAGGGTGCCGGGTGCCTCGTCCTCCGCCTCCAGCAGCATGCGGTTGAACGCCTGGAAGAGTGCCTGGTCCCCGCCCAGCCTGATCTGGAGGAACTGGTCCGCCAGCCTGGTTCCGCCGCCGACGACGCCGGAGGGCTTCTGGGGGTTCTTGAACCGGAGCAGCCCCGCCTCGGGCAGCGGGTTCACCGCGATGACGCGGGCACCCTGCTGCTTGGCCCTCTCCAGCGCGGAGAGCATCCGGGGGTGGTTGGTGCCGGGGTTCTGGCCGACGACGAGGATGAGATCGGCCTCGTAGAGGTCCTCCAGGCTGACGCTGCCCTTGCCGATGCCGATGGTCTCCACCAGGGCCGAGCCGCTGGACTCGTGGCACATGTTGGAGCAGTCCGGCAGGTTGTTGGTGCCGAAGGCGCGGACGAAGAGCTGATAGAGGAACGCGGCCTCGTTGCTCGCTCGTCCGGAGGTGTAGAAGGCGGCCTGGTCCGGGGGGTCGAGCGCGTTGAGCTCGCGGGCGATCACGGCGAACGCGTCGTCCCAGGAGATCGGCCGGTAGCGGTCGGCGCCGGCCGGGCGGTACATGGGGTGGGTGAGGCGTCCCTGCTGCCCGAGCCAGTAGTCGCTGCGTGGAAGCAGGTCCTCCAGGGTGTGCTCGGCGAAGAAGTCCGGGGTCACCCGGCGTACGGTGGCCTCCTCGGCGACGGCCTTGGCGCCGTTCTCGCAGAACTCCGCTTTGTGCCGGTGGTCGGGCTCGGGCCAGGCGCAGCCCGGACAGTCGAAGCCCTCCTTCTGATTGACCCGGAGCAGAGTGAGCAGGCTGCGCCGGGCCCCCATCTGCTCGCCGGCGTGGCGCAGCGAGGAGGTGACCGCGGGGAGGCCGGCGGCGTACTCCTTCGGGGGGCCGACCCGCAGTCGGGCGTCGCCGGGGTCTTCAGCAGGTGGCTTGCGAGTCATCTGTAGCGCTACTCCGCGATGTAGAGGAACCAGAGCCATGCCATCGTCGGTTGCGCATTAGTAAACTGTACCGTGATACGCAACACGCTTAGGGAAGCCCGACCACCGACCCCCTGTCAAGACCCGCAGCGCCTCGCGTGTGCCTCGGCGAGAAGCAGGTAGCTCGCGGCGGTCCAGGTGTAGGCGCGGTCGCGCAGGCCCGTTCCGGTCAGGGCGTCGAAGTTCTCGGCGAAGCCGTGGGCCTCGCACAGGCCGCGGAAGCGGGCGATGATGTTGTCCGCCGGCCGGTGGTGTCCGGCGCGGCGCAGGCCGTCCTCGACAAGGACCGTGACGGGTGCCCAGATGGGGCCGCGCCAGTAGCCGTCGGAGAGGTAGTGCGGCGAGGTGGTCAGTTCGGTGGCCAGTCTGTACGGGGGTCAGGTGTGCCTCGATACGGGCGGCCGGCAGGCCGCTGATCTCGTCCGGCAACCGCTCGCCCAGCACGATGGGCATCAGGTCGAGGAGGCCGGCGCTGTGCCAGGTGTCGCCGCTGTCGACGCCCCGGGCGACGAACCGGTCACCGGTCCAGAGCTGGTCGAGCATCGCGGCCTGGGTCTCCTCGGCGGTCCGCGACCACCGGTCGGCGTCATCCGGTCTGCCCAACCGTGTTGCCAGATCGGCGAGTTCGTGTAGCTGGAGGACGAGGAAGGCGGCCAGGTCCGCGGTGACGACGACGCGTTCGGGATCGAAGGTGGTCGCGTTGTCCCAGCCGCTGTCGTTGCCGTGCTGGTAGTGGGGCAGCGCGGCGCCGGGGACGCGCCGTGCGGTGAGCCAGAAGTCCGTCCAGCGCTCCAGCCTGTCGTACGTCGCGGCCAGTTCCGCCCGGCCCGGCGGTGTGGTCAGGCGACGGCGCAGATGACCGAACGCCCAGCCGTGGACGGGCGGTTTGACGAAGTTGCGCAGGACCTCGCAGTGGGTGACCGAGTCGGGCAGCGCCCCGGTCTCGTCCTGGTGGTCGAAGGGCAGGTGGTACTGGTCCCAGGCCAGTTCGGGGCAACCGGGGGCCAGCGCCAGGGCGTTGAAGCAGTGGTCCCAGCTCCAGACCTTGTCCATCCAGTGCTTGGACATGAGGACGGCGGACCGGGTGACCAGCTAGGCAGGACGTAAGGTCGCGGACCACACGACGTACGCGGCGAGTTCGGCGGCCGGAATGGCGGACGGGCGCCGGGGGGCCACGGTGTCGACGAAGTCCGCGAAGGCGTGCCGCGCAGCCTCGACGATCTTGCCGAAGCCGGCCGCCGCCGCGTAGGGCGGGCGGTGTCAGTCTCCTCGACCGCGATCTCCCAGGAACCGTCCGCGTCGACGGCGACCCGGGCAACGACAACACGGCGGCGTTCACCGTCAACGGCGGCGGGACACGGCGAGTCGGCTTCCCGCACAGCTTCCACCCCCGGCGTACTGCTCCGCTCCCACCACGCACCGCTGATCGACCGGATCACGGTCGCGCCCTACCCGCGGGAGGCGCGATGAGGTGAACGCCGCAGGCGGCAGGCGGAGATCGGCTCACCGATGGAGGCGGCGACCAACGCGCTGGTGCTGGCCTTCGGGCGGTTGCAGGGAGCAGCGAACAGGCTGGAGTACATCCTGGGCCGGGCCCTGGAGCGGGAGGGGCATCAGCCATCTCATGTTCGAGGTGCTGCTGATCCTCGGGCGGACCGGTGAACCGGGGGTCGATGCGGGCCATCGCCCAGGAGCAGGCGCTGACCACGGACGGCGTGACACGCCTGGTGGAGCGCATGGAGGCGGCCGGACTGGTCGGGCGCACCGAGGATCCCGGCGACCGCGCGGCCGGCTGGTGCGCCTGACCCCGTCGGGTGAGGAGACCACCGTGCGCGCGTCCCGGCTGCGCGTGGAGAACACCGCCGCTACTTCCTGGCGCCTCTGCCGCCCGAGGACCGCGAGCGGTTCGTCCAGAACCTGCGCATCCTCAGCCACTCGGCCCGGGACGAACTGCCCCGCCTGCCCTGAGGCGTTCCGGCGGGAATCACGGCACCCGGCCCGCTGTTGTCGGGAACGGCAGCCCCGGCACGAACCCCAAGGAGGCCCAGCGTGTACGGCGACCCGGCGACAGTCCGCAAGATCCTCACCGAGCTCGGTGACACCTGGGCCGTCGTGGGCCTGTCGACGAACGAGCGGCGTGCGGCATACGGGGTCGCCGACGTCCTCCAGCGCTTCGGAAAGCGCATCGTGCCCGTGCACCCGAAGGCGGAGACGGTCCACGGGGAGCAGGGATATCCCTCACTGGAAGCGATCCCCTTCGAAGTCGATGTCGTCGACGTGTTCGTCAACAGCGACCTCGCCGGGGCCGTCGCCGACGAAGCCGCGGCCATCGGCGCCAAGGCCGTCTGGTTCCAGCTCGGCGTCATCGACGAGGCCGCCTACGACCGCACCCGCACCGCCGGCCTCGACATGGTCATGGACCGCTGCCCCGCGATCGAGATCCCGCGCCTGGGCTAGCCGGAGGGCGATATGCCGCCGCCGCACCGCGCCACCCCGGAGCCCTCCCTTCCCCACGTCAGCCGCCCCATAATGCTCGGGTGACTTCCCCCTCCCCCCACACCAACTCCGGTGCCCCGCAACGCTTCCCGGTCGTCATCGTCGGCGCCGGACCGGCCGGCCTCACCCTCGGCAACATCCTGCGGGCGGCGTCCGTCGACTGTCTGGTCCTGGAGATCGAGACACGACCGTTCATCGAGCAGCGGCCGCGGGCCGGGGTCCTCGAGGAGTGGGCCGTACGCGGACTCCAGCAGCGGGGCCTCGCGGACACCCTGCTGGAGCGGGCGCAGCGGCACACCGAGTGCGAGTTCCGGTTCGCCGGGGAGCGCTACCGGTTCGAGTACGCGGAGCTCACCGGGGTTCATCACTGGGTCTACCCCCAGCAGTTGCTGGTGACGGACCTGGTGCGCGAGTACGCGGACGTGCGTGGCGGCGCCATACGCTTCGGCGTGCGGGACGTGGAGCTGCACGACCTCGACACCGACCGCCCCTCGGTGTCGTACACCTGCCCGCAGACGGGTCGACGGGAGGTCGTGCACTGTGACTTCGTGGCGGGTTGCGACGGGGCGCGCGGGGTGACGCGCGCCGCGCTGCCGGCCGACCGGGCCCACATCTCCCGCAGTGACTACGGCATCGGCTGGCTGGCGCTGCTCGCCGAGGCGCCGCCGTCCTCCGACTGTGTCCTGTTCGGCATGCATCCGAACGGGTTCGCCGGGCACATGCCGCGCAGCGCCGAGGTGACCCGCTACTACCTCGAGTGCCCGCCCGGCGACGACCCGGAGAACTGGTCGCACGACAGGGTCTGGACGGAGCTGCAGCAGCGGCTCGGGGCGAACGGCGCGCCGCCGCTGACGGAGGGCCGGCTGATCGAGAAGCGCGTCCTCGACATGCACAACTACGTGGTCGAGCCCATGGTGTTCGGCCGCCTCTTCCTGGCCGGCGACGCCGCCCATCTGACCGCCCCCATCGCCGCCAAGGGCATGAACCTCGCCCTGCACGACGCCTTACTGCTCGGCGACGGCCTCGTCGCCCACCTCACGAAGGGCGACGGCACCGGCCTGGACGGCTACTCCGAGGCATGTCTCGGCCGGGTGTGGGACTACCAGGAGTTCTCCCACTGGCTCTCCGAGGTCTACCACGGCACGTCGTCGGGCGATCCCTACCGCGCGGGCACCACCCTGGCCCGTCTCCGCCGCATCTTCGGCTCCTCGACGGCGGCCAGGGCGTTCGCGGAGCAGTACCTGGGCAAGAACGCCGACTACTGACCGACCACGTCTGCCGTCAGTCGTGCAGCGGCCGGTCGCTGAGTCGATGGTCCGCCACGTTCATCGCCTCGTCGACGAGGCGGCGCAGATGGCCGTCGCGGAGGGAGTAGACCACCCGGCGGCCCTCCTTGCGGGTGGTCACCAGGCCCGCGAGGCGCAGTCGGGCCAGATGCTGGCTGACCGCGGGCCGGGCCGCGCCGCACGCCTCCGTGAGCGTCGTGACGTCGGCCTCTCCCGCCGTGAGGGCATGCAGCAGCGTGAGCCGGGTGCGGTCGCCGAGCAGGGCGAGGAGTTCGGCGGCGAGCGCGAACTGTTCCTCGCCCGGGGTGCGCGGGTGCGCATCGTGCGCAGATGAAAGGTGCATGCGTGCGCTCATACGCACATAATGGCGTCGTGGGCGGCAGACGTCCACTCCCGCGCACCGGAAGGGGACCACCGTGAGCGACCGGCACGAGCACCAGCACGGGCACGGGCACCGTCACGCCCACGACCATCCCAACCCCGACCCCCACCCCCATCCGCACCCGCACTCCCCCACCGGCCTCCGCCACCGCATCGCCCACCTCCTCAAACCCCACTCCCACGAGACCGCGGACAAGCTCGACTCCGCCCTGGGGTCCTCGGCCCGCGGCATGCGCGCGCTGTGGGTCTCGCTGGCCGTGCTCGGCGTGACGGCGCTGGCTCAGGCGGTCGTGGTGGTCGCCTCCGGTTCGGTGGCGCTGCTCGGCGACACGGTGCACAACACCGCGGACGCGCTGACCGCCGTACCGCTCGGGATCGCCTTCGTACTGGGCCGGCGCGCGGCGACGCGTCGCTTCACCTACGGCTACGGGCGGGCCGAGGACCTCGCGGGCATCGCCATCGTGCTGACGATCGCCGCGTCCGCGGCCTTCGCGGCGTGGACGGCCGTCGACCGCCTCCTCGATCCGCGCCCCATGGCACAGATACCGGCCGTCGCCGTGGCCGCGCTCGTCGGGTTCGCGGGCAACGAGTGGGTGGCCCGCTACCGGATCCGGGTCGGCCGCGCGATCGGCTCGGCCGCGCTCGTCGCGGACGGACTGCATGCCCGCACCGACGGATTCACCTCACTGGCCGTCCTGTTGAGCGCGGGTGGCGCGGCGCTGGGGTGGCAACTCGCGGACCCGATCGTGGGGTTGGCGATCACGGCCGCGATCGTGCTGGTGCTGCGGGACGCGGCGCGCGAGGTGTTCCGGCGGGTGATGGACGCCGTGGACCCGGCGCTGGTGGACCGGGCCGAGCAGGCGCTGCGGGAGGTCGCGGGCGTGCGCGAGGTGGGCGAGCTGCGGTTGCGCTGGATCGGGCACCGGCTGCGCGCCGAGGTGGCGGTCGTCGTGGACGGGGAGGCAACGGTACGGCAGGCGCACGCCATCGCCGTCGACGCCGAACACGCCCTGCTGCACGCCGTGCCCCGGCTCACCGCGGCCCTGGTGCACGCCGACCCGGCACCGGTGCCGGGCGAGGCGGATCCGCATCTCGCCCTCGCGCACCACACCGCGGCCTGAGCTCAGGCGACGCCGAGCCCCTCCAGTACGACCGCCCCCGGCAGCTGGGCGAACGCCTTGCCCGGCACCAGCAGCTTGCCGCGCCGACGCCCGCTGCCGACCAGGACGTACGGCAGGTCGACGACGGCCGAGTCCACCAGCACCGGCCAGCCCTCGGGCAGTCCGATCGGGGTGATGCCGCCGTACTCCATGCCGGTCTCGCCGGTCGCCGTGTCCATCGAGGCGAACGACGCCTTGCGGGCGCCGAGTTGACGGCGTACGACGCCGTTCACGTCGACCCGGGTGGTGGACAGCACCACGCACGCGGCCAGCGTCGTCTCGCCGCCGCGCTTGCCCGCGACGACCACGCAGTTCGCGGACTGCTCCAGCAGTTCCTGCCCGTAGTGCTCCACGAACACGGCGGTGTCGGCCCACTGCGGGTCGGTCTCGACGTAGACGATCTGGTCGGCGGGGACGCTGCCGCTCCAGTGGCGTACGGCGTCGGCGACCGGGCGGGTGAGGTCGTCGAGGCAGTCGGGGGCGGGGGTGGCGTTGTCGAAGCGTCCGATGGGTGCGTCCATGAGCGCACGCTAACAGCACCGGATCGGCCGTCGGCCGGGTGTCTCAGCGGACGGGCGGCACCGACACCGCGAGCACCCACTCCGTCGGTACGTCGCCCTGATTGCCGTACGTGTGGGGGGCGTTGGCCTCGAAGGTGGCGCTCGCGCCGGCCGGGACGCGGTGCTCCGTGTCCTCGACGGTGAGGGTCAGCTCGCCCGCCGTGACGTGGACGATCTCGAAGGTGCCGACGGGGTGCGGGTCCGAGCTGCTACTCTCGCCCGGCATCAGCCGCCACTCCCACATCTCCAGCGGGCCCGGCGCCTCGGTGCCCGCGAGGAGCCTGCTGTAGCTGCCCGCGTCGGTGTGCCACAGCCGTACCACCTGGTCGGCCGAGACGACGCGCACCTTCGGGCCCTGCTCATAGTCCAGCAGGGTGGTGATGCTGATTCCGAGCGCGTCGCCGATCTTGATCACCGTGCCGAGGCTCGGGTTGGTGCGCGCCTGCTCGATCTGGATGAGCATGCCGCGGCTGACGCCGGCCCTGGCCGCGAGCACGTCCAGGGTGAAGCCGCGCACCGCCCGCCAGTGCTTGACGTTGCGCGCCAGGGACTGGGTCAGCAGGTCGAGGTCCGCCACATTCCGTCCATCAGTTCCGGAGTCAAATATTCTGGATGACAGGGTTCAGTTCACTGCACTACGGTGGGATGCACCCCATCGTGCACCGAACTGTACTGCGAGGCACCCGTGACAGCACTCTTCGCCCTGGCCACCAGCCTGCTGTGGGGGCTGGCCGACTTCGGCGGCGGACTGCTGACCCGACGCACCCCGGCGCTCACGGTGGTGGTCGTCTCGCAGGCGATCGCCGCGGTCGTGCTCGGCGTGATCGTGGTGGCCACCGGCGGCTGGAGCGAGGCCGGTGACCAGCTGTGGTTCGCGGTCGCCGCCGGCGTGGTGGGCCCGGTCGCCCTGCTCTGCTTCTACAAGGCGCTCGCACTGGGCCCGATGGGCGTGGTCTCCCCGCTCGGCACCGTGGGAGTGGCGGTCCCGGTCGGTGTGGGCCTCTTCGTCGGTGAGCGGCCCGGCCTGATGCAGGGCGCGGGCATCGCGGTCGCCGTGCTGGGTGTCGTCCTCGCGGGCGGACCGCAGCTGCGGGGCGCGCCGGTGCAGCGGCAGGCCATCCTGCTCACGCTGGTCGCGGCCTTCGGCTTCGGCACGGTGTTCGCGCTGATCGCGGAGGCCTCGACCACCATCACCGGCCTGTTCCTGGCGCTCTTCGTCCAGCGCGTGGTCAACGTCGCGGCGGGCGGCCTCGCGCTCTACGTCTCCGTGCGGCGGGGCGGCACCGCCCTCCCGGACGGCGGTTTCCCCTGGCGCTCGCTGCCGGCGCTCGCCTTCGTCGGCCTCGCCGATGTCGCGGCGAACGGCACCTATGTGGTCGCCGCCCACCACGGCCCGGTCACCGTGGCCGCCGTACTCGCCTCGCTCTACCCGGTGGTGACCGCCCTGGCCGCACGCGGCATCCTCAGGGAGCGGTTGCAGGCGGTGCAGGCCGCGGGTGCGGGGCTCGCACTGGTGGGCACACTGCTGCTGGCGACCGGCTGACTCAGGACTCCGCGTCCACCTGGGCCAGTCGAGCAGCCTCTTCCTCGTCCAACGCGGCCAGTTTCGCCGCCGTCTCCTCGTCCAGCTCGGCCAGCGCCTGCAGCTGCTCGGGGGTGACGCCGTCGGGGATCGGAACCGGCGCCGGCGTCCGCAGCGGCGGCTGCCAGCCGTCGTCGGGCGTCCAGCGCCGTACGACACGGGCGGGCGCCCCTGCCACGACGGCATGATCGGGCACGACGCCCCGGACCACGGCACCGGCCGCGACCACCACGTTCCGCCCGATCCGCGCGCCGGGCAGGATCACGGCCCCGGTGCCGATCCAGCACCCCGGGCCGATCTCGACCGGCTCCATGCGCGGCCACTGCCTGCCGATGGGCTCGTGGGGATCGTCGTACGAGTGGTTCGTGGACGTGACGTAGACGTACGGCCCGAAGTAGCAGTCGCTGCCGATGGTGACCGTCGTGTCGGCGATGACATGGCTGCCGCGGCCCAGCACGACACCGTCCCCGATGCGCAGGATCGGCTCCGGGCCGAGGTCGAGGTCGGGCATCAGACCGGCGGTCAGCGTCACCTGCTCGCCGACGATGCAGTGGGAGCCGAGGTGGATCCAGGGTTCGCCGAAGACCGTGCCGAGCGGGAAGGCGAGGCGGGTGGCTTCGCCGATCGAACCGAAGTGGAATCGGCCGGGGTTCTCGGCGGTCACCGAACCCGTGCGCTGCGCCCAGGCCCAGCCCGCGTGGACGGCGCGCTGCGTGAGGCTGCGCCGCCAGGACGAGAACGTGTTCTTGCGCTTGAGCACCCGCTTACCGTACTGAGCGTTCGGCTCCCTCATGCGGTCGAGGGCCTGTGATCTTCGCCCCACCGGGTGTCGTACGGTTCGTCTACGACGTCGGCGGCAAGGAGAGGGCGATGACGCACAAGGCGCTGGTCATGGGTATCGGGGGCAGGGAACCGAAGATCGACGAGGCTGCGTTTGTGGCGCCGACGTCGTCGGTGATCGGGGACGTGACGCTCCAGGCGGGGGCCAGCGTCTGGTACGGCGCGGTGGTGCGGGGTGACGTGGAGCGGATCTCCGTCGGGGCTCAGTCCAATATCCAGGACAACTGCACGCTGCATGCCGACCCCGGGTTCCCGGTGACTATCGGGGAGAGGGTGTCGGTCGGTCATAACGCCGTCGTGCATGGGGCGACTGTCGGGGACGACTGCCTCATCGGGATGGGGGCGACTGTGTTGAACGGTGCGGTGATCGGGGCGGGGTCCTTGGTCGCTGCGCAGGCGTTGGTGCCGCAGGGGATGCAGGTGCCGCCTGGGTCGCTTGTGGCGGGGGTGCCGGCGAAGGTCAGGCGGGAGCTGACTGAGGAAGAGCGTCAGGGTGTGACGCTCAACGGAACGATGTACGCCGCGCTGGCCCAGGCCCACCGGGAAGAGCACGGGGGCTAGAGGTCGTACGTGCCCCTGAAGGGGCGCCTCAGTCCCCGGCGCCTACGGGTTCCGGCTCCGGCTGTGCCGTCTGGGCCTTCTTCGCCTTGCGCTTGATGATCAGCATCGATGTCAGGCCGATCAGGACCGCTGCCACCAGGCCCAGCCACGAGAAGCGCTTCAGCCAGGACTCGGCGACCACTCCGACGTAGTAGATGACCGCGGTCGTGCCGCCCGCCCAGAGGATGCCGCCGAAGACGTTGGCGATCAGGAACTTCCAGTACGGCATCCGCAGGACGCCCGCGAGGGGGCCGGCGAAGATGCGCAGGAGGGCGACGAAGCGGCCGAAGAAGACGGCCCACATGCCCCACTTCTGGAAGGAGCGCTCGGCGGTGGCGATGTGGCCCTCGCTGAAGTGCTTGGGGAATTTCGTGCCCAGCCAGGCAAGCAGCGGGCGGCCGCCCTTGCGGCCGATGGCGTAGCCGATGGAGTCGCCGATGATCGCGCCCGCGCTCGCGCAGGCGCCGAGCACGAAGGGGTTGATCTCACCGTGCTGTGAGGCGAGCAGCGCCGAGGAGACCAGGATGATCTCGCCGGGCAGCGGGATGCCCAGGCTCTCCAGACCGATGACCACGCCGACCAGCAGATAGATGGCGAGCGGGGGCACCGTTTCGAGCCATTCCTGGACGTGCAACGCCGCTTCCTCCCATGTACTGGACCCTGTGTTCCCGGCGCACGCTCAGCTGTGAGCGTGCGCCGGGGCAGCCTACCCGTTCTGTGTGACGGTCTCGGAGTCCCAGAGGTTGCACTGGTGCTCACGGTGGACTGTGGTGCTCGGCACGTTCCCGCCCGCGGACGTGGTGCGCAGCGTCAGCACCGCCCCGGGCCGGGTCGGCATCGCGGGCTGGCCGGCGGCCCGCGGCACCCCGTCGCGGACGAAGGAGCCCCAGTACTGGATCATCTGCCGCGCCAGCGTCCGCTGCTCGGCGTTCAGCGGTGACTGGAGGCCGAAGTGCTTGAAGAGGTACTGCACCTCGTTGACGTGGGTCGCGCCGAAGTCGAAGTCCGTGCCGAGGTCGCGCAGGGAGGCGAAGGGCGGGGAGGTGCGGTCGGCGAACTCGTACGCGTAGACCTTGCCGCGTCCGGCGAGCGTGCCGTCGAGGCGGAGCGCCGGGCAGGCGAAGAGCTGGTCGCCCTGGGCGGTGGCGTACGCGATGGTCGGGGAGGGGTACGACGACAGGGGGTAGCGCGCGAGCGCCTCGTCGCCGTAGTCCGTGCGCATGACGGTCGGGTACTGGTCGGCGGTGAGCGGGGTGCCGTTCAGGTCGAACCGGGCGAAGGCGAACAACCGCCCTTCGTCCTGGTTGGCCCCGTTCATGACCGGCACGCCGGCTGCGGCCCCCTGCGCGAACGCGTCCTCCGGCTGGCTCGGCAGGAAGGCGCCGCCGGCCACCGGCCCCCAGTCGAAGCCGCTCTGGGCGGCGAGGATCTCGGCGGCCGGCTTGGCGCGCAGACAGGCCAGGTCGGCACAGCCGAGCTTCTGCGCGAAGGCGGCGCCCTGCGCCACGGCCGTCTCGTGCGCACGCGCACCGCAGTCGCCGTACGCCCCGCTCTGGATGATCCCCGCCCGGAACAACCCCTTCGCCTTCGGCGAGGCCAGCTGGGTGCAGACCGAGCGGCCGCCCGCCGACTCGCCCGCGATGGTCACGCGGCCCGGATCGCCGCCGAAGCGGCCGATGTTGGCGCGCACCCAGTGCAGGGCGGCCTGCTGGTCGAGCATGCCGAAGTTGCCGGAGACCCCGTCGCGCGCCTCGCCGTCGAGGCCCGCCGTGGCGAGGAAGCCCATCGCCCCGAGGCGGTAGTTGACGGTCACGACGACGGTGCCGGTCTGCCGTGCGAACGCGTCCGGGACGACGTCCTGACCGGCCCCGGCGGTGAGGCCTCCGCCGTGGAACCAGACCAGTACGGCCCGGCGAGCGGCGCCTTCGGGGACGTACACATTGAGGTCGAGACAGTCCTCGGTGTGGCTGGGCTGCTCATAGCCGGGGTCCCAACTCGCGCCCTGCACACACTTGTTGCCGAAGTCCCCTGCCGTACGTACGCCTTGCCAGGGCCGAACCGGCCGCGGCTGCTTCCAACGAAGTTCTCCGACGGGCGGCTCGGCGTAGGGGATGCCGAGGAACTGCCGTCCCTCGGCGGTGGTTTCGCCTCTCACCCAGCCCGATTCGGTACGGACGACAGGGGGGTCGGCGGCCTGCGCGGGTACGGGAGTGATGAGCGCGGCCGCGAGGGCCATCAGCGCAACGGACATACGACGTATCACCGGTCCACCTCCAGCTGCTGCATGCGGCGGGAAAGCTATGGGCGTCAGTGACTCGTGTCAATGAAGTGAACGAGAAACGGCTGAATGGCGCCAAGAGTCGAAGGAGGGGCCACCCGGGCGGAGTGACCCCTGAGCTCCTTGACTAGGGGAGGGCGGAATCGACCACCGTCCTAGCGGCGCCGACGACGGCGGACCCAGTGGCCGGCGCCACGGCCGGAAGGGTCACGACGGCGTCGACCGGGGTGGCGGACTCGGCCTGGCCACCGGAGTGAGAGCCGGAATCGGAGCCGGAATCGTCCTGGACGTAGCGCGTCTCGTAATGCGGCTCCGGATCCTCCTGGGGGGAGTCGGCCTCGGGCGGCTCGGGGGCGTCGGCGTCCGGGGACAAGGGCTCGGGCTCGGACTCGGACTCTACGGGCGTGCCACCTTCCCCCTTCTCGTCCCGCTTCTCCTCCTTCTCCCCGGGCTCGGCCTTGCGTACGTCCGCGAGGCCGCCGTCGAGCAGCCAGCGCTGCGCCTCGGAACCGTCCCGTTCGGTGACGACCACGCTCTCGCCCTTGCCGCCCGCGACCGCCAGCCCCTCGGACCGGCGCAGCAGAAGCTCCCCGTGGACGGTGAGGTCGTAGCTCACCTCGCCGGCGGGGGCGAGGCAGTTGGCCAGGACGACCGTGCCCGCGCCGGGGTCGGAGTCGAGGCAGAGGGTGGGGACGGCGGCGCTGCGCAGCAGACCGTTGTCCTGGTACGACCACTGCTGCGACGCGGCGGACGAGCACTCCGCCAGCTCGGCTCGGGAACCGCTGCGGACCTCGCCGTCGCGGAGGTCCAGGCACAGGCCGCGGTCCAGGTTGCGGAGCCTGCCCTGGGCGATCGCGACGGGTTCCTCGGCCAAGGCGGCCGACGGTGATCCACCGGACGAGGACGAGGGCGGGGACACCGTGCCGGGGTGGACGGACTGGCCGCTGGGCGCGCCCCAGGTGGCCCCCGGGGCGGGGGCGCCGTTCTCCTCGGACCAGCCCTTGACGGTGAGCACGGTCACGAGCAGGACGAGGGAGGTCACACCGACGCCCACCGCTACGGCCTTCGCGCGTCCACGCGGCGAGGCGAGCGGCGCCGGGCGGTGCCGTCCTCCGCGGCGCGGGCGGGCGTCCGGCGCCGATCCGGAGCCGCCTCGCCCGGGCCGGGAGTCGAGATAGCGCCGGGCGCCCCAGCCGAGCACGGTTTCGGCGAGGAGCACTTCGAGGCCGCCCTCGAAATGGCTGAGCTGCTCCGCGGTGTGACGGCAGTAGCGGCACTCCATCAGATGCTGCTGGACATCGGGCAACAGGGCGCCGCCCCGGCGAATGGGGACGTCGAGGAGACGGTTGTAGTAGCGGCATTCCCGGGTGGGCGCGTGTTCGCGGTGAGCACGGACGCAACCCCGCCGGAATTGCTCACGCACTCCCTCCAGCGCCGCCGACGCGGTGCCCGCATCCACCCCCAGCAGACCAGCGGGTATGGTTATCGGTTCCGCCTCGACCTCGATGTGCCAGAGGAGGCATTGCGAGGCCCCCGACAGAGCCTGGAATGCACGCTCGGCGATTTGCCGCCTTTCGGGCGTCACGGACCGTGCGGCGCGCAGCCCGCGCCCTCCGGTCGGTTTGCCGAGTTCCGGCAAGAGGGCGGAAATACCTTCGTCGGCGGCCCACTCCTTCACCAGTTCCCGTACGGCGGCGAGGAGTTGGGGACGCAGCGCGCCGGCGTCCGGTCCGCCGAGCACACGATGGAAGGCGGCGGCGGCCACCATGGAGGCCGAACTCGCCGTGGACGCCAGGCAGATGGACGCGTAGTCGTGCGTGGCGCGCCAGTGCCTGGCCATCAGCAGGGCGACGGCATGGGGATCCGTGCCGGTCTGCCCCAGGCCCGCGAGGAGATCGCGGTCGGACTCTCCGGGGCTCACCCCGGGTCGTGGGGGGTACGGCGGTCGTGGGGGGTGAGGGGATTGCACTGAACCATTTCCTTCCCAGCCGCAGGACGGCATGCGAAATGCACGTCCGTCGGAAAAGCAGGTGCCTGATTGGTGCATACCTAGGCCGCGTCACCTGTGGACCGGCTATTCGGTCGCTCACTTTCGCACAAGCAACGGACAGGAAACAAGAAGTTCGAGTGACCAACGTTCAAAAGGAAGGGAATTCAGAAAAGTTACCGGCGGTATCCGCACCGACTTTCGACGTCGCCGGCAAACCTCGCGCCAAGTTGTGTGCAGCCGAAGACCGTTGGTCCACGGAATCTTCAACTCCACTTGTTGCACAGCAAGCTCCGAGGTTTCTCTCGGCGTGCTCTCATCCCCGTGTACCAGCATGAGCGGCATGATCGTCCCCCACACGACACCCACCCCGGATGCGGACGCTACGGCCCGTACCCCCCGCGCGGTCCGCAAGGCGGTCGTCCCGGCCGCCGGCCTCGGCACACGGTTCCTGCCCGCGACGAAGGCGACGCCCAAGGAGATGCTGCCGGTCGTCGACAAGCCGGCCATCCAGTACGTCGTCGAGGAGGCCGCCGCGGCCGGGCTCGACGACGTGCTGATGATCACCGGTCGGCACAAGCGGGCCATCGAGGACCACTTCGACAACGCCTTCGAGCTGGAGCAGGCGCTCGCCGCCAAGGGTGACACCGTACGGCTGGACGCGGTGCGCGATCCGGCCCGGCTCGCCGACATCCACCACATCCGCCAGGGCGACCCGCTCGGCCTCGGCCACGCGGTGCTGTGCGCGCGTCACCACGTCGGCGACCAGCCGTTCGCCGTCCTCCTCGGCGACGACCTCATCGACCCGCGCGAGACCCTGCTCAGCCGGATGCTGGACGTCCGCGACCGCTACGAGGGCAGCGTGGTCGCCCTCATGGAGGTCCCGCCGGAGCAGATCCACCTCTACGGCTGCGCGGCCGTCGAACCGTCCGGCGAGGACGGCGTGGTCCGCGTGACCGGCCTGGTGGAGAAGCCGTCGCGCGAGCACGCGCCGAGCCGCTACGCGGTCATCGGCCGCTACGTCCTCGACCCGGCCGTCTTCGGCGTCCTGGAGCGCACCCCGCCCGGCCGTGGCGGCGAGATCCAGCTCACCGACGCCCTCCAGGAGCTGGCGACGGGCGGCACGGTCCACGGAGTCGTGTTCGCCGGGCTGCGCTACGACACCGGCGACAAGGCGGACTACCTGCGCACGGTGGTACGGCTGGCGTGCGGCCGGGCGGACCTGGGGCCGGAGTTCATGGCCTGGCTGAAGGAGTTCACGGCAGGGCTGGAGGAGGGCGGCGGGCAGGACCGGAACGGGCTCGCTGCTTGAGCGTTCGCGGCACGAAGGGGCACAGGGGCCCCACACGGGGCCCCTTCTTACTGCCGTACTACAGCCCTCTGCCGTACAGCCGTCCGCCGTTCGGCCGGCTCAGCCGTTCGGCCGCAGGGTCCAGACGACGGTCATCTCCCCGGTCACAGCCCCGTCACCGCGCTGGATCTCGATCGCCACGGGGAACTCGGGCCGCTCCCCCGCGTCCAGCTCCGCGACGACCTCGGCGGCCGGGCGGCCCAGCGTCGCGGTGGCGGTGACGGCGCCCATGGCGAGCTTCTTGTAGGAGATCTCGGCCCGCACCGCGAGCGGCACGGCGCGCGAGAGCTGGTCACCGAACGCGGCCAGCACGATCGCGCCACTGGCGGACTCGCCGAGCGTGAACATCGCGCCGGCGTGCGGCCCGCCCACGTGGTTGTGGTACTCGCCCTGGTCCGGCAGAGCCACCACGGCCTTCTCCGGCGTGGTCTCCAGGAATTCGAGGTTCAGGGTCCGGGCCATCGGCACGGTGGCGGCGAGCATCTCGCCGATCGACATCTGGTCTGCGCTCATGGCGGTCATGTTACCCACGAGTAGGGTCCGGGAACAGACCTGTGTGACGAGCGTCGTATCACTACCGATCGAAGCCGGACCACCCGCGAGCCGAGTGGCGCGTCCGGCCCGTGACGTGCCTGTTCATGACCGTGCTGTGTGTACCGGGCCTACGGAACCTACGGCGTCGTAGCAAGCACATGGCCACCGGCAACCCAGCTCGGCTCAGCCGATGCTGAAAGCCCCGTCGGGGGGCTCGGGTGACGGTACGGCGTCCTCGTCCCGCACCGGCCGCGCGCCGCCGATGAACTGCCGCAGGGCGGGCCCGTGTTCGACGCGGGCCGGGAAGGCGTCGGAGGCGGTGAGCCGGGCCAGGGCGGCCGTGTCGAGAGGCCGGTGCGCGGCGACGAGCACCGCGTTTCCGAAGCGGCGGCCCCGCAGCACACCCGGCTCGGCGATCAGGACCAGCTCCTCGAACTGCGTGGCGTAGGTGGCGAGTTGGGAGCGCAGGAAGGCGAAGGGCGCGGCATCGGCGAGGTTGGCCAGATAGACGCCGCTCGCCCGCAGCACCCGCTGGGCCTGACGGACGTACGACACCGACGTCAGATGGGCCGGCACCCGTGACCCACCGAAGACGTCGGCGACGAGCACGTCGGCGGAGTCGTCCGGGGCCGCCTCCAGCCAGGCACGGGCGTCTCCGGCGTGCAGCCGGATGCCGGCCCCGTCGGGAATCGGCAGATGCTCGGCGACCAGCTCCATCAGCCCACGGTCGGCCTCGACGACGTCCTGCCGCGAGCCGGGCCGGGTCACGGCCAGATAGCGGGGCAGGGTGAGCGCCCCACCCCCGAGGTGCAGCACGTCCAGTGCCCGCCCCGCCTCGGCGACGGTGTCGAGCACATGCCCGAGCCGCTGGGCGTACTCGAACTCCAGATACGAGGGCTCGTCGAGATCGACGTACGACTGCGGAGCCCCGTCGACGGTCAGCAGCCACGCCCGCTCCCGATCGACGTCGGGCATCAGCTTGGCGATGCCGTGGTCGACAGGCCGGGTCACGGGTATGGGCTCGTTCACCTTCTCATTGTGCCCGGGGTAGCGCCTGGGGGACTGCGCGACCAGCCACGACGGCCCCGCAGTCCCCCCGACGAACCGCACCACCCTCACACGACGGCGGTCACGGTCCCCGCCCCGACAGTCCGCCCGCCCTCACGGATGGCGAACCCGAGCCCCGGCTCCAGAGGCACCTCGCGCCCCAGCTCGACTGTCATCGTGACCGTCTCCCCGGGCCGCGCCACAGCCACCTCACCGAGGTCGATGTCACCCACCACATCCGCCGTGCGGATGTAGAACTGCGGCCGATACCCGGTGGCGACCGGCGTCGTACGACCGCCCTCACGCGCGGACAGCACATACACCTGCGCGGTGAAGTGGCGACTCGGCTCCACACTGCCCGGCGCCGCGACGACATGCCCGCGCCGGACTGCGTCCCGGGGAACGCCGCGCAGCAGCAACGCCACGTTGTCCCCGGCCTGCGCGTCGTCCATCGGCTTGCCGAAGGTCTCCAGGCCGGTGACCACGCTCTCCAGCCCGGCGCCGAGCACTTCGACCCGGTCACCCACCCGCACGGTGCCCCGCTCGACGGCCCCGGTCACCACCGTCCCCCGGCCGGTGATGGTGAGCACGTTCTCGACGGGCAGCAGGAACGGCGCGTCCACATATCGCTCCGGCATCGGGACGTAGGTGTCCACCGCGTCGAGCAGTGCCTCGATCGACGCCGTCCACTTCGGGTCCCCCTCCAGGGCCTTCAGCCCCGAGACCCGTACGACGGGCGCGGCGTCGCCGCCGTAACCGTGCTCGCTGAGCAGGTCGCGGACCTCCAGCTCGACGAGGTCGGTGAGCTCCTCGTCACCCGCGTCGGCCTTGTTGAGGGCGACGACGATGTGGTCGACGCCCACCTGCCGGGCGAGCAGCACGTGTTCGGCGGTCTGCGGCATGATCCCGTCGAGCGCGGAGACGACGAGGATCGCCCCGTCGAGCTGCGCGGCCCCGGTGACCATGTTCTTGACGTAGTCGGCGTGGCCCGGCATGTCGACGTGCGCGTAGTGGCGGGTGTCGGTCTCGTACTCGACGTGCGCGATGTTGATGGTGATGCCGCGCGCGGCCTCCTCCGGCGCCCGGTCGATGCGGTCGAAGGGGACGTACGCGGAAGATCCGCGCTCGGCGAGGACCTTGGTGATGGCGGCGGTCAAGGTGGTCTTGCCGTGGTCGACATGGCCCATCGTGCCGATGTTCAGATGCGGTTTGGTGCGCACGTATGCCGTCTTGGACATGGCTGTACCTCGAAGTCTCTTCGTAGGAGAGGGGGACCCCAAGGACTTGCCGACCCTCCCCCTGCGGGGTCCGCCGGACTATCCGGAGAGGGTCAGCTTCGGGCGCCGTCGACTGCGGCCAGGAAGACCGGAACGGCAGCCTTCGGAGCATCCGCGACTGCGGATGCTGCGAGGACGAAGGCGTGCCGGAACATGAGGTCGATCATCGTCGACGCCATGCCCGGCGTCGAATGGTTTTTCGCGGATGGGGAGTTCGGGCCGGGTTCGGGGCCTACGCCCCGATGTTCTTCAGCGCCTCGCGCACCGACAGCGGTGCGAACCGCCCCCGCTCCCGCGCCAGAAAGGCCCGTACGGCCTCCGGGTCGGTCTTGGCGTACTCGCGCAGGCACCAGCCGATCGCCTTGCGGATGAAGAAGTCGGGGTGCCCGGACTGGCGCAGGCAGTAGGCGAAGAGACGTGGGGTGTCGGTGCGTTCCTTGTAGCGCAGCTGGTGGAGCAGGACGGTGCGCGCCACCCACAGGTCGTCGTCGACGATCCAGGCGTCCATGTCCGCCGTGAGCAACGGATCGGCCGCGACGAGCCCGCCGACGACGTGCGCGGCGAGCGCGTCGACGGTGTCCCACCAGGAGACGGTGGTGACGAGGTGCCGGGCCACCGGCAGGAAGCCGGAGGAGCAGCGCCCCACGTGGCGGCGCAGATAGTCGACGGCGAAGTAGTGGTACTCGCGCTCGGGCAGCTGCCAGCAGCGCAGCGCCACGGCGGTGCAGTCGGTCTCGTCGGGGCGCGGTGTGCCCTCGAGGACGGTGCGGGACAGGGCGCGGCGCTCGGGTGTGGGGATGCCGAGGAACGGGGCCACGTCCTTCATGTACGCCCGGGCGGTGGCGGCCCGCTTCGGATCCGCCGCGGCGGCGTACGCGGCGGTGAGCCGCTCCAGGACCGTGTCGGCGAGAACGCTGCGGGGAACTTCCAACGTTCCCGCACCTGTGACGCGCATGAGACGAACCATACGGCGATCACACATCTTTGTCGGTTACTGTCGCCGAATGCTCGATGCCACCACCCGCTCTGGGGGCACCGCAACGGCCCCTCCCCGGGCCGCCGCCACGGAGCTCGTCCCCGCGCCCCTGCCGGCGCCCGTCCCCGCAGGCTTCGCCACGCGCTGTTCGAGAGCGCTGCTGTCGCCGTGGTCGCGGCTGTCCCTGCTCGTGGTGCTGCTCGCGGCGGCCGCGTCCTCCGTGCTGCTCTTCGAACCGCAGAAGCTCCTGGCGAACGGCTGGCCGCCGCACGTCGAGGGCGGGGCCGCGGTGGTGCTGTTCGCCGTGGCGTACGGGCTGGTCACGGTGGCGTTCGTGCCGCGGCCGCTGCTGAACCTCGCGGCGGGCGCGCTCTTCGGTTCCGAGTGGGGCATCGGCGCGTCCCTGGCGGGCACGGTGCTGGGTGCCGGCGTCGCCTTCGCGCTGGGCCGGCTGCTCGGCCAGGACGCGCTGCGCCCGCTGCTGCGGGGCCGGTGGCTGAAGGCCGCCGACGGCCAGTTCAGCCGGCACGGTTTCCGCTCGATGCTGGCGGTGCGGCTGTTCCCCGGTGTGCCGTTCTGGGCCGCGAACTACGCCGCCTCCGTCTCCCGCATGGGCTACGTCCCGTTCCTGCTCGCGACGGCGCTCGGGTCGATCCCCAACACCGCCGCGTACGTCGTCGCCGGCGCCCGCGCCTCCGCGCCGACGTCGCCGGCCTTCCTGATCGCGCTGGCCTGCATCGCCCTGCCGGCGCTGGCGGGCGTGGTGGTGGCCTGGCGCAAGCGCCACCACCTGCGCCTCAAGTGATCGCTCAGGCCGCTTCCAGCACCATCGCGTTGGCGAGGCCGCCCGCCTCGCACATGGTCTGCAGCGCGTAGCGGGCGCCGCGCTCGCGCATCGCGTGGACCAGGGTCGTCGTCAGCCGGGTGCCACTGGCGCCCAGCGGATGGCCGATCGCGATCGCGCCGCCGTGCACGTTGACCTTGGCGAGGTCGGCGCCGGTCTCCTGCTGCCAGGCCAGGACGACGCTGGAGAAGGCCTCGTTGACCTCGAAGAGGTCGATGTCGTCGAGGCGCAGGCCCGCCCTGCGCAGGACCTTCTCCGTCGCCGGAATGACGCCGGTGAGCATCAGCAGCGGGTCTGAGCCGGTGACGGCGAAGCTGTGCAGCCGGGCGAGCGGGCGCAGGCCGAGGCGGGCGGCGGTCTCGCTGGAGGTGATGAGCACGGCGGAGGCACCGTCGTTGATGGGGCTGGCGTTGCCCGGGGTGACGTTCCACTCGATCTGCGGGAACCGCTCGGCGAAGGTCGGGTCGTAGTAGGAGGGCTTGAGGCCGGCGAGGATCTCGGTGGTGCTGGACGGCCGTACGCACTCGTCGCGCGCGACGCCGTCCAGGGGCGCGACCTCGGTGTCGAAGAGGCCCTTGTCCCAGGCCTCGGCCGCCTTGCGGTGCGAGGAGACGGCGAAGGCGTCCATCTGCTCGCGGGTGATCGACCACTTGGCGGCGATGAGCTCGGCGCTGATGCCCTGCGGGACGAGGCCCTCCGGGTAGCGCTCGGCGATGCCGGGGCCGAAGGGGTCCTTGCCGGGCGGCACGTTCGACCACATCGGCACCCGGCTCATCGACTCGACGCCACAGGCGACGACCAGGTCGTACGCGCCCGAGATGACGCCCTGGGCGGCAAAGTGCACGGCCTGCTGGGAAGAGCCGCACTGGCGGTCCACGGTGGTCGCCGGGACCGCCTCCGGGAAGCCCGCCGACAGGGCGGCGTAGCGGGTGGTGTTCATGGCCTGCTCGCCGACCTGGTCGACGGTGCCGCCGATGACGTCGTCGATGAGGGCCGGGTCGACGCCGGAGCGTTCGACGAGGGTGCGCAGGGTGTGGGCGAGGAGTTCGACGGGGTGGACGTGCGCGAGGGAGCCGTTCGGCTTGCCCTTGCCTATCGGGGTGCGTACGGCTTCGACGATGACTGCGTCACGCATGGTGCAGGCCTCCTTGGCCGCCGGGCGAGGACCGGAGCGCGGCCTGTGCGAGGGCCGACGCGATTACCGGTGAGTAGGAAATCCAAACTCACCATAGCCCGCAGGGTTGGAAAATCAAACCCATTCAGTTGGAAAGCCGAACCCTCCCCTAGACTGAGCGCCATGGCCGCCACCAAAGACCCGCGCCCGTGTTCCATCGCCGACGCCCTGGCACTCGTCGGCGAGAAGTACTCCCTGCTCGTCCTGCGCGAGGTGTGCCTCGGCAACGGCCGCTTCGACCAGCTCGTGCGCAACATCGGCGCCCCGCGCGACATCCTGGCCACCCGGCTGCGCCGCCTCGTCGACGCCGGCATCCTGACCAAGCGCGCCTACAGCGAGCGCCCGCAGCGGTACGAGTACCGGCCCACGCAGGCCGGGCTCGAACTGGAACCGGTTTTGATGACCCTCATGGCGTGGGGCGACCGCCATCTCCGCAAGGACGACGACCGCCCCATGGTGATCGAGCACATCTGCGGCAACGAACTGGTCCCGGTCGTGACCTGCCGGGCGTGCGGCGACCCGGTGCACCACGAGGACCTCACGGCCCACCCCCAGGCACCGGGATGGACGGTGGCGGGGCCGTCGGCGGCCTGATCCGGTTGGACAGTCACGTCCGAAGCCGAACGCCACCCCGCCCCAACCGACCCCGCGTCTCCCGACCCCGCGTCTACCAGGGGTGCGTCTGCAGATACTTGGCGATCTCTTCCCGGCCCCAGGCCCCGTCGGCCATGACGACCCGGTAGCGGCGGGTGAGGGTGTCACCGGGGGCGAGCTCCAGCTCGTCGTGGAACGCCCAGGACGGGGCCACGCCCGCGAAGGGCTCGTTGCGAACGAACCAGTGGGCGGGGTGGGCGCCTCGCTCGCCGGCGTGGTCGTTCTCGGGGGCGTGCGCGAAGACGAGGGTCGCGTGGCCGTCGGTGCCGTCGTGCTCGCCGACGTAGGCCAGCCAGGGCGCCTGTTCGCCCATCAGGCCGGGGCCCTCGGCGTCCGGGGCGATGATCCGGCCGCCCTGGAAGGCGCGCGGGCCGCGCCAGAACAGGCCCGTGTAACCGGCCATTTCACGCCCGGCGGTGGTGGGGCTGCCGAATCGCAGCGGCTCGTCACGCCGGTTCGTCACGGCACTCGTCCAGGTCAGGGCCCACGACCCCGACTCCGGCTCGATGTCGTGCACCTCGACCCGGCGCCGCTCGTCGGCCCACACCTCACCGCTGTGGGGATGCCAGGTCAGCCGCTCGGCGATGACGACACGGTCACCGTCCGCGGAGACCTCGTCGAACCCGACGTGCGCCATCGACCCGACGCGCTCGGGCAGTTCGAGATAGCCCTGCCCGTGGACGTAGGTGTTGCCGCCCCACAGGTTCGCCCCCGACAGATGCGAGGCCGTCAGCGACAGGCCCTTGTGCCACCGGTGGTCGTGGGGCCGGTAGTCGGTGACGACGTCACCGGCGAGGGTCCGCAGCGGGTGGACGTACGGCTTCGGGGCCTCCCAGGCGGCTTCCGGGCCGTAGACATAGGCGAGCAGTTCGACCCCGGTATCCGGCTCGGTCACCGTGATGCGGTCGCCGTGCGCATGGACGACACGCAGCCCGGTCACGCGGCGACCTCCACGCCGGGAGTGGCCCGCTCCCCCACGACCGGCGCCCAGCCGGGCGCGCCCCCGTGCATCGCCGTATAGAACGGGTCGCCGGGGCCGATCTCCCCCGCCTTCACCGTCGTGTCCGTGAACGCCGACTTGTACAGCGCGGCGATCAGCTCCAGGCTCGTACGCCCGTCCGCACCGCTGCTGCGCGGCCGCTCCCCCGCGCGCATGCTCGCGACCAGTTCCCGCAGCTGCTCCAGATGCGAACTGGGCACGTCCGCGCCGAAGTCCTGCCACGCCGCGGCCTCGGCGCCCAGCACGTCCCGGGCCGGGGTGATGGCCCAGTTGTCGTTGCGGTGGCCGTACAGGTGGGTGAGTTCGACGGTGGCGCGCTCGCAGTCGATGCGGATGCGGCTGACCTCATCGGGGCTCAGCACGCTGTTCACGACGGTCGCCATCGCGCCGTTCGCGAACCGCACGAGCGCGGTCGAGACGTCCTCCGTCTCCACCTCGTGCACCAGACGCCCGGCCATGGCCCGCACCTCGCTCCACGGTCCGAGCAGGTCGAGCAGCAGATCCATCTGATGGATCCCGTGCCCCATCGCCGGGCCGCCGCCCTCGGTCTGCCAGCGGCCGCGCCAGGGCACGGCGTAGTAGGCGGTGTCGCGGTACCAGGTGGTCTGGCAGTGCGCGACGAGCGGGCGCCCCATGGCCCGCGCGGCGAGCAGCCGTCGTACGTGCCGGGTGCCCGAGCCGAAACGGTGCTGGAAGACGATCGAGGCGTACGGTCCCCCGTCCTTGCCCTCCTCCGCCTCGACGGCGTCGAAGTCGGCGAGGCTCGGCATCGGCGGCTTCTCGCACCACACCCAGGCGCCGGCACGCAGCGCGGCGACGGTCTGGTCGCGGTGCAGGGTCGGCGGCGTGCAGATGATGACCAGGTCGGGCCGCTGCTCCTGGAGCATCAGGTCGAGATCGGTGTAGGCACGGGGCGCCCCGGCCCCAGCCGCGGCCCCAGCCCCTGCCTCAACCCCGACCTCAGCCGCGATCGCGCAAAAGTCCTCGGCCGACTCCGCAGCAATGTCGACGGCGGCGACGATCTCCGTCTCCCCTTCCTCGGCGAGCCTGGCGAGCGCGGGCAGATGGGAGTCGCGGGCGATGGCACCGGTGCCGATCACGGCGACCCTGATGCGGCGGCCCGGCAGCGGGGGCAGGTGGGACTGGGCGTGGCGGTGGTTCGTCCCGGGAGCGGTCTCGGATGTGGCCATGGGTGGATCGGACTCCTCCGGGACTACGGGTGACGCCGACGGGCGTCGCAGGGACGGGCGGCGGATGCAGCAAGCGCTTTCCGCTCGCTGCAACGTAAGCGGCGGCCCCGCAGCAGGTCAACACCGGTATGCCCGGGGTCGCCGAGCGCCCGCCCAGCCCCCTGTGCCGGAGCTGTCATCGCGGGACGCTACGCTGCCCCTCGACACTCGCGATCTCTGCGCCGCCGACGCGGTGTCCCCGTCATCCCTTGCCACGATCAGCGCTTGGACTCCGTAACTTCATGTCTTGGTTTGAATCGCTCATCCTCGGACTCGTCCAGGGGCTGACCGAGTTCCTCCCCGTCTCCTCCAGCGCGCACCTGCGGCTGACCGCGGCGTTCTCGGGCTGGGAGGACCCCGGTGCGGCCTTCACGGCGATCACTCAGATCGGCACGGAGACCGCGGTGCTGATCTACTTCCGCAAGGACATCGGGCGGATCATCTCGGCGTGGGCGCGCTCGCTGACCAACAAGGAGATGCGGCAGGATCACGACGCGCAGATGGGCTGGCTGGTGATCGTCGGCTCGATCCCGATCGGTGTGCTCGGCCTGACGCTCAAGGACCAGATCGAGGGTCCCTTCCGCGACCTGCGCATCACGGCGACGATGCTGATCGTGGTCGGCATCATCATCGGCGTCGCCGACCGGCTGGCCGCACGGGACGAGTCGGGCGGCCGGCACCGCGCCGCCAAGCAGCGCAAGGGCCTCGAGGACCTGAACGTCAAGGACGGCCTGATCTTCGGCCTGTGCCAGTCCGCGGCGCTCATCCCCGGAGTCTCCCGCTCCGGCGCCACCATCAGCGGCGGCCTGTTCATGGGGTACACACGCGAGTCCGCGGCCCGCTACTCCTTCCTCCTCGCGATCCCGGCGGTCCTCGCCTCCGGCCTCTTCGAGCTCAAGGACGCGTTGGAGAGCGACCACGTCTCCTGGGGCCCGACGATCTTCGCGACGGTGATCGCCTTCGCATCCGGCTACGCGGTCATCGCCTGGTTCATGAAGTTCATCTCGACCAAGAGCTTCATGCCGTTCGTCTGGTACCGCATCGCGCTCGGCATCGTCATCATCGCCCTCGTGGCAACGGGCGCCCTCAGCCCGCACGCGGCGGAGTCGGCGGGCTGACCGGTCCGGCCGGCGGAACTGGAGGGTCGCACGGCGCCGCCGCGACGCGCCGGATCGACCGACCGTTCAGGCCGTGACAGCGCCCACCGCGAAACCCGTGACCAATGACATACGTTGTGCGTAGCCGTCCGGTAGCGCACTGTCAGTCCTTGCCCCTAGGCTTGTCGGCATGTCCCCCCATTCCTTAGGCCCTGGTTCCGTGCGGTCTGCTGCCGAGGTGAACGAGGAGATACGCGCCCTGTGGCTGCGTGCAGGCGGCTCCCTGTCGGCTCAGGAGCGCGCGGAGTACGAGCTGTTGGTGGTCGAGTGGGCGGCCGCCATCCGCGGTGAGGTCATCGAGGCGGCCTGAGGCCCCCGGATCCATGCCTAAGATCCACTCCATGGAGCATCTGGACGACGTGCCGCCGCGTCGCGGCCTGATCATCTTCCTCAATGGCACGTCCAGTTCGGGCAAGTCGAGCATCGCGGCCGAACTACTGCGGATCCTCGACGAGCCGTACTTCCACATGCCTGTCGATTCCTTCCACGCGATGCGCTCCCAGGTCCACGTCCCGCAGGACCGGATCGCCACCGTCCTCCACCGCACCTGGCAGGGCTTCCACCGCGCTGTCGCGGGCATGGCCGCCGCTGGCAACAACGTCGTCGTCGACCATGTGCTGAGCGCCGAGTGGCGGCTCAGGGACTGTCTGTCGCTCTTCGTGCCACAGGACGTCGTCCTCGTCAAAGTGCACTGCAGTCCGCAGGAGTTGGAGCGCCGGGAGCACGAGCGCGGCGACCGGCCGCCCGGCCTCGCCGCCGCTCAGCTGGAGCGGGTGCACGCTCATGGTCTCTACGACATGGAGTGCGACACCAGCCGCAGCACACCGCAGGAGTGCGCCCGCCACATCAAGGAGTTCCTGCCCCGCAGGCCCAGCCCCACCGCCTTCGAACAGCTGCGACGATCAGCGGTCACTCTGGGCTCGTAGATGCGCGAGGACCTCGTCCTCCACCGGATACGGCCGCTCCTGTGGCAACAGCTCGGCCGCACGCTCCAGTTCACCCGCCCGCACGCGCGCGTGTACCTCCGCGGCGAGCGGCGTCACGTCCTCGATGCCGACGATCCACTCGTCCGCGTACCGGGCGGCCGCTTCGCCGGCGAGCCCCAGTTGCAGGGACCGGTACGGCAAGGGGTTGAGGTGCAGATCGCGCTCCGGATCCCACTGCACGCGCGCGGGTGCCGTCCTCAACTGCCGCTTCCAGGCGCTCTGGTCGCCGTGCAGGGCGGGGACGTAGTGCGAGAGGCACGCGTGGCGCAGTGCCCATGCGAAGCCCTCCCGGCTGATCTCGACGGCGAGGACCGTCTCCTGGCCCTCCTTCGTGGCCCAGCCGCAGCGGTACATCATCCACAGGAACGACGGCTTGATCCACGTCATGCGCTCGCGGCTCCAGGAGGACGGAAAACGTCCGTCGCGGGCGGCGGCCCTGCCGATCTGAGGTCGGTAGGCCTGGTAGACGGTCACCGTGGACTCGGTGTGGCGTGCGCGTACGCGGAACTTGGGCTCCTGCCGGGCCGGCTGCACGGGCCGGTCGTTCTGGTTCGGGCCGTTCGGGCCGTTCTCGTTTGGATCGTTCAGGTCATTCAGGTCGTTCACGGGAACAGCCTCGCCCCCGACCCCGCCGACATCCACCGAATATCGCCGCACGCCCTCTTGGCTCCGTGCACCTCATGCCCAACACTGAGCCGATGACGCAGCGTGTGGAGCTCGCGACCCTGAGGGACCGGCTCGCGGTCGAGGAACTGATCACCGACTACGCGGTGGCCGTGGACGACGGCGACTGGACGACGTACCGGAGCCTGTTCGTCCCCGACGGACGCGCGGACTACCGCTCGGCCGGCGGCATCGAGGGGGACGCCGGGCAGGTCGCCGCCTGGCTCGCGGAGAGCATGCGGGTCTTCTCGATGCGCCAGCATCTCATCGTCAACCGCCGGGTGCGCTTCGGAGTCCTCGAGCAGGACGCCGGTGACACGGCCCGGGTCCAGGCCGACTACGTCAATCCGATGCGGTTCGCCGAGAACGGCGACGGCTTCGGCGCCCCCGATTTCGTGTGCGGCGGCCGGTACGCCTTCGAGCTGCTGCGGACGTACGACGGCTGGCGTTTGCGCGAGGTGGTCGTGCAGGAGAAGTGGCGCCGCCTGCCCGACCGGACCGCGCCGGCCGTGATCGACTGAGCGGGGGCCCACTGTCCGCTGTCAGTGCCTGCGAGCACACTGGAAGGACCACCGGGGCAGGGAGGCGCCGCATGACGATCAGCCACTGGCTCGCTTCGCCGTGGCGGCGCTCGGCCGCCGCCGTGCTGGCCGGTGCGCTGCCCGTGCTCGCCTATCCCGAGCCGTCGCTGTGGTGGTTGGCGTATGTCGCCCTGGTCCCGTGGATCGCGCTGCTGCGCTGCGCGCCGACCGGAAGGCGGGCGCTGTACGACGGCTGGTGGGGCGGGTTCGGCTTCATGCTGGCGATGCACCACTGGCTGCTGCCGAGCCTGCATGTGTTCACGTTCGTCATCGCCGCCCTGCTCGGCGCGCTGTGGGCCCCGTGGGGCTGGCTGGTGCGCCGTTTCCTGGCCGGGAAACCGCCCCCGGGCCGGGTCGCCGCTGCTCTTGCCGTCCTGCCGTCGGGCTGGCTGCTGATCGAGCTCGTCCGTTCCTGGCAGGGGCTCGGCGGGCCGTGGGGCGTGCTGGGCTCCAGTCAGTGGGAGGTGGAGCCCGCGCTGCGGCTGGCCTCGGTGGGCGGGGTGTGGCTGATCAGCTTCCTGGCGGTGGCCGTCAATGTCGCGGTCGCCGTGCTGGTGGCGGTGCGCAGGTGCCGGGTGCCCGCGGTGGCCGGGCTCCTCGCCACGGCCGTCGCCACCTCGGCCGCCTGGGTGTGGTCCCCGCGCCCCGATGTCTCGGACCGGGTCCGGATCGCCGTCGTGCAGCCGGGCGTCATCCAGGGCGCGGGCGGCCCCGACCGGCGTTTCGACCGGGAGGAGCAACTCACCCGCGAGCTGGCCGGCCAGGACGTCGACCTGGTCGTCTGGGGCGAGAGCAGCGTCGGCTACGACCTCGGCGACCGGCCCGACTTCGCCCGCCGGCTCGCCGCGCTGTCACGCGAGACGGGGGCGAACATCCTGGTCAACGTGGACGCGCGACGCTCCGACAAGCCCGGCATCTACAAGAGCTCGATCCTCGTGGGCCCGGACGGCCCGACCGGCGCCCGCTACGACAAGATGCGGCTGGTCCCCTTCGGGGAGTACATACCGCTCCGCTCGATGCTGGGCTGGGCCACCTCCGTGGGCAAGGCGGCGGCCGAGGATCGCAGGCGCGGCACCGAGCAGGTCGTGATGGATGGTGGGCACGGGCTGCGGATCGGCCCGATGGTCTGCTTCGAGTCCGCGTTCTCCGACATGAGCCGCAACCTCACCGACGACGGCGCGCAGGTGCTGATCGCCCAGTCGGCGACCTCGACGTTCCAGCAGAGCTGGGCCCCCGAGCAGCACGCCTCGCTCGCCGCGCTGCGCGCCGCCGAGACCGGCCGGCCGATGGTGCACGCGACCCTGACCGGCGTCTCCGCCGTGTACGGCCCCAGCGGGCAGCGCATCGGTTCCTGGCTCGGCACGGACGCGAGCGCGAGTGCGGTCTACGAGGTGCCGCTGGCCGGCGGTGTGACGCCGTACGTCCGCTTCGGCGATTGGCCGGTGCGGGCGGCGCTGCTGATCATCGCCGCCTGGGGCGCGAGCGAGGGCATACGGACCCTGCGGCCGCGGCTCAGGCGGCCCGTTCCTGAACCGCACGTACAACCCGCTCGCACAGCTCATGGGTCGCCAGCGCGTCCCGGGCGCTGAGCACCTTGCCCGCGCGCACGGCGTCGAGGAAGGCCAGCACCGCCTGCTCGATGCCGCGCTGCCGGGCCACCGGCACCCAGTCCCCACGTCGCCGCACGGTCGGCTGGCCCTTGTGGTCGACGACCTCGGCGAGGTTGAGGACCTGGCGCTTGGTGTCCTGCCCGGAGACCTCCAGGACCTCCTCGGCCGAACCGCTGAGCCGGTTCATCACGCCGAGCGCGGTGAAGCCGTCTCCGGCGAGCTGCAGCACGACGTGGTGCAGCAGACCGCTCTCGACGCGGGCGCGCACGGTCACGTCGTCGATCGGGCCCGGCACCAGGAAGCGCAGGGTGTCCACGACGTGGATGAAGTCGTCCAGGATCATCGAGCGCGGCTCTTCCGGCAGCCCGATCCGGTTCTTCTGCATCAGGATCAGCTCGCGCGGATGGTCGGCGCACTGCGTGTAGCCGGGGGCGTAACGCCGGTTGAAGCCGACGGCGAGGCTCACGCTCCGCCGCTCGGCGAGCGCCACCAGCCGCTCGGAGTCGGCGAGTTGGTAGGCGAGCGGCTTGTCGACGTACGTCGGCACGCCCGCCTCCAGCAGCCGGGTCACGATCTCCGGGTGCGCGACGGTCGCCGCGTGCACGAAGGCGGCGTCGAGGTCCTGGGCGAGGAGCGAGTCGAGGTCCGCGTGCCGCTGCTCCGCCGGCAGGTGGAGGCTGTCGGCGACCCGGGCGAGCGTCGCGGGCGTACGGGTCTGCAGATGCAGTTCGACCCCGGGCTGGACGCCGAGCACCGGCAGATAGGCCTTCTGCGCGATGTCACCGAGTCCGATGCAGCCGACCTTCACGGGGTGTTCTCCTCTGGTGATTGCCTGCCGGGGTCTTCCCGGCAGCATACGGCGCCTGCGGCGGCCGCCAGTCGGCGATGGCCTCGAAGCCCTTCAGGAACAGCAGGGGCGCGGCCTTGGACAGCGTGGCGATCACCGTGTTCCGTACGGCGATCCCGGCGCGGCCGGTCGCCAGGTTGAGGCGGGCGGCCTTCACGGCCTTGCGGGCGATGGCGGTCGTACGCGGCAGGCGGGCCGCCGTGTAGGCGGCGAGGCCCTTGGAGTGGTACGCGAGGACCACCGCGTCCTCGATGGCCTGGTTGCCGCCCTGCCCCAGCGTCGGCGGCATGGCGTGCGCGGCGTCACCGACCAGGGCTACCCGGCCGTGGTGGTAGGCGGGCAGCGGCTCGGCGATGTGGTGGACGTCGTGACGCAGGACGTCCTCGGGGCGGGCGGCGGCGAGGATCGCGGGGATCGGGTCGTGCCAGTCGCCGTAGCGGCGCAGCAGTTCGGCCTTCTCGCCGTCGGGCGCGCGCTCCGCGGCGGGCGTGATCGCCGCGGCGTACGCGTAGACCCGGCCGTCCTTGAGCGGGTGCGAGCCCCAGATGCGGCCCCGGCCCCAGGTCTCGTGCGAGGCGAACTCCACGCCGGGCAGGGGGATGACGACCCGCCATGTGGTGAAGCCGGAGTAGACGGTCCCTGAGTGTCCGGGGAACAGAGCCCGGCGTACGGCGGACTTGATGCCGTCTGCGGCCACCACGAGGTCGGCCTCCAGGTCGCCGTCCGGCGTGCTCACCCGCGCCGGACGGTCGGCGTCGCCCGGGTCGGCGAGGGTCGCGGCGACGCCGGTACGGACGGCCCCGGAGGGCAGTCGCGAGGCGAGGCTGTTGATGAGGGTGGCCCGATGGAGGAGGACGAGGGGGCCGCCGAAGCGTTCGGCCACGGCGTCTGCGTCCGCGCGGGAGAGCCAGCGCCCGGACGGGGTGCGCAGTCCCCCGTCGCCCTGCCAGGCGGCCAGGTCGCGGATCTCGTCGCCGAGCCCGATGACGTCCAGCGCGCGCAGGGAGTTGGGCGCGAGGGATATGGCCGCGCCGACCGGCTCCAGGGACGGCGCCCGCTCCAGCACGGTGACGTCCCAGCCGCCTCGGTGCAGTGCGGCCGCCGCGGTCAGGCCTCCGATGCCGCCGCCGATCACGATGGCGCGGGGTGACTGTGCCATGGGCTCCTCCTCGTACCGGATGCTCGAACACCACGCGGTCACTACAGACGTAGTGAGGGCATGCCGCGACTGTACTACAGACGTAGTTACACAGGTAGGTTGATCTCCATGTCCGTACGCACCCCGGGCGCCGCACGCGCCGACCTCGTCGCCGACACCGCCCTCGCGCTGCTCGCCGAGCGCGGTATGCGCGGACTCACGCACCGGGCCGTCGACGAGGCGGCCGGGCTGCCGCAGGGCTCCACGTCCAACCTCGCCCGCACCCGACAGGCGCTGCTGGAGCTGACGGTGCGGCGGCTCGCCGAGCGCGAGGCACGCGTGCTCGCACTGGAGGAGATGCCGGACCCGCGGGGCGGCCTCGACTCGCTGGTCGACGGCCTGGCCCTGGCGGCCCACCGCTCCCTGACCCGCAACCGCGAACTGACGCTGGCCCGCTACGAACTGGCCCTCGAAGCGACGCGCCGCCCCGAGCTGCGCGCCTACTTCGACGCCACGGGTGCCCGCTTCCGCGACCAGCTCACCGCCCTGGTGACCGCGGCGGGGTCGACGGACCCGGCCCGGCACGTGCTGTCCCTGGTCGCCTGGGCGGACGGGCTGATGTTCAGCTGCGTGGCCGGATCCTTCAGCACCGAGACGCCGAGCCCGGCGGAGCTACGGGCGGGGCTGCGCGAGCTGCTGGCGGGAATGCTCGGCCGGTGACGCCGGCGCGTGCGGCATCGTAAAACTCCTGGTGGGCTCAGGGGAGTTGAGCCAGGATTCGGGCATGACCATCGAACGCAATGAGCCCGCCACCACCGCCGACGAGCGCACCATGCTGGAGGGCTGGCTGGACTACCACCGGCAGACCCTCGCCTGGAAGTGCGAAGGCCTGACCGACACCCAGCTCAAAGCCGCCTCCGTGGAGCCGTCCGAACTGACCCTGCTGGGGCTGGTGCGGCACATGGCGGAGGTGGAGCGGTTCTGGTTCCACGAGATCCTTCTGGACGACGACCTCGGGGTGCTCTACTGCAGCGAAGAGGACCGGGACGGCGACTTCCACTTCACCGAGGCCGACACCTGGGAAGAGGCGCACACCACCTGGCAGACCGAGATCGACAACGCCCGTCGCAACGCGGCCGCCTTCGGCCTGGACGACCTCTCCAAGGGCCGGAGCCGGAGGGGGGAACAGTTCAACCTGCGCTGGATCATCACCCACATGATCGAGGAGTACGCCCGCCACAACGGCCACGCCGACCTGATCCGCGAGCGCCTCGACGGCGCCACCGGCGACTGACGTCAGCCGCGAAGAGCCCGCGCCGCCCGTACGGGGACAGAGATCACCCGTGCGGAGCAACCTCTGCTTGTCCGCTGCCCCAACAGCCGCCGGACCCAGCAGAGTTGCGCGGGTGCATCGAACGACGACCACCGCAACGCTCCTGGTCACCGTGGCCGTCTCGGCCCTCTCGGGCTGTGTGACGGTCCCGCGCTCTCCGGCGCCCGGACCGCCCCCGGTACCGTCCCAGCCGCCGGCGCCCCGGCCGGGCGGGCAGGAGGACCCGCGGGTCGTGCAGGCACCGGCTCGCGAGGCCCTGGCGCTCACCGGCCCGTCCCCCAGCCCGGCCCGCACGACGTCCGCCGCACACTCCGCGTCCCCCACCACCTCACCGGCGCACACACCGGCGGCCCCTCGCTCGCACCCCCATCCCCATCCCCATCCCCGCCCCCAGCACCGGGAATCCCACCGCCCCGCCGTCGACACCCCGAAACGGCCGCACATCGAGATCCCCGACGTGTCGGAGTCGGTCCGCACCGAGGTCCCGCGAGGAAACTCGGACCTTTGCGCGCTGGGCAAGAAGTACGGCGGCTGGAGGGCGGACAGCCCGGAGTCGCGGATCTGCGAGCAAACGTACGGCCGTTGAGGTGCGGGGCCGACGCCGGTCGGTCGCCCGCGTAGCCGGAACACCACCCCGCACGGGCGGGCGGGGAAACCCCCGCTCCGCCTCTCCGGTCCCGCTCGGCCGCTACGGCCCCTCCCCCAGCCACGCCTCCAACCGCCGAAGCTCCGCCCGCACCCCGTCCCCGTAGCTGTCGTCCCGCAACGCCCCCGCGGCTCCCCGCGCCCGGCGCACATGCACACGGGCGGCCTCCGCGCGGTCGAGCTTCACATAGTCGGCGGCCAGATTCAGATGCAGCGAGGGGTACAGGGCCCGCACGGCAAGCGCGCCGCCGGCACCCTCGGCCTCCGTCAACGCCCGTAGATCCCAGGCCAGTTCGTCCGACGGGTCGTCCTGTGTGTCCGCCAGGTAGTGCGCCAGCGTGCAGCGGTGCAGGGGGTCGCCGTCCTCGCCGAGCTCCGTCCACAGGTCCAGCAACCGGCGCCGGGCCTCTTCGCGGTCCCCCGCGTGATGCAGAATGACGACCTGCCCGATCCGCGTCAGCACGGCGTCCGGCGCCGCCTGCTCCTGTTGCTCCGCCACCGCGTCCTCCGGGCCCTCGTCGGCTGGTCCCTCCCGACGCTAACGGGCCGCACCGGCAATCCCGGTCAGGCGGCTCCGTACGGCACCGGGCCGGTCCGGCGAAGGACCGGCCCGGCGGGTGGGTCAGCCCAGGTCAGGGATCCGCCAGTCGATCGGCTCGTGCCCCTGCCGGGCCACCGCCTCGTTGATCTGCGTGAACGGGTGGGACCCGAAGAACTTCTTCGCCGACAGCGGCGAGGGGTGCGCTCCCTTGACCACGACATGCCGCGTCTCGTCGATGAGCGGGAGCTTCTTCTGCGCGTAGTTGCCCCACAGCACGAACACCGCCGGGTCGGGCCGGTGGGCCACGGCACGGATCACCGCGTCGGTGAACTTCTCCCAGCCCTTGCCCTTGTGCGAGTTCGCCTCACCGCCGCGCACAGTGAGCACGGCGTTGAGCAGCAGGACGCCCTGCTGGGCCCAGGGCATCAGATAGCCGTTGTCGGGGACGGGGAGGCCGAGCTCCTCCTTCATCTCCTTGTAGATGTTGCGCAGCGACGGCGGCGTCTTGACTCCGGGGCGGACCGAGAAGCACAGGCCGTGTCCCTGGCCCTCGCCGTGATACGGGTCCTGACCGAGGATCAGGACCTTCACCTGCTCGTACGGCGTGGCATCCAGCGCGGCGAAGACCTCCTCGCGCGGCGGGTGGACGGGGCCCTTCGCCCGCTCCTCCTCGACGAACTCCGTCAGCTCCTTGAAGTAGGGCTGCTGAAGCTCGTCACCCAGAACCCCGCGCCAGGACTCGGGCAGCATGGCGATGTCGGTCACGTCGACTTCCTTACGATGTGCGGCGAACGGTGAGAGGTGACCGCCCCGCGGTCACTTCCAGGCCTCCGAACCTACAGGCGGCCACTGACAATCGCCCCGCCCACCGCACATCCCGCCGCTACCAGCTGGTCTTGCGGTACAGCTCCCCCACCATCATGATCGTCGACGGGTCGAGGGCCCGCTCGGCGCCCGAGATCTCCGCGCTCGCGGCCACGTACTGCCGGCCCTGCCACAGCGGCAGCAGTCGCGCGTCCTGGACGAGGATCCGCTGGGCCTCCTCGAAGTCCTTGACCACGTTGGCACGGTCGCTCTGGGCGCGGGAGTTGGGCAGCAGGGTCTCGGTGATCTTGGGCGTCACGTACGGCGTACCGAGCGCGTTCTGCTTGCCGACGAACGGCGCGATGAAGTTGTCCGCGTCCGGGAAGTCGGGGAACCAGCCGCGTCCGAACACGGGGTACTCGCCGTTCTGGTAGCCCGTGACGTACGACTTCCAGGGGCGGCTCTTGAGGGTGACCTCGAAGAGACCGGACGCCTCGAGCTGGCTCTTCAGCTCCTGGAACTCCGCCTTGGTGGCGGAGCCGTAGCGGTCGCTGGTGTACCAGAGCTCAAGCGGGACGGGGGTCGTGATGCCCGCCTGGGTGAGGATCTTGCCGGCCTTGGCCTTGCTGGGCTCGCCGAAGTCGTCGAAGAAGCCCGTGGTGTGTCCGGTCAGGCCCTTGGGGACCATGGAGTACAGCGGCTCGACGGTGTCCTTGTAGACCTTGTGGGCGATCGCCGGACGGTCGATGACCTGGGCGATGGCCTTACGGACGGCGGACTTGCCCGCCATCGGGTCCTTCGGGTTGAAGACCAGGTAGTTGATCTCCGTGCCGGAGCCCTCGATCAGCTGGAGATGGTCGTCGTCATCGGCCTGGATGTCGACGATGTCGTCGGCGGCGAGGCCGCGGAAGGCGACGTCGAGCTCCTTGTCGCGCAGCGCGGCGACCATGGTGGGCGAGTCCTGGAAGTAGCGGATGGTCACCGCATCGTTCTTGCGCTCCGCGTACCCCTGGTAGCCGTCGTACTTGACGAGCTCGGCCTGCTGGCCCTCTTCGTAGGAGTCGAGGATGTACGGCCCGGAACCGACGACGGTGTCGTCCTCGCGCAGCTTGTCGGCCGGGTAGTCCTCGGGGTCGACGATCGACATGGCGGGCGTGGCGAGCACGAACGGGAAGGTCGCGTCGGCCTTGTTCAGGTGGAAGACGACCTCTCGGTCGTTGAGCACCTGGACCCGTTCGAGGCTGCCCAGCAGACCGGCGGGGCCGCCGTTGACGTTGATCGTCCGGATGCGGTCGATGGAGTACTTGACCGCCTGCGCGTCGAGGGTGTGCCCGTCGGAGAACTTCAGGCCCTCGCGCAGCTCGCACTTGTACTTCATGTTCGAGTTGTCGGTGAACTGGCAACTCTTGGCGGCGTCGGGCTCGGGCGCGCTCGCCCCGGAGGGATAGCTGAGCAGCGTCTGGTAAATGTTGCGGAACAGCTCCCAGGAGCTGTCCCAGGCCGCGGCGGGATCAAGGGTGCTGGGGGCGGCGGTCGTCCCCACCACGATCGCCCCCTCGTCCTCCGTCGAATCGGACGAGAGGACACCGCACCCTGCCACCAGGGACGATATGGACGCGATGGCCGCCACCTGCCGCAGGCGTCGGATCCGGTTGAACACGCGCACGCTCCTCGATCTGCCATGCCAAGGGTCGGCAAAACATACCGCAGTGTTCCGGCCGGTGGACCTCCAGTCTCAGGAGCACTTGCTCACCTCCGCGGTGACTACGTTGTCAACGGCTGTTGATCTCCCGATACGTAGACGCGGGCGCCGCTGGTGTCCAGCGGCGCCCGCGTCTTGAGTCCCGTGCGTCAGCCGACGCCGGCGTTGAGGAAGATGCCGCCGTCGACGACGAGCGTCTGGCCCGTGACCCAGTCGGACTGGTCCGAGGTGAGGAACGCGGCGGCGCCGCCGATGTCGGAGGGCACGCCGAGCCGGCCCAGCGGGTAGGCAGCGGCGGCCTCGGCCTCGCGGCCCTCGTACAGGGCCTGGGCGAACTTGGTCTTCACCACGGCCGGGGCGATCGCGTTGACCCGCACCTTGGGCGCGAACTCGTGCGCCATCTGCTGGGTGAGGTTGATCATCGCGGCCTTGCTGACGCCGTAGGCGGCGATGAACGGCGAGGGCGCGATGCCCGCGACGGAGGCGATGTTGACGATCGCGCCGCCGTTGTCCTTCTGCCAGGCGTGCCAGGTCTTCTGGGCGAAGCCCAGCGCCGAGATCACGTTGGTCTCGAAGACCTTGCGCGCGACGCCCAGGTCGAGGTCGGCGAGCGGCCCGAACACGGGGTTCGTGCCGGCATTGTTGACCAGGTAGTCGACCCGGCCGAAGGCCTCCATGGCGCGCTCGACGGCGGCGGCCTGGTGGGCCTCGTCGTGCGCCTTGCCGGCCACGTAGATCGCGCGCTCGGCGCCGAGCTGCTCGACGGCCTCCTTGAGGGCGTCCTCGCCCCGGCCGGTGATGACGACGCGGTCGCCGCGGGCGACGAGCGCCTCGGCGACGCCGTAGCCGATGCCGCGGCTGGCGCCCGTGATGAGGGCGACCTTGCCGGAGAGTTCAGGCAGTGCAGTCATGTCCGTGTGTCCCCAGTTCCCTAGTCGAGCGGTCCGCCGGCGACGTACAGCACCTGGCCGGAGACGAAGCCGGCCGCCTCGCCCGTGAAGAAGGCGATCGCGTTGGCGATGTCGTCCGGCTCGCCGACCCGCGCGACGGGGATCTGAGTGGCGGCGGCGGCCTTGAAGTCCTCGAAGCCCATGCCGACGCGGTCGGCGGTGGCCTTGGTCATCTCGGTGGCGATGAAGCCGGGGGCGACGGCGTTGGCGGTGACGCCGAACTTGCCGAGCTCCTTGGCGAGGGTCTTGGTGAAGCCCTGGAGGCCGGCCTTGGCGGCGGAGTAGTTGACCTGGCCGCGGTTGCCGAGAGCGGAGGACGAGGAGAGGTTGACGATGCGGCCGAAGCCCGCGTCCACCATGTGCTTCTGACAGGCCTTGGACATCAGGAAGGCGCCGCGCAGGTGCACGTTCATGACGGTGTCCCAGTCGGCGACGCTCATCTTGAACAGCAGGTTGTCGCGCAGCACGCCCGCGTTGTTGACCAGGATCGTCGGGGCGCCGAGCTCCTCGGCGATCCGCGCGATGGCCGCCTCGACCTGCGCCTCGTCGGAGACGTCGCAGCCGACCGCGATGGCCTTGCCGCCGGCCGCGGTGATCTTCTCCACGGTGTCCTTGCAGGCGCCCTCGTCGAGGTCGATCACGGCGACCGCGCGGCCTTCGGCGGCCAGTCGTACGGCGGTGGCGGCGCCGATGCCGCGCGCTCCGCCGGTGACTACGGCGACCCGCTGCTCAGTGGTGGACATGAATGACTCTCCTCGGGTGAGCGACCGCTTAGTACCTTCGATGGACGTGACGCTAGAAGTCCTGGCACGCGGTGTCAACGGCCACCGCGCGCATGTGATCCATTACCTGATCCGTAACCCGATCCGTCACTTCACCAACAGATCGAGCAGCCGCTCCGCCTCGGCCGCCGGATCGGACGTGAGCCCGGTGTGCACGGGCCCCGGCTGGACGACCGTCGAGCGCGGCGCGATCAGCCAGCGAAAGCGCCGCCCGGCATCGTCGGCCCCGGCCTGCCCCGCCGCGTCGCCGCCCGCGCAGACGCCCTCGACGGCGCGGAGTGCGGCCCGCGCCCCGGCGACGTCGGCAGCGGGATCCAGCGCCCGCAGTCTGCTCTCGTCCAGGTGGGTCCGGGCGGCGACGAAGGACCGGGCGCGGCAGTACACGAGCACGCCCGCGTTGAGGCACTCTCCGCGTTCGATGCGCGGGACGACCCGCAGCAGCGCGTACTCGAAGACGTCCTGCGTGCGGGAACGGGTCCCCAGGGTGCGCTCGCTCACTTGATCCCCTCGATGCGTTCGTGGATGACGGCGGCCCGTGCGAGCAGTGGCTGCGCGTACGCCTTCCTCAGTGCGTCCGCCGACTCGAACCCCGGCTCGTCCGCCAGCCACACGCCGGGGATCTCGGCGGTCACCTCGGCGAGCAGTTCCTCGGTGACCAGCGGCGCCAACTCGGCCGCGGCTGCCCGCACATCCGGCGCGAAGGAGGCGAGGGCATGGTCGGAGGCGTCGTACGGGCGCGCCGCCGAAGCCTGGGCCCCGGGCCAGTTGTGCTGCCAGATCATGGTCGCGCCGTGGTCGATGAGCCACCACTCGCCCTGCCACATCAGCAGGTTGGGGTTGCGCCAGGAGCGGTCGACGTTGTTCACCAGGGCGTCGAACCAGACGATCCGGCCGGCGTCCTCGGGGCTCACCTCGAAGGCGAGGGGGTCGAAGCCGAGCGCGCCGGAGAGGAAGTCCATGCCGAGGTTGGTGCCGCCGCTGGACTTGAGCAGCCCCTGCACCTCCTGGTCGGGTTCGCCGAGCCCCAGGACCGGGTCGAGCTCCACCGTCACGAGGCGGGGCACCCTGAGGCCCAGCCTGCGGGCGAGTTCACCGCAGACCACCTCGGCGACCAGCGTCTTGCGGCCCTGTCCGGCGCCGGTGAACTTCATGACGTACGTCCCGAGATCGTCTGCTTCGACGAGCCCCGGCAGCGAGCCACCCTCACGCAAGGGCGTGATGAAGCGGGTCGCGATGACTTCCTTGAGCATCGCCCCAGGTTACTGGCGTGGGGGCGGGGCACGGGACGGCCCGGGCGGGCGGTGGCGGGTTTGCGCCGACAGCAAATCGACAGCCCGGGACAGTGAACCGACAGCTCCGCTTTACCCACCTCTTCACCGGACCGGGTCAGGATTTCGACTGCGTCTGAACAACCGGTCCCAAAGGACCGTACCTCTCGCCAGATCAGGAATCCGCGGAAGGAACGTCAGCATGACCAGCGAATCAGTTCAGCCGGTGTCGGGCCCGAGTCGCCGTACCGTCGTGGCGGCGGTCGGCGCGGCGGGGCTCGCCGTTGCGCTGACCGCGTGCGGGTCGGACGACGACGCGTCCGGCTCGTCCACCGAACAGGGCGCCGCCGGCGGTGGCGCGACCACCGAAGCGGGCGGCGGCTCGTCCGGCGAGGCCGGTGCCGGCGGTGCGGCGCTCGCGAAGACCACCGACATCCCGGAGGGCAGTGGCAAGGTCTTCAGCGACGAGAAGGTGGTGGTGTCGCAGCCGACGGCGGGCGATTACAAAGCCTTCTCGACGATCTGCACCCATCAGAAATGTCCGATGACGGACCTGCAGGGCGACACGATCACCTGCGCCTGTCACAAGAGCCAGTTCTCCGTCCTCGACGGCAGCGTGAAGAAGGGGCCCGCCACCGAGCCGCTGGAGGCCAAGCAGATCAGCGTGGCAGGCGACTCGATCACGCTCGCCTGACCCGGCGGCGCAGGGCAGGGCTCACGCCCGACCCGTACGGCGTGGACGTTTGAAGACGCCCAGTATCTCGTCCGTGGTCGCGACCGTGGCGACCAATGCGAGGGTGTGGCGGATCATCGCGGGGGTGTAGTCGGAGGGCACCCCCGCGATGGCGTCCCGGGCCACGACCACGGTGTAACCCCGGTTCACGGCGTCGAAGACGGCGGCCGGGATCGCCACGTTGGCCGAGACGCCGGTGACGATCAGCGTGCGGCAGCCGAGGTTGCGCAACAGGGCGTCGACGTCGGTGCCCTGGATCGGGGACAGGCCGTGCAGCCGTCGTACGACGAAGTCCTCCTCGGCGACCTCGATCGGCGGCGCCACGCGTACGGCGGTCGTGCCGGACAGCTGCTGGACGGGGAGCCGTTCGGCGGCGCGGAAGAGGCGGGCGTTGCGACTGGCGCCGCGGCCGTCGGGGCGGCGTTCGGCGATCGCGTGCATCACCTGGACGCCGCTCTCGTGGGCGGCCGCGACCAGCCGGGCGACGTTGACGAGGGCTCCCGAGGAGCGGGCCTCCTTGGCGAGTTCGGGCAGCGCGCTGTCCGGTCCGACGACGCCCTGCTGGCACTCGACGGTGAGCAGGACGGTGGTCGCGGGGTCGAGGAGTTCGCTGAGCTGTGCGGACGACGGCATGGTTCCCCCTGTGACCGACTGCGGCGTGGGCCGGCGAGCGTAGCGACCTTCGGGAGAGGACGGAACCACCATTGCGTGGGGACGGAAGACGACTCATCCTTTTCTGACGTGATGTCAGAGGATCTCTCCTCTGACACGACGTGAGAGAAGAGGGGGCCGCATGACCGTCACTCAGCGCCGGGGCCGGAAGATCATGATGTCGCCCGGCGAGCTGGACGAGTTCCTCACCGCCCAGCGCACCTGCCGGGTCGCCACGGTGTCCGCCGACGGCTTCCCGCATGTCAGCGCACTGTGGTTCGCCTGGGACGGCACCTCGCTGTGGCTGTACTCGGTCGTCCGCAGCAAGCGGTGGGCCGAGATGCGCCGCGATCCGCGGGTCGCCGTCGTGATCGACACGGGTGAGGAGTACGAGCAGCTGCGCGGCGTCGAGCTGTCCGGCACCGTCGAGTTCGTGGGCGAGAGCCCTCGGGTCGGCGAGCTGCGTGCCGAACTCGACGTGCCCGAGACGCTGTTCGCGCGCAAGAACTTCGGCCTCGACGAGATGCCGCACGACGGCCGGCACGCATGGGTGCGGCTGACGCCCGAGAAGATCGTGTCCTGGGACTTCCGCAAGCTGGGAACGGTGTAGGCGGCGTCAGCAGACGTTCTCCCCCGCCTCTTGCAGCGCCCGCACCGCTGCCCGGATCGACGGACGGCGGTCGGCGTCGGCGCGCCAGACGACGTACACATGGCGCCGCACCCGCTGCTTCAACGGCACGGTCACCACCCCCGCGGGCATCGGATGACGCCCCAGCAGCGGCGCGATGCACACCCCGAGTCCCGCCGCGACCAGCGCGAGCTGGGTGTGCGTCTCGGGGGCGCGGTGGCCGAGAAGTGGCTCGATGCCCTTCGAGCGCAGCGTGAACATCAGCCACTCGTGACAGAACTCGCCCTCGCCCCAGGTGATCCACTCGTCCTCGGCGAACTCGGCGAGGTCCACCTCGTCCCGGTCGGCGAAGCGGTGCCCCGCGGGCATCGCCACATCGGCCGGATCGTTCAGAATGTGCGCCTTGACCAGGCCCTCGGGCAGCGCCATCGGCTTGTTGTACCAGTCGAGCACGACGGCCAGGTCGAGGTCGCCGCGGATCACTCCGGCGATGCCGCTCTCCGGCTCCAGCTCGCACGAGCGCACACGCAGCGCGGGGTGTGCCGTGCGCAGGGCGGAGAGCGCGGCCGGGAACAGCCCGCGGGCGCCCGTCGGGAACGCCGCCAGTCTCAGCTCGCCGACGACCTTTCCGCGCTGCGCCTCCAGGTCGGACTGGGCCAGCTCGACCTGCGACAGGATGCGCGCCGCGTGCTCGGCGAGCAGCCGGCCCGCGTCGGTGAGCCGCACCCCCCGGCCGTTCTTGGCGAGGAGCTGCTGGCCGACCTCCCGCTCCAGCTTCGACATCTGCTGCGACACGGCCGACGTCGTGATGTGCAGCCCCTCGGCCGCGCCACTGACCGAGCCGTGCCGGGCGAGGGCGTCGAGGGTGCGTAGGCGCTCCAGATTCAACATGTAAGCAATGCTACGAGATATCGCGTGCGAAATCTCGATTGTGCTACGAGATCGACTGCAGCATCGTTGCTGCCATGACCACCGCCATCGCCTCCCGCAACCCGGCCGAAGCCGCCGCCCGCCCCTTCCCCCGCGCCCGCCTCGACTGGCGCCTGCGCTTCACCGCCCTCACCCTGATCTGGGGCTTCAGCTTCCTGCTCATCAAGGTGGGCACCGATGGCTACGCCCCCTTCCAAGTCACGCTCGGGCGGCTGGTGTTCGGTACGGCGGTACTGGCGGCCGCGATGGCGGTGAAGCGCGAGCGGCTGCCGCGCGGGGCCCGCACGTGGGGGCATCTGGCGGTCGCCGCGTTCCTGCTCAACGCGCTGCCGTTCTCGTTGTTCGCGTACTCCGAGCTGACGATCCCCTCCACGCTGGCGGGAATCTGCAACGCGACCTCGCCGCTGTGGGGCATGGCCCTGTCCCTGATCGCCCTCTCGGAGGACCGGCCGACGCGGGTCAGGGTCGCGGGTCTCGGCATCGGCTTCCTCGGTGTGCTGACGGTGCTCGGGGCCTGGCAGGGATTCGCCGGGCTGGATGCCGGGGGCATGGCGATGGCGTTGCTGGCCTCGCTCAGCTACCCGGTCGGCTGGATCTACGTCCGGCGCACGCTGGCCGGCTCCAGCCACTCGCATCTGTCGCTGACCGGTGCGCAGTTGTTGCTGGCCACGGTGCAACTCGGCGTTGTGACGCCGCTGTTCACCTCCTTGCCGACGCGCCTTCCGGTGCTGCCTCTGCTTGCGGTGGTGGCGCTCGGCGCGCTGGGTACCGGGCTCGCGGTTCTGCTTCAGTACGGGCTGGTCGCCGAGGTCGGGCCGACCACGGCTCAGATGGTCACGTACTTCATTCCGGTCATCGCGACGGCTGCCGGGGTCGCCGTCCTCGGGGAGTCGCTGCGCTGGACCACGCCGGTGGGTGCGGTGATCGTTCTTGTGGGGGCGGCGCTCACTCAGGTGAAGCGGGGCGCCTAATGGGGGCGCAGCCGCATATCGATGCAGCCCCGCGCCCCTGAAGACGGTTGACCGCACCCCCTGTCTAGACGTAGCCCCTTGCCGGTGCTGGGCCCACCGCCGTCGCCACCGCCTCCGCCAGCAGACCGACTTCGTCGGCAGCGAGCGTCGCGATGGTGATCCGGATCCCGGGGGGCGCGCTCATGCGGAAGCGCGCGCCCGGCGCGACGGCCCAGCCGGCGTGCAGCAGCCGGGCCACGGCCCCCGTCTCGTCGGGCACCGGAACCCACACGTTCAGCCCGCTGCGTCCGTGCGCCGCGATCCCCCGCTCCGCCAGCGCGGCGATCAGCGCGTCCCGGCGTTCGGCGTACGCCGCCGCCACCGCCTTCGGGTCGACGGCGCCGTCGACCCACAGCCGCACCAGGGCCCTCTGACCGATGCGGCTGATCCAGCCGGGTCCCAGGCGCTGGCGGCCGCGCACCCGGTCGACGGTGACGGTGTCGCCGGTGAACACGGCGAGCCGTAGGTCGGGGCCGTAGGCCTTGGCGGCCGAGCGTACGAACGCCCAGTGGCGGGTGACGCCGGCCAGGGCGTGCAAGGGCAGGTCGACGATGCCGTGGCCGTGATCGTCCTCGATGAGCAGGACGTCCGGGTGATCCTTCAGCACGGATCGGATGGCACGCGCGCGTGCGGCACTCACGACCGCCCCCGTCGGGTTCTGCGCCCGGTCGGTGACGATCAGGGCGCGCGCCCCCGCTTCCAAGGCCCGGCGCACGTCGTCCGGGAGCGGGCCCTCGTCGTCCACGCCGACGGGGGCCGTCCGCAGCCCGACGGCCGGGACGAGGTCGAGCAGGCTGCCCCATCCGGGATCCTCGACGGCGACGGTGTCGCCGGGCTTGAGGTGGGCCGCGAGGACCCGCTCGATCACGTCGAGCGACCCGGAGGCGACGCCGATCGGTCCGTCCGGAACGCCGTCGGCGTCGAACGCGGCCCGCGCCCTGTGCACCAGCTCCGGCTCCACGGCCGCGTCCCCGTACATGACCGGCTCCCGGTCGTTGTGCTCGGCGGCCGCCGCGAACGCCTTGGCCAGGGGCGGCAGCAGCCCCGGGTCCGGGTTGCCGCTCGCCGCGTCCCGTACGCCCTCTGGTACGTCCACCCGGATGGACTCGCGCCCGGTCGTGGCCGGCTTGGGCCGCACTCGGCTGCCCCGACGCCCCGCCGTCTCGATGACCCCGCGCTCCCGCAGGATCCGGTAGGCGGCCGCGACGGTATTGGGATTCACGCCCAGCTCGACTGCCAACTCCCGCATGGGCGGCAGTAGTTGACCGGGCTCAAGCTCCCCCGACCCCACCGCGCGCTCGACGCTCGCCGCAATCTCGGCTGCGCGTCGCCCTTCGATCCGATATCCTCCTAGCACAAACCACATTATGCACTAGTGCAATGGAGAGCGCAATGCAGGGGACCCCGCAGCCGACGTCGCCGACCGCCGCCTACACGCCGACCGACCGCACCGTCCCCACCCGCTCCCCGGACCGGGCCTCGTACGACAGGGAGCTGGTGCATGCGGTCCTCGACGAGGCCTACGTCTGCCATCTCGGCTTCGTGCGTGACGGCGCGCCGGTCGTGCTGCCCACGCTGTTCGGCCGGGTCGGCGAGACGCTCTACGTCCACGGCTCGACGGGCTCGCGCCCGCTGCGGATGACCGGACAGGCCGACCCGGGGCTGCCGGTGTGCCTGACGGTCACGCATGTCGACGCGCTGATCCTGGCCCGCTCGGCCTTCCACCACTCGATCAACTACCGGTCCGTGGTCGTGCACGGCCTCGCGTACGACGTGACGGACCCCGAGGAGAAGCGGGTCGCACTCGATGCCCTGGTCGACCACGTGGTGCCGGGCCGGTCGGCCGACTCCCGGCCCGCCAACAAGAAGGAGCTGGCCGCCACCGCCGTGATCCGCCTCGACCTGAACGAGGTCTCCGCCAAGCTCCGCACCGGCGGCGTGAACGACGAGCCCGAGGACCTCGCCCTCCCCCACTGGGCCGGCGTCGTCCCGCTGCGCAAGGGCTACGACGCGCCCGTCGGGGACCCCGACCTGGCCCCGGGCACCGAACTCCCCGGCTACCTCGGAGCCCTGTGATGCCGGTCCACCCCTGGGACGCGCCCCGCGACGACGGGGAGTGGCAGCGGTGGCTGGACGTCCACGACTTCGGCACCGTACGAGCACGGTGAGCCGACCAGCTTCTGCGCGGCGGTCCAACTCCGGTGCCGGGCCAGCGCGCGAGCACATGCTGCGCCGCCGGACGGCCTGACGGCGGAGGCTACGGCGAAGGGCCCCTCACCCGTGCGGTGCGGGGCCCCTCGGCGTCATGCCGGGAGCGGATCCCGCTCCCGCTCCTGCTCCCGCCGCGCCCCGCGCGTCTCCGTCACCGCGAGACCCGCGACCGACCCGAGCATCAGCAGGGTGCCGGCGAGGGTCGGGGTTGTCAGGTGTTCGCCGAGCAGGACGACGGCGAGCACCGCCGCGCTGACCGGCTCGAGCAGCATGATCACGGACACGGTGGCCGACCGTACGGCGGCCGCGCCCGCGAAGTAGAGGGCGTACGCGAGAGCGGTGGGCACGGCCGCGATGTACGCCAGGAGCCAGCCGAGCCGGGCGAGGTCGGCCGTGTGCGGCAGCAGTCCCTCGGCGAGGGCGAGCGGCAGCAGGCACAGGCTGGTGACCGCGAAGGCCCAGACGGTCGTACCGGCGGCGTCGGCCCCGCCGTAACGGCCCCACTTGCGTGTCAGCAGGGTCGTCGCGCAGTACCCGGCCGCGGACACCAGCGCGAGGAGCACGCCCCACGGTCGTACGGTCGCGCCCTCGCCGCCGAGCGCGAGCACGGCGAGCCCGGTGAGCGCACCCGCCACCGCCGCGACACCCCCGCGGCCGAGCCGCTCCCCCAGGGTCAGCCGGGCGCCGAGCGCGATGAACACGGGGCCGGCGCCGAGGGTGACGACGGTGCCCACGGCGAGTCCGGTGGCCTGCACGGCCGCGAAGTAGGCGGTCTGGAACACCGCGAGCCCGACACCCGTGACCCCGGCCCGCAGCGCCTTGCGGCCGAGGGGTTCGGATACGGCTGCGGTCAGCTGCGCGGTCCGGGCGCGAGGCCGCAGGAGGCGGACGGCGAGGAGCAGCACGAAGCCGCCCGCGCAGCGCCAGAAGGAGAGGGCGATCGGCCCCATGTCACTGGTCCGGTAGACCAGGGAGGCGGCGGCGCCCGCGGTGCCCCAGGCGGCACCGGCGACGATCAGATAGAGGAGGCCTCGCCCGATGGGCAGGCCGGAGGCATGGTTCGACACGAGTTGTTCTCCGCAGATGCGCGAGTGCGCGGAAGTTCGGGAGGGAGCCCCGGGTCAGCGGGGTCCGTGGACTTCTTCTGCGGGCAGCACCGTTCCGCCCGGCGATGCGCGGGGTTCAGTTCCCGTCAGGCATCGGGGCGCGGCTTCCGGAGGGCCCGCCTCAGGCGGCCGGAGGCGGAAGAACGAGTGTCGAAGGCATGGTCACGCAGCTTAGGCAACGTTTCCGCGGGCGGACAATTCCCTTTCCGGGCCGCCACTCGCCACCGGCTCGGCGGGGCTCTTGGCGGGTGCGGACGACTGCGCGATGAACGCGCCGGCCAGGACGACCGCGCCACCGACGATCTGCGGCGCGGAGAGGTGCTCGCCGAGCAGGAACCAGGCGAGAACGGTCGCGATGACGGCCTCCAGGCACGCCACCACGCCCGCGACCTGCGGCGAGAGCCGTCGCACGGAGAGCACACCGGTGACGTAGGCGACGACCGTGGCGACGAGCACGATCCAGGCCAGCAGCAGGGCGGCGGCGACCGGGGTGCCGTTCATGTGGGCGGTGTCGGCGAGGACCGACCAGTCCATGTTCCAGGGGCGGGCGACGACGCTGAGGACGGCGGCGCCGACGAGCAGGCCGTACGCGATGACGCCGAGCGGGTCGGGCGCTGCCTCGCCGGAGTCGCCGCCCTGGTCGGACAGGACGAAGTAGCCGACCTGGCAGCACGCCGCGCCGAGCGCGAGGAACAGGCCGAGGGCGTCGAAGCTCAGGCCCGACCAGACCTCGACGACGCAGGCGAGGCCACCGACCGCGAGGACCACGCCGAGCGCGGCGGCACGTGTCACCGGCCGACGCTGCACGAACCGCACCCAGCCGAGCACGAGGGCGGGGGCGAAGTACTCGACGAGCAGCGCGACCCCGACCGGTATGCGGGAGATCGAGGCGAAGTAGAACGCCTGCACACCGGCCACGCCGAGCAGGCCGAACCCGGCGAGCAGCGCGGGACGGCTGCGCAGCAGGGCGCGGTGGCGCACGGCGAGCGGCAGCATCACCAGGGCGGCGCCGGCCACGCGCAGCCACACCACATGGAGCGGGTCGAGCCCCGCCTCGATCAGCGGCTTGGCCGCCACACCCGATCCTCCGAAGGCGACCGCGGACCCGATCGCCAGACCGAGCCCGACGCCCTTGCCACGGCCGACCTGACTGCTCTCAGACATACGCACGGGCACATGATGACAGGCGATGACATGAGCGTCATCCCCGATGACACCTGTCTCGCCGAGTGGACTGGGGTGTTGGGGGCGGGCGGGGCGGGGTGGGGCGGGGAGACGAACGCGGCCTGGAGGCAGACGGCCCACGGCAGGGTGGGGAGCGGCGGGGGCGTCGACCTAGCGGGTCGTTTCGCCGTCGGCGGCGTACTCGTCCCGGCGTTCGTCGATGCGGGCGCGTACCGCGTTCGCGTCGATGCCGGCGCGGGCGAGCACCTCCACGGCGCGTGCCTGCGGGTCCGTCACGATCGCCGCGAGCAGGTCGACGCCGCGGGCCTGCGGGTCGCCACGCCGGGCGGCGCGTCGGCAGGCGTGCTCCATGGCGCTCGCCGCCAGCGGGGAGAAGCCCTCGCCGTCCAGCACCACGGGGACGGCGCCGGAGTCCTCGACGGTGCCCTGCCAGCGCAGGCCGTAGCCGATGCTGCGCTGCACGAGGTAGCCGAGCAGGCGGGCGATCTGGGGTCCGTCGCCGAAGACGGCGTACACGTCAGGGTCGCGCTCCAGGAGCGAGTGCAGCAGATGAGCCGTGTCGATCTGCCGGTCCCCGTCCCTGACCGCCCGACGGCGGGCACCGGAGATCACCGCTGCCAGCTCGTCGCTGAGCCTGGCATCGTCCGCCGCGGCGTCCGGGCGCCGACAGTCCTGCTCCTGAGCCGACTGCCGGGGGATACGGGGTTGCACATCCCCTACCCCATCAACCACTTCGAGCCAGGTCATCCCCGAGAGGAAGCATTTTCGCGTCCCACACAGAGTGGACTCCGTCGGCCGTGATCTCCTCCTTACGGATGAGATCACGCCGCACGACCCCGAGGGGCGCGCGCCGCCTTGCCCTGCGCTCCGTACGCAACCATGGCGCTCCGCCGCACGTCCCACAGGGACATGGAGCGCGGGTGCTGGCTGGTGGCGTTGCCTGCCGTCGACGGCAGGCAGTACGTCTACCGGGTCTACGCGCCGGAGGACGCCCTGCTCGCCGACCTGTTCTGGGCGGCGTGGCACTGCCACGAGGAGAGCGCGTACCCGCGCGCGTGGGATCTGTTCGACGCGGCGGTGATCCGACGTCTCCACATTTTCTGACGGTTCATCAGTATTGAATGTTCCACGCCCCGCGGCTACGTTCCGCGACACCGTAGCCCGAGACGAAGGGGTGGTCGCATGGCCGAAGTCAGCGCGGAGGCACGCATCGAGGCACCGGCCGAAAAGGTCTGGGCGCAGCTGACGGACTGGTCGGCGTACGGACAGTGGAACGCCACCCACACCAGCTTCCCGGGCGGCGGTCCGACGGCCCTCGAAGTGGGCGGGACCTTCCAGGAGAACATGAAGCTCATGGGGTTCCCGGCCGAGGTCGAGTGGACCATCGAGCAACTGGAACCGGCGCGGCTGCTCGCCATTCGCGGCAAGGGCCCGATGGCGGTGACCGTGGCCACGCGCTACACGCTGACCCCGGACGGCGACGGCGCCACGGCCGTGCGGATCGACGGGGAGTTCACGGGTGCGGCGGTGTCGTTGATGGCGGGCAAGCTGAAGGACTCGGCGACGGCCGCACTGAACGAGTCGCTGCGCAAGCTGGCGGGGTTGGTGACCTGAACACACCCGCACCGACCAGGCGGTGCCGGCACCCACGAAGGCGCCCCGCGGATCACTCCACGGGGCGCCTTCGCTCACGGGCGGCCTCACCCACGGCGGGGAGACCGCCGACTCTTCTCACTCCGCACCTCAGTCCTCGTCGGCGAGGATCAGGTACAGCTTCTTGCGGGACTCGTTGATGACGGCGAGCGCCTTCTCGCGCTGCTCCTTGTTGCCCGTCTTCCAGACCTGCCCGAAGGCCTCCATCAGACCGAAGCCGGCCTGACGGATCTCGCCGAGGGCCTCCCAGTCGACACCGCGGGAGGCTTCCTCCCAGGGCGCCTCGGGCCCTCCTTCGGCCGCCTCGCGGCCCGACTCGGTGAGCGAGAACAGCTTCTTGCCGCCCTCGGTCTCACTGGCGATCAGGCCCTCGTCCTCCAGCAGCTGGAGGGTGGGGTACACCGAGCCGGGGCTGGGCTTCCACGCCCCGCCGCTGCGCTCGGCGATCTCCTGGATCATCTCGTAGCCGTGCATGGGGCGGTCCTTCAGCAGGGCGAGGATCGAGGCGCGCACATCACCGCGCCGCGCCCTCCCTCGCGGCCCGCCGCGACCACCCCTCGGCCCCCAGGGGCCGGGCCCGAATCCAGGCCCACCGAAGCCGGGGCCACCCCCCGGCCCGAACGGCCCGAAGGCGCCGCGAAGCCCCTCGAAACCGCCCCGGCCGTGGTGACCGTGCCCACCGTGTCCACGCTCGAATCCATGGGAACGCATCGCAATCACTCCATTCCATCGTTGATCTGTCGCGATGCTTCAACGATATATCGGAATAGCTCGCCTGGCAAGGATGCCGAGGTTTCGGAGTTGTCCCGGAAATCCCATGGCTCTCGACTGTCGAATCAGCCAAAGTGCCGTAGTGAGCACTGAAGAGAGTCCCGTCGAGCACGAGGACCGGTGGACCCTGAACCTTCGCGGGATGCGCGTCACCAAGATCAGCGTGGACTGCCGGCTCGTGCTGGCCCTCGACTCGGACTGGGAAATCGCGCTGGAAGCACCCGTCAACCTCGCGGACGGGACAGTCCACGCCAACCCGTCCGTGCTCCTGGAACCGGAATCGCAGGACGTCGCAGCGGCCCTCGCACTCTTCGGAGCGAAGGTGCTGTCGGCGATCGCGTTCAGATCCGGCACGCTGCGTCTCGTCTTCGACACAGGCCACCACCTGACCTGCTCGTCAGATCCGTCCTTCGAAGCCTGGCAGGTCACGGGCCCACCAGGATGGCGCTTCGTATCGTTGCCCGGAGGCGACCTGGCCGTCCGGTCCGGCTCAGGAACGAGCGAGTCCTAGCCTCGCCACGCAATGCGGCAGGCACGAGAGTGCCGGTCTGTCTCAACGAACCGAGCCCACGCGTCGTACTCAATCCAGTCCACACAGGTCGGCGGCGCCCGGACGACCAACTTCGATGAGACAGGACAGGAGCCCGTGATCTACTGCCGTCCATGCCGTTACTGCTGCTCGACCTCGACAACACGCTGGTCGACCGCGATGCGGCCTTCCGGCACGCCGCCGCCGACTTCCTTGCCCAGCACGGCCTGCCCGCCTCGGACCTCACGTGGCTCATGGCCGCGGACGCCGGCGGCTATACCGCCCGCGACGAGCTGGCCGAAGCCATGGCCGACCGATACGGGGACGGCGTACCGGCTCCCGCCGTCCGGGCCCTTCTCGACACCGGCGCCGCCGACCGCGTCCGCCTGGCGCACTCCTCCCGCCGGGCGCTGGTGAACGCACAGGCCGACGGCTGGACCTGCGTCATCGTCACCAACGGCCGCACCGCCCCGCAGGAAACGAAGATCCGCAACACCGGACTCGCCCAACTCGTCCAGGGCTGGGTCGTCTCCGAAGCCGTCGGCCACAAGAAGCCCGAGCCGGAGATCTTCCAGGCGGCAGCCGCGGCCGTCGGCGTCGCCCTCCCCGGCGCGTGGGTCATCGGCGATTCACCGCACGCCGACATCGCAGGCGCCGACGCGCTCGGCCTTCGCAGCGTGTGGGTGACGGACGGTCGGCCCTGGACGCAGGGCTCCTACGAGCCCACCCACACGGCTCACGACGTCGCCTCCGCGATCGACCACGCCATCGGTACGCGGCCATAGGGCGCCGGTGCCCCCGACCGCGGCCCTTCCTCCCCGAAATCGGTCCAGCACCCCCGAATTGGCCTTGGCCGCCCCCTTGCCGCACCCCTTAGCGTCGGCGTCATGCGGATTCGAATCGTCGATGCCTTCACCGACCGCCCCTTTGCCGGCAACCCGGCCGGGGTCCTGCTGCTCGACGCCTTCCCGGAGGACGACTGGCTCCAGAAGGTGGCCATGGAGGTCAATCACGCCGAGACGGCGTTCGCGCACCGACTGAACGAAGGCGGAGAGGCCGACTGGGCGCTGCGCTGGTTCACTCCGGTCGCCGAGGTGGCGATGTGCGGGCACGCCACGCTGGCCACGGCCCACGTGCTGCACAGCACCGGCGCCCACGAAGGGCCCGTGCGGTTCGCCACCCGCAGTGGCGTCCTCGTCGCCACGCCCCGCGAGGACGGCTCCCTCACGCTCGACTTCCCGACCGCTCCGCTCACGCCGGTCGAGGTCCCGGACGGAGTCGCGCAGGCCCTCGGCGCCGAGCCGCTCGTCGCCTTCGACACCGGCCCGAACGTCGGCGACCTGCTCATCGAACTCGCCGACGAGAAGACGGTCCGCGCCCTGACCCCCGACCACAAGGCCCTCGGCGCCTACTCCGAGCGCGGCATCATCGCCACCGCACCCGCCGAAGACCCCACCCGGGGCTACGACTTCGTCTCCCGCTGCTTCTTCCCGAACATCGGCATCGACGAGGACCCGGTCACCGGCAGCGCCCACACAGCCCTCGCCCCCTTCTGGTCCGAGCGCCTCGGCCGGGCCGAACTCACCGGCCTGCAGGCCTCCCCGCGCTCCGGCCGCGTCCGCACCGAGCTGCGCGGCGACCGCACCCTGCTGAGCGGCTGCGCGGTGACCGTCATCGAGGGGGAGCTGATCGCCTAGGCCCAGGCAGGGCCTGGCTCCGGTCCGGCCGGGGGAACGCCGGAGGGGGCGTACGAAACCGTCGTACGCCCCCTCGGAACGGCTCACGCCGTCGGCAGCCACCCCACCTTCCCGGCCAGCAGTGCATAGCCCACGAACGCCCCTATGTCGAGCAGGGAATGCGCCACGACCAGCGGGCCCACCCGACCCCAGCGCCGGTACAGGTAGACGAACACCACGCCCATCGCCATGTTGCCCAGGAAGCCGCCGATGCCCTGGTAGAGGTGGTAGGAGCCGCGCAGTACGGAACTGGCCACCAGCGCGGTGCCGGGCGTCCAGCCCAACTGGCCCAGTCGGCGCAGCAGATAGCCGACGACGATGACCTCTTCGAGGATCGCGTTCTGCAGGGCGGACAGGATCAGCACCGGGTACTTCCACCACACGCCGGGCAGCGCCTCGGGCACCACCGTGAGGTTGAAGCCGAGCCCACGGGCGGCCAGGTAGAAGGCGATTCCGGTGCTGCCGATCACCGCCGCGATCGCCGCTCCACGACCGAGGTCCGGCCCGGGGCGGGTGCGGTCGAAGCCGAGCGTGCGCAGGCTCGCTCCCTCACGCAGCAGGAAGTGCGCGACGAGGGCGACGGGCACCAGCGCGGTGGTGATCCCGAAGAGCTGCCAGGCGAGATCCAGCCAGGGACGGCCCGGCGCGGCCGAGGCATTGAGGGTGGCGGCCTGGTCCTTGAGACCGCCCGGTTTGGTGACCGATCCGACAAAACTGATCAGGGCGGACACACCGCTCGCACCGAGCGAAAGCCCCAGAACGAGCAGCGTCTCATCACGGAGAATCCGTCGCGAGGGCCGCTCATGCGGAAAAGAATCGGCCACGGGGCCTGCCTCGCCCTGCACACCTGCCTCCAGTTGAGTAATCCCGCCGCATCCTCATCGCCACGCCGCTAGGGTCTCGAAAGCAGTTACGAAGACCGTGCGCGACAGGCCGTTGGGGGGACGGGCGCCGTACGGGGCGTACCGCCCCTTTGCCTGCCATACGGCCGGACTCCGGCACGAGGTTCAGCAGGGCAACAGGGAGGGGCACCACCGTCATGGGACGTCACAGCTTGCCCGATCAGTATGGGGCGGGCGGCAGCGACCCCCGCCGAGGCGACCCCCGCCGACGCGCACGCCGCCGTACGGTGGCCGTCGCGGCGGCCCTCGTCCTGGCCGTCGCAGGCGGTACGGCCGCCGCGGTCAAGGGCGGGCTGCTCTCCTTCGGCTCCTCCTGCCAGGACGACCCGGTACGCCTGGCCCTGGCCGCGTCCCCCGACCTGGCTCCCGCCCTCGAAGCGGCGGCGCAGCAGGCGCGGGAGGCCGACCTCACCTCCGACGGGCGGTGCGTCGCCGTGACGGTGAGCGCGCGGGAGTCGTACAAGGTCGCGGACGCGCTCCTGGCGGGCGAGGACCCGGGCGCCGAGGTGTGGGTGCCGGACTCGGAGGTGTGGGTGCGGCGGCTCACGGCGGAGGGCGGCACGACCGAGGTCTCCACGGTGGGCCAAGTGGCCTCCACGCCGGTCGGGGTGGCGATGGTGCCCGCGGCCGCGAAGACGCTGGGGTGGCCGAAGAAGACGTACGGCTGGCTGGAGCTGGCCGGCGCCACCCTGCGCGACGACTCCCTCCGGCTCGGCGCGGCCGATCCCGCGCGCAGCGCGACGGGGCTGCTCGCCCTCACCCGGCTGAGCGCGGCCGCCGCCGGGGTCGACGGCGGGAAAACGCAGGCCGCGGCGCTGATGAAGGCGCTGTCGCGGCGCGTCTGCGACAGTGACGGCCAGGTCCTGGACACGCTGCCGCGCGACTCCTCGGGCACCGAGCGGGCCAATCCGAAGCGGAACCAGGCGCTGGTCGTCAGCGAGCAGGCGGCGTACACGTACAACTCCGGGGCGGACGGCGGGGGAAGCCTGGACCTCTTCTATCCCGAGGACGGCTCGCCCCGGCTCGACTACCCGTACGCCCTCCTCGACCAGACGGGGCTGACGACCGACGAGAGCCGGGCCGCGATCCGGTTCATGAGCTACCTCCGCGATCCCCGGCAGCAGCGGCTGCTGGAGCGGTACGGCTTCAGGACCTCCGACGACGAGGTGCCGGACACGCTGGTCACCCGGGCCGGCGGCAGCAGCCCGCAGCCGTACGCGCAGCCGCCGGGCCGGCCGGCCTCGGAGGTCGCGGTCCAGGAGGCGCTCGGGGTGTGGACGATCACCGTGCAGAGCGCGCGGATCACCACGGTCGTGGACGCCTCCGCGTCCATGTCCGAGCCGGTGCCGGGCACGGGGCGGTCGCGGATGGACGTCACCAAGGCGTCGTTGCTGCAGGCTCTCGCCACGTTCACGACCGACGACGAGATCGGTCTGTGGGACTTCTCCACCGCGCTGGACGGCGACAAGGACTACCGCGTCCGCGTGCCGACCGAGCGGTTGGGCGCCCGGAAGGGCGACGGCACACAGCGCGACCGGCTCTCCGCGGCCTTCGGCGACCTGGCGCCGGTACCGAACGGCGCGACCGGTCTGTACGACACCACGCTCGCCGCGTACAAGGCGGCGACCGCCTCCTACACCAAGGGCAAGTTCAACGCGCTGGTGGTCCTCACCGACGGCGTCAACGAGGACCCGGGCAGCATCTCGCGCACCGACCTGATCGCCCGGCTGGAGCGGCTCACCAGCCCCGAGCGCCCGGTCCCCCTCATCATGATCGCCGTCGGCCCCGACGCCGACCGCGAGGAGGCCGACCGCATCGCCGAGGCGACGGGAGGCTCGGGCCACGAGGTGACCGACCCGTCCCAGATCCACTCGGTGATCCTGAAGGCGATCGTGGAGGCGGGGACACCGGGCAGGCAGGGCTGACGGGCTGACAGGACCTCTCTCGGCAACCGCCTCGGCGGTCACCCCAGCGGCACCGGCTCCAGCAACCCGACCGGCCAGGTGTGCACCGGATCCCCGCGGTGCATCAGCTCGCGGTACCGGCGGGTCGTCGCCGCCAGCGCCGCCTCCCGGCTCAGCCCCGACTCCAGTGCCCGGTGGAAGGTCGCCGACTGCCAGGACGCGCCGTTCATGCGCCTGCGGCACCGCTCCTCGATGACCCCGAGGTAGAGATCCCGGTCGGCCGACTCGACTCCCCACGCCTCCAGGCCGACCTCGGCCAACGGCAGCAGTTCGTCGCGTACGAGGCTCACCGCGTCGACCTCGGTCGTCCCGCCGTACCTCCCCCGCCGGGGCCAGCGCAGCCGCGCGTCGATGCCGTGCTTGCACGCCGCGTCGAAGTTGGCGGCCGCCGCCTCGAACGGCATCCGGGTCCACACCGGCCGTGACTCCTCGGCGAGGGCGCGGATGACGCCGTAGTAGAAGGCCGCGTTGGCGATGACATCCGTGACGGTGGGCCCGGCGGGCAGCACGCGGTTCTCCACGCGCAGATGCGGGACGCCGTCGGCGATGCCGTAGACCGGGCGGTTCCAGCGGTACACGGTGCCGTTGTGCAGGACGAGCTCGGCGAGCTTGGGCACGCCGCCGGCGTCGAGCACCTCGAGCGGGTCCTCGTCGTCGCAGATCGGCAGCAGGGCCGGGAAGAAGCGCAGGTTCTCCTCGAAGAGGTCGTACGCCGAGGAGATCCACCGCTCGCCGAACCAGGTGCGCGGCCGCACGCCCTGGGCCTGGAGTTCGGGCGGACGGGTGTCGGTGGACTGCTGGAACAGCGGTGGGCGGGATTCGCGCCACAGCTCCCGCCCGAAGAGGAAGGGCGAGTTGGCGCCCACGGCGACCTGGGCCGCGGCGACCACCTGGGCCGCGTTCCACACGTCGGCGAAGCGCCCCGGGGTGACCTGGAGATGCAGTTGCACGGAGGTGCAGGCGGCCTCGGGTGCGATCGACTTCGACGTGCACGTCAGATGCTCCACGCCGTCGATGTCGAGCGTGAAGTCCTCGCCACGGGCAGCCACGATCTGGTCGTTGAGGAGGGCGTAGCGGTCGACGTCGGAGAGGTTCGAGGAGACCAGGTCGTCGCGGTCGAGGGTCGGCAGAATGCCGATCATCACGATTCCCGCGTCGAGCTCACCCGCTTTTCGGTCGGCATATGCCAGCGAGGTACGGAGTTCCTCGGCGAGCCGGTCGAATACCCGCCCCTGCAATCGATGTGGGGCTATGTTGACTTCCAGATTGAACATGGCGAGTTCTGTTTGGAAGTCGCGGCTCGCGATCCGTTCGAGTACCTGCCCATTCAACATTTTCGGCATGCCGTCGGCACCGGTGAGATTCAACTCGATCTCCAGCCCCATGAGGTTCTTGGGGCGGTCGAACCGCTTCGCCTCCAGCAGCCGCTCCAGGCCCGTCAGACACTTCCGCAGCTTCCGGCGGTAGCGCTGGCGATCGGACAGATCGAACCGACCTGCCACGACCTTCTCCCCCATCGAAGCTTCCCTCCTCGGATGGGCGGACCGAAGATCGGGCCGCCGGTCTCCCGGGTCAGGTGGGATGATGCCCAGCCGAAGCGATCGATAACGTCCCACGCGAGGCCGACGCCCGCTAGGCTGTCGGAGGTGACCGGCGGCACATTCACCAGGCATGGACCACTGTGCAGTTTCGGTCGGCTCACGAACTCGTGAAAAACGCCGACGAGAATTGGCCGACCGCACCCGGGGCATTTTTCGAGGTCATCGCCGCACGACCGGCCGGGAATCGGGATGATTCCCGCATACCGCTGACCGAATGGACCCTTGCCGGGTGCACCAAAAGCGGTTAGACGAAACACCGTCTGAACACTCGTCGTATAAACTCCGCAATCAAGGCAGAGGGTTGGCGCCCGCGGTCCAGGACCTGCCGTCCACGTGACGTACGGCAGGCCTCACCCACGTCTCTCGCTCCCAGACCCCGGCCCCCGCCTCTCTGACCTTCGTGAGCTGACAGCGCCGTCCGCCCCCGCCACGCCCTCGCGCCACCGTGCCTGTCGAACGAGAGAGGCGACCCACCATGCCACTGCATGTCCCCCCGGCTCCCGCGCCCGCACTTCGCTCCGTCCTGACCGCGCTCAGCTCGCCCACCGCGGTCCTCGAGGCCCGAACTCCCTCCCTGCGTGCCGCTCAGGGGCCCGCGACACCCGAACTCCCGCTGCCCGTCCATGTCGTGGACGAGATCACCCCGGCGGGTGTGTCCGCGACCCGGCTGGCCGGCTGGCGTTTCCTGATCCGCTGCGGCGACCGCGCGGTGGCCGCGGCCGAGACCCGGCTGACGCCCGACGGCTGGGCCTTCTCGCACTTCTTCGAGGGTCCCTACATCGCCTCCACGGAGCGGGCGCTGCGCCAGGCCGAGACGATCACGCAGTCCTACCAGCCGCGCCTGCTGTCGTTCCCCGGCCTCTACATGCTGACCCTCTGGCTGCACGGCGACTGCACCGCGGACGGCACCACCGGGCACCCCGACGGCACGGACATCCTCGTGCCGCTGGCCCCGGCGCCGCCCGGCATCGCGGCCCACGTGCCGCACCGGGTCGCCGAACTGCTCCCGATACTCACGCATCGGGCGACCCCGGCTCCGCTGCCTCCCCTGCTCGGCTCACCCGCCTGACAGCACACCGCGCGAACGGCCCCGTACCCTGCTGCCCGATTCCGGGTGGCGGGGTACGCCGCTGTTTGCGGTGGAATCGGGGCGGTGGGACTAGGCTCGTATCGGACAACAGAAAACACACGCGTAAATGTAAAGAACTCGTACGAGCGAGAATGCGCTCGAATGAGCCCGCTAGCCCCCGGCTCTCGCGGACTAGCCCCATCCGACCACTTCGAACCATCCGAAATGACAGTGGAGTTGGGATGAACCGTCCGCGCGGGTGACGCGTCCTCAACCTGTGAGAAGCGGTGCTGCGAAATCCCTGCGGATTCACGCCCGTGGGGCAACACTGGGTTCCGACCGACCAATCACCAACGGGGGGCGGCCATGAACGAAGCTTCACGCCGCGATACAGACACCACAGCCACTTCACCCTTCACGACAGAGCGAAAGATCGCATCCATGTGCCAGCACCAGCCACCGTGCCCGTCAGCCGACTCCGCCGACCGGGAATCCGCCCGTCTCGTGGCGCACCACCCGGAGCAGGGATGGAGTCTGCTGTGCAACGGTGTTCTGCTCTTCGAGGACACCGGTGAGCTCCTGCCGGACGGCCAGATCATCGCCCCGCACCGTCCACTGGGCACCGGCAAGGTGATGACCGCCGCGTAACGCCTGCCGGCGAACCACGCCGAACAGGCCCGCACCACCGGGCGGCGCGACGGACGCCCGGCGTACCTCCAGGGGCCGGTCGCAGACCTGACTGCGAGCCGGCCCCGACGTGTGTCCGGGGGCGGTCACTCACCGTAGCCGGGAGCTACTTCAGTGCTTCCCGCAGCGCGAAGTACGCCGGCTTCGGGCGCAGTTGCTCGTCCCACGGCAGGGCCGCGCCCTGCCCCTCGAAGAACGCCGGGATCCAGGAGTACTTGTCGGTGTAGTCCCAGATCGTGATCCCCACGCACCGTCGCACCGCGAGGCAGGCGTCGGTCAGGTCCGCGTACCAGTCGGCCTGCTCGGCCAGCTTCTCCTGCGTCGCGGGGAGGATCATCCGGATGTCCACCTCGGTGAGCGAGGTGTCGAGTCCGAGCCTGGCGAAGCGCCGGAGGTTGTCCTCCAGCGTGCTCGGATAGCCGTACTGGAGCGCCAGATGGGCCTGGAGGCCGATGCCGTCGAGTGGAACGCCCTCGGCCTTCAGCTCCTTGGCGAGGTGGTAGTAGGCGTCGCTCTTCGGGCCGATCGCCTCGATGTTGTAGTCGTTCAGGTAGAGCTTCACCTTCGGGTCGGCCTGGCGGGCCCAGCGCAGCGCGTCGGCGATGTAGCCGGGGCCGAGCGTCTTGTAGAAGACCGTCTCGCGGTACGTGCCGTCCTCGTTGAACGCCTCGTTGACGACGTCCCAGGCGAAGACCTTGCCCCGGTAGTGCCGTACCTCCGTCTGGATGTGCTTCTTCAGGACGGCCCGCAGCTCGGCCGCCGTCCACTCGCGGCCGGTCAGCCAGTCGGGCAGCTGGCTGTGCCAGACGAGGGTGTGCCCGCGCACCTTCTGGTGGTGGGCGCGGGCGAGGTCGACGATCTCGTCGCCCTTGGCGAAGTCGAACACGCCCTGCTGGGGCTCGGTGGCGTACCACTTCATGCCGTTGCCCGGCGTGATCTGGTCGAACTCGCTGCCGAGGAGCGCCTTGTACGGCTCGTCGACGAGCTCGGGGTTGTCGGTGGCGCTGCCGAAGTAGCGGCCGTGGCGCTGGGCCAGTTCGGCGAGGGTGGGCTGCTTGCCGTGCCGTTCGTCCGCCTGCGCCGCCGGGCCGGTGGCCACGCCGGCCGCGACCAGCACGGCGGCCAGGGCCCCGGCGAGTCTGAGCCGGGTGCGGGAGCGGGTGGTCGTACTGCGCATGGTGCGACTCCTCACGGATCGGTGGTGTGTCGAGCCGTACGTCCGCCTGCGCGCGTCATCCCTTGGTGGCGCCGGCGGTGAGGCCGCCGACGAGCTGGCGCTCGGCGACCGAGTAGAAGGCGAGGGCGGGGACCATGGCCAGCACGAGGTAGGCGAACACGCGGGCGTAGTCCGCGGAGTACTGGCCCTGGTACTGCTGGACGCCGATCGGCAGGGTCCACCAGGTCGAGTCGGTGAAGACCAGCAGCGGCAGGAAGAAGTTGTTCCAGCTGGTGACGACGGCGAGGACCGAGACCGTGCCCAGCGCGGGCCGTGCCATGGGCAGCAGGACCCGCCAGAAGAACCCGAGCGGTCCGCATCCGTCCAGCGTGGCCGCCTCCTCCAACTCGCCGGGGATCTCCCGGAAGAAGCCGCGCAGGATGATGATCGTCATCGGCAGCCCGAACGCGGCCTGCGGAAGGATCACGCCGAGGGGGTTGTCGAGCAGCCCCATGGAACGCAGCAACAGGAACAGGGGCAGGGCCGCCACCGCGAAGGGGAACATCAGCCCCATCGTGAACAGGGTGAACAGCAGCTCCCGGCCGCGGAAGGCGAATCGGGCGAAGGAGAACGCGGCCAGCGCGGACACGGCGACCACCAGCACGGTCGTCGCCACCGCGATCAGCGTGCTGTTGCCGACCAGCCGCCAGAAGTCCCCCGAGCCGAGGATGTCGCGGTAGTTGGAGAACACCCAAGGGCCGGGCAGTCCCACGGGGTTGCGGGAGAGCTGGTCGGTGGACTTGAAGCCGGACAGGGCGGCGTACAGCAGGGGCAGGCCCATCAAGGCGCCGACCACGACGAGGATCAGGTGCAGGGGCAGGCTCTTCCTGCCGGACTTGGCCGTCACTTGGCGTCTCCCCTCATCGTCGTGGTGGCTCCTTGGAGGTCGCGGCGGAGCACGAACCGCTGGTAGGCGAGGGCGAAGACGAGGCTGATGCCGAACATGACCACGCTGATCGCGCTGGCGTAGCCGACCTGGTAGCGCTTGAAGCCGTACTGGAACATGGTCACGGCCATGGTCTCGGAGTGGTGGTCGGGCCCGCCCGCGGTGGTGACCCAGACCAGGTCGAAGAGCTGGATCGCCCCGATGACGGACAGGAAGACGCTGATGCGCAGGGTGGGCGCGAGCAGCGGCAGGGTGACGCTGCGGAAGCGCTGCCAGGCGTCCGCGCCGTCGATCAGCGCGGCCTCGGTCAACTCCTTGGGGATGGACTGGAGTCCGGCCAGGTAGAGCATCATGTGGAAGCCGAAGTACTTCCATGTCATGACCAGGAAGAGCGTCGCCATCACCATGGACGGGTCGGCGAACCACTCCCCGCCCAGCCCGTCCAGCCCGACGTAGCCCAGGACGTGGTCGGCGAGCCCGTCGTCGGGGGCGAAGATCATGCTGAACAGCACGCCCGTGATGGCCTCCGACAGCACGTACGGCGCGAAGAACAGCATCCGGTACACGGCCCGGCCGCGCAGCCTCTGGTTGAGCAGTACGGCCATGGCGAGCGCGAACGGCAGCTGGACGGCGACCGACAGCACGACCAGGACCAGGCAGCGCCACAGGTCCCCGAGGAAGACGGGGTCCTCGAAGAGCCGGGTGAAGTTGTCGGTGCCGATGTAGTCGGACGGCATGCCGAAGCCGCCCCAGCGGAAGAAGGCCGCGTACAGCGCGAACAGGATCGGCAGCAGCACCAGGACGAGGAAGAGCACCAGGGCGGGCACCTGGAAGGCGACCGCGGTGAGCCAGTGCAGCGCGCGCCGCCGGGCCCGCCCCCGGGCCGCGCCGGTGGACGGGGGCGAAACGTCGGCATCGGGGCCGTCGGGGCCGGTCCGCTTGTCCGGCAGGAACGTGGAGGTCATCGCCGGCTACTGCTCTTCCTTCGCGGTCTGCGTGATGGACTCGGTGACCTGCTGGGGAGACTTGGACCCGGCGATGAGCGCGGCCACGCTGTCGTTGACCTCCTGGCCCACGGCGGGCGCGTACGCCTGGTCGAGATAGAGCTGGAAGCCGGTGGCGCCGTTCAACTGTGCCTGTACGGCCTTGATGTTCGGGTCGGTGATGGCACTCTCGGCCCCCGGCACCACCGGGAGGACGCCGGTCTTCTTCACCAGCTCCACGTCCGTCGCCTGAGAGGCGAAGAACTTCAGGAAGTCGACGGCGGCCTGCGGAGCCCCGCTGCGCAGGGCGTGTCCACCGCCTCCGCCGAACACCTCGGTGATCGCGCCCTTGCCGCCCGCGACCGCGGGGAACGGGAAGAAGCCGAGGTCGTCGCCGAGTCCCTTGCCGGCGTCCGCCTGCACGACCGGGGCCCACTGCCCCATGAGCTCCATCGCCGCCTTGCCGTTGCCGACGGCCGCGGCCTGACCGGTGGGGGTGGAGTAGGCGGCGCCGAGGAACCCCTTCTGGAAGGGCTGCAGGTCGACGAGCTCCTGGAGGTGCTGACCGGCCTGGACGAAGGCGTCGCCGGTGAAGTCCTTGTCGTCATAGGCCTTCTGCAGGGCGGCGGCGCCGGCGGTGCGCATCGCGAGGTAGGCCCAGTAGTACATGCCGGGCCACTTCTCCTTGCCGGCCAGGGCCAGCGGGGTGGTGCCCTTCGCCTTCAGGTCGCGCACGGCGTCGAGGAAGCCGCTCCAGGTGGTCGGCGGCTCGGTGATGCCCGCGTCCTTGAAGAGCGCCTTGTTGTACCAGAAGCCGATCATGCCCATGTCGAACGGGATGCCGTACACCTTCTCGTCGAGGATGTACGCCTCCTTCGCGACCTCCAGCAGGCCGTCGGCGAAGTCCTTGGTCCGGTCCGTCAGGTCCTCGACGAGGCCTGCGTCGACCTGCTGCTTGAGGACCCCGCCGCCCCAGGTGTGGAAGATGTCGGGCAGCTTCCCGGAGGCGGTCAGCGCCGTCATCTTGGACTTGTAGGCGTCGTTCTCCATCTGGACGATCTTTATCTTCACCTTGGGGTTCTGGGCCTCGAACTTCTTGGCCAGCGCCGCCCAGACGCCCTTCGCCGGCTCGGTGGTGGAGATGTTCCACCACTCGATGGTGGTCGTCCCGTCCGACGACCCTCCGCCCGAGTCGCCGCCGCAACCGCTCAGTGCCGTCATGCCCAGACCGGCTGCGGCAGAGGTCGCGAGGAAGCCGCGGCGGGACAGTCCCGGGTCGCCCATCATGCGCTCCTTGGGTACGGGACGGCCCGTTCATGGCCGTCCACTGGATCGAAAGTTTCGGAATTGATCCAGAAAGCTGCGTTGTTGCCGCACCCTAGAGACAGCTGCCAAACGGTGGCAACCCCTTGTACGCGGTGAATCTGCCGCCAACCGTCACGGCAGCGGCGGGACGCCGGCCGCCGGCGCCGCGTGCCGCCCCCGCACGGGGGGCCGACCTTCGGTCGACCGTCCACCCACTCCATGATGTGCGGGCGCCGGGGAAGTACTCGGAAGCTGAAGCAGAAAGCGCCGAAACATTCGGCCCGTATGACGAACATTACGGGGCGGATTACAGGGGTGCACGGCACCTCCGGACGAGGGCCGGGCCAGGCCGCCTCTCGTCCGGAGGTGGGTCGGGGAGGCCGCGTCGGCTACAGGCCGACGTCGCGGCTGCGGATGTCCTCCAAGGACTCGCGGCGGATCAGCAGCCGGGCGTGACCGTCGTCCACGGCGACCACCGGTGGGCGGCCGACCAGGTTGTAGCCGGACGCCATGGACAGGTGGTAGGCGCCGGCGACCGGCACGGCGAGCAGGTCTCCGGGGCGGATGTCGTCGGGGAGTTCGGCGTCGGCGGCGACGACGTCGCCCGCCTCGCAGTGCCGGCCCACCACGGTCACCGGAGTCGGGGCGGCGGTGCTGCGCCGGCCCACCAGGCGGGGCGCGTACCGGACCCCGTACAGGGCGGGCCGGGGGTTGTCGCTCATGCCGCCGTCGACGGCGACGTAACGGTGCGCGCCGGTGTGCTTGACGGCGAGGACGCGGTAGAGCGCGATCCCCGCCGGGCCCGCTATCGCCCGCCCGGGTTCGATGATGAGGCGGGGCACGGCGAGCCCCGCTGCCGTGCACGCCTCGATCAGCTCCGCACGCACCTTGCAGGCCAGCAGAGTCAGGTCCAGGGCCGGTTCACCGGGCCGGTAGGCGATGCCGTGGCCACCTCCCAGGTCGAGTTCGGGCAGGACCAGACCGTGCTGTTCGTACAGCCGGGCCATGAGGCCGACCAGGCGCCGTACGGCGGACAGATAGGGCTTGACACTGGTGATCTGTGAGCCCAAGTGGCAGTGCAGACCGGTCAGTTGGAGCTGCGGCTGATCGAGTATGCGGGCGATGGCGTGCTGCGCGTACCCGTCGGAGATGGAGAGTCCGAACTTCTGGTCCTCGGTGCCGGTGCGGATCTTCTCGTGCCCGCCGGCGCTGATGCCGGGCACGACGCGGACCATCACCTTCTGGTGTCCGCCCGGCCCGACCGCCGCGGCCAGCCGGGCGATCTCCGACGGGCTGTCGATGACGATACGGCCGACTCCGAGGCGCAGGGCGGTCTCCAGGTCGCGCGGGGACTTGGCGTTGCCGTGCAGCACGATCCTGTCCGGCGGGAATCCGGTGGTGACCGCGAGTTCGAGTTCGCCGGCCGAGCACACGTCGAGTCCGAGTCCCTCCTCGTCCATCCAGTGGACCATCGCCCGGCACAGGAACGCCTTGGCCGCGTACAGGACTTCGGCGTCGGGGAAGGCGTGCCGGTAGGTGCGGCAGCGTGCGCGCACCTCGGCCTCGTCCAGGACGTAGACGGGGGTGCCGAAGCGATCGGCGACCTCGGCCAGGGGCACGCCGCCGACGCAGAGGGCACCCGGGCGGGGCTCGGCGGTGGAGACGGGCCACACGGACAGGGCGTCGGCGCCGGCGGTCACCGCAGGTTCGTGAAGGGTGGTCATGGTGGGGTCCCCTCAGCCGATCCGCAGTGCGGGAACAGGGGCGACGGGCTCGACCGGCGTGGGAGGCGGTGCCGCGAACTGGGGATCCAGCGTGAGGGTGGTGACACCGAGAGGTGCCGTCAGCGCGCGCAGCGCGGGCTCGGCGAGCCCGATCCACGCCTGCTGTGGGCCGAGCGTGGCGATCAACTGCCGTTCGGAGGTGAAGCCGACGGCCGTACGGTCGCCGAGAGGTGTGCGGAAGAGGCGCGTCACGCACCCCGATGGTCCCGGCCGGACCGGAACGTACAGCGGACCGGCCGGGAACCGATCGGAGGGCTCCGGGTCGTCGTCGGACAGGGTGTCTGCCATGGGATGCCTCCGGGTGGGTCCGAGGTGGGTGCGGGGGGTGCGGGGGGTGCGAGGTGGATGCGCGGGGGGTCCGAGGTAGGTGCGCGGGGGGGCCGAGGTGGGTGCGCGGTAGATCGGGCGAGTGGTTTCGACAGCCCCGGACGCGGGGAGGCGGACCGGGGCTTGCCACTGACGCTATGCCCGGCGTCCGGGGTTCCGGACGGTTCATAACGGCACTCTGACGGCGATCGCCCGGACGCTGACGGGATGCTGACACGAGGCCTGGCCGACCACCAACGGCTGCCGCCCTGCGCCCCGTTACTGCTCTGCTGGACCCACCCCACCTGCCCGGCAACCGTGCCGCTACGAAGCCACCGCAGCGGGCACCCCCTCCCCTCTCCCGCTCCGGACTCAACACGCATTTGCGACACGGAACCCGCTCGCACCATCACGCTGGGTATCCACCCACCGCAAGGCATCCGCACGTCCCCCGTACAGCCCGACAGGACACCCGCAAGGCCCCGAGCTCGATTGTTGATGTGCAGCCAGCGCCGACACGGCCAGTCTTAACGGAAGCTTGACGCCGCCGGGCCCCCTATCCGTGGGCCCGTGCGTCACTCTCTGCTTACGCTGGTGCCGCCGTCCGCGGGATGGCCGGAACACTACGCAGATCCGCACATCAGGAGCACGCCGATGGCCGCCACGACCGAACACCCGCCGCCCAGTCGCCTGCGCGCCTGGATGCTGCAGGGGCTGTCCGACATGGGCAAGGGCCACGGTCCCCAGGACGCGCACGCCGAGCCGGAGCCCGCCCCCAAGGGCCAGCCCTGGTACCGCGTCATGTGCCTCACCGGCGTCGACTACTTCTCGACCCTCGGCTACCAGCCGGGCATCGCCGCCCTCGCGGCCGGCCTGCTCTCCCCGGTCGCGACCATCGTGCTCGTGATCGTCACCCTCGCCGGCGCCCTGCCCGTCTACCGTCGGGTGGCCGAGGAGAGCCCGCACGGCGAGGGCTCCATCTCGATGCTGGAGCGGCTGCTGTCCTTCTGGAAGGGCAAGCTGTTCGTCCTGACCCTGCTCGGCTTCGCCGCCACGGACTTCCTGATCACCATCACGCTGTCGGCGGCCGACGCCTCGACCCACCTGGTCGAGAACCCGCACCTGAACAGCGCTCTGCACGACAAGCAGCTCCTGATCACCCTCATCCTCGTGGCGCTGCTCGGCGCGGTGTTCCTCAAGGGCTTCCTGGAGGCGATCGGCGTCGCCGTCGCCCTGGTCGGCGTCTACCTCGTGCTCAACGCCGTCGTCGTGGCCGTCGGCCTCTACCACGTCCTCACCGAGGAGCACGTGGTCACCGACTGGTCCAACGCCCTCACGGCCGAGCACGGCAACGTCTTCGTCATGATCGGCGTCGCCCTGATCGTCTTCCCCAAGCTCGCCCTCGGCCTCTCCGGTTTCGAGACCGGCGTCGCCGTGATGCCGCACGTCAAGGGCGACCCCGGCGACACCGAGAAGCAGCCGGCGGGCCGGATCCGGGACACGAAGAAGCTGCTCACCACCGCCGCCCTGATCATGAGCTGCTTCCTGATCGCGACGAGCTTCATCACCACGCTGCTGATCCCGGAGAAGGAGTTCGAGTCGGGCGGCGAGGCCAACGGCCGCGCGCTGGCGTTCCTCGCCCACGAGTACCTCGGCGGCGCCTTCGGCACGGTCTACGACGTCTCGACGATCGCCATCCTGTGGTTCGCCGGCGCCTCCGCCATGGCCGGCCTGCTCAACCTGATGCCCCGCTACCTGCCTCGCTACGGCATGGCCCCGCACTGGGCACGCGCGGTGCGTCCGATGGTCATCGTCTTCACGCTGGTCGCCTTCCTGGTCACCTGGATCTTCGACGCCGACGTCGACGCCCAGGGCGGCGCGTACGCCACCGGCGTCCTGGTACTGATCAGCTCCGCGGCCATCGCCGTGACCATCGCGGCCCGCAAGGCCGGGCAGCGGCACTGGACCATCGCCTTCGCGGTCATCTCCGCGGTGTTCCTCTACACCACCGTCATGAACGTCATCGAGCGCCCCGACGGCGTGAAGATCGGCGCCTGCTTCATCGCCGGCATCATCCTCATCTCCCTGCTCTCCCGGCTGCTGCGCGCCTTCGAGCTCCGCGTGACCAGCGTGACGCTGGACGACATGGCGGAACGATTCGTCAGGGACATAGCCAGCCGCAGGATCCGGTTCATCGCCAACGAGCCGGACCGCCGGGACAAGGCCGAGTACCGCGACAAGATCGAGCAGATCCGCAACGACAACGACATGCCCGAGCAGGAGGACTTCGTCTTCGTCGAGGTGACGGTGACGGACCCTTCCGAGTTCGAGGCCGGCTTGACCGTGCGCGGCGACGTCATGCACGGCCGCTACCGCGTCCTCACCCTGGAGTCGTCCTCCATCCCCAACGCCCTGGCCGCACTGCTCCTGCACGTCCGCGACACGACCGGCTGCATCCCGCACATCTACTTCGAGTGGACCGAGGGCAACCCCTTCCACAACTTCCTGCGCTTCTTCCTCTTCGGCCAGGGCGAGGTCGCCCCGGTCACCCGCGAGGTGCTGCGCGAGGCCGAGCCCGACCGGGACCGCAGGCCACGGGTGCACACCGGCTGAAACGGCCGCGGCCATCAGGATCGCGTCAAGGTTGAACCGTAAGGCGTCAGAGCGCCGTCAGCCGGGGCCGTTCCGGCGCCGGGGCCCCTACCGTCTGCACTGTGCCGTCCGGAGGAAGCAGAGCGCGTCCGGCCCCGACCGGCGACCGCCACTGGCGTGACAGCGCCCGATTCGCCATGGGCTGCGCTCTCGCCTTCCTCGCGATGGCCCTGCTCGTCGACTACGACGCGGAGACCCTGACCCCGCCCCGGGCCCTGCTGTGGCTGGTGCTGACGGCCGTGGTCTTCACGATCCTGCTTCCGCAGCGCGTGACCGCGGGCCCGGGCTGGCTGGCGGTGCGCGGCCTCGTACGACGGCAGGCGGTGCGCACGGACGCGCTGGTGACGGTACGGCAGTACGGCGACATCTGCGCGCACCTGACCCTGTGCGACACGGACGGCCACCGCCTGGAACTGGACCCACGGATCCTCGTCGCCAACCCGCTGCTGTGGCACGAGCTCGACACCGGGGTACGCCGCTCACGCCAACGCGGGACGCTGCGCGAAGGTGTGGACGTGCTGGAGCGGCTGGGGCATGAGATCGACGACGCGACGGCGCGAGCGGTGCTCAAAGCGTCGGGGTTCTCCTGAACTCCGCACTACGGTAGGGACCGCCGTACAGGCGACAACTTACGACAATCCCCCACATACCCCCGCCCCCACCCGCCCCCACCGTCAGCGAGGCGCTTCCCCATGACCCTGAGCATCCGCAACCAACTCCCCGGCACGATCACCGCCATCACCCCCGGCGAGGTCATGGCAACGGTCAAGCTCCGCCTCAACGGCGGCCAGGACCTCACCGCGGCGATCACCCTGGAGGCCGTCGAGGATCTGGGCCTGGCCGAAGGCACCGCCGTGAAGGCCCTCGTGAAAGCGACGGAGATCTCCCTCGCCACGGCCCCCGTCGAGGGCCTGTCCATCCGCAACCAGCTTCCCGGCACGATCACCGGCATCGCCACCGGCGGCGCGATGGCGTCGGTCAAGATCGCCGTGGAGGGCGGCGCCCTGACCGCGGCCATCACCAGGGACGCCACCACCGACCTCGTCCTCTCCCCCGGAGCCCCGGTCGTCGCGCTGGTCAAGGCGACGGAGGTCGCCCTGTCGACGGCGTGACACAGAAGGGCCCCGCCCGGCCGGGAAGGCCAGGGCGGAGCCCTTCATTCGCCTACGTCTGAACGTGAGGCCCTCGGTACGTCAGTCCGTCTGTAGGTCAGTACCTCGGTACGTCAGTCCTCGTACGCGTCCAGCGGCGGGCAGGAGCACACGAGGTTCCGGTCACCGAAGGCCTGGTCGATCCGGCGCACCGGCGGCCAGTACTTGTCAGCGACCGTGACCCCGGCCGGGAACAAGGCCTCCTCACGGCTGTAGGCGTGCTCCCACTCCCCGCCCAGCGCCCCGGCGGTGTGCGGAGCATTCCGCAGCGGGTTGTCCTCGGCGGGCCACTCACCCGACCCGACCTTCTCGATCTCCGCACGGATGGCGATCATCGCCTCGCAGAACCGGTCGAGTTCGGTCAGATCCTCGGACTCGGTGGGCTCGATCATCAGCGTCCCGGCCACCGGGAACGACATGGTCGGCGCGTGGAAGCCGTAGTCGATGAGCCGCTTGGCCACGTCGTCGACGCTCACCCCCGTCGCCTTGGTCAGCGGCCGTAGGTCGATGATGCACTCGTGCGCGACGAGTCCGCCGGGCCCGGTGTAGAGCACCGGGTAGTGCGGCTCCAGCCGCTTGGCGATGTAGTTGGCGGACAGCACGGCCACCTGCGTGGCCCGCTTGAGCCCCTCGCCACCCATGAGCCGGACGTACGCCCAGGAGATCGGCAGGATCCCGGCAGAACCCCACGGCGCGGCCGAGATCGGCCCGACACCGGTCTCCGGTCCGGCCGCCGGCTGCATCGGATGGTTCGGCAGGTACGGCGCCAGATGAGCACGCACACCCACCGGACCGACCCCGGGGCCACCGCCACCGTGCGGGATGCAGAAGGTCTTGTGCAGGTTCAGATGCGAGACATCGCCACCGAAGTGCCCCGGCTTGGCCAGCCCCACAAGGGCGTTGAGGTTGGCGCCGTCGACGTACACCTGCCCGCCCGCCTCGTGCACCTGCGCGCAGATGTCGGCGACATGCTCCTCGAACACGCCGTGCGTCGACGGGTACGTGATCATCAGCACCGACAGCTCGTCACGGTACTGCTCGATCTTCGCCCGCAGATCCGCGACGTCGATCTCACCGTCCTCGGCGGTCTTCACGACGACGACCTTCATGCCGGCCATGACGGCGCTGGCGGCATTGGTCCCGTGAGCGGAAGACGGAATCAGACACACGGTCCGCTGCTCGTCCCCGTTGGCCCGGTGGTATCCGCGTACGGCGAGCAGCCCGGCCAGCTCACCCTGCGACCCGGCGTTGGGCTGCAACGACACCTTGTCGTAGCCGGTGACCTCGGCGAGACGTTCCTCCAGCTCGCGGATGAGGGTCAGATAGCCCTGCGCCTGCTCGGCCGGCGCGAAGGGGTGCAGCTGCCCGAACTCCGGCCAGGTGACCGGCTCCATCTCGGTCGTCGCGTTGAGCTTCATCGTGCAGGACCCGAGCGGGATCATGCCCCGGTCCAGCGCGTAGTCGCGGTCGGCGAGCCTGCGCAGGTAGCGCAGCATCGCGGTCTCGGAACGGTGCTGGTGGAAGACAGGGTGCGTGAGGTAATCGTCGGTGCGCAGCAGCGCGCCCGGAACGGCGTCCTCGGTCACCGCGTCCAGCGCCTCGATGTCGCCCTCGACCCCGAACGCCGTCCATACGGCACCCAGTTGGGCCCGCGCGGTGGTCTCGTCGCAGGCGACGGACACGTGGTCGGCGTCGACGAGGTGAAGGTTGACGCCGTTCTGCCGGGCGGCGGCGACGATCTCGGCGGCCTTCGCAGGCACACGCACGGTCAGCGTGTCGAAGTAGGAGCCGTGCACGACCTCCACCCCACCTGCCGTGAGGCCCGCGGCGAGGATGGAGGCGTACCGATGCGTCCGCCGGGCGATGCCCTTCAGCCCCTCGGGCCCGTGGTACACGGCGTACATCCCGGCCATCACGGCGAGCAGCACCTGCGCGGTGCAGATGTTGCTGGTCGCCTTCTCGCGCCGGATGTGCTGCTCACGCGTCTGCAGGGCCAGCCGGTACGCCTTGTTCCCGTCCGCGTCCACGGACACACCCACGAGCCGCCCCGGCAGGCTGCGCGCGAACTTCTCGTGCACGGCCATGTAGCCGGCGTGCGGCCCGCCGAAGCCCATCGGCACACCGAACCGCTGCGTCGTCCCGATCGCGATGTCCGCCCCGAGCTCACCGGGCGACCTCAGCAGCGCGAGCGCGAGCAGATCGGCGGCGACGGTGACGAGGGCACCGAGCTCATGGGCCTGCTCGATGACGGGCTTGATGTCCCGTACGACACCGGAGGCGCCGGGGTACTGCACGAGCACGCCATTGATCTCACGCGAGGCGATCTCGGCCGGGATGCCGTCGCTGAGATCGGCGACGACCACCTCCACACCGGTCGGCTCGGCGCGGGTCTCGATCACGGCGATGGTCTGCGGCAGCACATCCGCGTCGACCAGGAACAGCCCCTTCTTGTTCTTGCCCATACGCCGGGACAGGGCCATGGCCTCCGCCGCCGCCGTCCCCTCGTCGAGCAGCGAGGCACCGGAGGTCGGCAGTCCGGTGAGGTCGGCGACCATGGTCTGGAAGTTCAGCAGGGCTTCGAGCCGCCCCTGCGAGATCTCGGGCTGATACGGCGTGTAAGCGGTGTACCAAGCCGGATTCTCCATGACATTGCGCAGGATGACCGGCGGTGTGAAGGTCCCGTAGTACCCGAGCCCGATCATCGAGTCCAGCACCTGGTTGCGGTCGGCGAGCGACCGCAGCTCGGCGAGCACCTCGGCCTCGGTACGCGCCCCCGGCAGATCAAGGGAATCGGCGTTCTTGATCACATCCGGCACCGCGGCGGCGGTGAGCTCGTCGAGCGAGCCGTACCCGACATGGGCAAGCATCTTGGCCCTGGCCTCATGATCAGGACCAATATGACGCTGCTCGAAAGGGATCCCCTGCTCGAGCTCGGCGAGCGGAATGCGATGGGCGGTCATTGCGGAGGCCTCCTGGTCTGACACGACCTTCGAGGGGCACCACGGCGCGGGTGCCCGGACGGCCTCCCCCTCTGTCATCTCAACCTGAGAGCTTCACCGGGTCACCCAAGGGCGCCCGGCTTTCACCGTCGGTGAGAGCGGAAGCCGTCGACACCCGCCCTGCTTTCCAGAGTGACCTCGTCCGTGCGGTACGTGTGCCTGAGAGATTCCGGGGAGGATTTGCTCCTTCGGCGCCTCCGGATGGTGTCCGGAGGACTCTCCCGCACGGGGTCAGCAGCCGCTAGCCAGCCTACCAGCGGGGTCAACGCACTGACTTTCGAGTGGCCGCGCTCCCCAATGTGCCTTTTCGTAGTGCTTACGGATGAGTTGCGACCAGTGGAGGCCCCGTGCAGACCGACATCGATCCGCGCAACCTGATCGGCCGCAAGGCCTTCGACCGCAGCGGCACCAAGATCGGCACCATCGACGAGGTCTACCTCGACGACGCGACCGGAGTTCCGGAATGGGCGGCGATACGCACCGGCCTGTTCTCCCGGGACGCCTTCGTCCCCCTGGAGCCCAGCGAACTGGTCGAGGGCACCCTCCACGTCCCCTTCGACCGCGCCCTGATCAAGGACGCCCCCGACTTCGGCGTAGGCCGCCACCTCTCCCCCGAACAGGAACTCCAGCTCTACCACCACTACGGCCTCGACGTGGCCCCTCCCTCCCCGCCCCCGGACCGAGACTTCGGCAACCTGGCAGGCAGGGAAACACCAGAAGACAACGGCCCCCGGCCAACACACCCACACCCCTGACCGCGACCAGCCACGCCAGGCCCCTACTTCCCCCAACCGCACCGCACCGCGCCCGCAGCCGCAGCCGCAGCCACAGAACAGCCCTCTCCACCCACACAGCTGCGAACGCCACTGCAGGACGAGCCGCCCGCGAAACCAAGCACGCGGACACGCCTACAGACAGGGCGCCCAGCCAGCGCAGCCGCTGGCACCACCACCCGACGGCCTCCCGCAGCCATATCCGCGGACCGACACACCCCAGCACGCACAGCTACCGGCACCACGGCCCGACGGGCCACCCCAACAGCCATATCCGCGGACACCACCCCACGACAGCCACCCCAGCAGGCACAACTGCCGACACCACCGCCCGACGGGCCACCCCAACAGCCACGCCTGCGGACACGGTCCCAGGACGGTCCGGCCCCAGCACACGTAGCTGCGGGCAGTCGTGCCGCTGGGGCGGCACGGGTGGGCGCAGCGGCACCCCGCCAGCGCGGGCAAGCGACCCCACCTCCACGGGCACCACCACGCCGGCCAAGCAGCGACGCACGGCAGCTCCCACCCCCGCCCGCCCCCTACCCACGCGCCACAGGCATCTCCCCGACTCCCCCACCGTTCTCCTCAACCGATCCGGCCTCGACCGATCCGGCCTCCCCCACCCCTAATGCCCCACCAGCCCCAGATCCACCAGGCCCCCCACGTCCCCCAGCCCCTCCGGGTCTGGCCCGCACCAACGGCAACGGATCCGCCCCCTCCAACCCCGGATCGTCAACCCGAAACGTCCGCACCCGCCCCGGCTCCGACGACTCAGGCGTCTCAAACCGCACAGTCACGCGCCCAAGCCCACTCCCCTGCACCCACCCGTGCCCATACTCGACATGCCACACATCGTGCCCCGCAGGCCACCGCCGCTCGACAGGCACCGCCTGCCGCTCCTCCGCAGGCTCCTCGTGGTCGCCCTCCTCCTCGGAGTGCTCGACCTGCTCCCCCGCCGCCTGCGCGAACAGATCCTCCTGCGTGTAGTCGGCCAGCCCACTGACCCCGACCCCCAGCAGCCGCACACCACCCGTCGTGTCCACGGACTCCAGCAGCCGCGCCGCAGCCTCCCGCACCACTCCCGGATCATCCGTGGGCCCACGCAACGTCTCGGAACGGGTCAAGGTCGAGAAGTCGTACCGCCGCACCTTCAGCACAATGGTCCGCCCGGACAACCCCGCCCCACGCAGCCGCCGCACGCAACGATCGGCAAGCCGCTGCACTTCCAGGCCCACCCGAATCCGGTCGTGAATGTCCACGTCATAGGTGTCCTCCACCGACACGGACTTGGCCTCCCGCTCGGCCACCACCGGCCGCTCGTCGTGCGCCAGCGCCATGGCGTACAGGGCATGCCCATGCGCCTTGCCCAGCAGCCGAACCAGCTCGTCCTCACCCGCCTCGGCGATCTCCTCGACCGTGTTGATCCCGGCACGCCGCAGATGGTCCCCCGTCGCCGGTCCCACCCCCGGCAACGTCCGCACGGACATCGGCCCGAGCAACGCCCGCCCGGTCCCGGGCTCGATCACCACCAGCCCGTCGGGCTTGGCCTGCTCCGAGGCGATCTTCGCCAGCATCTTGGACGCGGCCAGGCCCACCGACCCCGCGAGCCCGGTGACCGCACGTATGTCAGCGCGCAGCTTCGCCCCCACCAGCCGCGCGGACCCCTCGTCCCAGGCCGCTCCCCCGGCCTCCAGATCCACGAAGGCCTCGTCCAGGCTCAGCGGCTCCACCAGCGGCGACAGCTCCCGCAGCAGCGCCATCACCTGCTCGCTGATGTCACGGTAGATCCCGAAGCGCGGCACGAGATACGCGGCATTCGGCGCCAGCCGGCGCGCCTGGGCCATGGGCATCGCCGAGTGAACCCCGAAGACCCGAGCCTCATAGGACGCGGTGGCGACGACGCCCCGCGGCCCGAGCCCGCCCACGATCACGGCCTTCCCGCGCAGGCTCGGCTTGGATGCCTGCTCCACCGAGGCGTAGAAGGCATCCATGTCGAGATGCAGGATCGTAGGCGCGTTCCTCACATCTCCGATGCTGCCTCACGCCACTGACAATGCCCTGCTACGACCGTCTGGCCCGTGACCGCCGGACCTCGCCCTACCCGCCCGACCACTGCGAGGCACCTCGGCAAAAGCGGCAAAGACCGCTCAGACCGCCCGGTTGCGCCGCCGGGCCAGCTCGTCCGCCGGATTGTGCCCGACCAGAGTCTCCCCGGTGTCGATCCGCTCCCCGTGCAGCTGCGACAACGCGCTCTCGACGTCCCGCCACACCACACCCACGGCGATCCCGAAGATCCCCTGCCCACCCTGGAGCAGCGCATGGACCTCGTCCGGCGAGGTGCACTCGTAGACCGTCGCACCGTCGCTCATCAGCGTCATGCGCTCCAGATCACGAAAGCCCCGCTCCCGCAGATGCTGCACGGCGGTACGGATGTTCTGCAACGACACACCGGTGTCGAGGAACCGCTTGACGATCTTCAGGACGACGACGTCCCGGAAGCTGTAGAGCCGCTGGGTTCCCGACCCGTACGCGGGCCGCACGCTCGGCTCGACGAGGCCGGTGCGCGCCCAGTAGTCCAGTTGCCGGTACGTGATGCCGGCGGCCGCACACGCCGTCGGACCGCGGTAGCCGATCTGCTCGGTCTCCATGGACGCCGCCCCTCCGCCGCTGCTCGGCACGGCCGTCGGTCGCTGCGTAGCGTGATCGGCCGCGCTGCCCTGAAGCGGGCTCTGAAGCGGGTACGGGCCGCTCGCCCCGAAACTGCGTCCGGGGGCACCCCCAGCCGTACCGTCGCCGCTGCTTCTCACGCCGACCTCCGTCCTTGACCTGCCTTCTCGACGGTAGGCAGTCACCAGGGGTGCGTCAACGATCGCCACACTCGGCACGCCGAGTGATAATCACCCTAGGAGTGGTTTCCCGTACCCCACCGCGGGGAAAGGCTAGCCGAATGCGCTCGGAGCAGGGCGTAGGACGCTCGCGCTCGCCGCTGGCAAATACCGGCATTTGAGCTGTAACCGACTGTGGGCCGCACCACCACGGACGCGAGTCCGTCGGGCCGCCGCCCGCGCCGCCTCACTGACTGCTGGTGCCGAAGTCCTCGGGCGAGATCTGGTCGAGGAACTCGCGGAACTTCTCCACCTCGTCCTCCTGCTCGTCCGGGATCGCGATGCCCGCGTCGTCGAGCACCCCGTCGCTGCCGTAGATCGGCGTTCCGGTGCGCAGGGCCAGCGCTATGGCATCGGACGGGCGGGCGCTCACCTCGACGCCGCTGGCGAAGACCAGCTCGGCGTAGAAGACACCCTCACGCAGATCCGTGATGCGTACTTCGGTGAGCTCCTGGCCGACGGCCTCCAGCACGTCCTTGAACAGGTCGTGGGTCAGCGGTCGCGCGGGGGCCATGCCCTGCTGGGCGAAAGCGATCGCCGTTGCCTCCCCCGGCCCGATCCAGATGGGGAGGTAGCGGTCGCCTCCCACTTCGCGCAGGAGCACGATCGGTTGGTTGGAGGGCATTTCGACCCGGACACCTACGACATCGAGCTCGTTCACACAGCAACCCTAGGCCGTGCTCGGGACGTTTGGGTAGTCGGGCCGGGAACGGGTGGCCGATCCGCCCTTCCTGTGCATGCCCCGCTCAGGGCAGCCGTACCCCGAGAGCGGTCTGCACCAGCGCGGCGTGCAGCTTCACCGTCAGCCCCGCCAGCTCCTTGGCGCGAGCCTCCGCGTGCGCCCTGGTCTGCGGATTGCGGTGCCGCCTCAGCGGGGCCACGACCTGGTCCACGAGCCCGGCCTCACGGTCGGCGGCGCCCTTCATCACCCGCAGATGCCTTGGCTCGATCCCAAAGCGCCCCAGCTCGGCGACGAGCGAAGCCACGGTGACTGCCTCCGCCTCGTACGCCCCGTCCGGCAACGGCGTGATCAGCCCGTACGACTCCCACTCCTCGAGCTCCTGCTCACCGATCTCGGCGGCGGCAAGCAGTTGGGCCCGCCCGATCCGGGCCGCCGTACGCCTCTCGGCCGGCTCCAGGACGGATTCGCCGTCCCGCTGACGGCACACGGTCGGCAGCGGTGCGGCCTCCCCGCGCTCCATGGCGTCCAAGTGCTCACGGATCACCTTGAGCGGCAGATAGTGGTCCCGCTGCATCCTCAGTACGTGTCCGAGCCGCTCGACGTCCCGCGCGCTGAACTTGCGGTACCCCGAGGGGGTCCGCTGAGGCTCGACGAGGCCCTCCGACTCCAGAAAGCGGATCTTGGAGATGGTGATGTCAGGGAATTCCTCGCGCAGCGCGTTCAGCACCGTACCGATGCTCATCAGCCGACTGTCCGTGGCGGCGATGCCGTGCCCGGCACCGCCGCTCGGTGAATTCAGCATGGACCTTCCCTGGGTCTCCCCGGACGGGCTCCGGGGGAGGGTCAGTAGCCCCGCTGGCTCGCGTAGAACACCAGACGGTACTTGCCGATCTGGACCTCGTCGCCGTTGTTCAGAGCGACCTGGTCGATCCGCTCGCGGTTGACGTACGTACCGTTCAGACTGCCGACGTCGGCCACCGTGAACGAGCCGTCCGGGCTGCGACGGAATTCCACGTGCCGACGCGAGACCGTCACGTCGTCCAGGAAGATGTCGCTCTGCGGGTGCCGCCCGGCAGTGGTCAGATCGCCGTCCAGCAGGAAGCGGCTGCCCGAGTTCGGCCCCCGGCGCACCACCAGCAACGCGGAACCCAGCGGCAGCGCGTCGACGGCCGCCTGGGCCTCGGGCGACAGCGCCGGAATCGGCGTCTGGCCGGTGGCCTCGGCATCGTAGGCCTCGAGGCCCGAAATGGAGATCGTGGAGGTCGTCTCGGAAGGACGCTCGGGCGCCGCACCCGCGCGCAGCGGCGCACCGCAGTTGGAACAGAAGCGGCTGCTTTCCGCGTTGCGGTTACCGCACCTCGTACACACCAGGGCCGACATCGGGGAAAACCCTCCACCCGTACTTGAGGTTGACGGTTGCCCGAAACCTATGCCTCCGGACTGGGCAGGGTCAACTGACGGCGCGCCCTGACCTCCGGGAATGTCACCGCCCGGCCCAGGCACCTGGTCCCTGAACAGCGGGCGCTGGCCTTCCTCGTCCCCCTGTGCGCGATGACGAGCGGTGGCGTTGTCGCTGCCTTCTCGCGCGCTCTTGCCGAACAACTTCGCAAACAACTTCACGGGCGATTCCCCTTGACCGAAACAGACCCGCCCGTGGGGCAGGACGAACCCTGACTGCACTCTCCGAACGACCCGGACACCCTCACAACGTCCGTCTCCACCAGACAGTTTCCACCACGCACCACCCATTCGGTGCGCCGACCCCCCGCAACCTCATGCCCTCGCCGGATGTCCCCCATGCACCCCCGGTTCACTGGGAGGACGACCGAGCGTAGTCAGGCCGCTTCGCCGCTCGCAAGGCGTCCACGACGATCTTGTCCGACCGCTCGATGGTCACGGTGGCCTGCTCCTTCTCGAGAGTCTGCACCACGCCTCCAGGGATGTTGAGCGCCGGCTCGAGGTCCTGCGGTTTGCCGATGACCTTGAAACGATAGGGCGCGTTGATCTTGTTCCCGTCGACGCTCACGCTGTTGCCGGAATCCGTCAGATAGGTGCCTGCGACAACGCGTACGCCGTTCACCTGGATCGCCTCCGCGCCGGCCGCGCGCAGCTCCTGGATCGCGTCGAGCAGCATGTCCGCCTCGACCGTCCCCTTCGTGTCGTCGATGGTCATCGTGATGCCAGGTCCCTGCGCGGCCACCGTGCCCGCCAGAATGCCGAGTTGCCTCTCCTTCTCGACCGTCTGCTTGCGGGCCTCCTCGGCCTGGTTCGAACTGTTCTCCAGTTCGTCCCGCTGCTTCTCGAGACCTTGCTTCTCGTCATCAAGACGCTGAGTACGGTCGTCCAGTTCATCGAGGATGCGAACGAGATCTTCCTGACGTGCGCCACGCAGAGCGCTGTCACCGTCACTGTTCGAGGCGACCTGGACGGCCAGACCGAAGCCGAGGCCGAACAGCAGCAGGGCGACGATGAGTTGGGCCCGGGTCACGCGCGGCGGCCACAGCCCCTTCGCCAGCCGCTGCCGTCCGGTCAGCTCGCTCCGCTGCTCCTCGGGGCCGTTCACGGCCTCAGGAGCGGCGCCCATGGCCTCGGGGGCTTTCACGGCCTCGGATGCGCCGGCGGCCGGCATTTCCTCCGGCAGTTCCTTGCGCAACCTGTTCTCGGGCGTCTCGTCGTGGTTGCTCATCGGCCTCACGCCCGGAACACGTGCCGGCGAATGGCCGCGGCGTTCGAGAAGATACGGATGCCGAGCACGACGACGACACCGGTGGACAGCTGGGCCCCCACGCCCAACTTGTCGCCCAGGAACACGATCAGCGCGGCCACGACCACATTGGACAGGAACGACACGACGAAGACCTTGTCGTCGAAGATCCCGTCGAGCATGGCCCGCAGCCCTCCGAAGACGGCGTCGAGAGCCGCCACGACGGCGATCGGCAAGTAAGGCTCGACGACCGCCGGAACCTCAGGCCGGACCAACAGGCCGGCCACGACTCCCACGACGAGGCCCAGTACGGCGATCACGATGTGCCCTTCTCGGTTTTCTCGGTGTTCGGCTGTGCTGTACGTACGATCACACTCGGTGCGGCGGGCAGCCGGAGGTCGTCCTGCACGGAAATGCCGGTCCTGACCCCGAAGTTCTCCTGCAGGGCGTGCAGATACAGCCCGTCGGCGCTGTCCTGGAACCTGGCGCTGAGCCGCTCCCCGTCGCCCACCGCGAGCACCGTGTACGGCGGAACCAGCGGCTTGTTGTCGACCAGTATCGCGTCACCCGCGGCCCTGATCGCCGACAGGGCCGTCAACCGCTGCCCGTTGATGGAGATCGCCTCGGCGCCCGACTCCCACAGCCCGTTGACCACACGCTGCATGTCACGGTCGCGCACCCGCCCGGTGTCGGAGAACCCGGATGTCCCGCGCGGGCCGCCGTCGGCGCCCGTGGAGGCTTCCTTGGCGTCGTTCACGACCAGCTTCACACCGGGCCCGTGCACCTCGACAGCGCCCGCCAGGATGCCCACGAGCTCCGCCTGGTCGCTGTCGCCGGTCGTCTTCAGCGCCTCGCGCTGCCGCGCGCTCACATCGTCGCGCAGCTTGTCGACGGTCTCCTCCAGCTTGTCCGCCGCCGCGGTCTCACGGTCGATGCGGTCGATCAGTTCCTCGCGCTCCTTGGCCATGACGGGCGCCGCGACCCGCGCCTGCGCCGCCCCCACGGTCACCACGAGCGCCGCGAGCACCAGACCGGCGGCGAGGCCGAGCTTCGCCCTCAGAGTCTTGGGCAGGCCCCCGTCACCCGCGGCCTTCTTCCGTTCGGCGGCCTCGGCGTATCCGTCGTCGAGGCTGTGATCCATGACGTTGGTGAGCAACGACATGGACGCGTCCGGGCGCGAGGGGCGCGTAGGTGTGCTCCGAACGGGGGGCTGCGGCATGCCGCACATCGTCGCACGTCGCGGCCGATACCTCCGAATGGCCCCACCGGCGTGCCGGACGGGCCCCTGGGGCGCCTGTCCGGCACGCGCGCGTACTGGATGCCTCAGCGGCCGGCGCTGTCCACGACCGCCGCCCACTCGTCGAGCAAGGCCTGCGCAGACGCGTCGTCCGGCCCCTCGGCCCACAGATGGGTGACCGCCTCGGCCGGGTCGGGCAGTACCATCACCCAACGCCCGTCGGTCTCCACGACCCGAACGCCGTCGGTCGTGTCGACAAAGCGATCTCCGGCCGCCTCTACGACCCGCCGCATGACCAGGCCCTTGACAGCCCAGGGAGTCGCAAGATCCCGCTTGATGACATGCGCCCGCGGAATCCGCGCGTCGATCTGGCTGAGCGTGAGCTGCGTCCGCGCCACCAGCCCGATCAGCCGTACGAAGGCCGCCGTACCGTCGAAGACACTGCTGAACTCAGGGACGATGAATCCGCCCCTGCCGTCACCGCCGAAGATCGTCGTGTCATCACGCCCGACCCGGGTCAGATCGTCCGGCGAGGTGGTCGTCCACTCCACCTGCGTCCCGTGATACGCCGCCACCTGCTCGGCGATCCGCGTGGTGGTCACCGGCAACGCGACCCGCCCGCTGCGCCGCTCCGCGGCCACGAGGTCGAGCATGACGAGCAGGGCCCGGTCGTCCTCGACGATCCGCCCCTTCTCGTCGACCAGCGACAGCCGCTCACCGACGGGGTCGAACCGCACCCCGAACGCCGCACGCGCGGAAGCCACGATCTCGCCCAACCGCACCAACCCCGACCGCCGGGCATCCGCGGACTCCGTGGGCCTGGACTCGTCGAGCCCGGGGTTGATGGTCAGCGAGTCCACCCCGAGCTTCCCTAGCAGGCTGGGCAGCACAAGCCCCGCGCTGCCGTTCGACGCGTCCACGACGACCTTCAGCCCCGACTCCGAAATCCCGGTCGTATCGACGTTCCGCAGCAACGACCCGGTGTAGGAGTCGAAGACGCTGGCCGGGAAATACAGGTCCCCGATCTCGCCCGGGAACGCACGCCGGTATTCCTGCCGCGCGAAGACCCGGTCCAGCTTCCGCTGACTGCCCTGCGACAGGTCGGCACCCTGTCCGTCGAAGAACATGATGTCCACGGAATCCGGCACCCCGGGCGTCGTCCGGATCATGATCCCGCCGGCACTGCCCCGCGCAGTCTGCTGCCGCGCCACGGGCAGCGGTACGTTCTCCAGATCTCGTACGTCGATGGCGCTGGCCTGCAGCGCTGAGATGACCGCCCGCTTCAGCGCCCGGGCGCCACGGGAGTGGTCGCGGGCCGTGGTGACGGTGGACCCCTTCTTCAGGGTCGTCGCATAGGCACCGGCGAGGCGAACGGCGAGCTCGGGCGTGATCTCCACATTTAGGATTCCGGAGACGCCCCGGGCACCGAAGAGGTGCGCCTGGCCCCTCGACTCCCAGATCACCGAGGTGTTGACGAAGGCGCCGGCCTCGATGGTCTTGAACGGATAGACGCGCACATTGCCCTGGACGATCGATTCTTCACCGATCAGACACTCGTCACCGATGACCGCGCCGTCCTCGATCCGGGCGGCACGCATGATGTCGGTGTTCTTCCCGACCACGCAACCGCGCAGATTGCTGTGTTGCCCGACATACACGTTGTCGTGCACGACAGCCCTGTGCAGAAAGGCGCCGCTCTTCACGACGACGTTCGAGCCGACGACGGTGTGCTCCCGGATTTCCGCACCGGCCTCGACCTTGGCGTAGTCCCCGATGTACAAGGGCCCTCGCAGAACGGCGTCGGCATGCACCTCAGCGCCTTCCGCCACCCACACACCCGGCGAGATCTCGAAGCCGTCGATCTCGACGTCGACCTTGCCCTCCAGGACGTCGGCCTGCGCCTTCACATAGCTCTCGTGAGTACCGACGTCCTCCCAATACCCCTCTGCGACATACCCATAGATCGGCTTGCCCTCCTTCATCAGCTGCGGGAAGACATCGCCGGACCAGTCCACGGGCACGTCGGCCTCGACATAGTCGAAGACCTCGGGCTCCATGACATAGATGCCAGTGTTCACCGTGTCCGAGAAGACCTGCCCCCAGGTCGGCTTCTCGAGGAAGCGCTCGACGCGGCCCTCCTCGTCGACAATGGTGATGCCGAATTCCAACGGATTGGGCACACGCGTCAGGCAGACGGTGACCAGTGCGCCCTTTTCCTTGTGGAAATTGATCAGCTCAGTGAGGTCGAAGTCGGTCAGGGCATCACCGGAGATGACGAGGAAAGCATCGTCCTTCAACGCCTCTTCGGCGTTCTTGACGCTTCCGGCGGTACCGAGTGGCTTCTCCTCGTTGGCATAGCTGAGCTCCATTCCGAGCTCTTCACCGTCACCGAAGTAGTTCTTGACCAGGGAGGCCAAGAACTGAACAGTTACGACGGTCTCACTCAGCCCATGCCTTTTGAGCAGCCGCAGAACGTGCTCCATGATCGGCCGGTTGACGACCGGCAGGAGCGGCTTGGGCATGCTTGAGGTCATGGGGCGAAGGCGTGTGCCTTCGCCTCCGGCCATCACGACGGCCTTCATGTCGGAAGCGTCCTCCTCTAAGAGACGACGGTCTAGCCGACTTCACCCGTTCAGATTGTCCCGCACTTTTCCACCGCGGGCCATCGAGCCGCTACGCCCGCTTCAATCGGCGAGTTCCATCGGCCATGGCGTCCGCACGGACCAGGCGGCGGACCTGTACCACGTAGAGGACTCCTGCCCACCAGTACAGCGTTGTACCCCATCCAGCGAACGCCCATCCGAAAATAGCAGCGAGTGACGGGATCCAGCCACTTCCGTCACTGAGCAGCAACAACGGGAAGGCATACATCAGGTTGAACGTAGCTGCCTTCCCAAGGAAGTTCACCTGCGGCGGCGGATAGCCATGACGTCTGAGGATGCCCACCATCACCAGGAGAACCAGTTCCCGCGCCAAAAGTACAGCGGTCAACCAGACTGGCAGAATCTCACGCCAGGTGAGACCGACCAAAGTCGAGAGAATGTAGAGCCGATCGGCCGCGGGATCGAGAAGCCGGCCGAGGCTGCTGATCTGGTTCCAACGCCGCGCGAGCTTGCCGTCCAGGTAGTCACTGACGCCGCTCAGAGCCAGCACCAGAAGTGCCCAGTTGTCACTCTTCGGCCCACCGAACTCAGGCCTGAGAATCAGCCACAGGAACAGTGGCACCCCAACGAGCCTCGCCATGCTGAGGATGTTGGGGATGGTGAGGACCCGGTTCGTCTGAACACGGGTCTCCTGGACCTCCACCCGGGGGCCTCCTGCGGGAAACGTACCTACGATGCCCCCTGACCTTACCTCAACGCAAAAAAGCTCTGGCTCTTGGGCATGCAGCCCAAGAGCCAGAGCTCTAAAAGGAGTTCGGCGGCGTCCTACTCTCCCACAGGGTCCCCCCTGCAGTACCATCGGCGCTGTAAGGCTTAGCTTCCGGGTTCGGAATGTAACCGGGCGTTTCCCTCACGCTATAACCACCGAAACACTATGAAACTATCCAGCCGCACCACACCGTGACCTGGCATGGGGCTGTTCGTGGTTTCAGAACCAACACAGTGGACGCGAGCAACTGAGGACAAGCCCTCGGCCTATTAGTACCGGTCACCTCCACACGTTACCGTGCTTCCAGATCCGGCCTATCAACCCAGTCGTCTACTGGGAGCCTTACCCCATCAAGTGGGTGGGAGTCCTCATCTCGAAGCAGGCTTCCCGCTTAGATGCTTTCAGCGGTTATCCCTCCCGAACGTAGCCAACCAGCCATGCCCTTGGCAGAACAACTGGCACACCAGAGGTTCGTCCGTCCCGGTCCTCTCGTACTAGGGACAGCCCTTCTCAAGACTCCTACGCGCACAGCGGATAGGGACCGAACTGTCTCACGACGTTCTAAACCCAGCTCGCGTACCGCTTTAATGGGCGAACAGCCCAACCCTTGGGACCGACTCCAGCCCCAGGATGCGACGAGCCGACATCGAGGTGCCAAACCATCCCGTCGATATGGACTCTTGGGGAAGATCAGCCTGTTATCCCCGGGGTACCTTTTATCCGTTGAGCGACGGCGCTTCCACAAGCCACCGCCGGATCACTAGTCCCGACTTTCGTCCCTGCTCGACCCGTCGGTCTCACAGTCAAGCTCCCTTGTGCACTTACACTCAACACCTGATTGCCAACCAGGCTGAGGGAACCTTTGGGCGCCTCCGTTACTCTTTAGGAGGCAACCGCCCCAGTTAAACTACCCATCAGACACTGTCCCTGATCCGGATCACGGACCCAGGTTAGACATCCAGCACGACCAGAGTGGTATTTCAACGACGACTCCACGAACACTGGCGTGCCCGCTTCAAAGTCTCCCACCTATCCTACACAAGCCGAACCGAACACCAATATCAAACTGTAGTAAAGGTCCCGGGGTCTTTCCGTCCTGCTGCGCGAAACGAGCATCTTTACTCGTAGTGCAATTTCACCGGGCCTATGGTTGAGACAGTCGAGAAGTCGTTACGCCATTCGTGCAGGTCGGAACTTACCCGACAAGGAATTTCGCTACCTTAGGATGGTTATAGTTACCACCGCCGTTTACTGGCGCTTAAGTTCTCAGCTTCGCACGCCCGAAAGCGCACTAACCGGTCCCCTTAACGTTCCAGCACCGGGCAGGCGTCAGTCCGTATACATCGCCTTACGGCTTCGCACGGACCTGTGTTTTTAGTAAACAGTCGCTTCTCGCTGGTCTCTGCGGCCACCCCCAGCTCGAGGAGCAAGTCCTCTCACCAAGCGTGGCCCCCCTTCTCCCGAAGTTACGGGGGCATTTTGCCGAGTTCCTTAACCATAGTTCACCCGAACGCCTCGGTATTCTCTACCTGACCACCTGAGTCGGTTTAGGGTACGGGCCGCCATGAAACTCGCTAGAGGCTTTTCTCGACAGCATAGGATCATCCACTTCACCACAATCGGCTCGGCATCAGGTCTCAGCCTTGATGAGCAGCGGATTTACCTACCACTCGGCCTACACCCTTACCCCGGGACAACCACCGCCCGGGATGGACTACCTTCCTGCGTCACCCCATCACTCACCTACTACAGGTCTGGTTCGTCGGCTCCACCACTCCCCTTTGCCCGAAGGCTCCGGGGCGGCTTCACGGACTTAGCATCGCCCGGTTCGATGTTTGACGCTTCACAGCGGGTACCGGAATATCAACCGGTTATCCATCGACTACGCCTGTCGGCCTCGCCTTAGGTCCCGACTTACCCTGGGCAGATCAGCTTGACCCAGGAACCCTTAGTCAATCGGCGCACACGTTTCTCACGTGTGAATCGCTACTCATGCCTGCATTCTCACTCGTGAACCGTCCACAACTACCTTCCGGTGCTGCTTCACCCGGCACACGACGCTCCCCTACCCATCACGATCCCCCGTGGGGGTACATATCGCAATGACACGACTTCGGCGGTACGCTTGAGCCCCGCTACATTGTCGGCGCGGAATCACTAGACCAGTGAGCTATTACGCACTCTTTCAAGGGTGGCTGCTTCTAAGCCAACCTCCTGGTTGTCTCTGCGACTCCACATCCTTTCCCACTTAGCGTACGCTTAGGGGCCTTAGTCGATGCTCTGGGCTGTTTCCCTCTCGACCATGGAGCTTATCCCCCACAGTCTCACTGCCGCGCTCTCACTTACCGGCATTCGGAGTTTGGCTAAGGTCAGTAACCCGGTAGGGCCCATCGCCTATCCAGTGCTCTACCTCCGGCAAGAAACACACGACGCTGCACCTAAATGCATTTCGGGGAGAACCAGCTATCACGGAGTTTGATTGGCCTTTCACCCCTAACCACAGGTCATCCCCCAGGTTTTCAACCCTGGTGGGTTCGGTCCTCCACGAAGTCTTACCTCCGCTTCAACCTGCCCATGGCTAGATCACTCCGCTTCGGGTCTTGAGCGCGCTACTATACCGCCCTATTCGGACTCGCTTTCGCTACGGCTTCCCCACACGGGTTAACCTCGCAACACACCGCAAACTCGCAGGCTCATTCTTCAAAAGGCACGCAGTCACGAGAATGTGCAAGCACATTCCGACGCTCCCACGGCTTGTAGGCACACGGTTTCAGGTACTATTTCACTCCCCTCCCGGGGTACTTTTCACCATTCCCTCACGGTACTATCCGCTATCGGTCACCAGGGAATATTTAGGCTTAGCGGGTGGTCCCGCCAGATTCACACGGGATTTCTCGGGCCCCGTGCTACTTGGGTGTCTCTCAAACGAGCCGCTGACGTTTCGACTACGGGGGTCTTACCCTCTACGCCGGACCTTTCGCATGTCCTTCGCCTACATCAACGGTTTCTGACTCGTCTCACGGCCGGCAGACCGTGAAAGAGAGATCCCACAACCCCGCATACGCAACCCCTGCCGGGTCTCACACGTATACGGTTTAGCCTCATCCAGTTTCGCTCGCCACTACTCCCGGAATCACGGTTGTTTTCTCTTCCTGCGGGTACTGAGATGTTTCACTTCCCCGCGTTCCCTCCACATACCCTATGTGTTCAGGTATGGGTGACAGCCCATGACGACTGCCGGGTTTCCCCATTCGGAAACCCCCGGATCAAAGCCTGGTTGACGACTCCCCGGGGACTATCGTGGCCTCCCACGTCCTTCATCGGTTCCTGGTGCCAAGGCATCCACCGTGCGCCCTTAAAAACTTGGCCACAGATGCTCGCGTCCACTGTGCAGTTCTCAAACAACGACCAACCACCCATCACCCTGCCCCTTGAGGCAAGTTCACTGGGGTCGGCATCACGAGGGGGTTCATTCCCTCAGATACCCAACAGCGTGCCCGACACCCTCGCCACTCGTGATCAGCGTTCCACACTCCGAAGAGCAGTACTAACAGCCCGAGATGACTGACGGTGCCGAATAATCAACGTTCCACCCATGAGCAACCAGCATCAGACATTCGCTGATGTACTGGCCTCTGACCTCACCCCGAAGGGATCGGTAAGAAGTGCTCCTTAGAAAGGAGGTGATCCAGCCGCACCTTCCGGTACGGCTACCTTGTTACGACTTCGTCCCAATCGCCAGTCCCACCTTCGACAGCTCCCTCCCCACAAGGGGGTTGGGCCACCGGCTTCGGGTGTTACCGACTTTCGTGACGTGACGGGCGGTGTGTACAAGGCCCGGGAACGTATTCACCGCAGCAATGCTGATCTGCGATTACTAGCAACTCCGACTTCATGGGGTCGAGTTGCAGACCCCAATCCGAACTGAGACAGGCTTTTTGAGATTCGCTCCACCTCACGGTATCGCAGCTCATTGTACCTGCCATTGTAGCACGTGTGCAGCCCAAGACATAAGGGGCATGATGACTTGACGTCGTCCCCACCTTCCTCCGAGTTGACCCCGGCGGTCTCCTGTGAGTCCCCATCACCCCGAAGGGCATGCTGGCAACACAGGACAAGGGTTGCGCTCGTTGCGGGACTTAACCCAACATCTCACGACACGAGCTGACGACAGCCATGCACCACCTGTACACCGACCACAAGGGGGCGACCATCTCTGGCCGTTTCCGGTGTATGTCAAGCCTTGGTAAGGTTCTTCGCGTTGCGTCGAATTAAGCCACATGCTCCGCTGCTTGTGCGGGCCCCCGTCAATTCCTTTGAGTTTTAGCCTTGCGGCCGTACTCCCCAGGCGGGGAACTTAATGCGTTAGCTGCGGCACCGACGACGTGGAATGTCGCCAACACCTAGTTCCCACCGTTTACGGCGTGGACTACCAGGGTATCTAATCCTGTTCGCTCCCCACGCTTTCGCTCCTCAGCGTCAGTAATGGCCCAGAGATCCGCCTTCGCCACCGGTGTTCCTCCTGATATCTGCGCATTTCACCGCTACACCAGGAATTCCGATCTCCCCTACCACACTCTAGCTAGCCCGTATCGAATGCAGACCCGGGGTTAAGCCCCGGGCTTTCACACCCGACGTGACAAGCCGCCTACGAGCTCTTTACGCCCAATAATTCCGGACAACGCTTGCGCCCTACGTATTACCGCGGCTGCTGGCACGTAGTTAGCCGGCGCTTCTTCTGCAGGTACCGTCACTTTCGCTTCTTCCCTGCTGAAAGAGGTTTACAACCCGAAGGCCGTCATCCCTCACGCGGCGTCGCTGCATCAGGCTTTCGCCCATTGTGCAATATTCCCCACTGCTGCCTCCCGTAGGAGTCTGGGCCGTGTCTCAGTCCCAGTGTGGCCGGTCGCCCTCTCAGGCCGGCTACCCGTCGTCGCCTTGGTGAGCCATTACCTCACCAACAAGCTGATAGGCCGCGGGCTCATCCTGCACCGCCGGAGCTTTCAACCACCACAGATGCCTGCGGTAGTGATATCCGGTATTAGACCCCGTTTCCAGGGCTTGTCCCAGAGTGCAGGGCAGATTGCCCACGTGTTACTCACCCGTTCGCCACTAATCCCCACCGAAGTGGTTCATCGTTCGACTTGCATGTGTTAAGCACGCCGCCAGCGTTCGTCCTGAGCCAGGATCAAACTCTCCGTGAATGTTTTCCCGTAATCGGGACGACACCACGAGAGCGGAACAGCCAGGCGGAATAAGCCCGGCCGTTCACAGCGTCCTCGCTGTGTTTTTTCAAAGGAACCTCGCCCCAGCCTGATGGCCGGAGACGGGGTATCAACATATCTGGCGTTGATTTTTGGCACGCTGTTGAGTTCTCAAGGAACGGACGCTTCCTTTGTACTCACCCTCTCGGGCTTTCCTCCGGGCGCTTCCCTTCGGTGTTCCAAACTCTATCAGTGTTTTTCCGGCTCCCTGACCACCATCCTGCAGGCATGCAGAAGGCGACCCCGAGATAGGATCTGACAAATTTGGTGCTGCCAGGTCAGGACACGTAACCGCGTCACTCAGTCCCAAGCAGGAGTACGACTGTACATGCGGCCGCGGAGCGGGTGCAAATCGACATGAGGTATGGTCTAGACCACTTCGAAGTGCTCGCGCGGAACCTGCACTTCATGTGACATACCCTGCTCAACAGTGTGCCGTCCGCACAGGCAACGACGGCCCATATCGATCTCCACCCCTGGGAGGCTTCCCATGACCACCGTGACGTCCCCACTGGCAGGACGCGCCGTCGGACTGGCATCCGTGCCGGATCCGGTCTTCTCCGGGGCCATGGTCGGCCCGGGCACCGCGATCGACCCCGTGCGTGAGCCCTCCGAGGCCGTGTCGCCCGTGGACGGAGTCATCGTTTCTCTCCACCCGCACGCCTTTGTCGTCGTCGACGAGCAGGGGCACGGTGTGCTCACTCACCTCGGTATCGACACCGTGCAGCTCAACGGCGAGGGTTTCGAGCTCCTCGTGAGCAAGGGTGACACCGTGACGCGCGGCCAGGGCATCGTGCGCTGGAACCCGACGGCAGTCGAGGCAGCCGGTAAGTCTCCGGTGTGCCCGATCGTGGCCCTCGAGGCCACGTCCGAGGCCCTCTCCGATCTGCGTGACGACGGTGATGTGAAGGCCGGCGACAGTCTCTTCGTCTGGAAGTGACGTCAGCGCCGTCGTATGGCGGCAAGTAGGGACGACAACCACCGCGGCGGCGGGACCTGCCGCACTATCGGAGACGGGTGAGATGGAGACAACGCTGCGAGGCGTCGGCGTGAGCCACGGTGTGGCCATCGGCGAGGTTCGGCACATGGGAACGGCGGTCCTCGAGCCGCCTGCCAAGCAGATTCCGGCCGAGGATGCGGAGCGTGAACAGGGGCGCGCCCGCAAGGCCGTCGAGGCTGTGGCAGCCGACCTGATGGCGCGCGGCAACCTGGCGGGGGGCGAAGCCCAGGCGGTGCTCGAGGCGCAGGCCATGATGGCCCAGGACCCCGAGCTGATGGCGGATGTGGACCGGCGTATCGCCGTCGGCAGCACGGCCGAGCGTGCCGTGTACGACGCTTTCGCCGCGTACCGCGAGCTGCTGGCGGGTGCCGGGGAGTATCTTGCCGGTCGCGTGGCCGACCTCGACGACGTGCGGAATCGTATCGTCGCTCGTCTGCTCGGGGTCCCGATGCCGGGTGTCCCGGACAGCGACGAGCCCTATGTCCTTGTGGCGCGCGACCTCGCCCCGGCGGATACCGCGCTGCTGGACCCGACCCTCGTTCTCGGCTTTGTCACTGAGGAGGGCGGGCCGACCAGTCACAGCGCGATTCTGGCGAGGGCACTCGGTGTGCCGGCCGTGGTCGCGCTCCCTGGTGCCGGTGAGCTCGCCGAGGGCACGGTCATCGCCGTGGACGGCAGCACCGGAGACATCTTCGTGAACCCGAGCGAGGAGAAGAAGGCGGAGCTGGAGGCGGCTGCAGCCGCGCGCAAGGCTGCGCTCGCGGCGTCGACGGGTCCGGGTGCCACGGCCGACGGCCACAAGGTGCCGCTGCTGGCCAACGTCGGAGGTCCTTCTGACGTCCCTGCCGCTGTCGAGGCGGGCGCTGAGGGTGTCGGTCTGTTCCGTACCGAGTTCCTCTTCCTCGACGACAGTAAGAAGGCACCGTCGGAGGAGAAGCAGGTCGAGGCCTACCGGCAGGTTCTCGAGGCCTTCCCCGAGGGCCGTGTCGTCGTACGTGTGCTGGACGCGGGCGCGGACAAGCCGCTGGACTTCCTGACGCCGGCCGATGAGCCGAACCCGGCGCTGGGCGTGCGCGGGCTGCGGACGCTGTTGGACCACCCCGAGGTGCTGCGCACCCAGCTGACGGCGCTCGCGAAGGCGGCGGAGGGGCTGCCCGTCTACCTCGAAGTCATGGCCCCGATGGTGGCGGACCGTACCGATGCGAAGGCGTTCGCTGACGCGTGCCGTGCGGCCGGGCTCCAGGCGAAGTTCGGTGCGATGGTGGAGATTCCGTCGGCCGCGCTGCGGGCGCGTTCGATCCTGCAGGAGGTCGAGTTTCTGTCGCTGGGGACGAACGACCTCGCGCAGTACACCTTCGCCGCAGACCGTCAGGTGGGTGCGGTCTCCCGGCTGCAGGACCCGTGGCAGCCCGCGCTGCTCGACCTGGTCGCGCTGTCCGCCGAGGCGGCGAAGGCCGAGGGCAAGAGCTGTGGCGTCTGTGGCGAGGCGGCGTCGGATCCGCTGCTGGCGTGTGTGCTGACCGGTCTGGGGGTGACCTCCCTGTCCATGGGGTCGGCGTCGATTCCTTACGTCCGGGCGACGCTGGCGAAGTACACGCTGGCGCAGTGTGAGCGTGCCGCTGCGGCCGCACGGGCGGCGGACAGCGCCGAGGAGGCGCGCAACGCCGCGCAGGCAGTGCTGTCCGGCGAGTAGCCGGAGCGGGACGGCTGCACGCCGTTCGCGCTGGGGCGCTCCACCTATGGGTGGGGCGCCCCTCTCGCGTTCAGTGGTGGTGTCCCGGAGGTGCTTCCTCACTTCCGAGATCCGGCGGCACGCAGTAGTCGACTCCTGATTCGGGGGAGATGAGGTCTCCGGATTCGATGTCGGTGCAGTAGGCGTCGAAGACCTCGCCTGCGGTGAGGGGTTCCAGCCCGTCGCCGCGCAGGCGCCATCCGTAGATGCGGTCGGAAGTGTCGGGGGCGCTGGTCCGCATCACGAGTCCACCGGGGCTCTGGGTGGCGATGCCGAGGGCGAGGACAGTGGTGAACTCCAGGGCTTCGGCCTCGTCGAGGTGGGTGGCGCCCTGGGCGTCTGCGTCGGCGTGCAGGACGGCAACAAGTGACTCTGGGGTTCCCGTGACGCTGCAGACCAGGTGTCGGTTGCCCGGCTGGGCCGTATCCAGGATGCGGACGAGGAGGTTCGAGGCGCGGGTGAAGGCCGCGCGCCCGATGTTCTCGCCGCAGGTGGCGCAGGCGCCGAGCCGTGCCAGGAGTGTGGACGCGTACTCCCACGTGGCTTGTCGGACGGCTTCGTCGACGAGGGCCGGGACGAGGTCTGTCAGGGACTGGCCCTCGTAGGTAACGGTGGGTCCGGTGGTCGCGAGTTCGGCCGTGAAGCGGGTGCGGCTCGACGGCATGTCAGGGTCGAGGCCCGTGTCCGCACAGAACTCGGCGTACTCCTCCGGGTCGAATAGCGCGATCGTCGTATGGCTGCCCTGGGAGGCCCGGGTCCTGAGGAGGGCCTCCATCTGTTGCAGATAGATCTTGTGGTCGTCGAAGGTGAAGCTGCGGTAGCGCCGCATGGCACTGAAATCGTGCTCGTCGGTCAGCAGGCCGATCGTGCCGGCGATCTCGCGGCGCAGGACGCGTCGCATCGTCTGGTGGTCGGTGTGCACCATGTTTCCCCCTGTACGCAGTCGATCAATGCTCACTCACAGTAACCGGCGGCACTGACAACGGCGTCGGGGTGAGGTGCCTGCGGGACAGGAGGCGCGTATTCGTGCAGGTCGGAGGTGTGGTGTCCGCGGCGGCCGGCCTCGGAATTCGTCGCGGTTCGGTGGAGTCGGGGTTCGGTGAATCCGAGGCGGACGCGCTTCGGTCAGGCTCGTTTGCGGGCGAGCTCCTCATAGAAGTGCAGGAGGTCGAGGTTGTCGATGGAGCCCGGGTTGACCGCCTTTTCCAGCGGTGTGCCTTGGAGAAGGCGCTTGACCGGGACCTCGATGCGCTTTCCGGTGAGGGTGTGTGGGACGCCCGGGACCTCGATGATCTCGTCCGGGACGTGACGTGGTGAGAGCTGTTCGCGGATGGTCTGCTTGATGCGGCTCAGGAGGGCCTCGTCAAGCACGGCTCCGGGGGCCAGGTGCACGAACAAGGGCATCCAGTAGCCGCCATCGGGCTGCTCGATGCCGATGACGAGGGATTCCTTGATCTCGGGGAGGCGCTCCACGGCTTCGTAGATGTCGGCCGAACCCATGCGCACGCCTTGGCGGTTGAGTGTCGAGTCGGAGCGTCCGTGGATGACGACGGAACCACGTGAGGTGAGGGTGATCCAGTCGCCGTGGCGCCACACGCCGGGATACGTGTCGAAGTAGCTGTCGTGGTACCGGCTGCCGTCGGGGTCGTTCCAGAAGTGGATCGGCATGGACGGCATGGGGTTGGTGACCACGAGCTCGCCCACCTCGTCGACGAGGGGTTTGCCGCATGGGTCCCAGGACTGCAGGTCGGTGCCCAGGCTGGGGGCCTGGAGCTCGCCAACGTACACGGGCAGCGTGGGCACGGCTCCCGCGAAGCAGGAGCACACGTCCGTGCCACCGCTGACGGAGGCGATCCACAGGTCGTCGCGGACCTCGTCGTGCAGCCAGCGGAACCCGTCGGGCGGCAAGGGTGATCCGGTGGTGGCGACGCACTGCACCTTGGCGAGGTCGAAGTCGCGTGCGGGGTGCACGTCGGCCTTGCGGCAGGCCATGACGTACGCGGCCGAGGTGCCGTAGAGGGTGGCTTCCGTGCGTTCGGCGACTCGCCATTGGGCGCCTGTGTCGGGATAGCCCGGGCTGCCGTCGTAGAGGACGATCGTGGTGCCGGTGAGGAGGCCGGAGACGAGGAAGTTCCACATCATCCAGCCCGTCGACGTGTACCAGAAGAAGCGGTCCTCGGGGCCCAGGTCGCAGTGCAGGCCGAGTTGTTTGAGGTGCTCGACGAGGATGCCGCCCTGGGACTGGACGATGGCTTTGGGGAGGCCGGTCGTGCCGGAGGAGTAGAGCACCCAGAGGGGGTGGTCAAAGGGCACCTGCTCGAAGACGGTTTCCTCGTCGGCGGTGGTGAGGGCCGACCACTCCAGTGCGCCTGCGGGGGCCTCGGTGCCGAGGAGGGGGATGTGGACTACTGCGCGCAGGGTGGGCAGTTCGCGGCGGAGTTCGGCGACGGTGTCGCGTCGGTCGTGCTGCTTGCCGCCGTAGCGGTAGCCGTCCACGGTGAACAGGACGACCGGTTCGACCTGCTGGAAGCGGTCGAGGACGCTGCGGGCGCCGAAGTCGGGGGCGCAGGAGGTCCAGACGCCTCCGACGGCGGCGGTGGCGAGCAGGGCGACGACGGCCTGCGGGATGTTCGGGAGGTAGCCGCTGACGCGGTCTCCGGGGCGTACGCCGAGGGCGCGCAGCTCGGCGGCGAGGGAGCCGACCTGGCGGCGCAGCTCGGACCATGTCACGGGGCGGGGCTGGTGGAATTCGTCGACGTACAGGAGGGCGGGTTCGTCGGCGCGGGTCTCGGCGGCACGCAGGGCGTGCTCGGCGTAGTTCAGGGTGGCGCCAGGGAACCACTCGGCGCCGGGCATCGAGTGATCGCCGAGCACGCGCGCGTAGGGGGTGGAGAAGCGTACGTCGAACCACTCCGTGACGGCTTTCCAGAAAGTGTCCAGTTCGGCGACCGACCAGCGGTGCAGGGCCGCGTAGCCGCCCTCGGCGGGCGCGCCGTGGTTTTCGGCGGCCCAGGCCTGGAACTTGGTGACCCGAGCCTGGGCGATGCGTTCCGGATCTGGCTGCCAGAGCGGCTGGGGGTTCACGGTCGACATGGGGCGGCTCCCGGACTGTGCGCGTCGTGTGCGTCCTCCGCGCACGGCGGGGTGTGCGCGTGACGCGGATGACACGGACGATGCCATGTGATCGACTTCTGCACCAGGGTGCGCCCCACATAGTCCGTGTCGTGAAGATGTGGTCCCGGCACGGGTGAACGGCAGTTGAACGGCACACGCGTGTGGGGCGGTCAATGGCAGGCTGAGCAGCATGGACGGTCGTGACCTGGTGCGTTCGATAAAGGTGGTCGGTTCTGTGGGAGCGGCCCAGGGGTTGCGTACCGTACGGGCGGCGTGGCGTAGGAGGCGTGCCGACGCCGCGGGGTTGCCGCCCCGGGGTGCCGAGCGCGCTCGGGTGCCCGGGCCGGTGCAGGATGTGCGGCCCGGTCCGGGCGGCGGTGTCATCCAGTTCAGCCGATCCGAGCTGCGCATCACCGTCGCCGTGAACGGCGCCGTCTTCTGGGGCTGGGACGGGGCCGCTCCCGAGCCGTCGTACGCGCTCGCGGGCCGCTGTCCGGAGCCGGATCCCCGGGCGATGCTGGAGCCCGACAAGGACGGTGGCTGGCGGGTCGTGGCCGAGCGGGTGACCGTCGTCATCTCTCGGCACGGTGCCGTGGAGGTGCAGACGCCCGGTGGGGTGACGCTCCGCCGCGATCTGCCGCCGCGTTGGTGGGAGCCTGTCGACGGGGGGTCGGCACGGTGGATGCAGCGGTCGGAGGTGGCTGCAGACTCGCGCTTCTTCGGGCTCGGGGGGAGGGCGTCGGGGCCTCGTCTGGGAGACGGAACGTACCGGCTGTGGAACACCGACCCAGGCCGCGCCTTCGGCCCTGGCGACGACCCGCTGTACATCACCATGCCGGTGCAGTTGGTGGTGGCCGATGCGGGCACTCACCTGGTGTTCCACGACACCTCGTGGGACGGCACGGTGACGCTGCGGGAGGGCGAGGAGGGTGCCGGTTCAGGGCATGACCGGGTGGGGACCAGCGAACTGCGGATGGACGGTGGTCCGCTGCGCTGCTGGGTGATGGTGGGCACTCCCGCGCGCGTGCTGCTCGTCTGGGCCTCTCTCACCGGTGCGGCGGCGCTGCCGCCCGCGTGGGCGCTGGGGCACCATCACGCGCGGTGGGGCTTCGGCAGCGAGCAGGAGGTGCGGCGGATCGTTTCGGGCTACCAGGAGCGGGACCTGCCGCTGGACGCGGTCCATCTGGATATCGACCACTACGACGAGCACCAGGTGTTCACGGTCGACCAAGAGGGCTTCCCCAAGCTGCCGCAGCTCGCCGAGGAGTTGCGGCGGGACGGCATCCGCCTGGTGTCGATCGTCGACCCGGCGGTCAAGGCCGCGCCGGGCAATGCCGTGTACGACAGCGGGACAGTCGAGGACGCGTTCGTGCGGGACGCCTCGGGACAGCTCGTACGGGGAGTGGTCTGGCCCGGTGAGGCGGTCTTCCCGGACTTCACGCACGCGCGTGTGCGTGAGTGGTGGGGTGGCCTTTACGAGGAGCGGCTGGCACAGGGTTTCTCGGGCTTCTGGCATGACATGAACGAGCCGACCTCGTTCGCCGCCTTCGGGGAGTCGACGCTGCCCCGTTCGGCCCGGCACTCCCTGGAGGGGCGCGTCGGGGACCATCAGGAGGCGCACAACGTCTACGGCCTGTGCATGGCCAGAGCGGGCTACGAGGGGCTGCGCGAGCTGGCACCAGAGGAGCGGCCCTTCGTCTTCTCCCGCTCCGGATGGGCCGGTATGCAGCGCTACGGGGGGACATGGTCCGGGGACGTGGCCACGGGCTGGCCCGGGCTGCGGGCGTCGCTGTCGCTGGTCATGGGGCTCGGGCTGTGCGGGGTGCCGTACTCGGGGCCGGACGTCGGCGGCTTCGACGGGAGTCCGTCGCCGGAGCTGTATCTGCGGTGGTTCCAGTTGGCCGCGTATCTGCCGCTGTTCCGTACGCACGCGAGTCTGCGCGCAGGGCGCAGGGAACCGTGGGAGTTCGGTTCCGAGGTGCTGGAGCACGCGCGCGTGGCGCTCGTCGAGCGTCAACGGCTGCTGCCGTACTTCGTGACGCTGGCGCATCTGGCCCGGCGCACAGGGGCCCCTTATGTACGTCCGCTGTGGTGGTCGGCGCCCGACGACCGCGCGCTGCGCGACTGCCAGGATGCGTTTCTGCTGGGCGACTGCCTTCTGGTAGCGCCCGTGCTGGATCCGGGCGCCGACCGGCGTGCGGTGCAGCTGCCGCGGGGACGCTGGTACGACACGGTGACGGAGCGGGTGTACGAGGGTCCTGGGCAGGTTCTCGTCGAGGCGCCCCTGTCTCGGATCCCCGTGCTAGCGCGCTCGGGCGCCGTCGTCCCCGTCCGTGGGGACGACGGCGGGCTGGAACTGGAGGTGTGGGCGCCCGCCCGGGGACGTACCGGGGGCGGGCTGGTGGTGCCGGATGCGGGTGACGGCTGGGACGAACCGGAGATCGAGCGTTACGTCAGCCGCTGGGATGGCCGAAAGCTGGTCGTCGAGCGGGAGCTTGAGGACGGGGTGATCCCGTCGCCTCATCCGGTGCGCATACGAGGGCTCGGCGAGTGTTGAGCTCAGAGGTAGCGGCCCTCGAAGAACGCCCGTACGGCCAGCGTGTGCAGCGGGAAGGCGAGCTCCTCCGGCCTGCGTAGGAGGTGCCAGCCTTCGGTCTCGTCCGTGGCGGCCGACGTCGGCAGGCGATCGGCGGGCCGTTCCGGCAGGAGACCGAACAGCAGCAGGTGGCCGTCGGGAGAGCTCATCGCGTCGACGAGACGTACGTCGCGGCCGGCCGCGTCGATGCCGGTCTCTTCCTTGAGTTCGCGTACGACGGCCTGCCGCCAGTCCTCCCGGTCGTCGATGTAGCCGCCGGGTAGGGCGATGCCTCCGCGCGCGGGGGCGACGGTTCGGGTGATGACAACCAGGGCGGTGCCCTTCGTGTCGTACACGGGCTGGAGTGCGATCGCTACCGGCAGCGGATTGCGGTAGGCCACGGTTGCGCACGTCGGGCAGGTGCGGGGCCAGCCGGAGACGCCCTCTCCGTAGGGCGCGCCGCAGCTCGAACAATGGGAGTCTGCTGCGGAGTTGGGGGCGGAGTGCTGAGTTTCGGACACGCGGCGGACTGTATCCGATCAGTGGAAGGGCGTCTTCCGGGGGCCGGTCACTACTGCCTGGTGAGGGATTTCCTGGAGACCGGGAAGTCGAAGTAGGTGTCCGGATAGGGCTCCGGCTTGTACGTGTAGTGCCACCACTCTTCGGCGAGATTCACGAAACCGAGGGCTTCGAGGGTGCTCTTGAGCAGCAGACGGTTGGCGCGCTGTTCGCCCTGGATGCGCGGGTCGAGCGTGTGGGAAAGGGTGTCGAAGCAGTCGAAGCCGGTGCCCATGTCGACGGAGTTGTCGGGGAAGCGCTCGCCCTGGGTTGCGTAGCAGGGCATGAGGGGCTCTCCTGGCACGTACGGCCTGGTGGGCTTTGCCGGCAGCCGGACGATCGTCAGGTCCATGGTCGAGCCGCGGCTGTGGCCGGATTTCTCGGCGATGTAACCGTCCACGAACAGACGGGTCTTGTCGACGTTCGGGTAGAACTCGTCCTTCATGGCCTGGTCGTCGAGGTCCTCGGCCCAGCGCACGAAATGGTCGACAGCGCGCTGCGGCCGGTAGCAGTCGTACACCTTGAGTGTGTAGCCCTTGCGCAACAGCTGCTTCTGAGCCTTGTGGAGCGCTTCGGCGGCAGGTCGGGTGAGGATGCAGAGGGGTTGTCGGTAGCCGTCGATGCGCTCACCCACGAAGTTGTGCGGGGTGAAGTACCGCATCTCCTGAACGATGGTGGGGTCCACGGTTCTCAGCGCCACGAAGTCCTTCGGCGCTTTGGGCTCGGTCTTCGCCTGGGCGGCGTTGGGGGCGGCGGTCACGGCCAGCACGGTGGCGAACGTGGCGACCAGTCCTCGTACCGCGGTCGAGAGTCGTGTCATGCCTCCTGCATCTATCAGGAACGCGCTCCGCCGGGGAAGCGATCGGATGCAGTCCACCCGCAAGGCCGCCCTGCCGGTTTCCGGTTGCCCGTGGCACACTTCTGACGTTCCGTCAGATCTATTGCCAGGAGGGGTTATGCCACGCACGCGCACGCCTGTGGTCGCCGGGTGGTTCGCCGGTGACGGGGACGACTTCCGGCTCCTCGGCACCCGTTGCTCGAACTGCACCTCGGTCTTCTTCCCGCGCGAGGACGCCCACTGCCGCAACCCAGGCTGCCCGGGCGGCGATCTGGAGGAGGTCCCGCTCTCGCGGCGCGGGCGCGTCTGGTCGTACACGGACAGCCGGTATCGACCTCCGTCACCCTATGTGACCGATCCGGAACTTCCATGGGAGCCGTACGCGTTGATCGCTGTGGAGCTGGAGTCCGAGCGCCTCGTGGTGCTGGGACAGGCGGTTCCCGGGGTCACCGTCGCCGATCTGGCGGTGGGCATGGAGGTGGAGGCCGTTCCCGGCGTACTCCATGAGGACACGGAGACGATCTGGACGACCTGGCAGTGGCGGCCGAGGGGAGTGACGGCATGACGGAGGAGGTGGCAGTGCTCGGCGTGGGAATGCATCCCTGGGGCAAGTGGGGGCGCAGCTTCGTCGAGTACGGGACGGCGGCGGCCCGCGCGGCGCTCGCGGATGCGGGACTGGAGTGGCGGGACATCGGGTCGATCGTCGGTGCGGACACCGTGCGGGGCGGCTACCCGGGATATGTGGCCGGGGCCACGTTCGCCAAGGCGCTCGGCTGGCAGGGCGCCCGGGTCACGAGCGTGTACGCGGCGTGCGCGTCCGGGGCACAGGCCGTCAACACCGCTCGGGCACAGATACTTTCGGGGCTCGCGGACGTGGTGCTCGTGGTGGGCGCAGATGCGGCTCCCAAGGGCTTCTTCCGGCCGGCGGGCGGCGACCGCCCCGACGATCCGGACTGGCTGCGCTTCCGCGTTCTCGGTGCGACCAATCCGGCGTACTTCGGGCTGTACGCGCGCCGCCGGATGGCCGTGCACGGCGACACACCCGAGGACTTCGCGCAGGTCAAGGTGAAGAACTCCGCCCTGGGCGCGCTCAATCCGTATGCGCGCTACCGCAAGCAGGTCACCGCCGAGGAGGTCGCCGCCTCCGCCGTGGTCGCCGATCCCCTGCGGCTGCTCGACATCTGCGCGACCTCGGACGGAGGGGCGGCGCTCGTGCTGGCCGGGATGGAGTACGCGCGTCGGCACGGAGCCCGGGACCCGGTACGGATCCGCGCGGTGTCCACCGTGACGCCCCGCTACCCCAGCACGGTCCTGGATCTGCCCGACATGGCGACGGACTCCGCGGCAGCGGTACAACCGGCAGCGGAGACCTTCCGGGAGTCGATCGCGCACGCGGCCTACGAGGAAGCGTGCATCGGCCCCGAAGAACTCTCCTTCGCGGAGGTCTACGACCTGTCCACCGCCCTGGAGTTGCAGTGGTACGAGGATCTGAGGCTGTGCGGCGAGGGAGAGGCCGCGAAGCTGTTACGGGAAGGCGCGACGGCGCTGCGGGGGCGCATACCCGTGAACATGAGCGGCGGGTTGGCCTCTTTCGGGGAGGCGGTTCCGGCCCAGGCAATAGCCCAAGTCTGCGAACTCACCTGGCAGTTGAGGGGCGATGCCGGTGACCGGCAGGTCTCCGGGGCACGTGTGGGGATCGCGGCGAATCAAGGGCTGTTCGGGCACGGCTCGGCGGTGATAGCGGTGCGGTGATGCGCAGCGGTGCGACGGACACGAGCGTTCGGCTGTACGAGCCTGATGGCACCGTCGTACGGCCAAGGAAGCCGAGCCATGTCTACGCTGTGTGACCAACCCGGAATCCTGCGTGAACGTCTCATGAACTGGGCTCAGGCGCCTGCCGGCGGCGACATCATGCTCCCGTGCCCTCCTGGACGGATACTCTCCGCTTCGCTTTCCAGCCGGTGGTCAATCTGACGACCGGAGGAGTCGCAGGGCTGGAGATACTCGCCCGCCCGGAGACCGGCGACGTCCTGGCCGAGGCCCGCCGCGATCCCGAACTCGACGGCCGGCTCGCCGTGTTGGCGTTCCGTACGGCGGCTCGCAAGGAGACCTTACTGCCGCTGCACGTCAACGTTTTCGCCGGAACCCTCGCCGACCTGGGCGGACTGACACCGCTGCACGACGCCGTGCGCGCGGCGGGGCGACTGCCGTGGGAGGTGACGATCGACGTCGGTCCGCCGTACACGCACGTGCCCCAGCACGCCTTCCTGGAGGCGATCGGCGCGCTGCGGGACCAGGGTTTCCGGATCAGCGCGGACGGCATCGGCGACGGGGACGTACCGCTGCGGTTGCTCACCGACATTGCGCCGGACCTGGTGAAACTCGACGCGTCCCTGCTGTCGCGGCCGGCGGCGGTACGGGCGATGCGGACGCTGTGCGAGCAGTTGGGAGCGCTCCTGTGCGTCGAGGGCGTGGAGACGGAGCTGCAGTGCGCGTCCGCACGGTCGGCCGGTGCACAGCTGGCTCAGGGGGAGCTGTTCGCTCCCCCGGCTCGGCTGCCGGCAGCGGAGGTATACGTTCCGCCGCGTTCGCCCGGGCTGACGGTGACGCCACGCTCGGGGCCGTCGGTGCGGGAGTTCGTGCGGCCGGCCGCACTCCTGCCCGCCACCGCGTCCGCAGGCCAGGTGCGGGCCCTGCTGACCGGATCGCCGGACGTGTCCGGAGTGCTGCTGGTGGACGCGAACGGGGTCCCGGTGCGGTCCGTGCACCGCTCCCGGTTCCTGCTGTCGATGTCGGGGCGGTACGGCCATGCCCTGTACGCCGACCGGCCGGCGGCCAAGCTCGGAGATCCGCCGCGCACCGTGGGCGTCGACGCCACCGCGTGGGAGGTGCTGGACGTGGTGGCGGTCGGCGACCGGGACCGTACGTCGGACGATGTGGCCGTGGTCGACAGGTACGGCCGGTGCGTGGGCGTCGTACGGCTCGCGGACCTCGTACGGGCGCTCGCCGAGACCCGGGTCGAGGAGGCCGCGGGGCTCAATCCGCTGACGCGTCTGCCCGGTTCGGACGCGATCACCGGTGAGGTGGACCGGCGCATCGCGGACGGGCGGACGTTCGCGCTGAGTTGGCTGGACGTGGACCACTTCAAGCAGGTCAACGACGGGGCCGGATTCGCGGCTGGCGACGAGCTGATCCGGTCGATCGGACGGGCGCTGCAGTATGCGGCGTCCGACAGCACCCGCGTGGGGCACATCGGCGGGGACGACTTCCTGGTGCTCGCAGATCCGGAGGGGCTCAGTCCGTTGGCCGCCTCCGTGCTGGACGCACCCTGGTCCGCGGGCGGACGTCCCGTCACGCTGTCCCTGGCCACGGTCCTGTGCGAGCCCGGGAGTGTGGCGGACCATCGGCAGGCGGCCTCCTGTCTGGCGCCGCTGAAGAAGGCCGCGAAGTCACTGAGCGGGGCGAGCTGGGTGCTGGGCCGTCCGGGGCTGTCCGGGCACGAGATCCTCCGCGGCGTGGCGGCGGAGACGGCCCCGGCCGAGTGGGCGGTGGCGGACCCGAGCAGGGGGTGAGACGCTTTCCCCACGAGGTCGGCGGAGGCCTAAGGGCATCTGACGGCCTCAGCACCCCCATGGTCTTCGACCCCTGCCGGGTTCAGTAGGAATTGGCCTGCCTGCCGGCCTCAGCAGGGTCTCGGCGTCCGTCCCACCTCCCAACGGGCGTGTCATGAGCCGCGTGGGCTACGGTCCGTGACTCGTCGGTGCGCCCCCAACCGTTGGCGTCGGCGACCTTGACGCCCCCTGGACACCGGTGAACACTTCCCGGTGTCGGTCGACATCGCCGTACATTCTCGGCGTATCCACGCACTGCGCCGCGCGGTTCCGCCTGGACCATGGCTCCCTTCCCCCACGGGCGAGTCGGCTGCGACGGCACGCTCGTCACGGACGCCGGGCGGGGCGCGGGACCTCCCTGCCTTCGGCTGAAGTCGCCGTGGGAAACGCACGCCGTGGGAAACGCACCCCGCAGCACCCCGCACGGAGAACCGGGGCCGATCGTCCCGGCCAGGGCCTAGGAGCCGCCATGAGCAACGGAGACATATTTCTCGGTGAGGTCATCGGAACCGCGATCCTGATCCTCTTTGGGGCCGGAGTCGTCGCCGCCGTCGTACTCAACTACTCGAAGGCGAAGGACGCGGGGTGGGTCGTCATCGCGTTCGGCTGGGGATTCGGCGTGATGGCCGGCGCGTACACCGCCGCACCGCTGTCCGGCGGACAGCTCAACCCGGCCGTGACGATCGGTATCGCCATCGACACCGGGGAATGGGACAAGGTCCACATCTACATCGCAGGCCAGATGGTCGGCGCGATCCTCGGTGCGGTGCTGTGCTGGCTGGTCTACTTCGCGCAGTTCCAGGCCAACGCCGACGAGGACATCGCCCAGCCGACCCTCGGGATCTTCTCCACCGCCCCCGCGATCCGCAATGTCGTGGCCAACCTCATCACCGAGATCATCGCGACGATCGCACTGGTGCTGCCGATCCTCGCCTTCGGTCTGACCAAGGGGCTCGGCGTGTCCGGCACCGCGATTCTGATCGTCTCGTTCCTGGTGGTCGGCATCGGTCTGTCGCTCGGTGGTCCCACCGGATACGCCATCAATCCGGCCCGTGACCTGGGCCCCCGCATCGTCCACGCCCTGCTCCCGATTCCCAACAAGGGTACGTCGGACTGGGGTTACGCGTGGATCCCGGTGGTGGGACCGCTGATCGGCGGGGTGCTGTCCGGGCTCATCTTCAACGCAGCCTTCTGAAGGAACCGACGAAGGGGACGTCATGACGGACAAGTTCGTCGCCGCTATCGACCAGGGCACGACCTCCAGCCGCTGCATCATCTTCAACCAGGACGGCGCCATCGTGGCCGTCGACCAGCGCGAGCACCGCCAGATCTTCCCCAAGCCCGGCTGGGTGGAGCACGACGCCACGGAGATCTGGTCCAAGGTGCAGGCCGTGGTCGCCGGGGCGATCGCCAAGGCGGGGCTGCGCGCCGACCAGCTCAGCGCCCTGGGCATCACCAACCAGCGCGAGACGACGGTCCTGTGGGACCGCGCGACGGGCAAGCCGGTGCACAACGCGATCGTGTGGCAGGACACGCGTACTGCGGCGCTGTGCAACCAACTCGGTGGTTCGGATGGGCAGGATCGTTTCCGCGAGCAGACCGGGCTACCGCTCGCCAGCTACTTCTCCGGCCCCAAAGCGGCCTGGCTGCTGGACAACGTGCCCGGCCTCAGGGCTCGCGCCGAGCATGGCGAGATCGCCTTCGGCACCATCGACTCCTGGCTGATCTGGAACCTCACCGGCGGCACGGACGGCGGGCACCACGTCACCGACGTGACGAACGCCGGGCGCACCATGCTGATGAACCTGGAGAGCCTGCAGTGGGACTCCTCGATCCTGTCCGCCATGAACGTGCCCGAGGCCGTCCTGCCGGAGATCAAGTCCTCCGCCGAGGTGTATGGAACCGCAGTCGGACAGCTGTCCGGCGTGCCCGTCGCGTCTGCGCTTGGCGACCAGCAAGCGGCCGTGTTCGGGCAGGCCTGCTACGACGTGGGCACGGCGAAGAACACGTACGGCACGGGTAGCTTCCTGCTGCTCAACACGGGCAACCGGCCGGTGCCGTCGAAGAACGGGCTGCTGACGACCATGGGCTACAAGATCGGCAGCGAGGCGCCCGTGTACTGCCTGGAGGGGTCGATAGCGATAACGGGCGCGCTGGTCCAATGGTTCCGGGACCAGCTCGGCATCATCCGCACCGCCGACGAGATCGAGTCCCTGGCGGCAAGCGTCGAGGACAACGGAGGCGCGTACATCGTGCCCGCCTTCTCCGGCCTGTTCGCCCCGTATTGGCGCTCCGACGCGCGCGGTGTCATCACCGGACTGACGCGGTACGTCACCAAGGCGCACCTCGCGCGCGCGGTGCTGGAGGCGACGAGCTGGCAGACGCGCGAGGTCGTGGACGCCATGTACCAGGACTCCGGGGTGCAGATCACGACCCTGAAGGTCGACGGCGGCATGACGAAGAACAACCTGCTCATGCAACACCAGGCGGATGTGCTCGACGTGCCCGTGATCCGGCCCAAGGTCTCCGAGACGACGTGTCTGGGTGCCGCCTACGCGGCAGGACTGGCCACGGGCGTATGGAACGACCTGGACGAGCTCAAGGCGCACTGGGCGAAGGACGCCGAGTGGACGCCCTCCATGACTGCCGCCGTGCGTGACCGCGAGTACCACAACTGGCGCAAGGCGGTGGAGAAGAGCTTCGGCTGGCAGGAGGACGGCGACAACTGAGGGAGACGGCGAGAGGCGTGATCGGTGCACGCGTGCGTGCGCTCCGCTCGAGCCACGCTCGCGTGCCCATGAGCCGCGGCTCGTACCCCGGTCGGCGGGGGTACGGGCCGCACCCCTGCGTCGGGCTTCAGGTGCTCACCGTCTGACGGCGGTCCGCCTGGTAGGCCATCGCGTGCTGGACGACGCCGATGAGGGTCTCCTTGACGGACTCCCGGTCACGGGCGTCGCACAGCAGCAGCGGTACGCCGTCGTCGAGGTCGAGGGCCTGCCGGATGTCCTCCTCCGGGTAACGCGCGGCTCCCTCGAAGCAGTTGACGCCGACGACGAAAGGTATGGAACGCCGTTCGAAGTAGTCCACGGCCGCGAAGCAGTCCTCGAGGCGGCGCGTGTCGGCGAGGACGACGGCGCCGAGCGCGCCCTCCGAGAGCTCGTCCCACATGAACCAGAACCGCTCCTGGCCGGGCGTGCCGAAGAGGTACAGCACCAGGTCCTCGCGCAGCGTGATGCGGCCGAAGTCCATGGCGACGGTGGTGGTGCGCTTGCCCTCGACACCGCTCGTGTCGTCGACCGGGCGCCCGGCCTCGGTGAGCAGTTCCTCGGTGCGCAGCGGCCTGATCTCGCTGACCGCGCCGACGAGGGTGGTCTTGCCCACGCCGAAGCCGCCGGCCACCAGGATCTTGAGCGTGACGGGTTCGACCGGAGGCTTCCCGCGCTCAGAACGCCCGAAGATCATCGATCTCTTCTCCTGCTTGATGGGGGTCGTGCGACGGTGGGCCGTAGCCTCCGCCGCCGGGGGTTTCGATGACGAGTACGTCGCCGGGGCCGACGTCGGCCGAGTCGCTTCCGGCGAGTGCAGTGGCCGTGCCGTCCGCACGTTCGACGCGGTTGGCTCCCAGCGCGCCGGGTTCGCCGCCCGCCATGCCGTACGGCGGGACCCTGCGGTGCTGGGACAGCGTGGAGACGGTCATGGGCTCGTGGAACCGGATACGGCGCACAGCGCCGTCCCCGCCGTGCCACTGCCCGGCGCCGCCGCTGCCGTGCCGTAGGGCGAACTCCTCGAGCTGTACGGGCAGTCGCCACTCCAGCACTTCGGGATCGGTGAGCCGTGAGTTGGTCATGTGGGTCTGGACGACGGGCGCGCCGGCGAACCCGTCGCCCGCGCCGGATCCTGAGGCCACGGTCTCGTAGTACTGGTGGCGTTCGTTGCCGAAGGTGACGTTGTTCATGGTGCCGGAGCCCTCGGCCTGGACGCCCAGTGCGGCGTAGAGGGCGCCGGTGATCGCCTGGGACGTCTCCACGTTGCCCGCGACCACCGCCGCCGGGGGTTCGGGAGCGAGCATGGAACCGGGCGGCACGATGATCTCGAGGGGGCGCAGGCAGCCGTCGTTGAGCGGGATGTCGTCGGCCACGAGGGTGCGAAAGACGTACAGGACCGCCGCGTTGACGACCGAGAAGGGGGCGTTGAAGTTCGTGGCCAGCTGCGGGGAGGTGCCGGTGAAGTCGACCGTGGCGGAGCGGTTCTCACGGTCCACGCGCACGCGTACACGGATGACGGCGCCGGAGTCGGTCTCGTAGGCGTATTCGCCGTCGTCCAGGGCGTCGATGACGCCGCGTACCGCTTCCTCCGCGTTGTCCTGGACGTGCTTCATGTACGCCTGGACGACGTCGAGGCCGAAGTGCTCGATCATGCGCGCGACTTCGTCGACGCCCTTCTGGTTGGCCGCGATCTGGGCGCGCAGATCGGCGAGGTTGGTCTTCGGGTTGCGGGAGGGGTAGGGCGCCTCGGTGAGCAGGCGGCGGGTCTCCTCCTCGCGGAAGCGGCCGTTGTCGGCGAGTAGCCAGTTGTCGAAGAGGATGCCCTCCTCCTCGATGGTGCGGCTGTTGGCGGGCATGGAGCCGGGGGCGATGCCGCCGATCTCGGCGTGGTGGCCGCGTGAGGCGACGTAGAAGAGGATCCGGTCACCCTCCGTGCTTGCGGTGTCGAAGACCGGGGTGATCACGGTGACGTCGGGCAGGTGGGTGCCACCGTGGTAAGGGTCGTTGACGGCGTAGGTGTCGCCGGGACGCATCCGGGAGCCGCGGCGCCGGATGACCTCCTTGACGCTGGTGCCCATCGAGCCCAGATGGACGGGGATGTGCGGGGCGTTGGCCACCAGGTTTCCATCCGGGTCGAAGAGCGCGCAGGAGAAGTCCAGGCGTTCCTTGATGTTGACGGACTGGGCGGTGGACTCGAGGCGGGCGCCCATCTGTTCGGCGATGGACATGAAGAGGTTGTTGAAGACCTCGAGGAGAACCGGGTCGGCTTCTGTGTTGAGCTCGGAACTCTGCGTAACCGCCGTGCGTTCCATGACCAGATGCCCGCCGTCGGTCGTCACGGCTTGCCAGCCGTCGTCGACGACGGTCGTCGCGCTGGCCTCGGTGATGATCGCCGGGCCGGTGACGGTCTGGCCGGGAGGCAGGTCCTCGCGGCGGTGGAGGGGTGCGTCGCGCCAGGTGCCGCCCGTGTGAAGGCGGACGGACCGCGGGGTGGCCGGGCTGCCTTCAGGGGTGGCTTCGTAGGGAGCGAGAGCAGAGAGATCGGGGGGTTCGGTGAGGCCGGTGGCTTCGACGGAGAGGGCTTCGACGACGATCGGGCGGTCGAGGGTGAAGGAGTACGTGGCGCGATGACGATCTTCGAAGGCGCGCCGCATGGTGTCGGGGTCGGTGAGTTCGACGGTAAGGGTGGTGTCGGTGCCGTCGTAGCGGAGTTGGGCGCGTCGAGTGACCTTGATGCGGTCCTCGGGGACGTCCTCGTCGAGGAGTTCGCTGCGGGCAGCGGATTCGAGGTCGTCCGCGGTCTTCAGGACGCCGGGCATGGAGGTGGCCTCCAGGGGTGCCTCGGCGGACTGTTCGCGCATGGCCGTGGTGTCGGCGAGGCCGATGCCGAGCGCGGAGAGGACACCGGCCATGGGGGGCACGAGAACGGTGCGGATACCGAGCGAGTCGGCGACCATGCACGCGTGCTGGCCACCCGCACCACCGAAGGTGGTGAGCGCGTAGCGGGTGACGTCGTGGCCCTTCTGGACGGAGATCCGTTTCACGGCGTTGGCGATGTTGGCGACCGCGATCTGCAGGTAGCCCTCGGCGACCTGCTCAGGGGTGCGGTCGTCGCCGGTCTGCTCACGGATGTCGCGCGCGAGGGCGGTGAAGCGCTCACGGACGAGGACGTCGTCAAGAGGCTGGTCGCCTTCAGGGCCGAACACCTGGGGAAAATGGCCGGGTTGGATGCGGCCGAGCATGACATTGGCGTCCGTGACCGCGAGCGGGCCGCCGCCCCGGTAGCAGGCGGGTCCCGGGTCCGCGCCCGCCGAGTCCGGCCCTACGCGATAGCGGGAGCCGTCGAAGTGGAGGACCGAGCCGCCGCCTGCCGCGACGGTGTGGATGTCCAGCATGGGGGCGCGCAGGCGGACGCCAGAGATCTGTGTGGTGAAGACCCGTTCGTACTCGCCGGCGAAGTGCGAGACATCGGTGGAGGTGCCGCCCATGTCGAACCCGATGACGCGGTCGAAGCCGGCGAGCTGCGACATGCGTGCCATGCCGACGATGCCTCCGGCGGGGCCGGACAGGATGGCGTCCTTGCCGCGGAACTGCCCGGCTTCGGCGAGACCGCCGTTGGACTGCATGAACATCAGCCGTACGCCTGCGAGCTCGTCGGCGACGTGCTGGACGTAGCGGCGCAGCACGGGCGAGAGGTAGGCGTCGACGACAGCGGTGTCCCCACGCGGGACGAGTTTCATCAGAGGGCTGACCTCGCTCGACAGCGAGATCTGCGGGAAGCCGACGCGGGCGGCGAGCTCGCCGACGGCCTGTTCGTGGACGGGGTGGAGGTGGCTGTGCATGCAGACCACGGCGACGGCTCGGATCCCGTCGTCGTACGCCTCCTGGAGGGGGCCGGTGAGGGCTTCCAGGTCGGGGGCGCGCAGGACGGTGCCGTCGGCGGCGATGCGTTCGTCGACCTCGACGACCCGTTCGTAGAGCAGCTCGGGGAGTTCGATGCGGCGGGCGAAGATGCGGGGCCGGTTCTGGTAGGCGATGCGCAGGGCGTCGCGGAAGCCGCGGGTGATGACCAGCAGGGTCCGCTCGCCCTTGCGCTCGAGGAGGGCGTTCGTGGCGACCGTCGTGCCCATCCGGACGGCCTCGATGGGCTGGTCCTGGGAGCCGTCCAGCAGATCACGTACGCCCGCGACAGCCGCGTCGGAGTATCGCGCCGGGTTCTCCGACAGGAGTTTGTGGGTCAGCAGACGGCCGTCCGGGCGTCGCGCGACGATGTCCGTGAAGGTGCCGCCACGGTCGACCCAGAACTGCCAGCCTGTCATGTCGCTACCCCGCTTCCACGCCGCTCACAGCGCCCGCAGGCCGTTGATCACGTCGCGCAGAATACTCTCGTCCACCAGCTCGGCAGGCGGTACGGGCCGGTTCACATGGACGAATTCCGCGTCCACGAGATCCCCGACGAGGACCCGTACGACTCCGATGGGCAGGTCGAGCTCGGCGGAGAGTTCGGCAACGGACTGCGGGGCGTCACGGCACAGTTCGACGATGTCCACGTGCTCCGGGGACAGCATCGAGTCCGCTTCCGGGTCGTCCGCGTGCGGTTCCGCGACGACCACCGCGATCAGGTCGAGGCGGTGCTGGGCCGCACTGGTGGTGCGGCCGCGCGTCATGGCGTACGGACGGACGACCGGTCCGGCCTCGTCGTCGAACCAGTGACTTCTTCCCTGACCGTCAGCGCTCATGCCATCCCACTACCCGCCCGCGGGCAGATCGGTGCGCGGAGCGGTACCCAGATGCACTCCGACCCGCTTGACGAGGAGCGTCATCTCGTACGCGACCAGGCCGACGTCCGAATCGGCATCCGAGAGCACGGCGAGGCAGCTGCCGTCGCCTGCGGCCGTCACGAACAGGAAGGCGTCATCGAGCTCGACGACCGTCTGCCGGACGTTGCCCGCCTCGAAGTGGCGGCCCACGCCCTTGGCCAGGCTGTGGAACCCGGACGCGACGGCGGCCAGGTGCTCGCTGTCCTCGCGGGTCAGATCCTTGGACACCCCCGTCGGCAGGCCGTCGCCGGAGAGCACGAGGGCCTTACGGATGCTGGCAACGCGGTCCACCAGGTCGTCGAGGAGCCAGTTGAGCTCGCCGGACTGGTTGGTCGCGGTGTGGCCGGTCGCCTTCGGTGCGGTCATCGACCGTCCCCCTTAGTCGTTCCTTGTGCTGTGCCGCTGTGGGCGTCGTCGCCCGCGGCGTTCTCCTGGCGGCCGCGCTGCCAGCCGCGCTGGAGCGATGCCATTCGGCTGCGTACCTCGTCCGCGTCCCGCTCGACGAGTTCCGCGCTCTCCTCGGCGCGGCGAGCGGGGCCCTGCTTGAGCTGCGGCGCCAGGCTGGCCTGTCGTACGCGCCGGGGCAGCGGACCCGAACCTGAGCCGCTCTCCCGCTGCGCGGCGGGCGTGCTCGGAGCGGCAGGGTCGGGGCCGCTCGATGCGATCGCCGCACGCCGCGTGCGCCTTGGATGGGCTGCGGGCTCCGGCGGCTCACCTCGGTCGTGTCCGGCGCTGGGCGGCGTGGCGGCACGGTCGCCGATTCGGTCCTGCGCGCTGGTCAGCTCGCCGCGGGGTCCTGTGTCGCGTCGGCGGGTCGGCAGCGGAGCGAGACCGTTCGGCTCCGGGCGGCTCGGGCCTGCGGAAGGGGCCGTGTCCGCCTCCTCTCGCCGGGAACGCTGCTCGGTGACCGGGCGTCCGTGCGAACTGACCAGCTTGGGCGTCCGGCGGCGGGGCAGCGGGACCGGGGCGCTCACATCGTCATCCGTGTCGGGCCGGTCCGGTCCGCCATGGATGCCGGAGACCGGGTGTTCGCCGAGCGACCCAGACGCCTCGTCCTCCACATGGGCCAGAGCGCGGCGCGGGCGGAAGAGTCCGCCGCGCTCGCTGTCCTCGTCGTCGAGCGCGTCCGGGAAGTCGCTGAGCGCGTCCAGGTCGACGGGGGCCTCCAGCTCGACCGGTCCGTCCAGGAGCGAGGCGGGCAGGCCGGGCACGCGGGCCGGCACATGGGCGAGGGCGGCGCGGCGCGCCTCCTCCAGCTCGGCCTCCTTCGACGGCGTGGGCCGGTCGAGACGGAACCCGATGCCGTTGGTGTCCGGGACGTCGTCGGTGAGCAGCGCGTCGGGGATGAAGACGACGGCGGTGGTGCCGCCGTACGGCGACGGCTGCAGCGAGACCCGGACGTTCTGCCGCTGGGCGAGCCGGCTGACCACGAACAGGCCGAGCCGGTCGGTGTCGGACAGCTCGAACTCGGGCGTCTCGGCGAGCCGGAGGTTGGCGTCCAGCAGGGCGTCGGCCGCCATGCCCAGGCCGCGGTCGTGGATCTCCAGGGTGAAGCCGTTGGCGACCCGCTCGCCCAGGACCTGGACTGCGGTGTGCGGCGGGGAGAACACCGTGGCGTTCTCCAGGAGTTCGGCCACGAGGTGCGTGAGGTCCGCGACGGCCGGTCCGGTGACGGCGACGCGGGGCAGACGTCGGACCTCGATGCGCTCGTAGTCCTCGACCTCGGCGACGGCGGCGCGTACGACGTCCATGAGCTGGACGGGCTTGCGCCACTGCCGGGAGGGGGCGGCGCCGGAGAGGATCACGAGCCCCTCGGCGTGCCGACGCATACGGGTGGTCAGGTGGTCGAGGCGGAACAGGTCGGCGAGTTCGTCGGTGTCCTCGGTCCGGCGTTCCATGGTGTCGAGGAGCGTGAGCTGCTTGTGGAGGAGGACTTGGCTTCGGCGGGCGAGGTTGACGAAGACCTCGGCCACGCCGGCGCGCAGTTCCGCCTGCTTGACCGCGGCCTCGACGGCGGCCCGCTGCAGGGTGTTGAGGGCCTGGCCGACCTCGCCGATCTCGTTCTTGTCGTACTCCAGGCGGGGGACCTCGGTCTCCACGTCGACCTGTTCGCCGGAGGAGAGGCGGCGCATCACACTGGGCAGGCGTACGCCGGAGGCCTCGTGGGCCTCCAGCCGCAGCTGCCGCAGATCGCGGATGAGGCCGCGGCCGATGCGCACGGACAGGAAGAGCGAGAACAGCAGGGCGAGCAGCCCGAGGACACCGGCGAAGGCCGCCTTCAGGATGACGCCCATCGCGACCGGGCTCACGCGGTCCTGATAGCGGGCGCCCGCCTCGTCGTTGAGCTTGCTGAGCTCGTCGAGGACGCTGCCGGCGGCGGTGTCCCAGCTCTTGGCGTCCACCCTGCTGGGCCTGCCTGCCTGGGACAGGATGACGGCCTGTTCGGCGACGCGCAGTGGAGCAGTGGAGGCGTTGTCCCAGAAGCGCCTGTAGCGTTCACGCTCGGACGAGGGCAGGTCCGACAGGCTGATGTCGTACATGAGGGTGCGCTGGGCCACCAGGTCGGAGACGTCGCGTATCTCTTCGCGGGACAGCTTCCCGACGACCAGGGCGGAACTCAGCAACGCGTCCTCGCGGGAGAGGAGTTCGCGGGCGCGGGTCACGTTGAGAAGGGCGCGGGCCTGCTTGTCCATCGCCACGCTGTCGATCCCGTCGAGGGAGCCCAGCAGGGCGTAGCAGGGGTCGACGAGCCGGTTGTAGAGGCCGAGGGCCTGGGAGCGGGTCACCGTTCCGTCCTCGACGCTGCGGCGCAGGGGGTTGATGCCGTCGAAGGCGTCCAGGACGGCGGTGAGGCGTTCGGCGTCCCCCTCGTCCATCCCGTCACGGACGTCGGGATCCTTGGCATTCTTGCGGATCTCGGCGACGGCGGCGTCGGTGGCACTCCGGGTTTCCCGCAGCGCGGACAGTGCGTCCGAGGCCCGGCGGTCGGCGAGATAGACGAGGGCCTGGCGGCGTTCCTGCTGCAGGACGCGGACGGCGTCCTCGGTGGAGTAACCGATCTTCTCGACGAGGGACGACACCGTGAACAGCTGGGTCACGCCTCGCCCCGTGAGTACCGTGGCGAAGCCCCAGATCGCGGTCAGGGACACCAGCGGCACGAGAAGCAGCGCCACCATCTTCCGGCGGATCGACTTCCCGCGAAAGCGCATGGCCTCCCCCAGCTCAAACCCCCATTGGTCAGGGGGCACACATGTGCGTCAACAATTGGCGCGAGCCTACTACCGACGCACAAGTAACTCGAAGAGCCATCCGGAACCTGAACTTCCGCACCGGCGACGAGACATGGGGAGTTGTCCGGCCATTGCGGGAGATTGCCTCCCGTGATCCCGTGGCGCCGCCGAGGACGGATCCGGCCGGTCTCTCGGGCCAGTTGGCCAGAAATTTATCTTCCTCGGGAATCTTCGGCACGCGTCGATCGTCCTTCTCTATGGGAGATGGGGGCGGAATGGGCCACAGGAGCCGCATCCAGTCCCCGGGCGGCGTAAAACAGCGCAAGCCGGGCAGCCGCTGGGGAGCCGCGTCTTCGGACACGGGGCAAGCGGTCTGCTGGCGGTGGGGAGTGACTCGGTGATGGGCACGGCGGAGCGGCGCGAGGCGCCCGAGGGCGGGACGGTGGCGCATGTGTCGGCGCGGCGCGGCCCCGAAGCGCTGGATCACGACATTCCGGCGGACGGACGCCAGGCGATGGGCAGCCGCGATGCTCCGGTGGCCGCGGGTGCGGTGACGACGGACCGGCACGACGTTTCGGCCGGCTCCGGTAGGAAGGCGGCGGCAGACAAGAGTGTGGCCAGAGCCGCCGGCGGCAGAGCGGCCCAGGAGTGGTCGGGATACCGGCCGTTGTGGGTCGAGGAGCCCGCCCGGCGGCGCCGGATGCCGGATCCGGTGCGGACGGCGTCGGTGCGAGCGGTGCTGATCATCGCGGTGACGCTGATACAGGCGATGGTGGCCTTCCTGTGCACGCTGGCGGGGTCATGGCTGGCGTTCCCGATGGTGATCAGCAGTGTGGTCAGCACGGTGGTGGCGACCTGGGGCGCCCTCGACGTCTGGGTGACCCGCCAGGTGTGGAACCAGCGCAATGGCGTCGTCTCCACGCCGAGCAGCACGGCGCGCATCCTGCGACGCGAGCGGCGCCGGGCACGACGGCAGACACGGGAGGCCGAGCGCGCTCAGGAGCGAATACGCCGACGGGGCGGGGCCGGTCAGTTGTCGCACTCCTGAGTGCACGGTTGAACGACCCAGCGTCAGGGGCTGAGGAATGGCTCCCAGCGGCCCTGCCGAGCCAAGCGCGGGCACGAGCACGAGCCGAGCCGGGAGCCGGACCGAATGCCGGATCCGGGCCAAGTGCCGGTCCTGGGCCGGGCCGGGCTGCCGGGGTCCGTTGAGCGGTTCCGCCGCGGCCGGCCGAGCGCGAGACCATCTCGAGCCTGCTGCCCCGGACCGAGTCAGACCGAGACAGACCGTGCCTGGGGCGTCCCGCGGACCATGTTGCGCCACGCCCGCATGAACGCTCGTGGGCGGTCCACGGAGAGCACAGCGGTCCTCGTACGGCTACACACTGGGCCGCTGCGTCGCGTACGCCTGGCTGCCTACCCTGGTCACCGGCACCGCCGTGCACATCAAATACTTCGGCGAGACAGGCTGGCCACGGTCGCCGAATTGCCGCTCTTCGACCCCCAAAGATGACCCGCATCCGCCGATAGGAGACTCCGGTGTCCCCCACTTACGACGTGATCGTCATCGGTCTCGGCGGCATGGGCAGCGCCGCCGCCCACCACCTCTCCTCGCGTGGCGCCCGCGTGCTCGGTCTGGAGAAGTTCGGCCCGGTGCACAACCGCGGCTCCAGCCACGGCGGTTCACGCATCACCCGGCAGTCGTACTTCGAGGACCCGGCGTACGTCCCGCTGCTGCTACGCGCCTACGAGCTGTACGACGACCTGGAGCGGTCCACCGGCAGGGACATCGCCACCCTCTGCGGCGGCGTCATGATCGGACGCCCCGACACGCCGGCCGTCTCCGGCTCGCTGCGCTCGGCCCAACAGTGGGACCTGCCGCACGAGATGCTGGATGCGAAGGAGATCCGCCGCCGCTTCCCGACGCTCGCGCCGAAGGACGACGAGGTGGCGCTGTACGAGAGGAAGGCCGGTCTCCTGCGGCCGGAGAACACGGTCGCCGCTCATGTCCAGCTGGCCACCCAGCAGGGCGCCGACCTGCACTTCGAAGAGCCGATGACCCGCTGGGAGCCGTACCGGGACGGAGTCCGCGTCCACACGGCCGAGAACACCTACACCGCCGGCCAGTTGGTGATCTGCCCGGGCGCATGGGCGCCGCAGCTGCTGACCGATCTCGGGGTGCCGTTCACCATTGAGCGGCAGGTCATGTACTGGTTCCAGCCGAAGCACGGTATTGATCCGTTCCGCCCCGAGAACCAACCCATCTACATCTGGGACGACGCGGACGGCGTCCAGGTCTACGGGTTCCCGGCCATCGACGGCCCCGATCTCGGTGCCAAGGTCGCCTTCTTCCGCAAGGGCGAGGTCACCACCCCGGAGACCATCGACCGGACGGTTCATGAGGAGGAGATCCGGGCCATGGCGGACCACATATCCGGCTGCATCCCGGACCTGCCCGGCACCTTCCTCAAGGCCGCCACCTGCATGTACTCCATCACCCCCGACGAGCACTTCGTCATCGCCCGCCACCCCGCGCACCCGGAGTCGGTCACCGTGGCCTGCGGGTTCTCCGGGCACGGCTTCAAGTTCGTGCCCGTCGTCGGCGAGATACTCGCCGACCTCGCCCTGACCGGCACCACCGAGCACCCCATCGGCCTGTTCGACCCCGCCCGCCTCGCCGCCACGCCCGCCTGAACGACAGGCACGTCCCGCCTGCGGAGCACGCGGGCGGATGTGGCCAAGTCCGTCGAGTTGTCCACCGCGCGAACGTGTAGGACTCGAGGCGTGTGGCTGATCGAGAGGCTCGGGGGTGGATCCGATGTCCCGGCCGACGGGTCGCTGGTCAGGGTCGCGGACGGGGCGGGCGGGGTGGGGTGGGGTGGGGGGCAAACTCACGGTGGAGGCGATCGGCGTCGGCCGCCGCACCATCACCGAGGGCCCTTGGCCCGGGACGTCGCCGGCCGTACGCGGTGACCTGCGGCTGCGGATCGCCGGGCTCCCTCGTACGGGAGAAGGATGCGTTTGCGCGGGGCGCCCAGTCCCTGGACCCGGGTAAGCGGCTCGTCGAGAGCGAGCACGACATCGACGTCGACATCGGCATCGGCATCGGCATCGGCATCGTGTTGCGAACTCGGGCGCTCGGGGCTCGCCGGGGTACCACGAGACCAAACACATCTGGTGCCACACCAATCCCGCACCGCAGGGGTGGTTGACCTGACTCCCGGGTAGCAGCACGCTCACCAGCCCTCTCATTGATCCCGGCACCCGCCCGAGTCGCCCGCTCCCCTTCCCCGGCCCACGAGGAGTCCGCTCATGTCGACAACGGAGCAACCAACGAGTCCGCGCGGTCACGACGACGCCGAACTCGCCGAGTTCGGCTACAAACCCGAACTCAAGCGCACACTCGGCAACTTCCACACCTTCGCCGCCGGGATCAGCTACATCTCGATCCTGACCGGCACGTTCCAACTGTTCTACTTCGGCTACGGCAGCGGCGGCCCCGCCTACTGGTGGTCGTGGCCGATGGTGTTCGTCGGCCAGTTCATGGTCGCCCTCTGCTTCGCGGAGCTGGCCGCCCGCTATCCCGTTGCGGGCTCGGTCTACAACTGGTCGAAGAAGATAGGCAACCCGCATCTGGGCTGGCTCGCCGGCTGGATGATGTTGATCGCGTCCATAGTGTCCATATCGGCGGTGGCGCTGGCCTACCAGTTGACGCTCCCCCAGATCTCGTCGGCCTTCCAGATCGTGGGGGACGGCACCGGCAAGTACGACGTGGCGACCAACGCGGTCATCCTGGCCGCGGTGTTGATCCTCTTCACCACCTTGGTGAACGCCTTCGGCGTCAAGTTGATGGCGAGAATCAACACGGCGGGCGTGTTCATCGAGTTGATCGCCACAGTCGTATTGATCGTCCTGTTCGCCGTCCACATCACCCGTGGCCCGCAGGTGGTCATGGAGACGAACGGCACCGGCGCGGGCTATGGCGCCGGATACCTGGGTGCCTTCCTTGTGGCGTCGCTGGCGTCCGCATACGTCATGTACGGCTTCGACACGGCCTCCTCCCTGGGTGAGGAGTGCCTGGACCCGTCCCGCAACGCGCCGCGCGCCATCATCCGCGCCATCGTGGCCTCCTTCGTCCTGGGCGGCCTGATCCTGCTGCTCGCCCTGATGAGCGTCTCCAGCCTGAAGGGCGAGAAGCTGTCCACGGACGGACTGCAGTACGTCGTGCTCAACGTCCTCGGCCCCACGGCCGGCAAGGCGATGCTGTGGTGTGTGCTGATCGCCGTCACGGTGTGCGCACTGGCGGTCCACACGGCGGCGATCCGGCTGGCGTTCGCGATGGCCCGGGACAACAACTTGCCGGCGTCCTCACTGCTGGCACGGGTCAGCCCCCGCTTCCAGACGCCGGTGCTGCCGACCGTGATCATCGGGCTCCTCGCACTCGCCATCCTGGTGGTCAACATCCGTCAGCCGCAGATCTTCACCGTCGTCACGAGCATCGGCATCATCATGATCTACCTCGCCTACCTCGGTGTCACCGCCCCGATGCTGGTGGCCCGGCTGCGCGGCAGGTGGCAGCCGGCGGGCGACGGCAAGTTCTCCCTCGGCCGGTGGGGGCTGCTGGTCAACATCGTCGCCGTGGTGTGGGGCGCGGGCATGACGCTCAACCTGATCTGGCCGCGCGCCTCGGTCTACAACGCGACGGCTCCGTACCACTGGTATCTGCAGTGGGGCGCGGTGCTATTCGTCGCCGTCATAGCGGGCGGCGGCTTCGCCTACTACTGGTTCGTCCAGCGGCACCGGACGGGCGTCCTCGCCGAGCACAGCCTGGAGGGCGCGGCCGCGCCGACCAAGGAGGTCAACTCGCCGTGAGTTTCGACGAATTCAAGCCCTACCGCCCGTCCTGCACCGTGAAGAGGGACGCGGACAGCTCGGTCATGTCGTCGGTGCGGGCCGTTTGAACATCCGTGTCGCCGTGATCTCGCTGTGCACCGCTTCCTCCGCCTGGGGCTGCTGCGGCAGTCCCGGGCGGAGGTGTTCCTCGACCCTGATGTACTTCAGGCCGGCCCTGAGGTCGGCGTCGTTGCGCAGCCGGATGACCAGCGGGAACTCTGCCAGCGCTGTCGTGTCGAACAGGCCCGTGGTGTAGAGGAGCTGGACGCCGAGCGCATCCGATACGGCTCGCTGGAGCTCCAGCAGATACGTCGCGTTGGCGCGCCCGATCGGGTTGTCCAGGAACAGTGTCCCGGCGTGCCGGTGCTTGTCCCGCCCCCGGTCGTTCGACCGCAGCGCCGCCATCGTGCAGTACAGCGCGATGGCCGCCGTCAGCAGCTGACCACCGGAGAACACATCGCCCATCTGGCCGACGGGCACCCGCTCCGCACGCAGTACGGCATCCGGCTTGAGGATCTCGACTGCGACCCCCTTGGGCTGGAGCGCCGCAGCGACGCCGCGCAGCAGCAGGGACATGCCGTCCCGCCTCAGGTCCGAGTTCTTCTTCACCGCCGCCCGCGTCGCCTCGTCGATCACCTCGCCCAGTCGTTCGGTGAGGGTGGCCTGGTCGGGTTCCTCGAAGCGGATGCGCAGGAACTCCTGCCCGGACCACTCGCCGAGCCCCTCCGGCAGCCGGGAGAGCCGCTGGGCGGACCTCAGCGTGGCCAGTGCCGACTCGACCAGGCCCCGGAGCCGGTCCACGATCGAGTCCCGGTTCCGCTCCAGCTGCGCCAACTCGTCGGTGAGTACGCGGAGTCGGGGTGCGAAGGCGTCCGCCCACTTCTGCGCGTGCTCGGGCAGCGCCGAGGCGGGCAGCTCGCGGATCTGCTGGCGAGCAGGGGTGCGGACCTGCTCGTAGCGCGTGGAGTTGGCGTGCCGGACGAGCACGTCGCTCGCCTCGCGCACGGCGGCCTCGGCGGCGGAGAGGTCGGCGGCGCAGCCGCGCAGCGAACGGCGGGCCTCTGCGGCGGACTGCCGAGCCTCCTCAAGATTGCCGGGGTACGGCTCGGGCTCCTCCTGCTCCTCCTCCGAGGTGTGCTCGCGCAGCAGGTCGCGCAGCATCGCGGCGATCTCGTCGAAGCCGCCCGCCGCGTCCTCGGCGGCGCGGTGCGCTTCGAGGAGTTCCGCGTGCGCCTCGCGGGCCTGCGCCAACGCCTCGGTGCGGGAGGCGAGTTCGGCGGACGCCGTGCGCAGCAGCGTCTGTGCGTGCTCGGCGTCGCGCGGCTGGAGTTCCTCGGACAGCTCGGTGTGCGCCTCGCCGTCCTCGGGCGCGTGCCGCTCGGCCTCGCCGCGCAGCCGGCCGAGTTGCTCGCTCGCGCTGGACATCCGGGTCTCCAGGAGCTGGACCAGCTCCTCCGCGCGCGCGGCGGCCGCTTGCCGGGAGGGCCCGTCGGAGCCGTCAGGTGACTGAAGGAGCTGTTCGGCCCGGGTACGGACCTTGTTGCTCAGCCGGTCCAGCTCCGCGCGCGCCGCGCTCTCGTCGCTCTCCGCGCGGGCCTGCTCGGCCCGCAGATCGGCGCCGACCCCGACCTTCTCGTACACCTGGGAAGCTGCCCGGTACGCCTCACGGAGCGCGGGCAGGGACGCCCTCGGGGCGTCCGCGTCGGTGTCCGGTACGTCGTCGGGGGCGCCCGCGATCTCCGAGCGCTCGGCGCGCAGGGCACGCGCGGTGCGGCGCGCGTCGTCGGCGGCGCGCTGAGCGGCACGGCGGTCCTCGTCGGCGGCGCGAGCGCGCTCCAGGCAGGTCTGGGCGCGGGCCTCGGACTCGGTGGCCTCGTCGGCGAGTTCGCGCAGCTTGACCTGCCAGCCGGCCCGCTCGCGCAGCCGGAAGGCCAGCCCGGCCAGGGCGTCGGCGGCGCGCCGCGCCTTCTGTGCGGCCTCCTGCCGCTCGTCGCGGACCTGGGCGGCCTCGGCGGCGGCTTCGTCGGCCTCGGCCCGTACGGTCCGTGCCTCGGCCAGCTCGGCCTCGGACTCCTCGGCGAACGCGCGCGCGTCCCGGGCCGCCTGCGCCAACTCGACCAGCCGCCCGGCCGGACAGCCGGTCCGCCACGAGGCGAGCCGCGCCGCAAGCTCCCGGTCCTTGCCGAGCCGCGCGGCGAGGGTGCGGATCTCCTCGTCCCGCTCGGTCGCCCGGGCGCGCAGCGCCTGCCGCTCCTCGTCGGCGGCGTGCTCGTCGTGCATGGCGGGGTTCGGCGGTACGAGGAATACGTCGCCGCTCTGCGCATCGGCGGCCGGGGTCGGGGCGAGCAGGGCGGCCGCCGTGCCCACGGCTACGGCCGACCGTGGCAGCAGGGCCGCGTCGCCGAGCGCCTCGCGGGCACGCGCGTGCGTGTCGGGGTCGGTGATGATCACGCCGTCGACGAGCTCCGGCCGGGCGGCCAGCACGCGCGCGTGGTCGGTGGGGTCGACGGCCTGGGCGAGGTAGCGCCAGCCCGGCAGGGCCGGGATGCCCTGCTCGCCGAGGAACTCCACGGTGGCCAGCACGTCCGGACCGGGCGGCAGCAGCCCGCCGTCACCGAGCGCGCCCAGGATCCGGGAGTCGTCGGCGGCGGCCGTACGCAGTTCGAAGAGCTGGCGCTCGGCTGCGGAGACGGCGTCGTCGAGAAGCTCACGCAGTTCGTCGGCGAACCGGTCCAGCTCCTCCGGGGTGAGGGCACCGTCGGCGGGGACGTTCGAAGCGACGTCCTCCTGGCCGGCGCGCGCGGTCGTGGGCGCCTTCTCGTCGTCACCCGTGCGGGGGCCGGGCACGGACCCGCGCTTCACGCCGGACCCGCCGGTCAGGCTCAGCAGCTCGGCCAGCCGCTCCTCCCCCGCCAGCGCCTCGGCCAGGCGATGTTCCGCCTCGTACGACCGTTCCGCCGCCGTGGCCGCATCCGCCGCGCGAGCCGCCGTCAGTTCCGCGCGGGATTCGGCCGATGCCGCCTCGCGCGCGTGCTCGGAGGCTCGCCGGGAGGCCTCGCGGGCGGTGTCCCAGGCGGCGACGGCCGTCTTCTCGGCGTCGCTCGCGGCGAGGGCCGCGCGCGCCGGGTCGGCGTCGGGCGCGCTGTCGTCGAGCCAGCCCGCGCGTACGGCCTCGGCGGTCTCCTGCTCGACCTCCGACAGCCGCTGCCGCAGATGCCCGACCTCACTGCGGGCCCGCTGTGCCTCGGTGGCGGCGGCGGTGGAGTCCCGGTACGCGGACTCGCTGACCTCCTGGAGCGCTGCGGACCGCTCCTCCCCCTCGTTGGCGAGGGTCTCTGCGCTCTCCGCGGCCGCGTGCAGGGCCCGTACGAGATCGACGGCGGCCTTGGCGCGGGCGGCCAGCGCGGGGGCCGCGTCGCGCTCCGCCTCCTGGATGGCGGCGGCCACGCGTGCGACGCGGTCGGCGGCGGCGCGGTGCCGCAGGGCGGTCTCGGCGGCCTGCCAGGCGGAGTGCAGCGTGCGCGCTTCGGCGAGCTCGCGCTTCTGGGCGGCCGCCGACTTCTCGGCCGCGGCGAGCGCCAGCGAGGCGTGGCGGTAGGCGAGTTCGGCGGCGATCAGCGCGCTGCGCTCCCGCGCCGCCTCGGAGTGGGTCACGGCGTACGCGGCGGCGGTGACCCGCTGGGCGAGGTCGGCCGCCCGGACGCGCTCCTGGACTCCCCGCGCGGAGAGCCGCCGGGCCAGGGTCCGGGTCCGCCGCTCGGCACCGGCGTGGATGTCCCGCGCGCGTGAGCGTGCCTCGGCGGCTTCCACGATCCGCCCGAGCAGGTCGACGGACCCGGCGGTGAAGTCCCGTTCGGCGATCAGCTCGGCGCGTCGGCCCAGCTTGTTGCCGAAGCCGCTGACCAGGTCGGCGAGGCCGTCGGTGTCCCGCGTGTCCGTCACGGCCCGCAGCAGCAGGTCGGTGAAGTCGGAGTCCTTCTTGACCGCGAAGAGGCCGGCCGCCTCGCCCTCGTCGGCGTTCATCTCGCGCTGGTAGCGGAAGAGTTCGGGGTCGAGGCCGAGGTCGCCGAGGTGCTCGATCCACCGGTCGTGGATCTCCTCCCAGTGCACCTCCAGATGCGGATACGCCTTGCCCGCCTCCGTGATGGCGTCCCGGAAGCCCTTCATGGTGCGGCGGCGCCCCTGCGCGCCCGACTGGCCCTCGACGGGCCGCCGTACGGCGGTGGACTCGGCGACGGGCAGATTGTCCAGGCTCAGCCCGGGCCCCGGGCGGAAGGAGTACCAGGCCTCGGCGAACTTCCGCGGGTCGTTGGAGACCTGGCGCCCGCGCCACTCGCTGACCTTGCCGACCACGACGCACTCACCGGTGAGCGTGTGCTGCCACTCCAGCGCGACATGCCCGCAGTCGTCGGCGAGCAGGAACTTCCGCAGCACACCGGAGCTGGCGCCACCGAGGGTGTTGCGGTGGCCCGGCAGCATCACAGAGAAGATCAGCTTGAGCAGGACCGACTTGCCGCCGCCGTTCTCCAGGAAGAGCACCCCGGCGGGTGCGGGCCGGCGCGGCGGGCCGACGGGCTCCTCCTCGAAGAACTCCGCCTGCGTCGGTGCGGGGTCGGGCACGGGCTCGCCGACACCGCGCAGGTCCAGCACGGTGTCGGCGTAACGCGCACCGGCCGGTCCGATGGAGTAGAGGCGGACCCGGGACAGCTCGTACATGGCGGACTCTCGTAAGTCTTCGTCTGAGTCTTTGTCAGATCAGGGATGTTCGGGGCTTCAGGCGGAGTGGAACGGCAGCCCGGCGTCGGCCACCAGCTCCAGGTCGTCCGTGTCCTCGGCAGGCAGCAGGCTCGGCGTGCCGTCGGTGACCGGGACCACGCCCAGCTCCAGCAGCTCGGCCATGGCGGCGGTGCCCGCCATGTCACGCACCTGGAGCTGGTAGCGAGCCGTGGTGCGGTAGGTGCCGCCGTTGTCGTCGCCGGTGCGCTGCAGGAACCCGGAGTCGGTGAGGAAGGCAGCCGCCTTGCCGACGATGCCGGTGGTCGAACCGGCGAGTCTGCGCGCGTCCTTGGTGGCACCGGTCGCGCTGCGTCTCACCCAGATCCGCCAGGCCGCCTCCAGCCCGGGCGCGTCCGTCGCCGGATCGGTGTTCTCGCCCTGCTCCTCGGCACGCTCCTCCAGGCGTCGGCAGGCCTGGCGTACGAAGGCGTCGACGCCGTTGACCGTCACGCGCCCGATGTAGCCGTCGTCGGCCAGGTCCTCGGGCCGGGGGAACGCCATGGCGGCGACGGCGAGATGGGCCAGCCCGTGCAGAAAGCGGTCGCTGCCGTCGGCGGACGTTCGACGCGAGTAGTCGCCCATACGGACGGCGAACACGGAGTCCTCGGCGGCCGTCACGGCCATCCCCGCGCGCGGGGACACCTCCAGCACGACCAGCCCCAGCCCTGCGGCCACGGCGTCGGCGAGCCGCGCGAACGGGGGGTCCTCCCGGTAGCGCCGCAGCAGCTCCGTGTACTCCTGATCCCGCGCGGGCTGCAACTTCGGCTGCAGCCCGAAGGCGACCAGCCGAGCCGCGTCGGCGGCGTCGGCGGGCGTGACGGCGGCGGACACCGACGGGGCGGCGGCCTCCGGCTCACTCCGATCGACGTGCTCGGTCACGGTTTCGGCTCCTTGCTGGGGTGTTGCTCGTACGTACGGTTCTCGGCGCGGCTCATGCTGCTTCCGTTCTGTCGGCGGCCATCCCCGCCGCATCCAGCAGAGCCGTCCCCACGATCAGGTCGGCCCCTCCGAACTCGGGATCGTCCAGCTCAGTCCCGTCGTCCACGGCGAACAGCAGCTTCTCCTCGCCCTGCCGATAAGCCGTGCCCACCGGCGGGCTGGCCGCATGAACTGCCAACAAGGCCACCAGGTACGGCAGATCAGGGTCCTGGCGCCGCGCCTGGGCCAACAGCCCGGACAGCCGCCGCGGAGCATCCGCCGGCAGATCCAGCAACTCCATCGCGGCGGCGAGCTGCTCCTCGCTGAACCGGCTGTCGTCCGGCGTCGCGATGAGGTCGGGCTCGGGCATCTCGGCGCCCAGGTGCTCCCGCTCCACGGGCGGCGTCAGCAATATGTCGACGAGATCGGCGACCCGCACGGACACCGGCGTACGCATCCCCGTCCCGCGCGCGAAGAAGGCGTCCGTGACCCGGACGGACTGCTCCAGCGGCAACGGCAGGACAGGGGCCAGGAGGTGCCCGTACAGGTCTGTACCCGACGTCGTCATGGGCGTCGCGAAGGCCTGCCGGTCCTGCTCGGCGCGGAACAGCGGCCCCGCCTCCAGCAGCCGGGACTGCAGCTGTGTGTGCCGTCGGATGCAGTCCTTGACGATGTCGACGAGCTCGGCGGCGCGGCGCTTGTGCTCCGGGTCCTCGGTCTCGTCGCGCGCTTTGCGGATGTTGGTGAGGATCGCGTTCTCATGGCGGTACCGGTCGGCGACGTGGTCGAGCGCCTCGGCGATCATGTCCGGTACGGCGTTCAGCCAGTCGACCGCGCGGACGTTGCGACGGGTCGCGTCCAGGGCCCTGCGGAGCGTTTCCGAGTACTGCACGGTCCGGTAGCGGGCCTGCTCGGCGGCCAGCTGCGCGTCGGCGAGCCGACCGCGGTTGATCAGCACCTCCAGCTTGACCTCCGCGGCGATCTGCGCGCTGGTGACGTCCGTGTCGAGGGCGCCGACCAGGACGTTGACCGCCTCGTCGGTCGTACGGAGGTACACGGTGCCGCCCGGCCCGGGCACCTCCTCGATCAGCTTGAAGTCGTAGTCACGGCGGACATAGCTGCCGTCCGGCGCGAACGTGCCGTACACGGCCCGGAAGCCGCGGTCCACGCTGCCGACGTTGATCAGGTTCTCCAGGACCCAGCGGGCCACCCGCTCGTGCTCGGCGACGGGGCGCTGCGGGGCCTGGGCGGCGATGCGCGGGATGAGGCGGGCGACGATCTGGTCGTGGTCGGCGCCCGTGTCGAAGTCCATGTTCAGCGTGACCAGGTCGATGGCGGCGAGCGCCACCTCCGCCATGCCGTACACCGAGTACTCGCCCGCCAGGTTGGCCTTGCGCACGTCGAGGTCGTGCAGCGGCGCGGTGCAGGCGAGCGCGCGCAGCCGCCGCGCCAGCCCCTCGTCGGCGGCCGGGCCCGGAGCCGGGCGCGGCCCCGCGCTGAGCTGGGGCGGAACACGGTCCGTCGATGCAGGCGAAGTCACGGTGCACAGACTAGGTCCTCGGTCTGACAACGACCCAAACGTCGGCGCTCCGCCGGGAGAGCCGGGAACCGCAGGTCATCTTGTCGCTGCGGGTTGTCGCTGCGGGTCGCCCGTGGATGCTCGCGGCCACGCGGCGGAGCCGCATACCGATACAGCCCCGCGCCCCTAGGGCGTGCTCGTCACCCGGCGTCGGTAGACCTCCACGACCCGCTCCAGTGAGTCGTCGAGATACACGGCGAGCAGCTTCTCGGCCTCGGCCCTGTCCCCCGCCTCCAGTGCTTGGAGGATCTGCCGGTTGCGCGCGAGATACGGTTCGTGCAGCCGCTTCGGGTCGTCCACCACATGGAAGGCGAGCCGCAGCTCCGCGAAGACGCTGCGCATCAGCTCGTCCGTGCGGGCGCTCCCGGCGAGGGAGACCAGCTCGCGGTGGAAGTGGATGTTGGCGGTACCCAGAGCTTTCCAGTCACCTTCACGCGCCGCCCGCTGCCCCTCCTCGACGGCTTCGGCGAGCCGGTCCAGGCCGTGCGGCGGCTCACCAAGCCCCCGTACGACGGCGCACTCGACGAGGCGTCGGGTGCGGTAGATGTCCTCGACGTCCTCCACCGTCAGAACCCGCACGAACACGCCCCGGTTCAGCTCGTGGACGAGCAGCCGTTCGTGGGTGAGCAGCCGGAACGCCTCGCGCAGTGTGTTGCGGGACACACCGAGCGCCCCTCCGATGCTGTCCTCCGACAGCCGGGTGCCGGGCGGGAAGTAGCCCTCGGCGATGCGGCTTCTGAGGATGTCCGAGACCCGCTCCGCCGTGCTCGTGCGGCCCAGGAGGGCGCGGTCGTCGGCCAGTCCGGCCAGCTGCTCTGCCATGCCCGGAATTCAACCGCAGACACGAGAACGAAACAACACGGGTATTGAAGGATCGTTCAACGATCCTCTACCTTACTGCTCACTGTTCAGCTCAGCTCCGCACCCTCCGTCCCCCCCCCTCTGCGAGGTGCCCATGAGCACGACCCCTCCACCGCAGGCCCTGACCGACGCTCACCCCACCACTGACGAACGCGCCGCCGACGACGGCGCGTTCGCATGGCTGCGCGCCCTGGGACCGCGTGGCCGTCGCGCCTTCGCGGGCGCTTTCGGTGGCTATGCCCTGGATTCGTACGACTACTTCACCCTGCCGCTGAGCATGGTGGCGCTGGCCGCGTACTTCGGTCTGGACAGCGGCCAGACCGGCCTGTTCACCACCGTCACGCTCGTGGTCTCCGCGATCGGCGGCGCCGTCGCGGGCGTGCTGGCCGACCGGATCGGCCGGGTCAGGGCGCTGATGATCACGGTCATCACCTACGCGGTCTTCACCGTCGCCTGCGGCTTCGCGCCCAACTACGAGACGCTGCTGGTCTTCCGCGCCCTCCAGGGCCTCGGCTTCGGCGGCGAGTGGGCGGTCGGCGCGATCCTGGTCGCCGAGTACGCGAGCGCCAAGCACCGGGGCCGCACGCTCGGCGCGATCCAGAGCTCGTGGGCCGTCGGCTGGGCACTGGCCGCGATCATGTACACCCTGGTCTTCTCGCTCGCCGGCGACGACCTGGCCTGGCGCGTGATGTTCTGGACCGGCGCCCTGCCCGCGCTGCTCGTCATCTGGATGCGACGCCGGGTGCACGATGCCCCGGAGGCGGTGGCCGTACGTGAACAGAGCACGCAGAAGGGTTCGTTCGCGGCCATCTTCAAGCCCGGCCTGCTGCGTACGACGATCTTCGCGGGGCTGCTCTCCACCGGCGTCCAGGGCGGCTACTACACCCTCGCCACCTGGGTGCCGACCTATCTCAAGACCGAGCGCGACCTGTCAGTCGTCGGCACCGGCGGCTATCTGACGTTCCTGATCTCGGGCGCCTTCATCGGCTACCTGACCGGCGGATACCTCACCGACCGGCTGGGCCGCCGACGCAACATCTGGCTCTTCGCGCTGCTGTCCGCGGCCTGCATCCTCGCGTACGCGAACATCCCGGACGGCGCCAACGCCCTGCTCCTGGTGCTCGGTTTCCCGCTCGGGTTCTGCATGTCGGCGATCTTCAGCGGCTTCGGGTCCTACCTGAGCGAGCTGTACCCGACGGCGGTGCGCGGCACGGGACAGGGCTTCACGTACAACACCGGCCGCGCGGTGGGCGCCGTCTTCCCCACCACGGTCGGCTTCCTGGCCGACAGCTGGGGCGTGGGCGGCGCGCTGGTCTTCGGCGCGATCGGCTACGGCATCGCGGCGCTGGCCCTGCTCGGGCTGCCGGAGACGCGCGGGAAGGAGCTGGTGTGAACCGTACGGAGAACCGCGCGCCCGCCCTCGTGACCGAAGACCGCCCGCTCACCCTTGTCGAAGAGCACGCGCACGCGTGGAGCCCGAAAACCGCACGCGCCCGCTTCCGGGAGGGCCTCACGGGCCCCACGGCCGGGGTCTCGGCGGGCCACACCCAGGTCAACCTGATCTCGGTGCCCGCCGACTGGGCGTACGACATGCTGCTGTTCTGCCAGCGCAACCCCAAGCCCTGCCCGGTCCTCGACGTCACGGACGCCGGTTCCTGGACCACCGTCCTCGCCGACGGCGCCGACCTGCGCACCGACCTGCCGCGCTACCGGGTGTGGCGGGACGGCGAGTTGGTGGACGAACCGACGGACGTGCGAGCGCACTGGCGCGACGACCTGGTGTCGTTCCTGATCGGCTGCAGCTTCACGTTCGAGTGGGCGCTGACCGAGGCGGGCGTCCCGATCCGCCACATCGAGCAGGGCCGCAACGTCCCGATGTACGTGACCAGCCGCCAGTGCCGGCCGGCGGGGCGACTGCACGGCCCGATGGTGGTGTCGATGCGTCCCGTGCCGCCGGTCCACGTGGCGGCGGCGCTGAGGGAGACCGGTCTCCTCCCGGCAGTGCACGGCAGCCCCGTGCACTGCGGCGATCCCTCGGCCCTGGGCATCACCGATCTCGGCCGCCCCGACTTCGGCGATCCGGTGGACGCCGAACCGGACGACATCCCGATGTTCTGGGCCTGCGGAGTGACCCCGCAGGCCGCCGTGATGGCCTCGCGCCCGCCGTTCGCCATCACTCACGCACCGGGCCAGATGTTCCTCACCGATGCGCGCGACGAGCAATACCGCATCACCTGAAAGCGCCCGAAGATACCTGAAATCACCTCAAAGTGCCTGACACGAGACACGGAAGGATCCATGACCTCGATCGATCTCAACGCCGACCTCGGCGAAGGCTTCGGCCGCTGGCAGCTCACCGACGACGAACGGCTGCTGTCCGTCGTCACCAGCGCCAACGTGGCCTGCGGCTTCCACGCCGGGGACGCGGCCACCATGCGGCGGGTGTGCGAGCAGGCGGCCGAGCGCGGGGTACGGATCGGCGCCCAGGTCTCCTACCGGGACCTCGCGGGGTTCGGGCGGCGCGCGATGGACGTGCCGCCCGCCGAGCTGGCGGCGGAAGTGGCCTACCAGATCGGCGCCCTGGAGGTTTTCGCGCGAGCGGCGGGCACGCGCGTGTCGTACGTCAAGCCGCACGGCGCGCTCTACAACCGCGTCGTGCACGACGAGGAGCAGGCCGGCGCGGTCGTCGACGGGGTGCTCCTCGCGGACGCCACGCTGCCCGTGCTCGGCCTGCCCGGCTCGCGGGTGCTGGATCTGGCCGCCAAGGCCGGACTCCCGGCCGTCACGGAGGCGTTCGCGGACCGCGCGTACACCGAGCGGGGCACGCTCGTGCCACGCGGCCAGGACGGCGCCGTGGTCACCGACCCGGAGGCCGTCGTGGAGCGCTCGGTGGGCCTGGCCCGCTCGGGCGTGGTCGCCTCGCACTCAGGGGTTGCCGTCGAGGTACGCGCGCGTTCCCTGTGCCTGCACGGGGACACGCCCGGCGCCGTCGAGCTGGCCCGCCGGGTGCGGGCACGGCTGGAGGAGTCGGGTGTCCGGGTGGAGGCGTTCGTATGAGGGCGCTGCCGGTCGGGGACGACGCCCTGCTCGTCCAGGTGTCCTCGGGCGAGGAGGCCCAGGCACTGCACGCGGAGTTCCTCCGGCGCCGTACGGAGGGCTCGCTGTCGGTCCGCGAGATCGTCCCCGCCGCCCGCACGGTCCTGCTCGACGGCCTCGCCGACCCGGTCCGCCTGGCCTGCGAACTGACCACGGCCGAAGTGCCGCCCGCTCCCCCACACGCGCGTGACGTCGTCGAACTCCCGGTGCGCTACGACGGCCCGGACCTGGCCGAGGTCGCCGCGCACTGGGGCGTCACCGCACGCGAGGTGGCCCGCCTCCACGCGGGCACCGAATTCAGCGTTGCCTTCTGCGGTTTCGCCCCCGGATTCGGCTATCTGACCGGCCTGCCGCCCCGCTACGACGTCCCTCGCCGGGCCACTCCGCGCACGGCCGTACCGGCAGGTGCGGTGGCACTGGCAGGCCCGTACACGGGCGTCTACCCGCGTTCGTCGCCGGGTGGCTGGCAGCTGATCGGCACCACGGACACGGTGCTGTGGGACCACACGCGTGTGCCGGCCGCGCTGCTGTCACCGGGCACGCGCGTGCGCTTCGTTCCGGTGGGAAGCGCATGAGCGACCGCGCGCTGTCCGTCGTACGCGCCGGGGCGCTCACCACCGTGCAGGACCTCGGCCGCCCCGGGCACGCCCACCTCGGCGTGCCCCGCTCGGGAGCGCTGGACGGGCCCGCGGCGGGGCTCGTCAACCGCCTGGTCGGCAACACCCCCGAAGCGGCCGTGCTGGAGACCACACTGAGCGGCTGTGCGGTGCGGCCTCGTTCGACGGTGACCGTCGCGGTCGGCGGCGCGCCGTGCCGCGTCGCGGTGGACGGACGCCCGGTCGCCTGGGGCGCTCCGGTGCGGGTGCCTGCCGGTGCGCTCCTGGACGTCGGCGCGGCCATGTCCGGCGTACGCAGCTATGTGGCCGTCTCCGGCGGGATCTCCGTCGATCCGGTCCTCGGCAGCCGCTCCACGGACCTCCTGTCCGGCCTCGGCCCGCCGCCCCTCACGGACGGCGCGGTGCTGCCCCTGGGCCGACCGACGGGGCTTCACGCACGCGTGGACGTCGCCCCGCAGCCGGCGCCCCCCGCCGAACTGGTTCTGCGCGTGACGCTGGGCCCGCGCGACGACTGGTTCACCCCTGAGGCCGTGCGTGCCTTCACCGCCCGCGTGTACAGCGTCTCCCCCGCGAGCAACCGCATCGGGCTGCGCACCGAGGGCCCTGCCCTGGAACGGGCCCTGACCAGCGAACTCCCCAGCGAGGGCGTCGTCCTGGGCGCGGTCCAGGTACCGCCCGACGGCCGGCCGGTCGTGTTCCTCGCCGACCACCCGACGACGGGCGGCTACCCGGTGATCGCCGTCGTCCGCGCGGCCGACCTCCCGGCCGCCGCCCAGGCGGTGCCGGGCACCCCGGTCCGCTTCGTGGCCGTGCGCCGTCGCTGACCCCCGCCACCCCTGCGTGCGCTACGCCGCCTCCGGTGCGGGCTGTTGCCCCGGAACCGAGCGCTGTCCGGGCACCGACAGCCCCTCCGGCAGGGGCCACTGGCCCGCCATGGGCCGAGTCTCCGGCACGGGACGCTCAAGCACGGGCCGCTCAAGCACCGACCGATACTCGGGCACAGGCCGCTCCAACACCGACCGCTGCTCCGGCAACGGCACCGGCACCGGCACCGGCACCGGCAGCGAGGCCAACGCCATGGACACCGACTGTGCCGCACGCAGGTCGAGCCAGCCGCAGGTGCCCTTCGCGCGGTGCCTCATCTCCGTGGCGGCGAGACGCAGCAGCTGGGGCAGCAGGTCGTTGCACCGTCGGACCACCCAGGCGGTACCCGCGGTGGCCAGCCACAGCAGGCTCGCCGACTTGGTGGGCGGCGGGAACTCGGGCTCGGCGGCGGGCTCGGTCCCCCACGCCATGCCGGTGTCGGCCAGCAGCCCGTGGAACCGTATGGCCAGCTGCCGGTGCCCCCGCTCCCCGGGGTGCAGCCGGTCCGCGCTCCACATCGCCCGGTCGTCGACCCAGTCGCCCTCGGCCGCGTGCAGGTGCAGGGCGCCGTACCGCTCGGAGAGCGCGTGCACCACGGTGTTGACCGCCCGCTGCCGCCGGGCGAGCGGGTTGCCCAGCACTCCGGGCAACCCGAGCATCGAGCCGGGGTCGGGCAGGCACGCGGTGAGCACGGCGGTGCCCTGCCGGGTGAAGGCGGCGTAGACCTTGTCGAGGCGTTCGGCGATGTGGTGGATGTCGAACGTGCGGCGCAGGGTGTCGTTGACGCCGACGAGGACGGAGGCGACGTCCGGGCGCAGGGCCAGTGCGGCGGGCAGCTGGGTCTCCAGCACGTCCCGGGTCTGTGCCCCGCTGACGGCGAGGTTGGTGAACTCGGCGGCCGGCTCGGACAGCCCGCCGGCGAGCAGCGCGGCCCAGCCGCGCCACCCGTTCCCCACGGGATCGCCCACCCCCTCGGTCAGTGAGTCACCGAGGGCGACGTAGCGGAGCGGTCTCATGCCGCCCCCTCCGCACGCGCGAAGGGACGCACCGGCACCGCCGCGTCGTGCGCGGTGAGGAAGGCGTCCACCGCCGTGCCCCAGCCGAAGCACTCCGCACGCGCGCGTGCCGCCTCCCGGCGCTCGCGCTCGGGACGGTCGAGCAGCATCTCCACGGCGTCCGCGAAGGCGTCCCCGTTGTCCGCCGCGGTGGCCCCGGCGGAGCCGATCACCTCCGGCAGCGCGGAGGACGCGCTCGCCACGACGGGCGTGCCGCAGGCCATGGCCTCCAGCGCGGCGAGCCCGAAGGTCTCGGCGGGCCCGGGGGCCAGGCAGATGTCGGCGGAGGCCTGGAGGGCGCCGAGCAGGCTGCGGTCGGCGACATGCCCGAGGAAGGTCACCGGCAGGTCGCGCTCCTGCGCCCGCTGTTCGAGCCGCGCCCGCAGGGGGCCGTTTCCGGCCACCACGAGCACCGCCCGCACACCGCGCCCGCGCAGCGACTCCAGGGCGTCCAGCGCGGTGCCGGGCCGCTTCTCCACCGAGAGCCGGGAGCACATCACGAGCAGCTTCTCGTCGGCACGCGCGTGTGTCTCGCGCAGCGCCGCGTCGCGCAGGGTGGGACGCCGGTTCATCAGGTCGACGCCCAGCGGAGCCCGTACGACGTTGCGGGCGCCGATCCGCACGAACTCCCGCTCGGCGAACTCGGTGGTGCACACGACCTTCGAGTACGTGTGGGCAGTACGGACGTTGAGGGCGTCGGCGGCGCGCCGGGACAGGTTCTCCGACAGGCCCCAGGTGCGCAGCACGCCGTCGGCGGTCTCGTGGGAGACCATCACGGCGGGCACCCGGGCGCGGCGGGCCCACCTGCCGGTCCAGCGCAGCGTCGTACGGTCGGAGACCTCCAGGCGGTCGGGGGCGAGCTCCTCCAGGAGGGCCGCGACCCGCCGCTTGTCGACGAGCACGCGGTAGCCGCCGGTGCCGGGCAGCATCGGGCCGGGCAGGGTGATCACGCGGCCCTGCTCGGTCTCGCAGTCGCTGTACTTCTCGCCCGGCACGACGAGGACGGGGTCGTGGCCCGCCAGCTTGAAGCCCTTGCCCAGCTCGCGCAGCGCGGTACGCAGCCCTCCGGAAGCGGGGGCGACGAAGTTCGCCAGCCGGACGATGCGCAGCGAGGTGTTCCTACCGGTCCGAGGTGCGGCGTTCATGCCGTTGTGCGGCGAGGTGTTCATACGGTCACCGCCGGCCTCCGTGCCTTGAGCACGGCCTCGTAGTGGGTGATGAGCTGGTCGCCGATGGCGGCCCAGGTGCGGCCCTCGACCGTGGCGCGTGCGGCGGACCCGTACGCGGCCCGCAGCGCGGGGTCGGCGGCCAGGGCCCGTACGGCGTCCCGTACGGCGTCGGCGTCGCGCGGCGGCACCAGGAACCCGGTGCGGCCGTGGTCGACCAGGTCCAGCGGGCCGCCGGCGGCGGGCGCGACGACGGGCACGCCGCTCGCCATGGCCTCCTGCACGGTCTGGCAGAAGGTCTCGAACGGGCCTGTGTGGGCGAAGACGTCGAACGAGGCGAAGATCCGGGCGAGGTCGTCTCCGCCGCGGCGCCCCAGGAAGACCGCGCCGGGCAGCGCCTCGGCGAGGGCGGGCTGGCTCGGCCCGTCACCGACGATCACGACCTTCACGCCCGGCAGGCCGCACACGCCGGAGAGCAGGTCGATGTGCTTCTCCGGGGCGAGCCGCCCGACATAGCCGACGATGATCTCACCGTTCGGGGCGAGTTCGCGGCGCAGCGCCTCGTCCCGGAGTTCGGGGCGGAAGCGGGCGGTGTCCACGCCGCGTGCCCACAGCTTGAGCCGGGGCACGCCGTGGGTCTCGAGATCGCGCATGGACGCGCTGGACGGGACGAGGGTGAGGTCGGCGGCGGAGTGGACGGACCGTATGCGCCGCCAGGCCGCGGCCTCGCCGGCGCCCATGTAGGTGCGGGCGTATCCGGCCAGGTCGGTCTGGTAGACGGCGACGGCGGGGGTGCCGAGCCGTGCGGCGGCGGCCATGCCGCGGACGCCGAGGACGAAGGGGCTGGCCAGGTGCACGATGTCGGGCTGGTGCTGGATCAGCGCTGCGGCGAGGCGCCGGCTGGGGAGCGCGACCCTGACCTGGGGATAGCCGGGGAGCGGGAGGGAGGGGACGTGGACGACGGGGCAGGGCGCCAGAGAGGCGGCCGCCTTGTTCCCGGGAGCGGGGGCCGGGGCGACGACGATGGGGGTGTGACCGCGATCGACGAGGTGTCGGGCGGTCTGGAGCGCGCAGTGGGCCACGCCGTTCACATCGGGGGGAAAGGATTCGGTCACGATGACGACACGCATACCGGTGTTGTCGCCGCACCGGACGTGGCCGCGTCAAAGTGGATCTTTCCGAACGACAAACGTCCCATGAGCGTTCCGCTGCGCCCCCGAGCGGGTCAGGTCACGTCCATGCGCACCTGACCCGCAGGTCACCCGGAGTTCACCCGGCGGGCAGAACTCCGCGACATTCACAGCGCGGACACATGCCCGCCCGATGATCAGCCGGCGGTCGCGTCCGGTCCGATCCGGCTGCGTACGGCCGTCTGGACCTCGTCCTCCTCGGCCGGGTCGGCGGCGAGCCGGCGCAGTCGCTCGACCACGCGCGTGTCACCGGTCTCGGCGTGCCGGGCGGCGATCTCGCGGGTGGACTCCTCGCAGTCCCAGAGGCACTCGACGGCGAATCCGGAGGCGAAGGAGGGGTCGGTGGCGGCCAGGGCACGAGCGGTGCGGCCGCGCAGATGCGAGGAGGCGGTCTCGCGGTAGATGTGGCGCAGTACGGGGGCGGCGCAGGCGATGCCGAGCCGTCCGGTGCCGTCGACGAGGGTCCACAGGGTCGGCGCGTCGGGGCCCTCGCCCCGTACGGCCTCTCGGAGCGCCGCGAGGACGAGGTCCTTGTCCTCGGCTCCGCCCCGGCAGGCGAGCATGCGTCCGGCGGCGGCGCCGAGCGGGTCGGGCCGTCGGGCCCAGCCACGTGCGCGGTCGACGGCGGCGACGCTGCGCATCCGCTCGAAGGCGTCGAGGGCGGCCTCCACGACGGCCGCCGATCCGGTGATCACGGCCGCCTCGATCAGCTCGAGGGCGTCGCGATCGTTGCTGTCGGCGAGGTAGCGCAGGGCGGTGCAGCGGGCTCCGTCGGTGCCGTCCTTGGCGGCGGCGACGATCTCGGGCCGGTCCTCGGGGCCCGCGACGGCTGTGAGGCACCGAGCGGCGGGCACATGGAGCGCGGCTCCGCGCTCGATGCCCTGCTGGGCCCACTCGAAGACAGCCTGCACGCTCCACCCCGGACGGGGCCCGGTAGGTCGCATCTGCCGTTGCCAGCGGTCGAAACAGCCGGCCTCCTGAGCGGCACGCACACGCGTGGCGATCGATTCACGCGAATCCTCGGCCCACAGCCGCCACGGCCGTGGCTCAAAAGCATCGCGTACGACGACGGCCAGCTCGGCCTCGCCCTCGGGATCGGCCGGGAAACGGGCCAGGACGGGCGCGGCGAGGGCACGCAGCCCCGCGTCGTCGTCCCTGAGCGCCAGCTCGTCCAGGGCCCAGGCCCAGTTGGAGCCCGTGGCGGCGTACCTGCGCAGCAGTGCGAGGGCGTCCCGCCTGCCGTAGGAGGCGAGGTGGCCGAGGACGGCCAGGGCCAGGCCCGTGCGTGACTCCTCGGTGTCGAGGGCGTCCTCGACGTCGAAGAGGTGCGCCTCGATCTCGTCCAGCTCGCCGTTCAGGTCGAGGTAGAGACGGGCGTAGTACAGGGAGCGGTTCTCCACCTGCCAGTCGTGGCGGGGGTCCCGCAGCACACAGTGGTTCAGGGCCGCGAGCGCCTCGGCGCGCGGGGCGGTGAGCGCGTGCAGTGTGCCGTCGCCGCGGCCCCGCTGGAGCAGGCCGAGCAGCGTACCGCTGGGCGCTATGACCGGTTCGAACATGGGAAACAGCCTCACATCAAGCGTCGACGCAACCGGGGATCTTGCTTCACCTGGCCGCGTGACAACACGTCGGGGCGCCCGCCGTTTCCTGCTTGCTGTAGACCATCTTCCTCTGCCTCTCGTCGGTGGCCCATGCGGACCGCATCACGGCCCGCGCGGTGCGGCAACACCTGCCCAGCCATCGCGTCCGTGAATCACGACGTCATGATGACTCGGCAGTTCCATCTACCGCGACCGAAATTTCGGCGGCCCTGTACCGCCTCCCCCGTTTTCCGTGTTTTAGCTGGTCAGAAAGCTCGGCTCAGTGCACGCCGAACAGTTCGAGCAGTTCCGTCTTGCCGAACATACGGGCCGTGTCAACGGCTGACGGAGTGCCCGCGGCCGGGTCGGCACCGGCCTCCAGCAGCGCCTTGATCACTTCACTCTCGCCCTTGAAGACGGCACCGGCGAGTGGCGTCTGGCCCAGGTCGTTGACCCGGCCGGCCTCCGCGCCCCGGGCGAGCAGGGCGCGCACCGCGTCGGCGTGGCCGTGGTAGGCGGCGAGCATCACGAGGGAGTCGCCACGGTCATTGGTGAGGTTGGCAGGAACACCCGCGTCGACATACGCCACGAGCGCCTCGGTCTGCCCCTGCCGGGCCAGATCGAAGATCTTGGTCGCCAGCTCCACGACCTCGGGGTCGGGGGCTTCAGTCATCGGCCGGACCGCCTCTCACTACACACACGGGGACTGCGGGAACTACGGGAACTGCGGGGAGCACGGGTACGGCCGGCGAGCGGTGTCGGCCGTACGAGTGATTCGCCAGGGTACTGGCTCGCGCGGCACATGACCCGATGCGACCGAGGCAAAGATCATCGCAGACACGGCCGGACGCAACAGCCGCGCTCATCCGATCCGCGACACTCCGCCACAAGAAGGAAATCTGCCGAATTTCACCCAGTTGCACCTTTTATCGTATGGATACATCCTGTGAGCCTGGAAGTACTCATGGTGACTGTCCCCACCAACCAGGAGCGCTCACATGATCCTCTCCATCTCAGGCGTCGTTCTGCTCGGCATCGTCGTCTTCATCTTCTTCCGCAAGGACGGACTGAAGGCGTCGCACGCCCTGATCTCGGCCCTGTTCGGCTTCTATCTGGCCAGCACGGCCATCGCCCCGAGCATCAAGGCCGGCGGCGAGAGCCTGGCAAGCCTCTTGGGCGGCATCCAGTTCTGACGCCGCCCCTCCCGCCCGTACGCACCACCAGGAGACAGCAGTGGCCCGCCGCCCCCTCCCCCGCATCCTGAGCACAGGCAGCGCGCAGATCGCCCGGAACCGGGAGCTGGCCCGGGCGCAGATCGCCCGAAGCCGGGAGCTGGCCCGGACGGCGGCCGACAGCGCCTCCGATGTCCTCCACCCGTTGATCACGATCACCCGCGGACTGCGCCGGCTGGCCTCGGCCGGGCGGCGCAGGTGGGCCGACACCCCCAAGGACCGGCGCGGACCGCTGCTGTTCCTGGTGGCTTCGGTGATCCTGGTCGTGGCACTGGTGCCGTACGGGCCGCTGCTCGCCGCCATCACCCTGATGGCGGCGGCAGCCTGGCAGGGCCGCGACCGGGGGCCGTCGACACCGGACGGGCCCGACGAGTCGCAGACGGAGCGGCTGAAGTCGCTGTACGAGGCGCTGGTCCCGTACTTCTCCGCCGCCGAGGACCCGGCCCCGCTCTACGCCCACGGCGGCGAGTGGGAGAAGGCCTTCCCGGAGTACGAGTTCGACGGCACGGGACGCGTCAGCAGTCTCCTGATCCGCTACCCGGCCTACTTCACCGACGGCGAGGCCCAGGCCCGTGCGCGGATCGAGCATCTGCTGACCACGAAGTCCGGCCGCGGCCGCGAGTACCACTTCGCCTGGGACGAGGAGGGCAACGAGCTCACGGTCACCGTCCTCGCCCCGCTGCCCACCGGCGTCGCCGCCCAGCGCTTCGTGACGGCCCCCGGCGAAACGGTCCTGGGCTTCACCGACCCCACCCAGGTCCAGCGCACGCTCCCGCTCACCTACGGCGACCAGCAGCGCGACGTACCGCCGGTCGTCTGGCGCACCGGCGTCCGCTCCACCGAGCCCCACCTGCTGGTCATCGGCCAGCCCGGCAGCGGTACCTCGACCCTGCTGCGCTCGATCGCCCTGCAGGCCCTGCAGTACGGCGACGTCGTCATCGTCGAGGGCGGCAGCACCGGCGAGTACGCCTGCCTGATCGGACGGGACGGCGTCCTGGCCGTCGAGTGCGGGCTGGCCGGGGTGCTGGCGAGCCTGGAGTGGGCGGCCACCGAGACGGAGCGACGCCTGATCGCCACGAACCGGGCCCGCCAGATGGGCAACCCTCCGCCGCAGGACACCAAGCGCCCGCTGTGGATCCTCCTTGACCGCCCGACCGCGTTCTCCCACCTCGCCGCCGCGGACGACCGCAAGGACCCGCAGTCCCTGCTCCAGGTGCCCCTGCGGCACGGCCGCGCAGCGGGCGTCACGGTGGTCGTGGCCGACCAGTGGGACACCATGGACGCGCTCAGCGATGCCGTACGGCAGCACACACGCGCGCGTGTCGTGCTCGGCCCCGCGACGGCGCAGCAACTGGAGACGGTCCTGGGCGCTCCCCCGCACACCACCCCGGTCGCCGACGTCCCACCCGGCCGCGGCTACGCCCGCCTGGGCACGGGCCCGGTCCACCGCCTCCAGGTCCCGGCCACCCCGGACCCGTACGACGACGCCACCAGCGAGGCCCACCGGCAGGCGGTACTGGACCTGTTGCCGGCGCGGACGACGCCGGTGGAGGCGGAATCGCTGGGAAGGCTGGAAAAGACGGAACAGGAGCCGGAACCGGTGCCGGCGGAGGCTGTGGTGGCCGAGACTTCGTAAGGTCGGCGCAGCCTGCGGGCAGTCGTGCCGCCGGGCGCCGTCACGCGACGAACGGCCGTACAGACTCGCCCGCCCCCGACACCCCGCTCTCCACCAACCGCGCCGCCGCCCCCAACCGTGCCGCGGCCTCCTCCGCCACCGCACCCCCGACGGTGAACGGCAGCCGCACATACCCCTCGAAGGCCCCGTCCACCCCGAACCGAGGCCCGGACGGCACCCGGACCCCCACCCGCTCCCCCACTTCGGCGAGCCGCGACCCCGACAGGCCCCCCGTCCGCACCCACAGCGTGAGCCCGCCCCTCGGCACCTCGAACTCCCACTCGGGCAGCTCCCGCCGTACGGCCGCTACAAGGGCGTCCCGGTTCTCCCGGGCCTGCCCCCGCCGCAGCTCCACAGCCTGCTCCCAACCCCCCGTGCCGAACAGCCAGTTCACGGCCAGCTGCTCCAGCACCGGCGTCCCCAGATCGGCGTACGCGCGCGCGACCACGAGGGAGCGGATCACATCCGGAGCCGCCCGCACCCAGCCGATCCGCATCCCGGCCCAGAAGGCCTTGCTGGCCGACCCGACGGTGATGACGGTCGACCCGGCGGGGTCGAAGGCGCACACCGGTCGCGGCATCTCGAGATCGTCGTCGAGCCACAGCTCGCTCATCGTCTCGTCGGCGACGAGCACCGTCCCCGCCGACCGTGCCGCGTCCACCAGCCGGCGCCGCTGGTCCTCGTCGGCCAGCGCCCCGGTCGGGTTGTGGAAGTCGGCGACTACATAGGCGAGCCGGGGCGCGGCCTCGCGCAGCACCTGCCGCCAGCGGTCCACGTCCCAGCCGGCCAGCCCTTCGGCCATGGCCACGGGCACGAGCCGGGCGCCCGCCTCCCGCATCAGCTGGAGGATGTTGGCGTACGACGGCGACTCGACCGCGATCCGCTCACCGCGCCCCGCGAACAGATGACAGATCGCGTCCATGGCGCCCATCGCCCCGGTCGTCACCATGATCTGCTCGGGCATGGTCGGAATCCCGCGCGCCGTGTACCGGTCGGCGATCATCGCGCGCAGCGCGGGCAGCCCGGCCGGATAGTCGCCGTGGGTGTGGGCGTACGGGGGCAGCTCCTCCAGGGCGCCCTGGACGGCACGGGTGAGCCACGGCTCGGGCGCGGGCAGCGCCGCGGTGCCCAGATCGATCATCGAGCCGAGCGCCTCGGGCGGCAGGGGCTCCAGGCCACGGGCGGGCAGCGGGTTCCCGGCCGGTACGGCGGTCCAGCTCCCGGCCCCGCGCCGCGACTCCAGGAACCCCTCGGTGCGCAGCGCCTCGTACGCGGCGGCCACGGTCGTACGGCTCACGGAGAGCGCGAGGGCCAGTTCACGTTCGGCGGGCAGCCGCGCGGCGACCGGGACGCGGCCCTCCAGGACCAGCAGCCGGATGCCGTCGGCCAGCGCCCGGTACGCGGGCGGGCGCTTGCTGCCGGGGCCGGCGGGGCGGTCCTGCTGGGAGGTGAGGAGCCGGGCGAGCTGTGCGGCACCCACCGCAGAAGTCCACTGCGCCATGATTTCCAGTCCACCTTCCCAGAATTGGCCATGGAGGGCGTTGCTTCCCAAGCCACAGGGTGTCATGCATCAGTCCACTACCACCACAGGGGGGCACGTCTTGTCCACGCAGGGGCATCCCACCAAGCGGCTCACACAAGGGCATCTCATACGGCGGCTGTCACAGCTCTACGTCGGGCTCGCGCTGTACGGCGCGAGCTCGGCGCTGCTCGTCGAGGCGGGCCTGGGCCTGGAGCCCTGGAACGTGCTGCACCAGGGCCTCGCCGAGCTCACCGGCCTGACGATCGGCGTCGTGTCGATCTTCGTCGGCGCGGCGGTGCTCCTCCTGTGGATCCCGCTGCGTCAGCGCCCGGGTCTCGGCACCGTCTCCAACGTCTTCGTGGTCGGCATCGCCATGGACGGCACGCTCGCCCTGCTGCCCGAGGCCCACACCCTGGCCGTACGGATCCCCCTCCTCCTGGCCGGCATCGTACTCAACGGCGTGGCCACCGGCCTCTACATCGCAGCCCGCTTCGGCCCCGGCCCCCGGGACGGCCTCATGACCGGCCTGCACCGGCGCACCGGCCGCTCGATCCGCCTGATGCGCACAGCCGTCGAGATCGCGGTCGTCGTGACCGGCTTCGCCCTGGGCGGCACGGTCGGCGTGGGCACCGTCCTCTACGCGGTGTCCATCGGCCCGCTCGCCCAGCTCTTCCTGCGGGTGTTCGCCGTCCCCTCGGCATCGGACGGCAGCACGGTCGTTGCCACCGGGCAACCCCGGCGCGCGATACTGCGTCCGTGAGCACCACGCGGATACGCCACCCCTACCTCGACCACCCCGGCCCGATCCCCTTCGCCCACCGGGGCGGGGCGGCGGACGGCCTGGAGAACACCGTGCTGCAGTTCCGGCGCGCGGTCGAACTGGGCTACCGGTACATCGAGACCGACGTCCACACCACGCGCGACGGCAAGCTCGTCGCCTTCCACGACTCGACGCTGGACCGCGTCACGGACGGGGCGGGCCGGATCGCGGACCTGCCCTGGGACGACGTACGGCACGCGCGCGTGGGCGGCAAGGAGCCGGTGCCCCTCTTCGAAGAGCTCCTGGAGACCTTCCCCGAAGTGCGCTGGAACGTCGACCTCAAGGCCGAGCTGGCGCTCCCCCCCTTCCTGGACCTGATCGAGCGCACCAACGCCTGGGACCGCCTTTGCGTCGGCTCCTTCTCCGAGGCCCGTGTGATCCGCGCCCAGCGCCTGGCCGGGCCCCGCCTGGCGACGTCGTACGGCACCCGGGGCGTCCTCAATCTGCGGCTGCGCTCCTGGGGCGTGCCGGCCACGCTGCGCCGCTCGGCGGTCGCCGCCCAGGTGCCCGAGGTCCAGTCCGGGATCCAGGTGGTGGACCACCGCTTCGTACGGGCCGCCCACGCGCGCGGGCTCCAGGTGCACGTGTGGACCATCAACGATCCCGATGCGATGCACCGGCTCCTGGATCTGGGAGTCGATGGCATCATGACCGATCACATCGACACATTGCGCAAGGTCATGGAGGACCGCGGCGTCTGGGTCTGACCCTCGTCCCCGTCCCCACCCGCGCGCGGGATCTTCACGGGGAAGCGAGGGCGCGGGGTGGGCACCGGAACCGTGCGGACGGAAGCGGCCGACGAGGCCGCCGGGCGCCGGCGCGAGCAGCGCGGCTGGTACTTCTACGACTGGGCGTGCTCCGTCTACTCGACGAGCGTCCTCACCGTGTTCCTGGGCCCCTATCTGACGTCGGTCGCCGAGGAGGCGGCGGACGCGGACGGGTTCGTCCACCCCTTGGGCATCCCGGTGCGCGCGGGATCCTTCTTCGCCTACTCGGTGTCCCTGTCGGTGATCGTGGCTGTCCTGGTGATGCCCTTGGTGGGCGCGGCAGCGGACCGCACCGGCCGCAAGAAGCCCCTCCTCGGGGCCGCCGCCTATGTGGGAGCCACGGCCACCACGGCCATGTTCTTCCTGGGCGGCGACCGCTATCTGCTCGGCGGCGTCCTGCTGGTCGTCGCGAACGCGGCGCAGTCGGTCGCGATGATGCTCTACAACTCCTACCTCCCGCAGATCGCCCCGCCCGAGGAACGCGACGCGGTCTCCTCGCGGGGCTGGGCCTTCGGCTACGCGTCGGGCTCGCTGATGCTGATCGTGAACCTGGTCCTGTATCTGGCCCACGACTCCTTCGGCGTCTCCGAGAGCATGGCGGTCCGCATCTGTCTGGCGTCGGCCGGCCTGTGGTGGGGTGCCTTCGCGCTCATCCCGCTACGACGGCTGCGCGACCGCAGGGCCACAAAGGACACAACCAAGGCGAGCGGTACGGACGAGGAGGCGGCCAAGAAGCCGACGGCCCCCGGCTTCCGGCAACTCGCGGCGACCGTCCGCGACATGCGCCGCCACCCACTGACCCTCGCCTTCCTCCTCGCCTACCTCATCTACAACGACGGCATCCAGACCGTGATCTCCCAGGCGTCGATCTACGGCTCCGAGGAACTGGGCCTGGAGCAGTCGACGCTCATCGGCGCCGTCCTGCTGGTCCAGGTGCTGGCCGTGGTGGGCGCGCTGGCGATGGGGCGGCTGGCCCGGATCTACGGCGCGAAGCGGACGATCCTCGGCTCGCTGGTCGCGTGGACGGTGACGCTGGCGGCCGGGTACTTCCTGCCGGCCGGGGCGCCGGTGTGGTTCTTCGTGCTGGCGGCCGGCATCGGGCTGGTCCTCGGCGGCAGCCAGGCCCTGTCCCGGTCCCTGTTCTCCCATCTCGTCCCGCCGGGCAAGGAGGCCGAATACTTCTCGGCTTACGAGATGAGCGACCGCGGCATGAGCTGGCTCGGCCCGCTTCTGTTCGGGCTCATCTACCAGCTGACCGGAAGTTATCGGGACGCGATCATCTCCCTGGTGGCCTTCTTCATCATCGGATTCGCCCTGCTCGCGAGGGTTCCGGTACGCCGGGCGATCAGCGACGCGGGCAATCCGGTGCCGACAACGATTTAGCGTTCCGAGTGAAAGGGCGGTAGTGTACGCGTTTGGCCTGCCAGGCGTACCGTTACTGCGCGTCAAAGATGCCGAAACGCTGGGTTACATCTGCTAGCAGATGTGACAAACCGGGCGCCGGTGGGTACGACATTGGTCAGCAAGGCTGCGGCTACGACGGCGACGCATCACCCGGAACGGGACACCGATCGGGAATCTTTACCGCCGACCGGACGTTGACCGGATGACGACGACAGCGACACCTGTCCTGTGGGCGACAAGCCCGGGAGGCACGATTCATGAGTGAGCGAGCTCTTCGCGGCACGCGCCTCGTGGTGACCAGCTACGAGACGGACCGCGGCATCGACCTGGCCCCGCGCCAGGCCGTGGAGTACGCATGCGAGAAGGGGCACCGGTTCGAGATGCCCTTCTCGGTCGAGGCGGAGATCCCGCCGGAGTGGGAGTGCAAGGTCTGCGGGGCCCAGGCACTCCTCGTGGATGGCGACGGTCCAGAGGAGAAGAAGGCCAAGCCCGCGCGCACGCACTGGGACATGCTGATGGAGCGGCGTACCCGTGAGGAACTCGAAGAGGTCCTCGAGGAGCGCCTTGCTGTTCTGCGCTCCGGGGCGATGAACATCGCAGTTCATCCCCGGGACAGCCGCAAGTCGGCGTAACCCCCTGCGAGTCCCCTGCGGGGCTCGGGCGGGGTTGGACCAGGCAACGCCTGTAACCGCGGGCGCCGTACGTGAAGCCGACGTATGGCGCCCGCGGTTTGGTGTGCCCAAGAACGCCTGCGGTTTGGTGTGCCAAAAAAACTGGTGTGCCCAAAAAGGAAGCCCGGCGCTCGGTGAGCGCCGGGCTTCCTTCCATGTGAGCCAGCGGGTCAGCGGGTCAGCGGCGGGCGCGGGTCCTGCGGCGCATCCCCCGGCTCGTCCCTGATGACCTCACCCTGCACGACCTTGCCGTCGGGACGGTGCATACGAGCCTGCTGGTAGGCATCGCCGAACGAACCCGGGGTCGCCTCACGCAGCTTCCGGTCGAACGTCCGCTCCGCATAGCCGCTCAGGGCCTTCTGGACCGGCGGGATCAGCAGGAGCAGGCCCACCGCGTCCGAGATCAGGCCAGGCAGCATGATCAACAGCCCGCCCAGCATCATCAGGCCGTTGCCGCCGCCGCTCGCTGGGGCACCGCCGCGTTGCAGCGCCTCGTTCAGGGCCTGGAAGGCACGTCGGCCCGCCCGCTTGATGACCACCGAGCCGAGCACGAGGCCGGCGAGCAGCAGCAGGAACACCAAAAGCCCGCTCGCCGCTTCCGCGACCACGGTCAGCAGCCAGATCTCCAGCACCAGCCATGCCGCGATGCCCAGCGGCAGAAAAGTCCGCAGCCGGGAGCGCCGGGGCCGGGCGGGATAGGTGGGGGTCGGTGCGCCAGTCGTCATGCGTCCAGTGTGCCTGGGCCCGGCTCAGAGCGGGATAAGGGGACGTCCGACGCAGCCTGTGCGGTCGTAGGTGGCTGCGCCGCAGGTTACGACCGGGGCGGCCGCGATGGCGACGAGGGCGACGGCTTCGTGCGGGCCATCAGCTTGCCGACCCGCTCTCGCGCTCCCCACGACGTGACCCGCCACAGCGCCTCGACCAGGATGTCGCGGCTCATCTTCGAGTCACCGAGCTCGCGCTCGACGAAGGTGATCGGCACCTCGACGACATGGAACCCGGCCTTGACCGCGCGGCGGGCGAGGTCGACCTGGAAGCAGTAGCCCTGGGAGGCGACATCGTCCAGGCCGAGACCCTCGAGGGTCTCGCGGCGGAAGGCGCGGTAGCCGCCGGTGATGTCGCGCAGCGGGAGATCCAGGGCGAGACGTGAGTAGAGGCTGCCGCCGCGGGAGATGAACTCGCGGGACTTCGGCCAGTTCACGACCCGGCCGCCGGGTACCCAGCGGGAGCCGAGGACCAGGTCGGCGCCCTTGAGGGCGGTCAGCAGGCGGGGCAGCTCCTCGGGCTGGTGGGAGCCATCGGCGTCCATCTCGACCAGGACGCCGTAGCCCTGCTCGATGCCCCAGCGGAAGCCCGCGAGGTAGGCGGCGCCGAGGCCCTCCTTGCCTTTGCGGTGCAGGACCTGGACGTGGTCGTCCCCGACGGCCAGTTCGTCGGCGAGCTTGCCGGTGCCGTCGGGGCTGTTGTCGTCGGCCACGAGCACGTGCGCCTCCGGGACCGCCTTGCGGACCCGGCCGACGATGCTCTTGATGTTCTCCGCCTCGTTGTAGGTCGGAATGATCACCAACGCCGTGCCGAGCGGCCCGAACTGCCTCCCCCGGTCCTGTGCCGCGCGGGTCCCGTCGCCGTCGTTCACTGCTGCCCCTTCATGTCCGTACGCAGACGTCCACCATAGTCGTCGCGGCCTGCGCTGACGTGACAGCACGTTCGAATCGTGGTGTCGATTCCACAAGAGCGGGGTAAGTACAGGATTTCGTGTGCCTGTGCCTCGTGTGACTGTGCGCCGACGCGCGCCTTCTGCTGCGGATGGGGGCCCGGCGCCCTTCGGGCCGACCTGGGACCCGCTGGCTGCGGGTCGACCGAAAGCCGTTGTCTACTGAGCGCCCGGGCCCCACCCGGGTCACACCTCCCCGACCGGCCGGAACGTTCCGTCGTCGCCGCGCGAGCGCTGAGCCTGGCTCCCAGTGGCGGTGCCCCGGTGCGGCACACCGTCCCTGACCCAGCGGCTTTGCGACGGGTTCGGGGAAGTTCCGCGGTTCCCCGGTCGGGCGTCCGGTGGTGGACTCGGCCGAACCTATCGGCCCCGGGCCTCCGCCTGTCAACAGCCGTTTGACCTGCGGTTATTCGCTCAATCCCCTGGTCAGCGCAGAGGATGCGCAGGTCGCACGACGGGGTGGTGCGGACCGATCGGGTTCGCGCCACCCCGGGAGATCACTCGCCCGGCCGTACGAAGACCGTTCGTCCGCCCACCACCGTGCGCAGGCAGACCGGGAGCGCGCGGCCCGGGGTCAGGTCGGGCAGGCCGGGGGTGCCGGAGCGGGGGTCGGTGGACCAGCGCGCGACCCGGTCGTCGGGGGCCTGGACCACCAGTTCCTCGGTGCGCCACACCGCGTAGTCGGCGGGCGCGCCGGGCACCAGGACGCCCGCGTCGTCCCGCCCGACCGCCCGCCATCCGCCCCGCGTGTGGGCCGTGAACGCGGCGCGCACGGACACGCGGTGCTCCGGCGTGTGATGGAAGGCCGCGGCGCGGACCGTCCCCCAGGGGTCGAGGGGCGTGACGGGGCTGTCCGAGCCGAAGGCGAGCGGGACGCCGGCGCGCAGCAGGGCCGCGAAGGGGTTGAGGGAACGGGCGCGTTCGGCACCCAGGCGCTGGACGTACATGCCGTCCGCGCCGCCCCACAGTGCGTCGAAGGCGGGCTGGACCGAGGCGGTCAGGCCCAGCTCGGCGAACGCGGCGACGGTGTCCGGCGTGAGCATCTCGGCGTGCTCCACGCGGTGGCGGGCGCCGCGGACGCGGGCGAGGCCGAGCTTCTCGGCGGCGGCGCGCACGCCCTCCACGACGGCGGTCACGGCGGCGTCGCCGATCGCGTGGAAGCCCGCCTGGAGGCCGGCCTCGGTGCAGGCGGTGACATGGGCAGCGACGGCGGCCGCGTCCAGGTAGGCGGTGCCGGTGTGGGCGGCGTCGGCGTACGGCTGGTGCAGGCAGGCGGTGTGCGAGCCGAGGGCGCCGTCGACGAAGAGGTCGCCGGCCGCGCCGATCGCGCCCAGCTCCCGCACCTTGACCACATCCTGCTCCGCCCAGTAGCCGACGACCCGGGGTCCGGCCTCCTCGGCGGCGAGCCGCAGCAGGCCGGTGAAGTCGTCCTCGGAGGAGATGTCGGGCCCGCCGCACTCGTGGACGGTGCCGATGCCGAGGGAGGCGGCGTGGGCCAGGGCGGCGCGCTGGGCCTCGGTGCGCTGGGCGGGGGTGATCGCGCTCAGTGCAGTGGCGCGTACGGCGTGGTGGGCGTCGGCGACGAGCGGGGCGTCCCCTGCGTCGAGGTCCCCCGGCGTCATGTCCAGCAGAGCCGTGGTGACGACCGCCGAGTGGACGTCGATGCGGGAGAGGTAGAGCGGGCGGCCGCCGGTGGCTTCGTCGAGTTCGGCGCGCGTCGGCGGGCGGCCGCCGGGCCAGCGGGAGGCGTCCCAGCCGTGGCCGAGGAGGACGCGATCGTGCGGGCGGGCGGCGGCGAAGTCCCGTACGAGAGTGAGAGCCGCCTCCAGGGAGGGGGCCTCGGACAGGTCGAGGCCGGTCAGGGCGAGACCCGTGGCGGTGGTGTGCACATGGGCGTCGGTGAACGCCGGCGTGACCAGGGCACCGTCCAGATCGACGACCTCGTCCACACCGTCCGCGAAGGCATCGGCGGCCCCCTCGGACCCGACCCAGGCAACCTGCCCACGCTCCACGACCATCGCGGTGGCGAAGGGGTCGGCGGGGCTGTGGACTTCTCCGCGACGGAGAAGGACGGTCTTCGGCTGGGCGCTGCGCTCACTCATGGAGACCAGTCTCGCGCCTCACTCCAGCCGCTCCGGACACGGGGCCTCCTCAACGCCCTGAAGGGGCGCGGGGCTGTATCCATGTGCGGCTCCGCCGCGTGGGCGCGACCAGCCGGGGATCCGCGTCGATCAGACCCGCGGCGGCCGCGCCTCATACGGCGTGGACAGCACCACCGTCGTCCGAGTCGACACCCCCGCCAGCGAACGCAGCCGAGCGAGAAGTTCCTCCAGTTCGTGCGGCGTGGCCACCCGCACCTTGAGGATGTAGTTCTCGTCGCCCGCGACACTGTGGCAGGCCTCGATCTCGGGCACGCCGGCCAACCGGTCCGCGATGTCGTCCGGGGCACTGGGATCGAACGGCTTCACCGAGATGAACGCGGTCATGGGCAGCCCCACGGCCTCGGGGTCGACGACCGCGGCGTAGCCACGGATGACACCACGCTGTTCCAGTCGGCGCACCCGCTGGTGCACGGCCGACGTGGACAGACCCGTGGCCTTGCCCAGATCGGTGTAACTCATCCGCCCGTCCTTGACGAGCAGCTGCACGATTTGTCGGTCCAGCTCCTCCATGACGCAGAACCTACAGTGCGGTTGATCTCCTCGGATACCTGAGCAGCCCAGGTCATGCCCGGTTTGTGATGTGGCCGAGAGGTGCCTGTGCGCCGACTGAGGGACAAACCGGCCGCGCCGGGCACCTGCGGGCGGCATGTGACGAACGCCACAGGCCCCGAACAGGCTCCGTGATGTTCTCGTGATTACCGCCGAGACCGGGCGGGAAGTGCTTGCTGTGGTCGAGGCCGCAGCGCCTTCACGGCCCAGCCCGAGGGGGAGAAATCCATGCAGAGTCTTAAGCGCCCTGGTCGTACCGCACCCAAGCGGCTCCAGCCGGTCGTCGAGCCCGCTCCGGAGGGCGTCGAACCCGACGCCTTCGACGAGGAAGAGCTCGACGCGTACGACACCTTCGAGATGTACCGGGTGATCTGTCCGGACTGCGCGCAGCCCATCGCCCTGCTGGCGGACGAGGAGGTCCTGCCGGAGCATGCGCTGTGCGCCTCGCCGTGGAACCCGTTCGGCCTCACGGTCTGTGCCGGTACGGGTCGCCTGGCCACCGAGGCCCGCTCGGCCGACGAGTCGGCGGAGCCTCAGGAGCAGGACACCGCCCTTCTGTTGACGCTCCCTCAGGGGCTCGACTGGCGGACCCAGCCCTTCTCGCACGTCGGCGGCCCGGGCTCGCGCCCCCTAAGGGTCCCGGTCATGCGGCGGCAGGCCGCCTGAGCGCACAGCGTCGGCGTCACATCGCTCGATCCCAGTAGCTGCCCTGCACCATGGCTCGCAGGCTGCCGTGGTGCAGGATCAGTGTGTCCGGGTCCGCCGGTACGGCGACTTCACCGAAGTAGGCCTGGCGGTAGGCGATGCGCAGCATGACGACGGCGTGCCTCAGCGCGGCGTAGAGCGTGTAGAAGTCCATGTCACGCGGGGTGTGACCGGTGAGATCGGCATAGCGGGCCTCGACCCGGTCCCGGCGCAGGAAGTCCGGCAGCCCGCGCTGCCCGAAGGCGACCGTCAGGTCCTGGAAGAAGCGGTGCAGATAGACGGTCCAGCCGAGGTCGACCTCGCGTGGGGCGAGTGCCGCCATCTCCCAGTCGAGGACGGCCGCGGGTTCGAAACCGTCGTAGATGACGTTCCCGATGCGCGCGTCGCCCCAGGTGAGCACCGGCGTGCCCGGATCGTGGGGCCAGAGCTCCTCCAGACGGTCGAACGTGTCCTCGATGAGCGGGGAGCGGGCTAGTCCGTCAACCACCCATTCGTAGTATGCGCGTTGCGCCGTGACATGACGACGCAGTGCGTCACCTTCACCTGGAAGGGCGAGGAACTGGGCTTCGCCGACCGGTACTTGATCGTGCAGCCGGGCCAGCAGCCCGATCGTCGCGGCCTCGAGGCGCTCGCGCTCCTCGTCGCTCGCCGCGTGCAGCCAGTTGCCCTCGTAGGTGTACGGCATGACGTCCGGCGGCACCCGCCCGGCGACTCGCTCCATGACGAAGAAGGGCGCCCCCAGCGGGCCGGAATCCTCCTCCAGCCACAGCACCTTCGGTACGGGGAGGTCGGACCGGCCGGCGACCAGTCGCATCGTGCGGTACTGGCGGGCCATGTCGTACACCGGGAACACCGTGTACGCCGCCGGGTCCGCCGCGAGCCGCAACGCGCACGCGTGGACGGGCGGTTCGAGGTGCCCGGCACCCGGGCCGGCAGCGCCTTCCGGCTGCTCGATGCCGAAGAGCAGGGTCTCGCTGGACATGCCGTTCGACGCGGGAACGGTGATGTCGACCGCCCTGGCGCCGGGCAGCCGTACGCCGAGCCAGGCGGTGAGGCGGTGGGCGAGTTCGCCCGGATCGCGTGTCGTCGTGCGGGGGCGGGGTGCCTCGGTCATGGCGTCAACTCCCTTACGGAGCGACCGAGTCGAAGCCGGTGAACCCGCTCGGGTCGTGCCGCCCGAACGAGCCGTGCTCGAAGATGCCGTGGCCGACCCGGCCGTCCAGCCAAAAGCGCGCGGCGTGGTCGGTGACTCCGTACGCGGCGCGGGGATGGGCAGTGGGGTCGGAGAGGTCGTAGGTACGGCGGTCGGTCCAGCCGCGCCCCCGCCAGGTGCCGTGCTGCCAGTCGTCGGCGGGCGGGTAGCCGGCGCCGATGGCGAGGGGGGACGAGGTCAGGATCTCCACCTCCAGCTCCTGCGGCTTGCGTACGTCGCCGAGATGGACGAGGGCGCGTTCGGGGTGGCGGGTGCCCGGGCGGTAGGCGATCTCGGCCTGGGGCCATCCGAGTTGGCGGTCGCGGTGGCCGGGGCGGACCATCGCCGCCTCGCTGAGCGAGCGGTATCCGTCCGCGTCCTCCTGGACGATCACCATCAGGAACCGGTCCTCGAAGCGCACCGGGCTCCAGATCCAGTGGAAGCCCTCGGTCGGATGCTCCTCGGCGAACCGCCCGCCCTCCTCCCCCGGTATGGGTCGCACGCCCCAGCTGCGGTCGCGGGTGCCGGTCCACTCGGCAGGGGTCACGCGGAACTCCGCACCGCCCGCGCGCACGAGGCCCGCCACGCCACCGGCCTGCACGAAGCGACGCCCTTCGAGGCTGAGCCGGTCACCGCGTCGCTGCAGGTGGTGGGGTTCCCAGAGAGCGGGGAAGTCGGCGGTCCAGGTGATGTCGTACGACAACTCCTCGTCGTCGCACGTCAGACGCAGCCGCCGCAGCGGCTCCTCGACCTCGATGCGCAGCGGCCCGACGGCGAGCCGCATCCGGTCCTCGCCGAGCGCGTTCGACGCCCGGACCGCGTGCAAGGTGTCTCCCACCCGCAGGGTCGCGTAGGCGTCGATCACCCCGACGTTCGGGTAGATCCCGAGGCCGACGATCAGCAGGGCACGCCCCTGGTGGTCGAGGACGTGGAAGATGCAGCGGTCGTAGGCGTTCCGATCGCTGGTCGCGACGTACTTCATGGACAGGGGCACCTGGTGCACCGGGTACTCGTCGAGCGGTACCGGGCGGTCGTCGTCGGCCACGGCAAGCCTCCCTGAATGCGGGTGGCCTGACGGTACGTCAGGTAGCGCGACCTGACCAGAGAGGGAGCCGGACGTCCGTGAACTCACGCCCGATTCGGGCGGGCGGTGACTTGTCCCCCCGCCTCCGCGTTGCCCTGGTATGCCCCCCACCTATTCGGCGACCGGGCCTCAGCGCCGCATCTTCGTTCCGCGGCCCGCAGGGACGCTTCCGCCGGCGCCTGCGCAGCAACCGGATCCGCCCATCTACCGCGAGCTGATGCGCACCTGGGCCGACCGTGGCCGCACCCTGCCCGGACGCCACGACCCGGAGTGGATCCGGCTCGCGGCGCCGCAGGTCAAGCACGGCCAGTTCAGCGTCCCTCGGGACCTGCTAGGTGACGGGCGATGACCATCCGCTGAATCTGGTTCGTGCCCTCGACGATCTGCAGGACCTTGGCCTCGCGCATGAAGCGCTCGGCCGGGAAGTCCGCGGTGTAGCCGTACCCGCCGAGGATCTGCACGGCGTCGGTGGTGACCTTCATCGCCGCGTCGGTGCAGTGCAGCTTGGCCATCGCCGCCTGCTTGGCGAACGGCCGGCCCGCGTCGCGCAGCCGTGCCGCCGCCAGATACAGCGCCCGGCCCGCCTCGATCTGGGTCGCCATGTCGGCGAGCATGAAGCGCAGGCCCTGGAAGTCGGCGATGGGCTTGCCGAACTGCCGTCGCTCGGTCGCGTACGCCACCGCCTCGTCCAGCGCGGCCTGCGCCACGCCGATCGCGCAGGCCGCGATGCCGAGCCGGCCGGAGTCGAGCGAGGACAGGGCGATGGCGAAGCCCTGGCCCTCGTCCCCGATGCGCCGCTCGTCGCAGACCCGGACTCCGTCGAAGTGGACCTGAGCCGTGGGCGAGCCCTTCATGCCCATCTTCTTCTCGGGCGCCGCCGCGCTCAGCCCCGCCGCGTCACCGGGCACCAGGAACGCGGTGATCCCACGCGGCCCTTCCTCGCCGGTGCGCGCCATGACGGTGTAGAAGTCGGCGATGCCGCCGTGGGTGATCCAGGCCTTGGTGCCGGTGATCACCCAGTCGTCGCCGTCCCGTACGGCCTTGGTGCGCAGCGACGCCGCGTCCGACCCCGACGACGGCTCGGAGAGGCAGTACGCGCCGAGCAGCCCGCCGCCGAGCATCGCAGGCAGGTGCTCGACCTGCTGCTGCTTGCTGCCGTAGGCGGCCAGGGCGTAGGAGGACAGGGTGTGCACGCTGACGCCGAGGCCGACGGTGAGGCGGACCGCGGCGAGCTCTTCGAGGACCTGGAGGTAGACCTCGTACGGCTGGTCGCCGCCGCCGTACTCGGAGTCGTACGGGAGGCCGAGCAGCCCTGACTGGGAGAGCAGGGTGAAGACCTCGCGCGGGAAGCGTCCGGCGTCCTCCTCCTCGGCCGCCTTCGGGGCGATCTCGCGCTGCGCGATGTCGCGGACGAGCGAGATCAGATCCCGGGCCTCGTCCGTGGGCAGTTGACGATCCACCGGCTGCGGGGCGCGGTCGGGCATGGCGACGCTCTCCTCCCTTTCGGGAATCGGCGGTCGCACACCTTGGGTGGGGCGGCTCCGCCTGGTCTCTCGGGTACCGGCCGATGCTCCACTCCCGGATCGCGGAAGCTGCTGACCAGCGGCTCTGCGGTGAGTATGCCCGATCGGGGACATCGAGTCACCAGTTAACGACCGCTTACTCCAAGAAACTTTCACCCCTTCGAAATTGGTCCGAACCATTGACCAAATGGTCTAGTCCTCCTACCGTTTCGGTCCAACGCTTCCCGCGTTCATGCCAATCGGCGTGCGATCCCCTCTGTCCCCCGCGAGGAGACACCCGATGCACACCCCGCTCCCCTCCCGTGCTCGCGGCCGCGCGCTGCTGGCCGCCGCGTGTTCCGCCGCCCTCGGTGCCACCCTGCTCGCCGGCGCCGGTCAGGCGACCGCCGGCCAGAACGGCCCCGACCAGGACGGCGACCGCAAGGCGGCCGGCTCGAAGGTGGTCGGCTACTTCACCGACTGGGGCATCTACGACCGCCAGTACTTCGTCAAGAACATCGAGACGTCCGGCTCGGCGAAGAAGCTCACGCACATCAACTACGCGTTCGGCAACGTCGTCGACGGCAAGTGCGCGATCGGCGACACCTGGGCGGACACCGACAAGCCGTTCACCGCCGAGGAGTCCGTGGACGGCGCCGCGGACACTGCCGACCAGCCACTGAGCGGCAACTTCAACCAGCTGCGCAAGCTGAAGAAGCTCCACCCGAACCTCAAGGTCGTCTGGTCGTTCGGCGGCTGGAGCTGGTCCGGCGGCTTCGGCGAGGCGGCCAAGGACCCGGCGGCCTTCGCCCGGTCCTGCTACGACCTGGTCGAGAACTCCAAGTGGGCGGACGTCTTCGACGGCATCGACATCGACTGGGAGTACCCGAACGCCTGCGGCCTGACCTGCGACACCAGCGGCCGGGAGGCATTCGAGGAGCTGATGAAGGCGCTGCGCGCCAAGTTCGGCAAGCGGAACCTGGTCACCGCGGCGATCACGGCCGACGCGAGCGAGGGCGGCCGGATCGACGCGGCGGACTACGCGGGCGCGGCCCGGTACGTCGACTGGTACAACCCGATGACGTACGACTACTTCGGCGCCTGGGCCGCCACCGGCCCCACCGCACCGCACTCCGCGCTGCACTCCTACCCCGGCATCCCCGAGGAGGGCTACAACACGGCCGCGACCATCGCCAAGCTCAAGGGCCTGGGCATCCCGTCCTCGAAGCTGCTGCTGGGCATCGGCTTCTACGGCCGCGGCTGGACCGGCGTCACCCAGGCGGCGCCCGGCGGCACGGCCACCGGTCCGGCGAAGGGCACCTACGAGGACGGCTTCGAGGACTACAAGGTGCTCAAGCGGACCTGCCCGGCGACAGGAACCGTGGGCGGCACCGCGTACGCCAAGTGCGGGGACGACTGGTGGAGTTACGACACCCCGGCGACCATCGCGACCAAGATGAAGTACAAGGACCGACAGAGGCTGGGCGGGACCTTCTTCTGGGAGCTGAGCGGGGACACCGCGAACGGTGAGCTGATCAAGTCCATCCAGTAGCGGGACCCACGGGGGACTTGGGGCGGAGGACCACGAGCCTCCGCCCCTTGCCGCGTCAGTCCTCAGTCCTCCCGGCGCGCGGGATCCGGGGCCGGGTAGGAGGGGTCCATCTCCTCGATGGCGCGCATGGCGCCGCCCAGCGTCTTCACCAGCAGCTCACGCATGGTGTCGCGGTTCAGTTCGGGCCGGTCTATCCAGTCGAGGGTGGCACCCTCGACGCTGCACACCCAGGCGAGCAGGCCCATACGGGCCAGCGGGGCGATGTCGGTTCGTCCGTACGCCCCCTCGGCGAGGGTCGCCACGATCGCCGCGCGCACACCGTCCCGGATGGCGTGCACCTCGGTGTCGAAGCCGACGCCGCCGCTGACGATGGTGCGGTAGGCGGCCTGGTTGTGCTCGGCGTAGCGGAGATAGCTGTCGATGGTGCGGTGGACCCGGTCCACCGGCTGCATCTCGAGCCCGCTCGCGGCGAAGGTGACCAGGTCCGCGACGGAGTCCTGGATGATCGCCAGGTAGTACCCGCGCTTGGACTGGAAGTAGTAGTAGATGAGCCCCTTGGCGACATGGGCCTGCCGGGCGATGTCGTCCATGGAGAGCGCGTCGTACGACGTGTCGGCGAACAGCTTCCGCCCGATGCTGATGAGTTCGGCACGGCGCGCCATCGAGCGCTCGGTGCCGCGGGCCCGGGGACGGGCCGCATCGCGCTGTTGACTAATATTCAATTTAGACCCTGGATTTCCAACGGGCGGCGGGACATCGGCAGTATGGCAGACGCACATCAGCTGCTCGTTCGAGTCTGATCGACTTTGATGGAACCGCTCGACAGCGGGGTCGGCATATGTCCGATCAAAGCGCCCAGTGTGCGTCAGGTCACAGCAGGCCGAGCTGGGTGACGAGCATCGCGACGACCACCACGAGGGTCCAGCCCATGATGTGCTCGACGAGCTTCGGCCCGTCTCCCTTGGGGCCGCCGGTGCGGACGCGGGCGGCGGTGGCTGAGTGCGCGGTCATATGCCCACCTTGCCACCGGCGACGGCTTTTGCGGCAGAGACGTTGCTCACACGGCAAAGGCCCCGGTTTCCCAGGGCCCTTCCGTGCGTCTGCGCCCGGCGGCTCAGCGCACGCCCACCGCCGCGAGCGCGGCGCGCTGGCGCTGGGTCGCAGACGCCGGGAAGTAGAGGTAACAGACGCCACCCGTGCCGGAGACCACCTTGCCGCTGGCGTCGTAGCGCTTGGTCCGCAGCCAGATGTTCTCCCATTCGCGCCGCTTGTAGACGCGCCGCACCGCCTCGTTGCTCGCTGAGTTCGGGTCGTTGGCGATCACGTCGCCGTCGGCGGTGAAGCCGATGACGGTCATCAGATGCCCGGCGGTGCCGTACCCCGCCCCGGTCAGCTCCCCCTCCAGGAAGGACTGGGACGTGATGGCCGGGATGCCGGCCGCGATCAGCGTCGCCAGGTCGGTGAGCGAGCCGAGCCGGGTGACCACGCCCTGGAGGCCCTTGAACGTGGCCGCGTAGGCGGCGTTGAACGGCCAGTTCCCGCAGCCGTCGTACTGGTAGTCGAAGGTGAACCGGGCCGCGTGGCAGACCTGCGGGTCGGCGTACGCCGGGTCGACCCAGGCCAGCTGCTCCGCGGTGAGCCGGCCGCCCCAGTACTCGACGATCATCTGCGAGGAGGTGGGGCTGCACCAGGCCTCGCCGCCGTTGTCGTACTCCGGGTACTGGCCGACATGGATCTCCTGCGAGTAGCGCGGGACGGTCAGCTCGTGGGCGAGGCCGGGGGCGGAGGCCGGGACGGCGAAGCGGTCGGGGACGTCGGAGCCCATCGCGCCGACCCGCCAGACGGTGGGCGTGAGCTTCGTGCCGGGCTTGCGGTAGAGGGTCAGCCGCAGCCGGTACGAGGTGAGGCGCAGCCCCGTGGCCGGGTCGTCGATGGCGAACGTGTCCGTCCAGACGCTGCTCTTGCCGTCGCTCTGGTCGTCCACCGAGGTCCGGCGGATGTCCTGGTCACCGGCGGCCCAGCGGCCCAGCACGTACCAGGGGGTCGCGGTGCCGTCGGAGTACGTCCCCTGCAGCTCGATCTGGAGCCAGGTGCCGGCGGGGGTGTGCGCGTTCCAGGAGGCGATCGCCTCGGTGGCGGGGACGGAGAGCTGGTGGGCGGGCGAGGTCCAGGTCGCGTACTCCCAGCGGGCGCTCCTGCCGGTGTGCGGGTCGGTGTAGTCGGTGGTGCCGGCGGGCGTGGCGATCACGATGCCGGGGCGGGCGCCCGCGACGGCACGCGTGCCCTGGGCGGCGCCGCCGCGCCAGTCGGCGTACGTGATCCAGGCACGGTTGTCGACTGTGCGGGCCGGGGCCTGCACGGTGTCCGCGCCCTCGGCGCTGGTGTCGGCGGCGACCGCCGGGCCCGCGCTGCCGCCGCCGGCGACGGCTGCGGCGACCGCGGCGACCAGGACGGTTCTGCGGGACGGCTGTTCGGCTCTGCTCATGGGCGGAAGACCCCCAGGTGTCCGAGTCGGGCGGGTCCAGTGCACGGCTGTCCGCCCACTATGGCCGCGGGCGGCAGCGTCTGCCAGCACTTGCGTCCTTGGCGCGCCTACGAATATTGGTGTCGACCACTGGCATGGCCTGGGGCGGCCGCCCGAGCCCCGATGCCGCCCAACCACCGTACGAACGAGGGGGGATGAGCGAGCCGGGGTCTCGGCGTACGCCGCCGCGACGGTGTACGCCGAGACCATGACGGCCCTCCCGGTGACGCCTCGTCAGACGAGGTCCATGGCCGCGACCTCATCCGGGCGGCCGTAACTGACCGGGCCGTGGAAGCGGCGGCGGGCGGCGGCGAACCACCACACCGCGGCCACGGCCAGGACCACGCCCAGTGCGATCGGCGCGTAGTTGAAGGAGTGGGCGGTCAGCGGCGAGGCCTGCGGCAGCATGAACAGGACACTGCTGAACAGGATCCAGGTCACCGCGACGACCCCGACCGGCCGTCCCCACCGGCCCAGGTGCCAGGGCCCTGGCTGGAACTCGTCACCCAGGCGCAGCCGGAGCAGGATCGGGACGGCGTACGCGAGGAAGAGCCCGACGACGTTGACGCTGACGATGGCGGTGAACGCCGTGTGCGACCACCAGCCGGGCAGCACCAGCGCCAGCGAGCAGGCCACCGCCAGCCACACCGCCTTGACGGGGGTGCGCGTGCGCGGCGAGACCGAGTGCCACCAGCGGGAGCCGGGCATCGCGCCGTCCCGGGAGAAGGCGAAGATCTGCCGGGTGTTGCTGGTGAGGTTGGCGAGCCCGCAGAAGAGCATCGCGCCGATGACGATCAGCAGCACCACCTTGGCGGTCCCCGCTCCGAGCCCGTCGATCAGGATCTGCACGGGAGGCGCGTCGGCGCTCGCCACACGGTCGTAGTCACGAATGCTATAGACCAATGCGAGCATCAGCAGCAGTCCCGCGATCGCGGAGTATCCGATCGCCCGCGTGATCCCCTTCGGCGCGTTGACCGTCGCCCGGACCGTTTCCTCGGACATGTGGAAGCTGCCGTCGAAGCCGGTGAAGGTCCAGCTGGTGACCAGCAGACCGAGCATCCCGCCGTAAAGCCCGCTCGTGAAACCGGTGTTGTTCGCGAAATGCGTGACGAACGAGGCCGACTGATGATGTTCGGGCATGACGATCAGGGCGGTCACGATAACCACGAGTCCGCTCAGCAGCCACCACACGGAGATCCGGTTCAGTACGGCCACCAGGTGCACGGTGTAGGTGTTGGCGAGCCCCTGGAGCACGATGATCAGGGCCGTGATCAGCAGCGTCCGGTGCGGCGTCGGCTCGTACGAGGGCCACTGCAGGGCGATGAAGGCCTGGAGGAAGGTGGCGGCGGCGTACCCGGTGGCGGCCGTGCCGCCGACCTGGCCCACGAAGTTCAGCCAGCCCGTGTACCAGGACCACGCGCCCTTGTGCCGTTTGGCGAGCTTTCCGGCGGAGAAATACAGCGCGCCGCTCGTCGGATAGGCCGAGGCGACTTCCGCCATCGCTGCTCCCACGAAGAGCACCATGACGGAGACGCCGATCCAGCCGAAGACGAGAATGCTCGGACCACCCGCGTTCAGACCGAATCCGAACCCCGAGAAGATACCCGAGATGATATTGATGATGGTGAACGAGATGGCGAAATTGTCGAACGCCTGAAAGCGCCGCGTGAGTTTTCTCGGATAACCCATCGCATGCAGCGTCGCGTCGTCGTCGAGCGCGATCGGAACCGCTCCCCCGCGCGCTTTGGCACGCGGCGGCGATATCCCTTCTGACACGGGTCGGACCTTTCTCTTGGTGGGGGGTTGCGGTCCGTCAGGCACCCGGCACGGGCAGACCGCAGGCGCGGCGCGCCCGGGAGAGCTGCCCGGCCGGGTCGCCGAAGACGGACCAGGGCATCCGGGAGGCGTACGGCCCCATCGCCGCGAAGACGGCGCGGGCCTCCTCCGCACGCCGGGCCATGACCAGTGCGTGGGCGAGGTAGGCCAGGTCGAGGACCGGCGTGAAGCGGTATTCGGCCACCGTCGGAAGCCAGTTCTGGTGGATCGCCAGCGCGGTCGAGCGCCACTGCGGCTGCTCCCAGACGCGGTCGGCGAGCAGTTGGGTCGGGTCGTAGCTCGCCACGAGAGCGACCAGTGGGAGCAGGCGCAGCGGCGAGTCGGCGGGCGCGCGCTGGCCGAGGAAGGCGGCGACGTCCCAGGCGGCGGTCACGGAGCCGCCGTGCCGGGTGAAGAAGCAGGCCAGGAAGCGGTGGTGGGCCTCGCGGTGCCAGGGGTCGAGCGAGAGGACGTGGGCGAACAGGCGCCAGGGCCCGGGCGGTGCCGTGAGCAGCCCGTGCGGCGCCTGGTCGCGCAGCCGGTGCAGCCGGGCCATCGCCAGCTTGGCCACCCAGGGCGTGGGATCGGCGGGGTCCGCCGTCGCGGCCCGCTCGCAGGCGGCCAGCGCTATCCGCTCCAGCGCCTCGGCCCGGGAGTCACGCGCGTCGGCCGCGCGCAGCGCCCGCAGCACGGCCACCCGCGCCCACAGCAGCGCCGCCTCGGGACCGGGCTCCTCGGCCAGCCAGCGCTCGACGAGGTCGGAGTCGGCGGCCTCGGAGGCGAGCACGAGAGAGCGGTGGGCGCGCAGACCGAAGTCGCCATGGGTTTCCGCCAGCGCGTCACGGGCGCTCAGATAACGGCCGGCGCGCACATCGACGCATACGCTCGCAAGCAAGCGGTCGTCGGCTGCCGGATGCCACACATACTGCCCTTCGAATAACCCCGCGGCCATCTGTCCCAGCCCATCCCCCGTTACGGCACCTCACAGTTGCACACCAGGCACCTTACTCAGCACGGGACTCAACCGGAACGCACATTTCGCTGTGGCGGCCGGGGTTTTTCGGCGGCATTGCGGGCGTCCGACATCTAGTTCAAAGCGACACCTTTTCTAATCCGGCCCCACATCCCGCCCCACCACCCGCTTTCACCCCTACTAGAATGTTCCAACGAAATATGCCCACCCTCGCCGCACTCCGGGAAAAACGATTCAAGACCTCGCCACGCGGCTCCGCCGCCTCCCCCCGTCCTGCGGCCCGGTCCGCCTCATCGGCGTGGACGGGCACGCCGGCTCCGGAAAGTCCACGTTCGCCGGGCAGTTGGCCCGCGCGCTGGGCGAAGCCCCGGTGCTGCATCTCGACGACATCGCCAGCCACGACGAGCTGTTCGAGTGGACCGAGCGCCTGCTGACCCAGGTGATCGAACCGCTCGCACACGCCGAGACCGCCCACTACGCCCCGTACGACTGGCGGGCCCGCCGCTTCGCAGCGCCCCTCGCCCTGCCGCCCGCCCCGGTGATCGTCATCGAGGGGGTCGGCGCCGGCCGGCGCGCCCTGCGCCCGCATCTCGCCCGGCTGCTGTGGATGGAGCTGACGCACGAGGAATCGTGGACGCGGGGGCGCTCGCGGGACGGGGAGGAGCAGCGGGAGTTCTGGGACGGGTGGGTCAGGGCGGAGCGCGAGCACTTCGCAGACGACCCGTCCCGGCCGTTCGCCGATCTTCTGGTTCGGCAGTGCAGCAAGGGATATGAAGTGGTTCCTGGGCCTGCCGGGACCGTTGGACCGGACCAGGCCGTCACGCACGGTGACGGGCCATCGGCAATGTGCTGAACTTGTGAAGAGCCTTGCGGGAGAAGTTCTCGGAGTGCTTCAACTCGGCTTGACCCGGGGCCCGTACAGGTCTTACGTTCTCAATGTGCGGCTATTCGAAGCCGCCCACACACGCGAAGCCCCCGGTTGTTCCCCCGTGATCGGGGGCTTCGTTCTGCCCTCACTCCCTTTCCCGGGCGCCGAGAGGCGCGATTCGCTCACCCTCGGTCACCGAGCGCGGTGGGCCCGATCTGCTCCCACCTCGCCAAACGGCCCGTGCGGCACCCTGGGGCGGGCCACACCCTCGCAGGTACGATGCCCTCGGTGCGCCCTACGGCTGCTCTGCGCACCGTTGCAACTCCGGTCCGCGGTACGGCGGTTCGATCAAGGCGGTCGACGCGCGACCGGTCGCCAACCGACGGGGGCACGGTTTGTGGGGGGACGTGATGGACTTCGGCACGCAGGGCCCCGAGGCCCCGGCCGACCTCGCTTGGCTGCGAGGCGTGGACGCCTACACGATGGGGGCGTATCCGCAGGCGGAGGAGGAGTTCCGTACCGCGGTGCGGATCGATCCCGGGATGGCCGACGGCTGGCTCGGGCTGCACGCGCTGCGCGTCGACACGACGACCGCGCTGCTGCGCATGTTCCGGCACCGGGAGCGCTTCGGGGAACAGCGCACCCGGCACCGGCGGACGCTCAACTCCTGGTACTGGCTGGGCTGGTGGGTGCAGCCGGTGCTGGAGAGCCCGCGCGACCTGCTGCTGGCCCACGCCTCGCACTGGCTGGACGGCCGGCACGTCCCTGAGCTGGACCGCGCGCTGGCCGGGCTCCCGCCCGTGGACACCGACCACCAGGTCCGCTTCCTGCACGCCTGCCGCGCCTACCTCGTCAAGGACTGGGAGCAGCTCGTCCGGCACACCGACCCGCTGCTCGACGACCAGCTGCTCGGCATCGAGGCCGGCCTGTTCGGCGGGATGGCGCGGGTACGGCTGGAGACGTACGGGCAGGCCGAGCCGCTGTTGTCGGCCGCGCTGATGCGCTGCCGCAGCGAGCAGCCGCAGCGCAAGGAGCTGCGGTACTGGCTGGCCCGGGCGCATGAGGGCACGGGCCGGTCCGCGGCCGCCCTCCCGCTCTACCGTGCCGTGCACCGCGTCGACCCCGCCTTCATGGACACCTCGGCCCGGCTCGCGGCGATCGCCGAGGGCGACGGCTACGACGACACCGCCGACCTCGCGGCGATCACGCTCACCGGGGTGGGCCAGGACGTGGCCGACGGTCCCGATGGGCTCGACCCGCTCTTCGGCATCGAGGGACGGGACCTGAGGCTGCCGGACCCCGACCTGCCGCCCGCTCCGCTGCCGTCGGTGGTCGATCCGGCGGTGCGCGAGAAGACGGCCGTTCCGCAGCAGTCACTGCCCGCCGGGCCCACCGACCCCGGGTTACTCGAGGAGGCGCTCGCCGAGCTCGAGCGCATGGTGGGGCTGGAGCCCGTCAAACGCCAGGTCAAGGCGCTGTCCGCGCAGCTGAACATGGCCCGGCTGCGCACCGGGCAGGGCCTGCCGGTGCAGCCGCCCAAACGGCACTTCGTCTTCTCCGGCCCCTCCGGCACCGGCAAGACCACGGTCGCCCGCATCCTCGGCCGCGTCTTCTACGCGCTCGGCCTCCTCGGCGGCGACCATCTGGTGGAGGCCCAGCGAGCCGATCTGGTCGGCGAGTATCTGGGCCAGACGGCCGTGAAGGCCAACGAGCTCATCGACTCCGCGCTCGGCGGTGTCCTGTTCGTGGACGAGGCGTACTCCCTCTCCAACTCCGGCTACGGCAAGGGCGACGCCTACGGCGACGAGGCCCTCCAGGTGCTGCTGAAGCGGGCCGAGGACAACCGGGACCACCTGGTGGTGATCCTGGCAGGCTATCCGGAGGGCATGGACCGTCTGCTGGCCGCCAATCCGGGCCTGTCGTCCCGTTTCACGACCCGCGTCGACTTCCCGTCCTACCGGCCCCTCGAACTCACCTCGATCGGCGAGGTGCTCGCCGGGGACAACGGGGACGTGTGGGACGAGGAGGCGCTGGACGAGCTGCGGTCCATCGCCGGGCACGTGGTCGACCAGGGCTGGATCGACGAGTTGGGCAACGGGCGGTTCCTGCGGACGCTGTACGAGAAGAGCTGTGCGTACCGGGATCTGCGGTTGACGACTTATCCGGGGGCGCTGACGAGGGACGACCTGTCGACGCTCCGGTTGCCGGATCTGATGCAGGCGTACGGGGAAGTGCTGTCGGGGCGGGGGCCGCAGGATCCGTCGGCGATGTGACGGACGTCGGGCAGTGCCCGGTGCCGTTGGGCGGTGCCCGCGGATTGCGTGGCGCGCACATGCCGCCGGGTGGGTGCTACCCCGGCGGCACGACTGCCCGCAGGCGCGGCGGCGCGCTCAGCCCGCCAGGGCCTCCTCCGGCTCCCCGCTGCTCACCCGCGGTCCCGTGACCCGTACCTCCGGCAGCTCCCGGTGTGCCGGATCCCGTACCTCGCCGACCAGCAGCTCCAGTACGTCCTCCAGCGCGACGAGGCCGAGCACCTTGCCGGACGCGTCGGCCACCTGGGCCAGATGGGTCGCGGCGCGGCGCATCACCGTCAGGGCGTCGTCCAGCGGCAGTTCCGAGCGCAGTGTCGTCATCGGGCGCCACACGTGCTGCGGCACCGCCCGTTCCGACTGCTCCAGATCCAGTACGTCCTTCACGTGCAGATAGCCCATGAAGGCGCCGGTCTCCGCCGCCACCGGGAAACGGGAGTACCCCGTGCGGGCGGTGAGCGCGACGATCTGCCCGGGGGTGACCGACGGGCTGACCGTGACGAGGGACTCGCGCTTGAGGAGCACGTCCGTCACGGGGCGGGAGCCCAGTTCCAGCGCGTCCTCCAAACGTTCCTGCTCCTCGGGGTCGAGCAGGCCGGCCTGGCCGGAGTCCTCGACGAGGCGGTTGAGCTGTTCGCTGGTGAACACCGCCTCGACCTCGTCCTTCGGCTCGACCCGGAAGAGCCGCAGGATGGCCTGGGCGACCGCGCCGAGGGCCACGGTGATCGGCCTGCAGAAGCGGGCGAACCAGACCAGGCCCGGGCTGAGCCACAGCGCGACCTTCTCCGGCGCCGCCATCGCCAGGTTCTTCGGCAGCATCTCGCCGATGACCAGATGGAAGAAGACCACCGCGGCGAGCGCGATGACATAGGTCAGCGGATGGATCAGGCCGTGCGGCATATGGACCCACTCGAACACCGGTTCAAGCAGATGAGCCACCGTCGGCTCGGCGACCGCGCCTAGCGTCAGCGAGCAGACCGTGATGCCGAACTGGGCCGCCGCCATCATCTGCGGCAGCCGCTCCAGGCCGTACAGCACCTGGCGGGCGCGCGCCGTGCCCAGCGGTTCGATCTGGCTGCGGCGGACCGAGACGAGGGCGAACTCGGCGCCGACGAAGAACCCGTTGGCGAGCACGAGCAGCGCGGCGAAGAGGAGCTGGAGCACGCTCATCGGGCGACCTCCACCACGGCGCCGGTCCTGACCAGCCGGACCCGTTCGGCCCGGTAGTGGCCGACCCGGCGCACCGACAGCCGCCAGCCCGGCAGTTCCGCCTTGTCGCCGACGGCCGGGATGCGCCCGAGCAGATCGGCGACGAGTCCGGCGACGGTCTCGTACGGCCCCTCGGGCACGTCGAGTCCTATGCGCTGGAGGATGTCGACGCGGCAGCTGCCGTCCGCGTCCCAGGCGGGGCGGCCGTCCTCCGGCGGGGCGGCGGCCAGTTCGGGCAGGTCCTGGCCGTCGTGTTCGTCGCGGACCTCGCCGACGATCTCCTCGACGATGTCCTCCAGCGTGACCACGCCGGCCGTGCCGCCGTACTCGTCGACGACGACCGCGATGGGCTGCTCGCTGCGCAGCTGGGCGAGGAGGGGCTGGACCGGCAGGGTCTCGGGGACGAGCAGCGCCGGGCGGGCGATGCGGCCGACCGGGGTGCGCAGACGATCACTCGAACGGACCGCCAGCGCGTCCTTCAGATGGACCATGCCGACGATCTCGTCGATCTTCTCCCGGTAGACCGGGAAGCGGGACAGGCCCGTGGCGCGGGTCAGGTTCACCACGTCCTCGGCGGTCGCCGACGACTGCAGCGCGCTGACCTTCACGCGCGGCGTCATCACGTGCTGCGCGGTGAGCTCGCCGAGGGACAGGGTCCGTACGAAGAGATCCGCGGTGTCCTGTTCCAGCGCGCCGGCCTGGGCGGAGTGGCGAGCCAGGGAGACGAGTTCACCAGGGGTGCGGGCGGAGGCCAGCTCCGCGGTGGGCTCGATGCCCAGTGCGCGCACGAGCCGGTTGGCGACGGAGTTCAGCCCGGCGATCACCGGCCGGAACAGGCGCGCGAAGACGTGCTGCGGGCCGGCGACGAAGCGCGCGACCTGCATCGGCCGGGACACCGCCCAGTTCTTGGGCACGAGCTCGCCGATCACCATCTGCACGGCCGAGGTCAGCAGCATGCCGACGACCACGGCCACCCCGGACACCGCGCCCTCGGGGATGCCGATCGCGGTGAAGGGGCCGCCCAGCAGCTCCGCGAGCGCCGGTTCGGCGAGCATGCCGACGACGAGGGAGGTGATGGTGATGCCGAGCTGGGTGCCGGAGAGCTGGAAGGACAGCTCCTTCAGCGACTCGACGACCCGGTGGGCCCGTCGGTCGCCCTCGGCCGCGGCCTTCTCGGCGTCCGTGGCCTCGACCGTGACCAGGCCGAACTCGGCGGCCACGAAGAAGCCGTTGGCAAGGATCAGGAGGAACGCGGCTGCCAGAAGCAGCAAGGGGACGCTCATGATGCCGCCGCCCCGGTATGTCGGGAGGGGGCGGCGCAGGTACTACAGGACGATCCGTCCATCGCTGGAGGGAATCACTCCTCGGGTAGCAGGGGGCCTCTGAAGTCCGGATGGAACATCAGAGACGGAGGCGCCAGAAAACGCCTCCGCCAACAGATTAATCAAGACATGGGGATTTACGGCAGGGTGAACGTCCCGGAGTCAGCCCTGATGGTCCTCGGGGTCCTTGATCGCGCGGGCCTCGGCGAGCGCCCGCAGAGCGCGCGCGTCGGCGATGGCACGCTGCTTGGCGATGCCCGGCTGGATGCCGAGCGCGGGCAGGCTGGTGCCGTCGCTGAGGTTGAGGAAGACCCAGGGATCACCCGGGCGGAGGTTCACCTGGACGATCTCGGCCCACTCCAGACGGCGTCTGCCGGCGATGTTCACCACAGTGACGCCGGTCTCCTCGGCGACGACCTTGACGCGCGCCAGCCTGGCCAGCACGCCGAACATGAGCGCGCCGGTGAGGATGAAGCTGAGGCGTTCGCCCGGGCCGAGCTTCTCCAGCAGCAGCGCGACCGCCGTGATGACGACGAAGATCGCGATGCCGGCGGTGAGCAGGACGGCCCGGGTGCGGCCCGGCCGGAACGTGACGGGCAGGGTGGGCAGTTCGGAGGACATCGGTGTAAGGCCCCTCGGGTCAGAGGCGGCAGGCGTGGATGGCCGTGGTCAGGATGGCCCGGGCGCCGATGTCGTACAGGTCGTCCATGATGCGCTGGGCCTCCTTGGCCGGAACCATGGCCCGGACCGCGACCCAGCCCTCGTTGTGCAGCGGGGAGACGGTCGGGGACTCCAGGCCCGGGGTGAGGGCGACGGCCTTCTCCAGCTGCTCGACGCGGCAGTCGTAGTCCATCATCACGTACGTCCGGGCGACCAGGACGCCCTGGAGGCGGCGCAGGAACTGCTGCACCTTGGGCTCCTCGCCGTCCGCGCCGGTGCGGCGGATGACGACGGCCTCGGACTTCATGATCGGCTCGCCGAAGACCTCCAGGCCCGCGTTGCGCAGGCTGGTGCCGGTCTCCACGACGTCCGCGATGACCTCGGCCACGCCCAGCTCGATGGCGGTCTCGACGGCACCGTCGAGGTGGACGACGGCGGCGTCGATGCCGCTGTCGGCGAGGTGCTTGGCGACGATGCCCTCGTAGGAGGTGGCGACCGTCTTGCCCGTCAGGTCCTCGACGCCCCTCGCCGCGCCCGGCTTGGAGGCGAAGCGGAAGGTGGAGCGGGCGAAGCCGAGCGGCAGGATCTCCTCGGCGTTGGCGCCGGAGTCGATCAGCAGGTCGCGTCCGGTGATGCCGATGTCGAGGCGGCCCGAGGAGACGTAGATCGCGATGTCCCGGGGGCGGAGGTAGAAGAACTCCACCTCGTTCACCGGGTCGACGATCCGCAGTTCCTTGGACTCCCGGCGCTGCTGGTAACCGGCCTCATGCAGCATCTCCGCCGCAGGGCCGGACAGGGAACCCTTGTTGGGGACGGCGATGCGCAGCATGAGGTCGGCTTCCTTTGCTCTGTTGTCGTACGGCGGTGTGTGCGGGGGTCGGCTCAGAGGTGGGCGTAGACGTCGTCCAGGGAGATCCCGCGGGCGACCATCATCACCTGGACGTGGTACAGCAGCTGCGAGATCTCCTCGGCTGCCGCCTCCTTGCCCTCGTACTCGGCGGCCATCCAGACCTCGGCGGCCTCCTCGACGACCTTCTTGCCGATGGCATGGACGCCCTTGCCGACCAGTTCGGCGGTGCGGGAAGTGGCGGGGTCGCCGTTTGCGGCCTTGTGCTGGAGCTCGGTGAAGAGCTCCTCGAACGTCTTCTTGGACATGGTGACGCTCAGCCTATGCCACACCCGGGATGCGTCAGCGCCATGGTTCAGATACTGAGCGGAGCGTGGCGGCCGTGGCCACGGCCGCCGTCACCGCCTCGTGCCCCTTGTCCTCGTTGGAGCCCTCGATGCCCGCCCGGTCCAGGGCCTGTTCCTCGGTGTCGCAGGTCAGCACGCCGAAGCCGACGGGGACGCCGGTCTCGACCGAGACCTGGGTCAGGCCCTGGGTCACGCCCTGGCAGACGAACTCGAAGTGGGGGGTGCCGCCGCGGATCACGACGCCGAGAGCCACGATCGCGTCGTAGCCACGGCCCGCGAGGACCTTGGCGACGACCGGGAGTTCCCAGCTGCCGGGGACCCGCAGGAGGGTCGGCTCGTCGATCCCCAGGTCGTGCAGGGCGCGCAGCGCGCCGTTGACCAGACCGTCCATCACCTTCTCGTGCCACTGCGCCGCGATGACCGCGACCCGAAGGTCGCCCACATTGCGTACGGACAGCTCCGGTGCGCCCTTGCCGCTCACGTTCTTGTGTCTCCTCGGTGTGCTACTGGTTGCTGCAGGTGGACACGGGGGCCGTGTCCAGCCAGGGCAGGTCGTGTCCCATCCGGTCCCGCTTGGTGCGCAGGTAGCGGAGGTTGTGCTCGCCCGCCTGTACAGGCATCGGCTCGCGGTCGGTGACCTTGATGCCGTGCCGGACGAGGGCGTCGCTCTTGTCGGGGTTGTTGGTCATCAGGCGGACGCTGGTGATGGACAGGTCCGCCAGGATCTGCGCGCCTGCGCCGTAGTCGCGGGCGTCGGCGGGCAGGCCGAGTTCGAGGTTGGCGTCGAGGGTGTCGCGGCCGCGCTCCTGGAGTTCGTACGCCCGCAGCTTGGACAGCAGGCCGATGCCGCGTCCCTCGTGTCCGCGCAGGTAGACCACCACTCCCCTGCCCTCGGCCTGGATGCGCTGCAGGGAGGCGTCCAGCTGGGGGCCGCAGTCGCAGCGCAGGGAGCTGAACACATCGCCGGTGAGGCACTCGGAGTGGACGCGGACCAGGACATCCTCGCCGTCGCCGATCTCGCCGTGCACGAGGGCCACGTGCTCGACGCCGTCGACGGTGGAGCGGTAGCCGTACGCCGTGAAGGTGCCGTGGGCGGTGGGGAGCCGGGTCTCGGCCTCACGGCGGACGGTGGGCTCGGCGGAGCGGCGGTAGGCGATCAGGTCCTCGATGGAGATGATCGTCAGGCCGTGCTTGCGGGCGAACGGGATCAGCTCGGGCAGCCGCAGCATCTCGCCGTCCTCGCCGGCGATCTCGACGATGGCACCGGCCGGGCGCAGCCCCGCGAGCCGGGCGAGGTCGACAGCCGCCTCGGTGTGGCCGTTGCGCACGAGGACGCCGCCGGACCTGGCGCGCAGCGGGAAGATGTGGCCGGGGCGGACGAGGTCCGACGGCTCCGCGCTGCCGCTCGCCAGGAGCTGAAGCGTGGTCGCCCGGTCGGAGGCCGAGATGCCCGTGGTCACACCGTGCGCGGCGGAGGCGTCCACGGACACCGTGAACGCGGTCTTCATCGACTCGGTGTTGTCGTCGACCATCTGCTGGAGTCCCAGCCGGTCCAGTTCCTCGGGCTCCATGGGCGCGCAGATCAGGCCGCGGCACTCGCTCATCATGAAGGCGACGATCTCGGGGGTCGCGTGCTCGGCGGCGACCACGAGGTCGCCTTCGTTCTCCCGGTCCTCGTCGTCGACGACCACGACCGGGCGGCCCGCGGCGATGTCGGCGATGGCCCGCTCGATCGGGTCGAGGGTGAGGTCCTCGAAACCGTCGGTGCTGTACAGGATCGGTGCCGTGGTCATGCCGGCGCTCCTTCCAGGACGGGCCGCGCGTCCTCGCGGGAGCGCAGCCACCAGTCGCGCATGCCCCACAGGACGAGTGCGCCGTAGATGACGTAGACGAAGCCGGAGAAGGCGTAGCCGTTGGCGAAGTTCAGGGGCACGCCGACCAGGTCGACGAGCAGCCAGGCGAACCAGAACTCGACCATGCCGCGTGCCTGGGCGTACATGGCGACGATGGTGCCGACGAATATGTAGGCGTCGGGCCAGGGGTCCCAGGACAGGGTCGGGTACGCCTTGAAGAGCAGCGCCACCGCGACGGTGCCGGCGGCCGCCGCCGCGACCATCGCACCGCGCTCGCGCCAGGTGGCGAAGCGTACGGCGATGTGGCCGTCCGCCGTCCGGCCCTTGCCGCGCTGCCACTGCCACCAGCCGTACAGGGCGACGACCATGACGACCGCCTGCTTGCCCGCGCTGCCGGTGAGGTGGCCGAAGAAGGCGCCGAAGAGGATCAGGCCGGCCAGGAACTGCACGGGCCAGGTCCATATGGACCGGCGCCAGCCGAGGGCGAGGGCGGCCAGGCCGAAGAGGTTGCCGATCATGTCCGACCAGAGGATGTGCTGGCCGAACAGGACGAACGCCTCGGAGTTCAGCGAGTTCACTTGGCCGTCGCCCCTTCGGAGGAGAACCGGTCGCCCAGCATCCGCTCGACGTACTTGGCGATGACGTCGACCTCGAGGTTGACCGGGTCGCCGGGCTGCTTCAGGCCGAGCGTGGTCAGGTCGAGGGTGGTCGGGATGAGGCTGACGGTGAAGTAGTCGGGTCCGGCGTCGACGACGGTGAGGCTGATGCCGTCGACGGTGATGGAGCCCTTCTCGACGACGTACCGGGAGAGGTCCGCGGGGAGCGAGATCTTGACGATCTCCCAGTTCTCGGAGGGCTTGCGCTCCAGCACCTGTCCGGTGCCGTCGACGTGCCCCTGCACGATGTGCCCGCCGAGGCGCGCGCCGACGGCGGTGGGCCGCTCGAGGTTGACGCGGGAGCCGACGGTGAGAACGCCCAGGCTGGACCGGTTCAGGGTCTCGGCCATGACGTCCGCGGTGAACTCGTCGCCCTCGTGGTCGACGACTGTGAGGCAGACGCCGTTGACGGCGATGGAGTCGCCGTGCTTCGCGCCGTCGGTGACGACGGGGCCGCGCAGTCGGAAGCGACAGGCGTCGTCGAGGGTCTCGACGGCCGTGACCTGGCCCAGCTCTTCGACGATTCCGGTGAACACTTCCCGGGTCCTCCTGCCTCATTGGGGCACGGACTCCGGGGCTGTCGATGACGACAGAATGTACGAGCAGGGACACCGGGGGCGACGCCGGACAGGGCTCGCCTCAACGACGAACCGGTACGGCGACGCGCACGAATGCCCGCCCGCCGCGCACTGCCTCCCATCCGGACTTTAACCGTCGGTCCAGGAATTTCACCTGGTCAACCGGCCGCTGGAGGCGACCGGGTCGCGGACTGTAACCGCCGGTTCGGACTTTCACCGACCCCGGAGTGCGCTGCTTCTGGTACAGGGCCAGTGTGCCACGCCCGATCCGCGTCCATGCGGGCGAATGCTGTGGGGTGCCTCACAGGGTGCGTGGCTGGATTTCTTCGACACTACTTCGATTCGGAATTGGTCCATACCTATTGACTCACTGGTCTAGTCCTCTCTAGTGTCGGCGCAACTTCCGCGGACAGGAACGACAGACGGCCCGGCGGCGGTGACGACGGCCCTTGCCCGCCGCCGGGTCTCCCAAGTCCCGCTTCCGGCGGTTCTGGCAGGGTGAACGGCATGACGACCGCGACCGCCGACGAGTTCGAGACCCACCGGCCCCGGCTGTTCGGCCTGGCCTATCGGATGCTGGGCTCCGCCGAGGAGGCCGAGGACACCGTCCAGGACGCGTATCTGCGTTTCAGTGCCGCCGACCGTGCGCGGATCGAACACCCGGCGGCCTGGCTCGCCAAGGTCGTCACCAACCTCTGCCTCACCCGGCTGACTTCGGCCAGGGCCCGGCGCGAGCAGTACGTCGGACCCTGGCTGCCGGAGCCCGTGGTCACCTCGGACGGCACGCTCGGACCGCTGGAGTCCGCCGAGCAGCGCGATGCGGTGTCCATGGCGATGCTGGTGCTGCTGGAGCGGCTCACGCCGACCGAGCGGGCCGTGTATGTGCTGCGGGAGGCGTTCGCGTACGGCCACCGGGAGATCGCCGGAGTGCTGGACCTGACCGAGGCCAACTGCCGCCAGCTGTACCGGCGGGCGGTCCAGCGGGTGAGTGAGGCACGCTCGCGGTTCGAGTCGTCTTCCGAGCGGCACGAGGAGCTCGTCACGTCCTTCGTCGCGGCGGCCCGCGACGGCGACCTCAGCGGGCTCGAGAAGCTGCTGGCGGCCGACGTCGTCTGGTCGAGCGACGGCGGCGGCAAGGTCTCGGCGGCGCGGCGGCCGATCGAGGGCCGGGAGAAGGTGTTCCGCTTCCTGGTGGGCGCGACGCGAACGTTCCTGGCCGGCCTGGACTTCACGGTGATCGAGATCAACGGTTCGACCGCGCTGGCCTCGTGGGCGGGCGACACGCTGCTCTCGGTGGTGGCGTTCGAGCTGCGGGACGGCGTGGTCGCGCATGCCTGGGCCATGGTGAACCCGGACAAGCTGGAGTTCGTACGCCGGCAGCTGGCACCGGCCTAGCGGGGCGCCGCAGGGCCGTACGGGCGCCGGGCTGTCACATTTCTCGCGGGTACTCGGTCCCAGCTGACGAGGGGCGCTCCGTCCGGGAGCGCCCGGCGTCCGAAGGGGCTGAACAGCATGACCACGATCCTGGTGACCGGCGGTACCGGAACGCTCGGCCGGCTCGTCACCGAGCGGCTGCGCGCGGACGGGCACGAGGTGCGGGTGCTGAGCCGGCACGCCCAGCCGTACGCCGTCGATCTGCGCAAGGGCGGCCCCGGCCTGGACGCGGCGGTGGAGGGCGTGGACACGATCGTGCACTGCGCGACCTCGCCGGGCGGGGGTGACCAGGAGGCGGCGGCGCATCTGATCGCGGCGGCGGGCAAGGCGGGCGTAGGGCACCTGGTGTACATCTCGATCGTCGGCATCGACCGGGTGCCGCTCGGCTACTACCGGACCAAGCTCGCCGTGGAGAGGCTGATCGAGGAATCGGGGCTCGGCTGGACCGTGCTGCGGGCGACGCAGTTCCACGACCTGCTGGTACGGATGTTCGCGATCCTCTCCAAGCCGCCCGTCATGCTGCTCCCGGCCGGCGTGCAGGACCAGCCCGTGGAGGTGGCGGAGGTCGCGGACCGCCTCGCCGAACTGGCCCTCGCGGCCCCGGCGGGGCGGGTCGAGGACATGGGCGGCCCCGCGGTGCGGACCATCGACTCACTGGCCCGCGCGTACCTCAAGGCGACGGGACGCAAGCGGGCCGTGGTGAACGTGCCGCTGTGGGGCAAGGCGTACCGGGGGTTCCGCTCGGGCGGCCATCTGACGCCGGCGCGGGCGGTGGGCAAGGGGACGTTCGAGGAGTATTTGGGGCGGCGGGGCTGACGGGGCGAGTGGGGGGGCTGAGTGGGGGTCCTTCCCGCGGTCCGGGGAGGCGGCAAGCGGCGGGGCGCGGCCGCCCGTGGAACCCGCCGGTCAGTTCCTGTCGGCTCCCGGACCGCCGCTCAAGGGCGGTTGGGCGGGTCACCGGTCCGGCGGTGCGAACAGCTCGTCCTGTGCGGCGTCCCGCGCGGTGAGCAGCGCTCCGCGTAGCACGGCCCCGCCGCCCAGACCGCTGGGCCGCACCACCGTCACCAACGGCGACATCCGCCGCGTCCGCTCCTCCACCCGCCGGGCCAGCACGTCCCCGCCGGCCTGCCCGACCTCTCCGCCGAGGACCACGCAACCGGGGTCGAGGATCGCGACGACGGAGGCGACACCGATGGCGAGACGGTCGGCGAGGGCATCGAGGAAACGGTCGGCGGACGCAGCGGGCGTGTCGGTACCGGCGACCAATGCCACGGCTTCTCTGACAACCCCCGCCGCCAGTGGCTCGTGTGCAGCGAAGCCCCCGAGGCTCAAGCCGTACGAGCCCGCAAGCTCCGCCACCGCCGTCGACCCCGCCAGCGAGTGGAATCCCCCCTCGCAGTCCACCGCCGACGGCAGCCCCGGCGTCCCCGGCACCGGCAGGAAGCCGATCTCGCCGGTTCCGCCGGAGGCCCCGCGGCGCAGGGCGCCGTCGAGGACCACGGCCGCGCCGGTGCCGTGGCCCAGCCACAGCAGGACGAAGGTGTCCCGGTCCCGGGCGGCCCCGTCGCGCTGTTCCGCGAGGGCGGCGAGGTTGGTCTCGTTCTCGACGTTGAAGCGGGCCTCGGGGAACCTTTCCTGGAGTGCCGCGACCAGCCGGCGGTGCCATGCGGGCAGGCCCGTGGAGTCGCGCAGCTCACCGCTGGCCGGGTCGATCAGGCCCGGGGCGCCGATGCCCACCGTATGGAGCCGGTCCGCCCCCGCCTCCTTCACCACCCGCTCCACCAGCGCCACCGCCTGTTCCACGGCGGGCCCGGTCCCCGTGTCGCCGTCGATCGGCACCGACGCCTCGGCGAGCACGGCCCCGACCAGGTCGGACACGACCACCGAGACGCCCTCGGTACGGACGTCCAGCGCCGCCAGATGGGCGCGGTCGGCGACGATGCCGTACAGCTTGGCGTTCGGCCCGCGCCGCTGTTCCCCCGCCTCGCCGACCACCGCGATCAGGCCGGCGGCGGTGAGGCGTTCGACGAGGTCGGCGACGGTCGGCCGGGACAGGCCGGTCAGCTGCTTCAACTGCCCTGCCGTCAACGGGCCCTCCTGCTGGAGCAGGCGCAGGGCGAGCCGGTCGTTGATGGCCCGGGCGGTGCTCGGGGATGCGGGCATGCCGGGATCCTCCCACGGCTGGTTTATCCGCTATCTATCAGGCAGGGTCCCTGATAGTTTACGCGGCGACCGCAGGGCCCGGAACCGACAGTGGGCCGAAAACCAGGGAGGGGCCGCAGAATGAGCGCAGTGGTCGACGAACAGCGCGAGGTGAAGCGCGCCCGGTACGCCGTGGCCGCCGTCTTCGCCGTGCACGGCGCTGTCACCGGCTCGTTCGCGACACGGGTGCCGTGGATCCAGGACCACGCCGGGGTCAGCGCCGGCCAGCTGGGGCTCGCGCTCGCCTTCCCCGCACTCGGCGCCTCCGTGGCGATGCCGCTGGCGGGCAGCATCAGCCACCGCTTCGGCGCCCGGAACGCCCTGCGCGGCCTGATCGCCCTGTGGACGCTCGCCCTCGCGCTGCCTTCCCTCGCCCCCAACCTGCTGACCCTGTGCCTGGCCCTGTTCACCTTCGGTGCCACGGCGGGCATGGCGGACGTGGCGATGAACGCGCTCGGCGTCGAGGTCGAGAACCGCCTGGACCGGTCGATCATGTCGGGGCTGCACGGCATGTGGAGCGCGGGCGCCCTGATCGGCTCGGCGGCCGGCACGCTCGCGGCGCACCTGGGCACCGACGCCCGGCTGCACCACGCGTTCGCCGCGGCCACCCTCACCTTCCTCGGCGTCCTGGCCTGCCGGTGGGTGCTCGACCTTCAGCCCGCCGAGGACGAGGAACCGCCGCCCCGGTTCGCCCTGCCGCCACGGTCGGCGCTGCTCATCGGCGCGGTCGGGTTCTGCGCGGTCTTCGCGGAGGGCGCGAGTCTGGACTGGTCGGCGGTCTATCTGCGGGACCAGCTGGAGACCTCGGCCGGTCTCGCGGCGGCGTGCACGACCGGCTTCACACTCACGATGGCGCTGGCCCGGATCGCCGGCGACAAGGTGGTGGACCGCTACGGAGCCGTGCGCACGGTCCGGTCCGGCGGCGTCCTCGCCACGCTCGGCGGCCTGCTAGTCGTCGGGTCGGCCCAGCCGGCCGTGGCGATGGCCGGGTTCGCACTGCTGGGCCTGGGCATCGCGGTGGTCGTCCCGCTGTGCTTCGCGGCGGCGGGCCGCAGCGGCCCCAACCCCTCTCAGGCCATCGCGGGCGTCGCGACCATCACGTACACCTCGGGTCTCGTCGCCCCCGGCGCGATCGGCGGGCTCGCCCAGGCGACCAGTCTGATGGTGTCGTTCTGCGTGGTCACCGTCCTGGCGTCCGGCCTCGCCGTGTTCGCGGGCGTCCTGCGCGCCGGCGACCGCGACCGCCCGAAGGTCAGCCGCCCGGACGCTGCGGTTCCCGAGCCGCGCTCCTGAGGGCCGCGACTGCGGGCGCCCGATCGGAGGCCTGATGTCGAATGCGCCGGTTCCCGATCGACGTGAGGGTGAAGGCAGCACATCCCAGGACTTCAGGAGCACCCCATCGGACCGTAACCGCGGATATGGCCATCTCCCTCGACGGCTACGTCGCCGGCACCGACGTCACCATCGACAACCCGGCAGGCCACGGCGCCGAGCCGCTCTTCGAGTGGATCCACAACCTGGCGAGCTGGCGGGAGCGCCAGGGCATGACCGGCGGGGAGGAGAACCGTGACTCCGAGCTGATGCGCGAGTGGTTCGAGGCCACCGGAGCGGTGGTCATGGGCCGGATGATGTACGACACGGGTGAGGAGTTCTGGGGCGACAACCCGCCGTTCCGGACCCCGGTCTTCGTCCTCACCCACCGCCCCCGGCCGACCCTGGTGAAGGAGGGCGGCACCACCTTCACCTTCGTCACCGACGGCATCCACAGCGCCCTCGACCGGGCGAAGGCTGCCGCCGGGGGCCGGAACGTCGACATCGCGGGCGGGGCGAGCACCGTGCGGCAGTACCTCGCGGAGGGGCTCATCGACGAGCTGCAGCTCCACGTGGTCCCCGCGCTCCTCGGAGCGGGGCTGCGGCTGTTCGAGGGACCGGGCGCGGTGCGCCGGAACCTCGAACCGGTCAGGGTGGTCGACACGCCCCTCGCCACCCACCTGAAGTACCGCTTCTGAAGTACCGCGCGCACCTGGCTCGGCTACAGCCGCACGAGCTGACCGTCGGCGCGCGAAGCGGTGTGCTTCGGTGGGTTGTCCTCGCGACCGCCGGGGCGTATGTGGCCGGGGCGGGCGGCGAGGAGTCCGGCGACCGCCTCCGGCACCACCAGAGCGATCAGGGCGGCAAGGGGCACCCGCCAGCCGCCGGTGGCGGTGTGGAGCACCCCCATGGCCAGCGGGCCGAGGCCGGCCAGCAGGTAGCCGATGGTCTGCGCCATCCCCGAGAGGTCGGCGGCGGCCCGCGGGCCGTCCGTGCGCAGCCCGAGCAGCGTGATGGCCAGGGGGAAGGCGCCGCCGGTCGCCGCGCCGAGCAGGCACACCCACACCCAGCCGAGAGCGGGGGCCAGCAGCAGGCCCGCGAGCGAGATCAGCTTCGCCACGATCACGGCCACCACGAGGGGCCTTTGGCCGCGCATGCGGGCGGCGGCGACGGGGACGACGAACCCCAGCGGGACGCCGATGGCCAGCATCACCGACATCATCAGCCCGGCCTGGCCGCGTGTGTAGCCGCTCGCGTGCATGATCTGCGGCAGCCACGCCACCAGCACGTAGAACATCAGCGACACCAGCCCGAGGAACGCCGACACCCACCAGGCCAGCGCGCAGCGCAGCAATGATCCGCCGGATCCCCCTTGCGTCCTCGGCGCGGGAGGCGGCTGCGACCCGCGATGCCTGCCGCGCGCTCCGGGGGCGGCCAGCAGCCACCACACCGCCGCGGCCGGCACAGCGGGCAGCGCCCACACCGCGAGCGCCGGCTGCCACCCGGCTGCGGTGCACAGCGGCACCGCGACCGCGGCAGCGAGTGCGCCGGAGACGGCCATGAGGGTCATGGCGAGGCCGGTGAACAGGCCGATCCGCCGGGCGAAGTGGTCCTTGATGACCGCGGGCATCAGTACGTTCCCGACGGCGATACCGGCCCCGGACAGCACCGTGCCGGCGAAGAGCGCCGTCGGCCACGGAAGCGCCCGCACAGCGGCGCCGAGCGCCAGAACCCCGACGGCGGCGCCCACGGCGGCGTGCGTTCCGAACCGGCGGGCCAGGCGGGGTGCGAGCCAGGCGAAGACGCCCAGGCACAGGACCGGCAACGTCGCCAGCACGCTGACCTGGGTGTCGGAAAGGGTGAGTGCCTCCTGCACGTTCCCGATGAGCGGCGTCGTCCCCGTGATCGCCGCGCGGAGATTGATGGTCAGCAGAATCAGGCCGGCGATGAGCCACAGCCTGGTTTTCACGTGTGTTTCCCCCCATGCACGTGCGTTCCCCCATGAACGTGACGGCGGCCCTCTCCTCGGTCCCGGGAGAGGGCCGCCGGGCTTGCGACATGCGTTGCGGTCAGACACTCACGCTGTGGTTGACCGGACACTTCGCCCTGCCCGCCGTACGGAACGCCGCCGCACCGGCAGCCCCGCCGGAGACGGGCGTGCCCAGTTCCCTCAGGATCTCGTCGGACAGCAGGTCCTCCTTGCCCTTCAGGGCGTCGGCGACCTTGAGGTCGGAGACGAACACCAACTCCGCGGCGATGTTGTCCTGAACGATCCGCGCCAGGTTGTCCAGGGCCACCCCGATGGGGTCCGACGGCAGCTGCGCCGTGGGGATGTCGATCAGGTGGGTGTCCACCTTCTTCTGGTTCATCATCGGCTTGATGATGATCTCGGCCTGGTTCAGCACCGACGTCGTCCAGATCGACAGCACCACGGTGTACAGGTCCGCCCAGGCGGCCTCACCGATCTGCGCCCGCCACTTCCTGCACAGGCCCTGCACGCCGGAGATCTGCGCCGCGGCGGCGTGCTGCATGTTGACCCGGATCGACGGGTAGACGCGCCCCGCGAAGACCTGGAACGAGGCGATGTCGAAGGCGCGGGCGCGCAGGGAGTCGGCGATGAAGGTCAGCGCCTCGTCGAGGATCTTCGCGCAGGAGTCGTGCAGTTCCTGCGGCAGGTTCGCCGCGGCAAGGTTGTTCTTCGCGGTGGTCAGCTTGTCCGCGAACGCCTGCAGCGGCGTCGTCCAGGCGTCGGTGACGGGACCCTTCATCGCCACCATGTCGAGGTCGTGGGCGTCGATCCGGTCGGCGTTGGAGACGCCCGGGACCTTGTTCGACAGGTACTCCGCGAGCGTGGAGTAGATGCCCAGCGGGACGTGGGCGATGGACTTCGCCAGCTCGAACTCCTCCGCCACCGGGTGCTCGACGTACTGCTTGCCCTTGTGGATGAGGGTGAACGTGCCGCCCTTCGCGTCGTTCTGCACCACGATGACGGGCCCGAGATTCTTGACCAGGTCGGCCTTCAGCGCCGCGTAGTTGGTGCGCATCGCCGCGTTCACCGCACGGATGGAGTCCCGGGCGGCGGTCCGGGTGGCCGCGGCGTCCACCGCGTCCACCGCGTCCACCGCGTCCGCGGCAGGGGCGGCGTCGAGAACGGATGCCGCGTTCGGCTGCGCAGCCGTATAGCCCAGGAGCGTCGCGGCGCCGATGCCGCCCGCGCCACCGATGAATTTCCGTCGTGTTGCCATGACTTGCTCTCCGTAACGAATCGGTCGTCAGGTGTTCCCGCCGTGGGGAGCGGTGGCGTGGGGGGAACTGACCCGCCGGGAGCCACGAAGGGCCGGGACGCGGGGAGCAATGCAAGGAGGGGAAGGGAAGTGAAGGGAAAGGAAGGGAAGTTCCCTCTCCGACAGCGTGGGGCTGCGGGACGCCGGAGAGGGAGAACTGCGAGGTGTTACGTCAGCGCGGTGTGGGAGGGAACGACGACGCCGTACAGGTCGGCGATCGTCGCCAGCGCGCTGTGGTGGATCTGCTCGGCGGACAGCCCGCCCCCGACCGACGGCAGCGGCCGCGTGGCGCAGGCGTCGGCGACCACAGTGGGCTTGTTCCCGCGCAGGAACGCGCCCTCGGCGGTGAACGTCACGCACATGTGCGTCATGAACCCGGCGATGACCAGGTTCTCGTTCCCCGCCCGGTCGACGAGCCTGCCGAGGTCGGTGTTCACGAAGGCGTTGGGGGCCTTCTTCACCACGGTCTGCTCGCCCTTCGCGGGCCTGACCTTGTCGTGGATCGCGCCGATCGGCCGGCGGATGTCGTACGGGGTGCCCTCCCCGCCGTCGTTGACGATGTGGATGACCTTCCCGCCCGCCTCGCGGGCCGCGCTCAGCAGCTCCGCCGCGGCGTCCAGGGCCGCCTGCCAGCCGGTCAGTTCCATCACACCCCGGGTGTAGGTGTTCTGGTAGTCGACCATGATCAAAGTGGCGGAGGCGAGCGAAGCCGGCTTGTCGGCCAGGCCGTTGAGCCCGCGCAGCGTGGTCGTGCCCGACGTGTCCGCGTCCGCCGCCTGCGCGGGGGTGGCGCCCAGCCGGGTGGCGCCGAACACCCCGGCGCCGCCGACGACAGCCGCACCGGCGGCCTTCAGGAACCCACGACGGGGCCCGCGGCTCTGCTCCTCCGGCCGCTCCTCCTCCCGTCGCCCCTCCTCCCGCCGCTCCCGCTCGCGCTCTTCCTCCGTCATGTCAGGCCAGCTCTTTGCCGGAGGCGACGACCACGCCGTACGCGTCGGCGATGGCCGCCAGCGCGCTGCGGTGCAGTTCGTCGGCGGACACGTCCACGATCGACCGGGTGGCGCACGCGTCCGCCGGCACGGTGGGCTTGTTGCCGCGCAGGGCCGCCGACGCCGACGTGTACGCGATGCACATGTGGGTCATGAACCCGGCGACGATCACGGTCTCGTTCCCGGCCTCGTCCACGAGCTTGCCGAGTTCGGTCCCGTGGAAGGCGTCCGGGGCCTGCTTGACGACCACGGCCTCGCCGTCGATCGGCGCCACGCCGGGGTGGATCGCGCCGATCTCCGCGCGGATGTCGTACGGCGAACCCTCGCCGCCGTCGTGCTGGATGTGGATGACCTGGGCACCGGCCCGGCGGGCACGGGACAGCAGGTCCGACGCCGCTTCCAGGGCGGGCTTCCAGCCGTCGAGTTCCATCGCACCGCGGGTGTAGGTGTTCTGGTAGTCGACGAGGATGAGCGTCGAGGACGCGAGGGCCGCGGGGGTGGTGTCGGCGCCACCGAGTTCGCGCAGCGTCTTGCTTGCCACAGGTCTTCTCCAGGGTTTTTCCGGGGACTTGAGTAAGTTGTTCAACAGAGTCGTTCAACAGACTGTTGAACACACATGCGACGCTATGGCGTGAACCGGGGTGTCGGCAATGACGCGCTATTTGCAGAAACCGACGCCCGTGTCCGTGAGCGAAACGGGGACTACAGGGTGGGGACCGTGAACCGGTTGATCGTGATCGTGCTGTTCGAAGGCGTCGACCTCCTCGACGTCACCGGCCCACCGGAGGTGTTCTCCCTCGTCCCGCGCGAGACGACGGAGCGAGTGGGCTACGAGGTCGTGCTGGCCGCCGAGACACCGGATCCGGTGACGACGGCGGCCGGCGTGTGCATCCTGCCCGACACCACGTTCGACGAAGTCGGCGCACGGGCGATCGACACACTGCTGGTTCCCGGCTCGGTCGAGGTCGACGCCGAGCGCCGCGTCCACCCCGTCATCGAGCCCGGCACGGTGGCCCGGGTGAAGGCGTTGGCCACCCGCAGTCGGCGCGTGGCCTCGGTGTGCGTCGGCGCGCACATCCTCGCCGCCGCGGGGCTCCTCGACGGCAAGCGCGCCACCACGCACTGGTCCACCGCGCAGCGGCTCGCCGCCGACCATCCGGCGGTGCGGGTCGACCCGGATCCGATCTTCATCCGCGAGGAGGGCGAGGTCTGGACCGGCGCGGGGATCAGCGCCTGCCTGGACCTGTCCCTCGCGCTGGTCGCGGAGGACTTCGGCGAGCCCGTCGCGCTGCGCGTCGCCCGCCAACTCGTGATGTACCTGAAGCGACCCGGCGGGCAGTCCCAGTTCAGCGTGCCGTTGGAGCAGGTGTCCACGACGCGGCGGATCGAAGACCTCCGGCACCACATCCTGAACCACATCGGCCGGCGCCTCACCGTCCCGGACCTGGCCGCGTACGCGCATGTCAGCGACCGGCAGCTCACCCGGATCTTCAAGACCGAACTCGGCACGACCCCGCACGCCTACATCGAGTCGGTCCGGGTCGAGCTGGCCGGCAACCTGCTGGAGACCACCGACGACACCCTCGAACGGGTCGCCTCCCGCTGCGGGTTCGGCACCGTCGACACCCTCATCCGGGCCTTCCGCCGCCGCCTCGCCACGACTCCGAGCGAGTACCGGGCCCGGTTCCGCGCCGGCCCGGTCCGGCACACGCCGCAGATCGCGCTCTGTCAGCGCGCCAAGTCGTAGGCGTACGACGCCGTGAAGGTCCCCGGGCTCCCCTTGCACCCGTCCGATTCCCCCGGCAGCTTCACCCACAGGTAGGCGTCGATCCGCGCCTCGCCGGTGCTGAGCGTCGGCGCCCGGCCCAGCTTGCGGCCCGCCGGATCGCACCACTCCCCGTCGGCCGGGGCCCCGGCGCCGTTGCGGCTGGTGTCGATGACGACGCCCAGGCTCGCCGGGCCGCCGAGGGCGTCGAGGACCTGCCGGTCGTAGGCGATCTCGTCGGTCGTGGCGTGGAAGTTGGAGACGTTGCTGAAGATGCCGTCGGAGGACGCGGCCGAGGCGGCGCCGGCCTGCTTCAGCCGCTCCGCCTGCTTCGCGGGCGCGTTCCAGCCGGAGTGCCCGGCGTCGTAGTAGACGCGTGCCTTCGGGTTCGCGGCCTTGAAGGCGCGGCCCGCGCGGGCCAACGAGGCGAAGCGGTCGGCGCGTTCCCCGGCGGAGAGGCACTCGGACTGGGCGATGGAGTCGGGCTCCAGGATCACGATGACGTCGCCGGAGCCCAGCCCCGCGGCGAACCTGTCGATCCAGGCGTCGTAGGCGTCGAGGTCGGGCGCCCCGCCCTCGGAGTAGCCGCCGCAGTCGCGGTCCGGTATCGCATACGGCACGACCACCGGCACCCGCCCCAGCGCCGACCCGCCCGAAGTGACCGCGCGGACCCGGGCGGTGACGGTGTCCGGCGCGAAGTCGGCGAACCACACCGCGGCCGGCTGGGCGGCGATGCGGGACTCTATGACGGCGTGGCGCGGGTCGCCGGCGTTGTCGCGGACCCACTCGAGGACCTGGGAGTCGGGGTGCCGGTAGAGGCGGGCGGACACCACGGCCGGCTGCTGCTTCCGCTCGGTCCTGGTCGGCGAGGGCGTGGGGCTCGTAGGGCCGGCCTTCACCCGCGGAGTCGGTGAAGCAGGCGTCGGCGAAGGGGACTTGGTGGCCGACGGGGAGGGCGAGGGCACGAGCGGCAGGGACTGAAGGCTCGGTGAGCGCGTCGTCTCGGGCGGCCCGGCCTCGTCGGAGCCCCGACTGCCGTCGAGCGCGGAGATCATGCCGGTCGCGGTACCGACGGCGACCACGACGGAGGCGGCCACGACCATGGCATGGCGCCGGGCCGCCCTCCTGCGCTCGGACCTGCGTGCGGCCAGTCGCTGGGCACGTAAGCCTGGCACCGTCCCGCTCCCCCTCCCCCACAGCGAGCGCGTTCCCCCGTTCTGGGGAAGCGCCGGGCCCGCCGACACTTCCGCCAGCCTAAAGCTGGGACTCTGCCCCCATGGCGCAATGCGAACAATTCACCACAGCCGTGGACGCGGTCATCTCCCGTATGCGCGCCCTCGATGCGACCCTGCCCCAAGCCGACGGAGTCGCGGTCTTCAACCGCGTCTACCTCAGCGTCACGCAGGCGGTCGACCGGCACATCGACGGCGGCCGGTTCCCGGACGCGCGGGCCGTGATCACGCTGGACGTGCGGTTCGCGCAGCGGTATCTCGCGGCGGTGCGCACGGCCGAGGACGAGGGGCGCCCACCCGCCTGCTGGCGGCCCCTGTTCCAGATGCGCCGCCATCCCGGCGTACGACCGCTGCAGTTCGCGCTCGCGGGCATCAACGCGCACATCGGGCACGACCTGGCGCTCGCCGTGGTGGACGCCTGTCGTAGCCTCGACTGCGCACCCGCCGAGCTGGAGGACGAGTTCGATCGCGTGGGTGATCTCCTCGTCTCGCTGGAGGAGCGCATCCGCGAAGATCTGATGCCGGGTCCCGACCTGCTCCAGATCGCCGACCCGCTCACCCATCTGCTCGGCTCCTGGAGCCTGGAGCGGGCCCGGGACGCCACCTGGTCGGCGGCCCGTGCCCTGTGGGCCCTGCGCCGACTGCCGGACGTCGCCGAGGAGTTCACCGAGCGGCTGGACGGGGCGGTGGGGTTCGCGGGACGCATGCTGCTCACGCCACTGCCGGACTGATCCGGCCACTCCTGTGCCGAGGGGCCTCAACTCGTAGATGAACGTTGTACGTTCGACATGACTGGACCTTTTGCAAAGGAGCACAGGCATGGCGACTCGGCTCGGACTCGCACTCCCCCAGAACAGGCAGTACGACCTCGGCAGGGACGTGCCGGACGTGGCACGGGCCGCCGAGGCGGTCGGCTACGAGAGTCTGTGGGTGTACGAGCGGGCCCTGTTCCCCGAGCCCGCCACCCAGGGCCTGTACGGCATCGAGGGCCTGCCCTGGCCGGACGACTACCGCGGGGTCGCCGACCCGCTGGTCACGCTGACGCTTGCAGCCTCGGCCACCGAGCGGGCCCGGCTCGGCACCAGCGTGCTGGTGGCCCCGCTGCACGTGCCCTTCCAGCTGGCCAAGTCGCTCGCCACTCTGGACGCGGCCAGCGGCGGCCGGGTCGTCGCGGGCCTCGGCACCGGCTGGTCGCACGACGAGTACGCGGCCGCCTCCGTCCGTCCCTTCGAGGAGCGCGGCCAGGTCCTCGACGAGGTGATCGAGGTCTGCCGCGCGGTGTGGGGGCCGGACCCGGTGTCGTACGACGGCCGGATCACGAAGATCGCCCCCGCCGTGGTCGGCCCCAAGCCCGCCCGGCCCCTGCCGATCCTGCTCGCCGCCGCCACCCGCAAGGCGCAGCGCCGGCTCGTGGACCACGCCGACGGATGGATGCCCGTCGCCATGAGCGCCGAGTCGCTGGCCACGCAGTGGCAGGAGCTGCAGGACCTGGCCGCCGAGCGGGGACGCACGGAACCGATCCAGACAGTCGTGCGCACCAACGCGCGCTATTCCGCCCAGGGATACGAGGGCTCCGACCGCCAGCCCTTCCACGGCAGCGTGGACCAGATCGTCGAGGACCTGGCCGCGTACGCCGAGGTCGGCCTGGACGAGATCTTCGTCGACCTCCAGAGCACCGTGCGCGACGCCCAGGAACTCAAGGACGTCGCCGCGGAGGTGTACGAGAAGGCGCGGGCAGCCGGGATCTGATCCTCGCCTGCGGGCTCGGCCGCTCAGTCCTCGGGCAGCTCGACCGGCGCGATCTCGTCGTACACGTCGCCGGGCCCCGGGTTGCTCGGGTCGGTCGCCCCGCCGAAGTGGTGCATGACGCCCCAGACCGCGTTCAGCGCGGTCTGGATCGCGCCCTCGGCCCAGCCGGCCGTCCAGGAGATGTCGTCACCGGCGAGGAAGATGCCCCGCTTGTCCTCGGCCAGCCGGTCCTGCATGAAGTGCGTGAACAGGCGCCGCTGGTAGCGGTAGTGGCCGGGCAGGTTGGCCTTGAACGCGCCCATGAAGTACGGCTCGTTCTCCCACGACACCGTCACCGGGTTGCCGATGATGTGCTTCCGGATGTCGACCTTCGGGTAGATCTCGCCGAGCGACTTCAGCATGACCTCCATCCGCTCGTTCGCGGACAGCGGCAGCCACTTCAGGCTGTCGTCGCACCAGGTGTAAGACAGGCAGATGACGGCCGGCTTGTCCGGACCGTCGTCCAGCAGGTAGGTCCCGCGGGTCATCCGGTCGGTGAGCGTCATCGACATGACGTCCCGGCCCGTCTGCTCATCCTTGTCCAGCCAGAACGGCCGGTCGACGGGCACGAAGAGCTTGCTGGACTCCATGTAGTGGGTCCGCTCGATGGCCGTCCAGTGGTCGATCGGGAAGAGCGAGTCGTCGCAGGCGATCTTCGACAGCAGCATCCAGGACTGGGCGGTGAAGACGGCCGCCTGGTAGGTACGGATGTCGCCGTTCGCGTCGGTCACGGTGATGCGGTTGCCCGCGGTGCGGTGCAGCCGGGTCACGGCCGGGCGGGGCGCGCCGTTCTCGTGCAGCTTCGCCAGCGACGTCCCGTAGGCCCAGTGGACGATCTTCTCCGGCTCGCGCTCCCACAGGCGCAGCGGCAGCTGCTGAGAGCCGCCGACGATGCCGCGGTGGTGGTCGTCGGCCTCGGTGTAGACGACGCGCAGGATCTCCAGGATGGAGTTCGGGAAGTCGGTGTCCCAGCCGCCGGTGCCGAAGCCGACCTGGCCGAAGATCTCGCGGTGGCGGAAGGACTTGAAGGCCTCGGAGTCGCAGAGGAAGCCGTAGAAGGTCTGGTTGTCGAGCTTCTCGACGAGCTTCGCCCAGATCTCGCGGATGCGCGGCACGTCCCGCTCGCGCATCGCCTGGTTCATGTCGGAGAAGTCGGCGCCCTCGTCGAGGCACTTGTTCCAGGCGGCGGCGACGTCCCGGTAGACCTGGGGGAGGTCCTCGATCGTCTCGGCGTAGTGCGACTCGCCCTTGAGGTCGACGACCGTCGAAGGGGTCGTCTCCGCAAGGGGGTTGGGGAAGGGACGGGTCTCCAGACCGGCCAGGTCGATGTAGTGCTGGAGCGCCGTGGAGGACGGCGGGAACCGCATCGCGCCCATCTCGGCGGTCAGGCCCTCGGTGCCCGGGCCGTCGAAGCCCACGGTCCGCAGTCGCCCGCCGATCTGGTCGGCCTCGTACACGACCGGCTTGAGGCCCATCTTCATCAGCTCGTACGCGGCCACGATGCCGGAGAGCCCGCCGCCGATGACCGCGACCTCGGTGCCGTGCTCGGTCGCGGGTATCTGGCCGAGCCCCGCGGGGTGGGCGAGGAAGTCGTCGTACGCGTACGGGAAGTCCGGGCCGAACATGGTGATCGGCGGCTGCTGCTCGTCGGCGTGCTGGACGGCGTTGGGCACCGTGGACGTCATGGGGTACGGACTCCTTGCGCAAACAGGGACTGCGGGGGGCAGAGGCTCAGATCAGGGACCCGTAGAGGCCGGGGCGGCGGTCCTTCAGGTACGGGTTCGCCTCGCGGGAGGCGGCGAGGAAGGCGGGGTCGACGTCGGCGAGCACGAGCTCCTCACGGCGGCCGGCGCGGGTGCGCGCGACCCCGTCGGGACCGGCGAGGGTGGAGAGGCCGACGAACTCGAACTCCCCTTCCTGGCCGACCCGGTTGACGTACGCGACGTACATCTGGTTCTCGAAGGCCCGCACCGGGATCATCGACTCGGCGACGAACTGGAACGGGTGCATCTGCGCGGTCGGCACGACGAGCAGGTCGGTGCCGGCGAGGGCGTGGGCGCGGACGTTCTCCGGGAACTCGACGTCGTAGCAGATCAGGATGCCGACGCGGAGGCCGTCGAGCTCGGCCTGGACGACCGGCTGGTCCCCCGGCGTGAAGTGGTCGCGCTCGAAGCAGCCGAAGAGGTGGGTCTTGCGGTAATTGGCGAGCCGGGTGCCGTCGGCGGAGATCAGCTGGGCGGAGTTGAAGACGGCGTCGCCGGACCGCTCGGGGTAGCCGTAGGCGATCGCCAGGCCGTGCCTCGTCGCGGTCTCGGCGATCGCGTCCGCGCAGTCGCCGTCGGCGGGCTCGGCGAGGCGGGCGATGTCGTCGCCGATCGCGTACCCGGTCAGGAACATCTCCGGCGCGACCAGCAGCCCGGCGCCCGCGGCGGCGGCCCGGCCCGCGGCCTCGTCGAGGACCTTGAGGTTCTCGACGGTGGAGCCGGGGCGGCCGGAGCTCTGGAGCAGGGCGGTGCGCATGCGTGTTCCTCACCGGGCGGAAGGGGGGGGCAGGGGGCCGTGTAGGGGCCACGTAGACGGTACGGGCGGCTGAGCAGGGCGGACAAGAAGGAGCCGTTGCGCGCCGGTGAGCGGTTCGTTGCGTGCACCAGGGCGTCGACGGCGATTCGTTGCGCGACCTCGGCCGTAGCCCCGGTCCTCCTCGAAGCGCACACCCGACCGGTCTCCCCCACCGGACGGCTGAGACGGGGTCCCGTCTCCGGCGCGATGTGGTGCGAGCGCGGCGCCGGGAGAGTGGGGACTGTCCACTTGACCTGCAGAAAGGACCGCGATGAAGCGCCGTACGAAGATCGTCGTGCTCGGCTCCGCACTGCTGCTCACCGCTGGAGCGGCCACCGCCGCGACCGGCGCCACCGCCACCGCGTCGGACGCGCCGGGGCAGCGGGAGGCCGCCGCGCTCACCGGCACCGCCAAGCTGTACCGCTCGGCCGGGGACGACATCACGTTCTCGTTCGACGCGCACCTCGCCGGCGCGGACCAGGCCGACCCGATGAAGGCGACCGGCACCTTCGAGTGGAGCCACTATCTGAACGGCGAGGGGGCCTGGGCGAAGGCGAAGGTCGACTGCCTCGTCACCGGGGGCAAGGTGGCCGTCGTCTCCGGCGTGGTCACCGACACGGACCTGCCGGGCGAGAAGGGCAAGCGCGTCGGCATCACGGTGCACGACCTCGGCCGCCGCGACCGGCTCGGCTACAGCTGGGCGACGACCGAGGACTTGGGCCCGAAGGACCTGCCCAAGTGCGTGAGCTCGGCGCCCTTCGAGAAGGTCAGGAAGGGCACCGGCGATTTCACGGTCGTGCCGTGGCAGCCCGGGTTCTAGCCAGGGCCAGCGCCGTCACCAGGTACGGAACCGCGAGCACCGCGAACACCGTGCTGTGCGCCGCCCTCGTGCCGAGCAGCGCGTACACGCCGAACGTGGCGACCGTGGCCAGCTCGGTGCCCAGGCTCGCGACGGAGGTGAGGGTGGCCCGGCGGGACTCTTCGATACGGTGCTGGAGGCGGACGTCGGCGAGCACCTCCGCCAGCTGGAACCCGCCGAAGGCGAGGCCGATTAGGGCGATGCCGGCCGTTGTGCCGGCCGCGGCTCCCACGGCCAGGGCGAGCGCGGCGCCCGCGAGCAGCGCCGCGAGCCCTCTCGTGCCGAGGCGTTCGGCCGGTCCGGCCAGGAGGCTTCCGGCGGTGACGCCCGCCCAGATCAGCAGGATCAGCCAGGGGACGGCCGCCTCGGCGACGCCGATGTCCCGGACCAGCAGCGGGGTGTACTCGTCGAGCGCCCCCCATACGGCGGCGACAGCGGGGATCAGCAGCAGCGCTCCGCGCACGGAACGGTCCCCGCGGACCTCGGCGAGTCCGGTCCGCAGGGTCGTCGCCCAGCTGTCGCCCCCGGTCTCCGGCCGCACCCGGTGCTCCGGGAAGCGGCTCGCCGTGGCGGCGGTCAGCAGACAGGCCAGGATGCTCGCCGCGCCGAGGGCCGGATAGCCGCCCAGCGCGAGGACGGGTCCCGCGAGTCCGGCGGAGGTCATCGTCCCCACCAGTCGCGCGGCCCGGGCCCGGCCCATGACCCGCGCATACCGGTCGGCGGCACCCAGCCGGTCCAGTTCGTCGTACAACAGCGCCTCCAGCGCACCGGAGCCGAGCGCTCCGCCGGCCCCCCACAGGACGAAGCCGAGCGCGAAGGCCCAGTACGACGGGAGCAGCACCCACAGCCCGAAGCCGACGGCCGTGAGCAGCGGGCCGAGCCACAGCAGCAGCCGCCGCGAGACGGCATCGGCCCAGGCACCGGAGGGGACCTCCAGCAGGACGCCGGTGGTCGACCACAGGGCGAACAGGGAGGAGATCTGCCAGAGCGACAGGCCGGTGTCGGCGAACAGCAGCGCGTACACCGGGTAGAGCAGGACGAAGTCGTCCAGGAACGAGTAGCCGTACAGCGTGGCCGTGAGCCGCCGGACACCGGTGGCGGGCACACGCGCAGGTGAGAGTGTCATGAGGCCTTCCCGCAGGGACTGTTCGGACACCGGGGGTACGGCGTCCGAGGCGGCCCTCGGGAGGCACGGCTGGTGGATCAATGTCGCCAGGTCATGGCATCGATGGTAGGCGGGCCGGGGGCGGGGGCGCAGCGACAATTCCGCCGGGGCCCCCTCCGCCAGGAGGAGTCCGGCGCCACGCGCCTCCGCCGAGCGGCGAGGAACGTCGGCCCGTGGGAGGACGCCGGTGCGCGAGGCCGCGCGCGAGACTGCCGACATGGACGTCACCGAGATCCACGACCTGCCGTTCGTCGACGCGCACACGTCGGTCGTCGCGGCGCAGCCGGACGCCGTCTGGCGGGCCCTCGCCGACACCGTGGACCACCACTTCGCGGGCCGGCGCACCGCGGCCGTGGCGCGCCTGCTCGGCTGCGCCGACCGCTCGCCGATCCCCGGGTTCCATGTGGTCACCGCGGTGCCGGGGAAGGAGCTGGCGCTCGCCGGCAGCCACCGCTTCTCGACGTACGCCCTGATCTTCCGCCTGGAGGAGGCCGGCGCGGGGCGCACCCGGCTGCGTGCCGAGACCCGCGCCGCGTTCCCGGGCCCGGCCGGGCGCCTCTACCGGCTGCTGGTGATCGAAACGCGCGGGCACGCGGTGGCCGTACGGCGCATGCTGACGACCGTACGCGAACGCGCCCCAAAGGGGCGCGGGGCTGCATAGATGTGCGGCTCCGCCGCGTGGGCGCGACCAGCCACGATGACGCCGCAGACAACCGACGGCACCACGCGGCACTCCCAGCGGAGCGCTACGTCGGCGACCCGGAAGAAAACCTCCGCAGCAACGGCGACAACACCAGCACCGACTTGGTCCGCTCCACGAACGGTTCCCCCGCGATCCGCTCCAGGACCCGCTCGAAGTGCCGCATGTCGGAGGCGAAGACCTGCACGACCGCGTCCGCCTCACCGGTGACGGTGGAGGCGGCCACGACCTCCTGATAGCGCTCCAGCCCCCGCTGAATCGTCTCCGGCGAGGTGTTGCGCCGGCAGTAGATCTCGACGAACCCCTCGGTCTCCCAGCCGAGCGCCGCCGGGTCGACCCGGACGGTGAATCCGGTGATCGCTCCGGTGGCGCGCAGCCGGTCCACGCGCCGTTTCACGGCGGGCGCGGACAGGCCGACGAGCTGCCCGATGTCCGCGTAGGAGCGGCGGGCGTCCTCGGCGAGGGCGTGCACGATGCGTTCGTCGAGATCGTTCAGCACTGCGGGTGGTTCACTTCACTTCTGGTGCGGCAAGACGGGAACGGCGATAGCCGTAGAGGAAGTAGAACACGAGACCCGCGGCCATCCAGCACCCGAAGACGACCCAGGTCACGGTGTCCAGGCTGAACATGTTGTACGCGCAGAACAGGAAGCCCAGCACCGGCAGCACCGGCCCGAACGGCACCCTGAACGTGCGCTCGAGCTCCGGCCGCCGGTAACGCAGGACGATCACCGCGATGTTGACCAGCCCGAAGGCGAACAGCGTGCCGATGCTGGTGGCGTCGACGAGCTTGCCCAGCGGGATGAGGGCGGCGAGCGCACCGCAGAACAGGGACACGATGACCGTGTTGAGGCGGGGCGCACCGGTCTTGCGGTGGACCTTGCCGAGCGCCTTGGGCACCAGGCCGTCGCGGGACATCGCGAAGAGGATGCGGGTCTGGCCGTAGAGCACGGTGAGCACGACGCTCGCGATGGAGATGACCGCGCCGAGGGCGAGCAGGGTGCCCCAGAAGGACTGGCCGCTGACGTCCTTCATGATCGCGGCGAGGGAGGCTTCCGAGCCCTCGAACTTGGTCCAGTTCCAGGCGCCGACGGCGACGCCCGCGACGAGCACGTACAGCGCGGTGACGATGATCAGCGAGAGCATGATCGCCCGCGGCAGGTCCCGCTTGGGGTCCTTCGCCTCCTCACCGGCGGTGGAGGCGGCGTCGAAACCGATGTAGGAGAAGAAGAGCGTGGCACCCGCGGCACTCACGCCCGCCATGCCGAGCGGCATGAAGTCGGCGTAGTTACCGGACTTGAAGCCCATGAAGCCGACCGCGCAGAACAGCACCAGCGCGGCGATCTTGACGGCGACCATGATCGTGTTGGCGCGGGCGGACTCGCGCACGCCGCCGAGCAGGAAGACCATCGCCAGCAGCACGACGATCAGCGCGGGCAGGTTGATGATCCCGCCCTCACCGGGCGCCGAGGACAGCACGGCCGGGATGGTGACGCCTATGGTCCCGTCGAGCAGCTCGTTGAGGTACTCGCCCCAGCCGACGGCGACGGCGGCCACCGACACGCCGTACTCCAGCACCAGACACCAGCCGCAGACCCAGGCGACCAGCTCACCCATCGTTGCGTACGCATACGAGTACGAGGAGCCGGCGACCGGGATGCTGCCCGCCAGCTCGGCGTACGACAGGGCCGAGAACAGCGCCGTGAGACCGGCGATCACGAAGGCCAGGGTGACCGCGGGGCCGGCCTCCGGGACGGCGTCGCCGAGGACGACGAAGATGCCGGTGCCGAGGGTGGCACCGATGCTGATCATGGTGAGCTGCCACAGGCCCAGGGAGCGCCGCAGGGACCCTCCCTCGCCCTGGCCACCCTCTTCGACCAGGTGTTCCACGGGCTTGCGACGCAACAGGCGCGCGCCGACACCCGGGGACGGCGGGCCTGACTGGGTGCGGTTCTGCGGGGGTGCGCCTTGATCGAGCACGCGCTGACTCCTTCGTCGCTGCCTCTCAGGGCGGCGGGGACCGGCGGCACCCTGCGACAGCAGGAACCCACCGAGCGGGGTCCCTGCCACGCCACGTACGAGGCGACAGCCTATGAGGAGCGGCGTTGCCGTTGTAATGCAGCAACCTTGCGCATGCCCGCAAGATCATTGCGTTCCTGGGGGTTGGGTGGGTGTTCGTTGCGCGGTGGCTTTCGACCGTTGCGCAGGCGGCTTTCAGAGGGCCTTGACGAGGAACACGCAGGCATCGGCCCGCTCATGCCGTACGCCGTCGGAGTCCAGGTGGGTCCAGCGGTCGACGTAGGCCACGGCGGGCAGGTATCCGAGCCGTGCGTAGAGCGCCGCCGCGCGCGGGTTGTGGTCGCCGACGCCGAGCCCCATGGCGCCGACGCCGCGCTCCCGCGCCAGCCGCTCGGCGGCACTCACCAGGGCGGCGCCGATGCCCTGGGAACGGAGGGACTCGGGCCAGACGAAGAGGCCGTTGATCTCCGGGCAGCCCGGCCGCGCGGCCCGCACCTCCGGCGCCGCGCACCCGGTCCAGCGCACCTCCGCGTGCCCCACGGGCCTGCCGTCCAGCCACGGGATCAGATAGGTGCTGTCCCCCGCCTCCTGCCGTCCGAAGCGGGCGACGTGATTGCCGTCGACGCTGTACGACGGCATGAAGCGGTCCAGCACCTCGATGTCCTCGGCCCTGCAAGCGGCTATCTCCATACGCCGACGGTAGGGGCCGGGCATGCGAAACGGCCCCCGATTTTCCCGGGCGAGCGGGACAACAGGGGCCGTTTCACAGGGCGTTGATGCGGCGTCAGCTCCAGCTGGCGTGCAGCGGCTTGCCCTCCGCGTAGCCGGCGGCGCTCTGGATGCCGACGACCGCCTTCTCGGTGAACTCCTCCAGGGAGCGCGCACCGGCGTAGGTGCACGACGACCGCACGCCCGCGATGATCGAGTCGATCAGGTCCTCCACACCCGGACGGTCCGGGTCGAGGAACATGCGGGAGGTGGAGATGCCCTCCTCGAACAGGGCCTTGCGGGCGCGGTCGTACGCCGACTCTTCCGACGTACGGTTGGCCACGGCCCGGGCGGACGCCATGCCGAAGGACTCCTTGTACAGCCGCCCGCTGGAGTCCTGCTGGAGGTCGCCCGGCGACTCGTAGGTGCCCGCGAACCACGAGCCGACCATCACGTTGGACGCACCGGCCGCGAGCGCCATGGCGACGTCGCGCGGGTGCCGGACACCGCCGTCGGCCCACACGTGCTTGCCGTACTTCTTCGCCTCGGCGGCGCACTCCAGCACGGCGGAGAACTGCGGCCGGCCGACGCCGGTCATCATGCGGGTGGTGCACATGGCGCCCGGACCGACACCGACCTTGATGATGTCGGCACCGGCCTCGATGAGGTCCCGGACACCCTCCGCGGCGACGATGTTGCCCGCGACGATCGGCACCTGCGGGTCGAGCGCCCGCACGGTCCTGATCGCGGCGATCATCGACTCCTGGTGGCCGTGTGCCGTGTCGATGACCAGCGTGTCGACACCCGCGTCGAGCAGCTGCTTGGCCTTGCCCGCCACGTCGCCGTTGATGCCGACGGCGGCCGCTATGCGCAGCTTGCCGCTGGCGTCGACGGCCGGCGAGTACAGGGTGGCGCGCAGGGCGCCCTTGCGGGTGAGGATGCCGGCGAGGCGGCCGTCTGCGTCGACGGCGGGGGCGTAGCGCCGGTTGTGGTGGTCGAGGGTGTTGAAGGCCTCGCGCGGGTCCTGGTCCGCGTCGAGGAGCAGCAGGTCCCGGGACATGACCACTTCGAGCTGGGTGAAGCGGTCCACGCCGGACAGGTCGGAGTCGGTGACCACGCCGACCGGCTTGAAGTCGTCGTCGACGACCACACCGGCGTTGTGCGCACGCTTGGGCAGCAGGGCCAGCGCGTCGGCGACGGTCTGGTGCGGGGCCAGCACGATCGGGGTGTCGAGGACGTGGTGGCGGCTCTTCACCCAGGAGACGACCTCGGTGACGACGTCGATCGGGATGTCCTGCGGGATGACCACCAGGCCGCCGCGCCGGGCCATCGTCTCGGCCATACGGCGGCCGGCGATGGCGGTCATGTTGGCGACGACCAGCGGGATGGTGGTGCCCGTGCCGTCCGGGGAGCTGAGGTCCACGCCCTGCCGCGAGCCGACCGCACTGCGGCTCGGGACCATGAAGACGTCGTCGTACGTCAGGTCGTACGCGGGCTGGATGTCATTGAGGAAACGCACGTGCTGCACATCCCAGTCGATCAGAGGTGGCCCCCGGACAGGTCAGCCAGGGGGAAGAGCACGTACTTCATTGTCCCATGCTGACCGGAATGCGATGCACGGTCGCTTCATACGAGCAGGTCAGAGGGGCCTAGGAGGATCCTCCGAGAGTAACCGTCACCGAGAGTGCCGGCGTCCGGTCCACCGCCTCGGAGAAGACCTCCTGAGCGGTCTGCCACTCCTCGGGCCGCGCCTTCGCGTACGGCCGCCAGTTCCGTACGACGATCAGCAGCCCCTGCTCGACGGCGCCCTCGGGCCAGACGGTGTGGTCGCGGAGGGAGTCGGCGAGGGCGTCCCAGTTGCGGCCGAACCAGTCGGGCAGGTCCAGGGCGCGGGCGCAGCGGTCCATCAGGCCCGCCTTGTCCGTGACCCCGTCGAGGTCCAGCGTGACCACGAGCTCCGTCATCTCAGTACCGCCAAGGTCGTAGTGATCGTCGATGAACGAAGGGGCGGCCCCAGCCGGGCCGCCCCTGTGCTGACGTCCCGTCAGTGTCCGTCCGGGTCGGCCCGGTTGAGCGCGGGCTTCGGCGTCTGCCCCGCCGTCATCAGCACGTCCGCCGCCGCCGTGTCCGTCACCAGGCTGGTGACGAGCCCCGACCGCAGCACCGCGTCGATCGCGGACGCCTTGCGCTGCCCGCCCGCGATCGCGACGACCTCGGGGATTCGGCGGAGCTGGTCGGCCTTGACCGTGATGCACCGCTCCCCCAGGTCCCGTCCGACCCGGCGTCCCTCCGCGTCGAAGAGGTGCGCGGACATCTCGGCGGCGACGCCGAGGGAGGCGTAGTGCGCCCGCTCCTCGTCGCTGAGCATGTCGTGCACCGTCGAGATGCCGGGCTCCCAGGAGCCGATGGAGACACAGGCGACCGTGACCTTGTCGAAGTACTCGAAGGCCCGGGCGATCCCGGTCTGGTGGCGCAGCGCCGCCGCGGTGGCCGCGTCCGGCAGCAGCATCGGCGCGTAGATGGGGTGTGCGTCGCCGCCGGATACCTGCGCGGCACGGCGCACCGCCTCGACCGAACCGCGCTCCGCGGTCCCGGCGTCGTACACACCGGTCAGCTGCACCACCGTGCAGGGCGGCAGCCGGTCGAGGGCGGCCGCCATGTGGATGGTGGACCGGCCCCAGGCCAGGCCCAGCACATCCCCCTCGTTCACCAGCTCGCCGAGCAGGTCGGCGGCCACCTCTCCCAGGTTCTCCGGGTCGGGCGACTCCTCGGCCTCGGCCGGGGACTCGACCACGACTGCATGCCTGAGGCCGTACCGGGCACGGAGCGCGTCCGAGCGCTCGGCGTCCAGTTCGGCCGGCACACGGATCTCGATGCGCACCAGATCCCGTTCGAGAGCGGTCTCCAGGACCCGGGCCACCTTGAAGCGGCTGACGCCGAACTCCTCCGCGATCTGGATCTTGGACTTGCCCTCGAGGTAGAAGCGGCGGGCCATGGCCGCCGCCTGCACCAGCTCAGCGGGTCCCATCCGCATGGCTGACCGGCCCGCCGACATACCCGACACGGCGATCTCCTCACTGCTGTTCACACTCTGGATTCGCCGTTCATCCTTGCAGATCCGGCGCTCTTGATCCGCCCTGATGGGCGCCGTTCACGTTGTCTTGGCTCAGTGGTCGCATGCCCAGACTGCGGTCTTCGTGACCGCCTCCGCCTGAGCACGCAGCGCCCGCACCGCCTCGGCCGGGTCCTCGGCCCCGTACACCGCCGAACCGGCGACGAAGACATCGGCGCCCGCCTCGGCGCACCGCTCGATGGTCGAGGCGGAGACACCGCCGTCCACCTGGAGCCACAGCTGAAGGCCGTGCTTGCTGATCAACTCGCGGGTGCGGCGAATCTTCGGAAGCATGATGTCGAGAAACGCCTGACCACCGAAGCCCGGCTCGACCGTCATGATCAGCAGCATGTCGAGCTCGGGGAGCAGATCCTCGTACGGCTCGATGGGCGTCGCGGGCTTGAGGGCCATGGAGGCACGCGCGCCCTTCGCCCGGATCTCCCGGGCCAGCCGCACGGGTGCCGCGGCGGCCTCGACATGGAAGGTGACGGAAGAGGCCCCTGCTTCCACGTACTGGGGCGCCCACCGATCGGGGGCCTCGATCATCAGATGGCAGTCCAGCGGGGTGTCCGTCGCACGGGCCAGTGACTCTACGACCGGTACGCCGAGCGTGAGGTTCGGGACGAAATGGTTGTCCATGACGTCGACGTGGAGCCAGTCGGCTCCCTCGACCGCCTTGGCCTCGTCCGCGAGGCGGGCGAAGTCGGCGGACAGGATGCTGGGGCTGATCTGCGGGGCCATGACCCAAGACTGCCATGCCGGAGCACGAATGTTCGCGCCGGTACAGACCTGAGACGTTCATCGGATGTTGTGTCCGGTTCGCGCATGCCATGCTGGGCGGCCGACCGGCTCCACATACGGCTGCGGGGGTGGCCATGACGGAGACCCAGGAGCACCGGCGGACGCCGTCGGGACAGCGGGGCATCGCGCATCTGGTCTGCGGGCGACGCGCCAAGTGGGTGGTGCTCGTCCTGTGGCTGGCGGTGCTGTTCCTGACGGCGCCGTTCGCCCAGAAGCTGACCGACGCGCAGGACAACGACGCGGCCTCCTGGCTGCCGGGATCGGCGGAATCCACTCAAGTCCTGGAGATCTCCGAGAACTTCAGGCCGGAGCAGATCCCCGCGGTCGTCGTCTACGCCCGTGACGGCGGCCTGACGGCACAGGACCGGGCGGCGATCACCGCGGACGTGGCCGAGCTGAAGCAGCTCACCGACCACGGCATACGGGGCGCCGAGACCCGGGGGCCGGTCTTCGACCGCGAGGTGGACCCGCGCGCGGCCCAGGTCCAGGTCCCGATCACCATGGACGAGCAGGGCTGGGAGCGCATCGCGCCCGCCGTCGACTCCATCCGGGACGTCGTCGGCGAGGGCGGCGGCGCGCTGACCGTGCACATCACGGGTCCGGGCGGCACGTCCGCGGACTTCGCGGAGGCCTTCGAGGGCATCGACTCCACGCTGCTGGTGTCGGCGATGGCTGTCGTCATCGTCATGCTCCTGATCACCTACCGCAGCCCGACCCTGCTCCTGGTCCCCCTCATCGCCGTGATCGTCGCCCTGTTCACCGCACAGGCCCTCATCTATCTCCTGGCGGAACACGGGGGCCTGACGGTCAACGGCCAGAGCGCCGGCATCCTCACGGTGCTGGTCTTCGGGGCAGGCACGGACTACGCCCTCCTGCTCGTCGCCCGCTACCGGGAGGAACTGCGCCGCCACGAGGACCGCCACGAGGCGATGGCCCTGGCCCTGCACCGCGCGGGCCCGGCGGTGATCGCCTCCGGCGCGACCGTCGTCCTGAGCATGCTGGTGCTGCTGACAGCCGAGATGAACTCGACGAGAGGCCTTGGCCCGGTGGCCGCGATCGGCGTAGCGGTGGGCCTCCTGGCCATGCTGACCCTGTTCCCCGCCCTCCTCGTCATCTGCGGCCGCTGGATCTTCTGGCCGGTGATCCCGCACCTGGGTACGGAGAACCCGGACGAGCGAGGCGTCTGGGCCCGCATGGGCCGACGTATCGCCCACCGCCCGCGCATGGTCTGGGCCGTCACGGCCATCGCCCTGGCGATCTGCTCCCTCGGCCTGATCCAACTGCGCGCCGAGGGGCTGAGCAATGCCGACGCGTTCACCGAGAAACCCGACTCGATCACCGGCCAGGAGGTCTCCGAGCAGTACTTCCCGGCCGGCAGCGGCGACCCCCTGGTCATCGTCAGCAACCAGGCACAGGCCGTGCAGGTGGGCCGCGCGGTGGCCGGGACACGGGGCGTCGTCCCCGACTCGCTGGGCCTCCCCCCGGGCACGAAACCGTCGTACGACGGCAAGGTGCTCTTCGAGGCGACCATGACGGACCCCGCCGACAGCGAGGCCGCGAAACAGACCGTCGAACGGGTCCGCGACGCCGTCCACGCGGTGCCGGACGCGGACGCTCAGGTGGGCGGCGGCACGGCAGCCCTGCTGGACATGGACAAAGCAACGACCCACGACAACATACTGATCATCCCGCTGGTCCTGGTCGTGGTCCTGCTGATCCTCTGCGCCCTGCTCCGCGCACTGATCGCCCCACTCCTGCTGATCGGCACGGTCATCCTGTCGTTCGCCGCCGCGCTGGGCATCAGCGCCCTGGCCTTCCGCCACCTCTTCGACTACGCGGGCGAGTCGACCGACTTCCCGCTGTTCGTCTTCGTCTTCCTGGTGGCGCTGGGCATCGACTACAACATCTTCCTCACGACCCGCATCCGCGAGGAGGCGACCCACCAGGGCACCCGCCCCGGCGTCGTCACCGGCCTCGCCGCCACCGGCGCCGTCATCACCTCGGCCGGCCTGGTCCTCGCCGGCACCTTCGCCGCCCTGGGCACCCTCCCCATGGTCGCCTTCGCCGAAATCGGCTTCGCGGTGGCGCTGGGCGTCCTCCTGGACACCTTCATCGTGCGCTCGGTCCTGGTGACGTCCCTGTTCCTGGACGTGGGCCCGAAGGTGTGGTGGCCGCATCGGCTGGCGCGGGAGGACGGGGGGACGGCGGCAGTTCCGAAGGCGGAGGAGGGGACGGCACCATCCAGCCCGTCCGGCGTTTGAGGACGAGGCCCCTCAAGGGCCGAAGCGGGTCTGGGGCTCAAAGGCCGAAGCGGGGTCTGGGGCTCAAGGTCCGAAGCGGGGTCTGGGGCTCAAGGTCCGAAGCGGGGTCTGGGGCGGCAGCCCCCAGCGGGGTCCAGGGGCAGAACCCCTGGCGGGGTCGAAGGGGCAGCGCCCCTGGGGATGGGACGGGTAGGGGCGGCGGGGGCGAAACCCTCAGCCCACCGGGCCCACCTTCCGAATCAGCGCCAAGTACATCGCATCCGTCCCATGCAGATGAGGCCACAACTGCACATCAGGCCCCTCCCCCAACTCCGGCACCCCGGCGAACAAGGCCCGAGCATCGATCAGCTCACCATCAGCCCGCTGCTTCAACACGTCATCGACAACCGCCCGCGTCTCGGCAAGATGCGGCGAACACGTGGCGTACCCGACAACTCCACCGACCCGCACGGAATCAAGAGCGGTCTGCAACAACCCCCGCTGCAGAGGCGCAAACCCCTCCAGGTCCTCCGGCCGCCGCCGCCACCGCGCCTCCGGCCGCCGCCGCAACGCCCCCAGCCCGGTGCACGGAACATCCATCAGCACCCGGTCAAAACTCCCGTCCCGCCACGCAGGCCGCGTCCCATCCGCAGCGATGACCTGGTACGGCCCCGGGTTGCCCTCCAGCGCCTTGGCCACGAGCCCCGCCCGATGCGGCTGCTTCTCGGAGGCGAGCAGCATGGCCCCCCGCTCGGCGGCCAACGCCCCGAGCAGCGCTGCCTTGCCGCCGGGCCCGGCACACCCGTCGAGCCACCGCTCATCGGGCCCGTCGAGGGGAGCGTTGGCAAGGGCCAGGGCAACCAGCTGACTCCCCTCGTCCTGCACCCCCGCCCGCCCTTCCCGTACGGCCTCGATCGCACCGGGCTCCCCGCCCTCGGCCAGCCGCACGGCATACGGCGACCAACGCCCCGGAACAGCTGCCTCCGCACCGAGCAGCTCTTCGGTCGTGGCCCGCCCGGGCCGCGCGACCAGCGTCACCTCGGGCCGCTCGTTGTCGGCCTCCAGCAACCGCTCGATTCCGGCCCGCCCGCCACCGAGCGAGTCCCACAGCGCCGAGACGACCCAGCGCGGATGCGAGTGCACGACGGAGAGATGGTCCTCGGGATCGTCGTCGTAAGGCGGAGCGACCCGCTGGATCCACCCGTCGAGATCGTCCTGCGCGACTTTCCGCAGCACGGCGTTGACAAACTTGGCCCGCCCGTCGCCGAGAACGACACGCGCGAGTTCCACGGACGCGGACACGGCGGCATGCGGCGGAATCCGCGTCCCGAGCAGCTGATGCACACCCAGGCTGAGCACATCGAGCACCGGCGGGTCGACCTCACGCAACGGCCGGTCCACACACGCGGAGATGACCGCGTCGTACGTCCCCTGCCGGCGCAGCGTCCCGTACACGAGCTCGGTGGCGAGCGCGGCGTCCCGACCGTCGAAGTCGCCCTTCTCCCGCGCCTTGCGCAGCAACGGCGGCAGCACGAGGTTGGCATACGCGTCCCGCTCGTCCACGGCACGCAGCGCCTCGAAGGCGAGTACGCGGACGGGGTCCTTCTTGGGCCGTCGGTAGGGCTTGCCGGGTTTGCTGGGCCGACGGGAGGTGTCGCTCACGAAAAAGGTGCTCCGGATTGCTGGATGAGATGTACGACCAGCCTACGTCGCACCATCGGCCCGGCGTACGGCTGGTTACGCCCCGAGGCCATCCCGTCGGTCAGGCCCCGAGGTCAGGCCCCGAGGGCATGCCCCGATGGTCAGGCCCCGAGGCTCTCCCCGTCCCCGATCCGCACGCCCCGCGCCCAGTCCGCCGCCCGCATCGGCTTCTTGCCCTGAGCCTGCACCCACAGCAACTCGACGGCGTACGACCCGGTCCCGACGTACACGTTGTTCTTCCCGACGGAGAGCGCACCGGGGGCGAGATCGTCCCGCCCGGGCACCGGCTGCACCTGGATGAGCTTGAGCCGCTCGCCACGGAAGACGGTCCAGGCCCCCGGGGCGGGGGTGCACCCGCGCACGACACGGTCGACGCGCAGGGAGGGAGCGCTCCAGTCGATGTGGGCGTCCTCGACATTGACCTTGGGTGCGAGAGTGACCCCCTCGGACGGCTGCGGTACGGCCTTCAGCGTGCCGTCCTCGATCCCGTCCATGGTCGCGGCGAGCAGACCGGCGCCCGCGAAGGCGAGGCGGGTCAGCAGATCGCCGCTGGTGTCGGTGGCCCGGACCTCCTCGGTAACGGTGCCGTAGACGGGTCCGGAGTCGAGCCCTTCCTCGATGAGGAAGGTCGAGGCCCCGGTGATCTCGTCGCCCGCCATGATGGCGTGCTGCACGGGCGCGGCCCCACGCCAGGCGGGCAGCAGCGAGAAGTGCAGGTTGACCCAGCCGTGGGCCGGGATGTCGAGGGCGACGCGCGGCAGCAGGGCGCCGTAGGCGACGACCGGACAGCAGTCGGGCGCGATCTCCCTGAGCCGCTCCAGGAACTCGGGGTCGCGCGGCTTGGCGGGCTTGAGCACCTCGATCCCGGCCTCCACGGCCCGCTCGGCCACCGGACTCGCCACCAGCCTGCGCCCGCGTCCGGCCGGCGCGTCGGGCCGCGTGACGACGGCGGCCACCTCGTGCCGCCCGGAGGCGATCAGAGCGTCCAGAGCGGGTACGGCGACCTCGGGGGTACCGGCGAAGACAAGCTTCATGGGTGGGTACGGGCCTCTCGGGCGGGGTTGGTTGGGGCAACGCACAAGTCTATGGGGGCGGGGCGCAGGGGCTCACGTCGGCAGCACCAGGAACGAATGCGCCCCCTACGAGCCCCTCGGGAGAGTCCAGCAGCTTGGCCAACTGGAAACGTGTGGTGCGAGGTCAGGCATGCATCCGAGTCCGACGGCCGAGGCGCACCACCCCCGCCCGGGGGCGTAGGCATATGCCCACACGCCCCCACTGCGTGACCCGCGGAGCGCTCCGGCGTTGGTCAAGAAAGAGTTGACCACAACGGGCCGCACGCGCCGAATTCGCGGCCCTCTCCTTTTCACGCCGGTTCGAGAGGCTTGTTCATGGCCGACCACGCAACCCACGACGCCCAGGCTCGGGCCAGCCTGCACTTGCTGGTGCGGGACATCGAGCGGGTCCGCCGGCAGGTGGACGCACTGCGCACGCTCACCGCCCAGCTGGGCAACGTCTACCGCCCGCGCCGCTCCGGTCCCTCCACGGGCTTCGTCGTCTACGGACGCGCCCCCGCCCCGACGGTCCGTCTCGCCCAGGAGTTGCGGGACAGCGTCGAAACCCTGGTCACGGCAGCCGTGGACTTCGACCGCTCACTCGGCTTCTCCTGGGACGCGGTGGGTTCCGCCCTCGGCGTCACCAAGCAGGCGGTCCACCGCCGCTACGGCGCCCGCCGCGCCGCCGCCCAGTCGGCGGCGGAGAACGAGCGAGCGACCGAGCCTTCGGGATCCCGGACGGTCAACGTCGCCACCGCCCTCCCCACGGTGCCGACGGTCCCCGCGGCCCGCTCCATGCCGACACAGCCGACGGCCGGCAGCCCCGCCCTCCGCGACGAGGCCCGCCCCACGGCGTTCCCCGGCCCGCGCAACGGCTGACGCCTCCTCACTCTGCCCTCCCGACTCTGCCCTCCTGGAACGCACCGGGAGGGCAGCGGCATGCCGGGACGACGGAAGCCGACCTCAGGGGCAGGAGGACCGCAAGCCAGGACAACCGCGAGCCAGCAGGCAGCAGGCAGCAGCCACCAGCCACCAGCCACCAGCCACCAGCCACCAGCCACCAGCCACCAGCAGGATCACCCGATATCAGGCGGATCAATCCGAACCCGCACCGCGGGCACGTCCCCACCTCCCCGCGCCATCCGCGCCGCCTGCGCGGCCTTCAACGCGGACGCCAACGCGGCCCCGCTCCCAGGCGGGACCCGGATCAACGCCCGGTCCCAGTGCTCCCCGGGCGGCGGCGCCCCCGCACGCCGCGGCGAGGCCACCGCCGTGACGGGCAGCGGCACGGGCCCCAACACCTCGGCCTCCGGCGGCAGTTCGGCCGTACCGAGGAACTCGGCGACCGTCTCGCCCGGCCCGGCCACGGCAGCCATCCGGGACACCGGCGGAAACCCCAGCTCGGTCCGCTCGGCAAGCTCCCGCACCGCGTGCCCGACGGGATCCCACCGCACCAGCGCCTGCACAGGCCGCAGCGTGGGCTCGGCGACGACGACCACCGTCCCCCCGGCACTCTGCGGCCGTACCAGCGAGGCAGCCGCGATCCAGCGACGCAGCGCGTCCTCCCCCGCCCGCAGATCGGGCCGCCCGAGCATGGCCCAGCCGTCCAGCAGCAGGGCCGCCGCATACCCGCCCTCGGCGACCGGCTCGGCCCCCGGTGTGCTCACGACCAGCGAGGGCGTGTCCGGCACGGTGTCCAGCACATGGTCACGCCCGGAGGTCCGCACCGGAACGGCGGGAAAGGCCCGCCCCAGCTCCTCGGCGGTCCGCCGCGCCCCCACCACCTGAGCCCGCAACCGGAACCCCCCGCACTCAGGACAGTGCCAGCCCCCCTCCTCCGCACGCCCGCACCACCCACACCGCAGATCGGCCCCCGAGCCCCGCGCCTCCAGCGGCCCGGAACAGTGCCGGCACCGAGCCGGCGCCCGGCAGTTGGCACAGGCCATCCGCGGCACGTACCCGCGCCGAGGCACCTGGACCAGGACCGGACCCTGCCGCAGTCCCTCCCTCACCACCTGCCAGGCGAGGGTCGGCAGCCGAGCGGCCCGAGCGGCCTCGTCCCGCGCCAGATCTGCGTCCCCCACGGTCCGTACGAGCGGAGCCGCGCCCCGCACCCGCTCCCGCCCGGCGACGAGCGGCCGGGCCCAGCCGCTCTCCACAAGCTGGGCGGCCTCGACGGTGCAGCTCCAACTCCCCAGCAGAAAGCCACACTTGTCCTGCGCGGCCCGAAGCAGCAGCACTTCACGCGCATGAGGCTGCGGGGCATGCTGCTCGCTATGGCTGTCGTCACCGTCGTCCCACAGCGCGACCAGCCCGAGGTCCTGCACCGGAGCGAACATGGCGGCCCGAGTCCCCACGACCGCCCGCACGGCCCCCCGCCGCACCGCGAGCCACTCCCGGTACCGCTTCTCGGGCCCGGCATCGGCGGTCAGCACCGCATGCCGCCCCGCCCCCAGCAGCGCGGTCAGGGCGGCATCGACCCGCGCGACGGCCCGACCGTCCGGCAGGACGACCAGCGCTCCGCGCCCGGAAGCCAGCGTCGCGACGACGGCCCGGGCCAGCTCCTCACTCCACTCGGGCCCGGGCAGCGCATTCCACACGGCCCGCGGCGCACCCCCGGAGGCCAGCGCCTCCAAAAAGACGGCCCCCCGCTCATACCGCCCCCAGGACCCCACCTCGGGCCTAGCGGGAGCCGGAAGCGGCTCCGGCGAAGGCCGCTGCTCGGCCCGCGCACTGCGCGGCGGCACGGCCAGCTGCAACACATCGGCCAGCCCTCCGGCATACCGATCGGCAACCGCCCGCGCGAGCCCCAGCAACTCCTCGCTCAGCACCCGCTCGGGCGAAACGACCTGCGCGAGCGCCGCAAGGGGCCCGGAGTAGTCGGACTCGGCAACCCGCTCGACCAGGAACCCGTCAATGAGCCCCCCGCCCTCGCGCCGCCCCTCCCGCACCCGATGCCGCCCGGCCCCGAACCGCACCCGCACCCGCACCCCGGGCTGCGCTTCGGCATCGAGCTCCTCCGGCACGGCATAGTCGAAGTACCGATCAAGGTGCAGCACACCCTTGTCGACCAGCACCCGCGCCACGGGCAACTCCTTGGCCAGCGCGGCCCCCCGCCACGTCCGCGGCTTGGCCTTGGGCACCCTGGCCTTGCGCACACTCTCCCGAATGAGCGCAAGCTGCTCGGGCGGCGCCCCCTCGGCCCCACCACCCGTCTGCCCGTTCTCGCTGCTCACGCTTGCATTCTTACCAAACACCACTGACAACCGACGCCCGACCGAGATCAGCCCGGTCCCGGATCACGTACGCGCGCATCGCCCCGCGCCGGCGTCGCCTGACCCAAGATCACGAGCGTACGAACCCGCAAGCCCGCGCTGTCGGCCATTTCCGATCTGCGATTCGGCCCGAACCGATCATCAAGGCTTGAGTCCGACCTCCGCCGGTATCAGAACTGGAAACGGGAAACTCCGCCGGCAGCCTTGCCCGGACCGCTCGCCCGGCGGACGCTGAATCGCGACGACGGACGGCCCAGCGCATCCGCTGCGTCGGCATGAGGGGGGATCACATGCTGGAGCAGCCACCTGTGTTCGGTGCCGAACTGCGCCGCTTGCGGATGGCCGCCGGGCTCACACTGGCGCAGTTCGCTGCCTCGGTGCACTACAGCAAGGGGCAGATCAGCAAGATCGAGACGGGGCAGCAGCGAGCGACGCCCGAATTCGCCCGTCTGTGCGACGTGGCACTCGACACCGGCGGCACGCTCGAGGCCCTCGCCCCCACGCGTGCCCGCCGCCGTCGTACCGGACAGCTCCCCGTCCCCGACCAGGCAGGAGCCATGCGAGAGACACCGCCCGAACGGCCCGGCGACACTCCTTGGCCGCCCCCTTCCCGCCGGCAGCTCATGGCAGCCGGGGCCATGTCCGTGTTCGGCATCGGAGCCGCGCCCCCTCACCCCGACCCCTCCGACCAGCCTCTGCTGGACGCTTACCGCACCCTCTTCGACCAGTACCGGCGCATCGGCCAGCTGTCGTCACCGAGAGCCCTGCTGCCGACGCTGGCCGAACAGACGAGCGCGCTGCGTGCGTTGGCCGCACGCACGGGCGGCCGCAGCGGCCCTCGCCTGCTGAACCTGGCGGCACGCTTCGCGGAGTACACCGGGTGGATGGCGCAGGAGGCGGGCGACGAAGCAGCGGCCGCGCGCTGGACCAGCCATGCCGTGGACCTCGCCGGATCGGCGGGCGACCGCCAGCTGGCGTCGTACTCCCTGGTCCGTCACGCGCTGATCACCTACTACCGGGGAGAGGCCGCTGACACCGTCGACCTGGCCGAAGGGGCCCTGAGCGGCGCTCTGCCGCCCCGCATCCGCGCCCTGGCGGCACAACGCGTGGGCCAGGGACATGCCCTGGGCGGCGACCACGACGCCTGCATGCGCCATCTCGACCGAGCCCGCGACCTCTTCGACCTGGCCGCCGCCGAGACTTCCGAGCCCGACGCCCCCGTTCTCGGCACGGCACACCTGAGCGACCCGGTTTCCCTGGTGACGGGCTGGTGCCTGGTGGATCTCGGCCGGCCTCGGCAGGCGGCCGACATCCTCGACGTCGAATGTGCCCGCATCCCCGCGCACGCCCTGCGGAACCACGCCCGCTACGGCGCCCGGCGCGCCCTCGCACACGCCCTGTCCGGCGAGATCGATCACGCCTGTGAGCTGACCGGTCACCTGCTGCGGAACACGGCCTGCGTGGGCTCCGAGACCGTCGCGACCGACCTGCGCCGCCTTGCCCGCGTCCTGGCCCGGCACCCGCACCGTCCCGCCTGCCAGGCCGTCGCGGCCCCGCTCACCGCTTCCCTCACCCCGCCGGAGCTCTGACCGGCGCACTCCCGTCCCTCAGGCAGAGAGGCCATTCCGCCATGCCCGAAATCTTCATCAACTACCGCACCGGCGACGGCGAACAGGTCGCGGCGACCCTCGACAACGCGCTGCGCACCCGCTTCGGCGACGACCACGTCTATCGGGCCAGCCGCTCGATCGCGCCCGGTGACCTGTTCGACAGCGACCTGATCACCAACGTGCGCAACAGCTCCGTCCTCCTCGCCCTCATCGGCGACCGCTGGCTGGACAAGCCCACGCTCGGCACCGACGAGGACTGGGTCACCAAGGAGATCCTGGAAGCCTTCCGCCACGACATCCGGGTCATCCCCGTGCTCATCGGCCGACGCACCGAACGGCCGGCCAAGCGCGACCTGCCCGACAGTCTTCTGTGGCTCACCGACTGCCAGACCCTCCGCTACGACCACCAGACCGACGAACGCGACCTGAAGCACATCGGCGACGCACTCGCGGACCTCGTCCCCTCACTCGCCGCCGCCGACCGCACGGTCCAAGAGCCGGACGCGCCCGCGGCGACCGGCAACAGCACGGGCGATCTGAACAACTCATGGGTGGTGCACACGGGTCAGGTCACGGGCGGCGCCATCCATATCGGCCCCGACGAATCGCGCCACAGCCACCACACCGTCCACCAGAACGGAACCGGCGCCAACTATGTGGCGGGAGACAACCACGGCGGCATCCGCCAGAGCTTCGGCGCCACCCCGCCGGCCGAGGACGGCGAGTGACGACCGATGTCCCCGGCCCACCGGGCGACGAACCGACCCAGCCGGGAACGACGAACAACTACCACATCCTCTTCGGACAGGCCCCCTCGCCGACGCCCGCCTCGCCCCGACAGGTGGCCGAACAGCAACTGCGCCACCTCCAACGGCGGTTCGCCCGTCCCGGCAACCTCAACGACGCCTACGACACCCTGGAAGAGCACAACATCGTCTTCCTCGACGGCGCCCCGGGAAACGGCAGGACCTCGGCGGCCCGCGTCCTCCTGCGTGAACTGCCGCGCGGCACGGGGATCTACCACGAGATCGCCACCGTTCTGGAGGGAAGATCACCGGAGATCCTCTCCCCCGGCCTCGTCGGGGAGGAGGACCGCATGCTGCTGGACCTGTCGGCGGTGGGCGAAGACCTCTGGAAGCAGTACCACGACAGACTCCTCGGCTTTCACAAGATCCTCGCGGACAAGCGGGCGTACCTGGCCGTCGTGCTCCCGCATCAGTACGCGGACCAGTTGAGTCCGGACTTCACCGGCTACCGCAGGCCGGTCAACCGTCCCGACGAGTTGGATGTGGTGGCCTCCCGTCTGCGCGCGGACGGTGTCACCGTCGGCCGTCCCCGGCCGGCTCCGCCCGCGCTGCGCGAGTATCTGGGCATCCACCCACCCATGCGTGAGCTGGCACGGCTGGCCGATCTCATCCTGGAGGCGCGCAAGGCGCTGCGTCCGGACAGCACCTTCACGGACTGGTGCGACCTGGCGATCACGGCTCAGACCGCCCGGGCCGAGGAGGTCGACTCCTTCGTCCCGGGACTGCGGAAGGGTCCTCAGCGGGCCCTGCTGCTAACCGTGGCCATGCTGCACGGGGCACCCGCCGATATCGTCCATCGGGCCACGGCACTCCTCCAGGAACTCCTCGGCATCCCGCAGGACGACCGCCCGCTCCTCGAACACAAGGGGCTCACCGAGCGCCTGCACAAGGTCGGCGCGACCCGCGACGACACGACCTGTGTGCACTTCGAGAAGCTCCGCTACGACCATGCCGTGCGCCGCCACTTCTGGCTGAACATGCCGGACCTTCGCGACCCGCTGCGCCAGTGGGTGGACCAGGTGCTCGAGCTGCCGCAGCTCCCCGACATCGACCACAGGCGGCTCGTCGTGCGGTTCGCGGAGCTGTGCCTGGCCACGGACCAGGACGAGCTGTTCCGTACCGCCTCGGCCTGGGCGGGGAAACGAGGCAGCAGGGCGACCGTGACGTACCTGCGTGCCGCCGCGGAGTTGCTCCGCTGGGGTGTCGAGAACGAGGAGACCAGCCAGCTCTTCCGCACGACGATCTACTCATGGTCGAAGAACTCGATCACGGCCGGACTGCGCCATGTCCTGATCGCGGTGTGCGCCGGGGTCATGTCGGTCCACTACCCGGAACAGGCCGTCGTCCGACTGCACCACCTGGCCCGCCGAGAACCGCCCCGCGAACCCAGGGCTCGTGGCGTCCTGCTGGAATTCGTCGCACAGGACCTACGGCTCCAGCTCTACCTCCTCTACCGTCTGTTTCTCTTCTCCCCCACCAACCCCAGGCACAAGGAGTTCGACGCCCGCCTGTTCCTCGATCTCGTCGCCGTACCGACCTGGCCCGCGCACTCCTTCCTCCGCAACCCCGTGACCCGGGACTGGCTCGCGGGGTGCTGGACGGCCGTGTTCCGGCACACCGACAGCGTGATCTGGCCGCCGTGTGTCAAGCAGTGGATCAGGGCCGCGAACAGCTCCGACGACCCGGCGCTCGTCCACCACGCCCTGAGCGTGCTGGTCGACGCCGCGGCCGGCAGCTATCGCGCTCTCCGCCAGGTCTACGCCACGGCCCGCGCCTCGCTCTCCGCCGAAGAGGCCCGCCTGCTCCTGTCCAGGATCCATGAGGCTCAGCGCGCAGGCCTGTCACCGCGGTCCAAGTCACAGGAGGGTCCACAGTCATGAGTTCCGGTCAGAAGACCGTCTCCGTCTTTCTCATGCTGATCAGCTCGATGCTCGTGCTGATCCTCGGTCTGTACGTGTCCTGGCCGATCTGGGCCTGGCCCGTCGCCGTCGTTCTCCTGGGAGCGTCCTGGGCAGGGGCCACGACCGCGGCGTCGCGAGTGAACCGGGGGAAGCTGTTCCCCGACACCGTGACGGCACCGCCGGTGCCGGAGGTGGAGCGTCGCGAGCTGTCCGTGAAGGACGTCGCACTGCCGAGTGCGCTGGAGGACTACGACTTCCTCCTGTCCGCGACCATCCGCTGGTGTCCCGAGAAGCCCTACGCGCAGGAGACCGGGATCCACCACGGAGGGTTGGCGGTGGAAGCCATCCTCGCCCGCGCCCGGACCATCACCGCTGCCTGCGATCCCTTCCGCAGCTCCCTCGTTCAACACGAACTGAGCGGAGCGCTGGCCGAGATGTACCCCGACCGCAGCGGGCACATCCGGGCGATGGCCCTGGACGTCGTACTCCGGCTCTCCGAGGAGGACCAGAACCGGCTGGACCGACTCGCCGCCATCCGCAAGGACGAGGAGCTGTGGGAGCACGAACGCAAATGGGAGAAGAGCCGTCGCGCCTATCTGGGCGACGACGTCCTGCGTGACACGGGACGTGCCGTGGTCTGGTGGCTGGCCAAGAACGACGACCAGGTGGAGAAGACCGTCGAGGACATCGGGCTGCTCGCCCGGCTCACCTCGGCCGCCAACAACGAACAGGTCGCCGAGCCCTTCCGGCATCTCGTGCCGGACGCCTTCCCCGAGACGCCTGCGGCAAAGACGCCACGCGGTCCGGCCGACCTGTTCACCGACTTCATGCAGGGGCTGGGCTTCAAGCCCGGCGCCGACGACTGCATGATGGTCGCCGATCAGGTGGCCATGGCCATAAAGGAAAAGGACGCGGAGGCGGCCGAGGAGATCCGCAACCGGTTCGCCCCACCCAACGAGAGCGAAGACCAGGGCCGGGACGGGGATGACGACGGCGGCGGAGACGATCCGGACGCCCCTTCGACGGGCATCGGGCCTGTCACCGAGGAGTAGGCCCGCGCCCGGGAAACACGAACGAGGCCCGGTTCCCGCAGGAACCGGGCCTCGCACAAGCCTGGGATCAGGCCTACAGCCCCACAGCCTTCCGCAGCGCCTCCACCCGGTCCGTCCGCTCCCAGGTGAACTCCGGCAGCTCACGGCCGAAGTGGCCGTAGGCCGCGGTCTGGGCGTAGATCGGGCGCAGCAGGTCCAGGTCGCGGATGATCGCGGCCGGGCGCAGGTCGAAGACCTCGTCGATGGCCTTCTCGATCTTCTCGGTGTCGATCTTGGCCGTACCGAAGGTCTCGACGAACAGACCGACGGGCTCGGCCTTGCCGATCGCGTACGCCACCTGCACCTCGCAGCGCGCGGCAAGGCCCGCGGCGACGATGTTCTTGGCGACCCAGCGCATCGCGTACGCGGCCGAGCGGTCCACCTTGGACGGGTCCTTGCCCGAGAAGGCACCACCGCCGTGGCGGGCCATGCCGCCGTACGTGTCGATGATGATCTTCCGACCGGTCAGGCCCGCGTCACCCATCGGGCCGCCGATCTCGAAGCGGCCGGTGGGGTTGACCAGGAGACGGTAGTTCTCGGTGTCCAGCTTGATGCCGTCGTCGAGGAGAGCCTTGAGCTCCGGCTCGACCACGAACTCCCGGATGTCGGGGGCGAGGAGCGAGTCCAGGTCGATGTCGCTCGCGTGCTGCGAGGAGACCACGACCGTGTCCAGGCGGACCGCCTTGTCGCCGTCGTACTCGATGGTGACCTGCGTCTTGCCGTCCGGGCGCAGGTAGGGGATCGTGCCGTTCTTGCGGACCTCGGACAGGCGCTTGGACAGGCGGTGCGCCAGGAAGATCGGCAGCGGCATCAGCGTCGGCGTCTCGTCCGTCGCGTAGCCGAACATCAGGCCCTGGTCACCGGCACCCTGGCGGTCCAGCTCGTCTTCGTCGCCCTCGACCCGGGACTCGTACGCCGTGTCCACGCCCTGCGCGATGTCCGGCGACTGCGCGCCGATCGAGACGGAGACACCGCAGGAGGCGCCGTCGAAGCCCTTCTTCGAGGAGTCGTAGCCGATCTCGAGGATCTTGTTGCGGACCAGCGTCGCGATGTCCGCGTACGTCTTGGTCGTGACCTCTCCGGCCACATGCACCAGGCCGGTCGTGATCAGGGTCTCGACGGCGACCCGAGAGGTCGGGTCCTCGCGCAGAAGCGCGTCGAGAATGGTGTCGCTGATCTGGTCAGCGATCTTGTCGGGGTGACCCTCGGTCACGGACTCCGAGGTGAACAGGCGACGGGACACAACGCTCCCTGTGGTTGCAGCGGCTGCTGGCTGATCATTGGCGGACGGGACGGGGGCTGCGCCCGGCGTCGTCCGAGGACAGTTTATCTGTCGCGCTCGGCCGCGGGGCCCCTGTCTCGCCTCTCGGGAGCGCTGTGACCTGCGGCACGGGCATTCTGCCCAATGCCACATGCCCTTGGCCAGGGGCGCCACACCCGAATCGGGCAAGGCTCGGCCGAAGCCCGCAGCGCATCAAACAGTCACCCCAGTCGTCGCGCCACCAGGTCCCACACAGTTTCGGCCAGGGCTTCCTTGGGCCCGTGCGGTACGGGGGTCTCGCTGCCGTCGGCGCCCAGGACGACCGCCTCGTTCTCCTCCGAGCCGAAGGTCTTGCGCTCGCCCACCTCGTTCACCACCAGCAGGTCGCACCCCTTGCGTTCCAGCTTCTTGCGGCCGTTGGCCATGACGTCGTCCGTCTCGGCGGCGAAGCCGACGATGACCTGGCCGGGGCGGGCGCGGTCGGTCGAGATCTCCGCGAGGATGTCCGGATTCCGCACCAGGACGATGGGGTCCGGGTCCTGGCCGTCCTTCTTCTTGATCTTTCCGGCGGCGTACGTCTCCGGGCGGAAGTCCGCGACGGCGGCCGCCATCACCACCGCGTCAGCGTCCGCGACGGCCTTGAGGACCGCTTCCCTCAGCTGTACGGCCGTGCCGACCTGCACGACGTCCACGCCCGCCGGGTCGGGCAACCCGGTGTTCGCCGCGAGCAGCGTGACGCGGGCGCCCCGGGCGGCGGCGGTGCGGGCGAGGGCGTAGCCCTGCTTGCCGGAGGAGCGGTTGCCGAGGAAGCGGACCGGGTCGAGGGGCTCGCGGGTGCCGCCGGCGCTCACGACGACGTGCCGGCCCTTGAGGTCCGGCTCGGTGACGCCCCGGGCCAGGACCCGGCGACAGACCTCGAAGATCTCCGCGGGGTCGGGCAGTCGGCCCTTGCCCGTGTCGACGCCGGTGAGCCGGCCGACGGCGGGCTCGATGACGACCGCGCCGCGGCGGCGCAGCGTCGCCACGTTCTCCTGCGTGGCCGGGTGCTCCCACATCTCGGTGTGCATGGCGGGCGCGAAGACGACCGGGCAGCGGGCGGTGAGCAGCGTGTTGGTCAGCAGGTCGTCGGCGAGGCCGTGCGCGGCCTTGGCGAGCATGTCGGCCGTGGCCGGGGCGACGACCACCAGGTCGGCCTGCTGGCCGATGCGGACGTGCGGAACCTCGTGGACGTCGTCCCAGACCTCCGTCGAGACGGGATGGCCGGACAGGGCGGACCAGGTGGCGGCGCCGACGAAGTGCAGCGCGGAGGCGGTGGGCACGACCCGGACGTCATGCCCGGACTCCGTGAGTCTGCGCAGCAGCTCACAGGCCTTGTACGCGGCGATGCCACCACTGACCCCCAGAACGACCTTGGGCTTGTCCACCGCGGGCCTCCCACTCGTTGAACCGACGACTCGAACCGACGACTCCATGACACACCACAGGCCCGACAGTCACGCTGCCGGGCCTGTGGAAAAGCCAGCTCAAAGCTGAAAATACTACTTACTGCGCCGGGCCTTCGACGGCCTCGGACGTCAGCAGACCCGCGTTGATCTCGCGCAGGGAGATCGAGAGCGGCTTCTCGTGGACGTGGGTGTCGACGAGCGGACCGACGTACTCGAGGAGGCCCTCGCCGAGCTGCGAGTAGTACGCGTTGATCTGGCGGGCCCGCTTGGCCGCGTAGATCACGAGGCTGTACTTCGAGTCGGTGGCCTCGAGGAGCTCGTCGATCGGCGGGTTGATGATGCCCTCGGGCGCGGAGATGGAAGAGGACACGCTCTACCTTCCGATGGATGGGAAAGATTCAGTGCGAATGATCAAGCCTGACCGAAACGACCAAGCTTCAACGATCAATCACGATCACACAACGTCCATCAAGGCTAGCAGCTCGCGCGCTACGTCCTCGACGGAGGTGTTGACCAAGGTCACGTCGAACTCCGGCTCGGCCGCCAGCTCGACCTTCGCCGCGTCCAGGCGGCGCTCGATCACCTCGGGCGGCTCGGTGCCACGTCCGGTGAGTCTGCGCACGAGCTCCTCCCAGGAGGGAGGAGCCAGGAACACCAGCTGAGCCTCGGCCATGGACTCGCGGACCTGCCGGGCGCCCTGGAGGTCGATCTCCAGGAGCACCGGCTCACCCGCCTCCAGCCGCTCCAGCACAGCCGCACGCGGCGTGCCGTAGCGGTTGCCGGCGAACTCGGCCCACTCCAGCAGCTCGCCGTTGGCGATCAGCTTGTCCATCTCGTCGTCCGTGACGAAGAAGTAGTGGACTCCGTGCCGCTCGCCGGGACGGGGCTTGCGGGTCGTCGCCGACACCGAGAGCCAGACCTCGGGGTGTTCCTTGCGCATATGGGCGACGACCGTGCTCTTGCCGACCCCGGAGGGGCCGGAGAGCACGGTCAGTCGCGGACGTTCACTCATGCAGCGATTATTCCAGCAATCCCGGAGTGCCCGGGACTCCCAGTCCGGAGTACCCGGACTCAGGAGCCGGTGCTGCCGAACTCACGCTCCAGGGAAGCGATCTGGTTCGAACCGAGGCCACGCACGCGGCGGCTCTCGGAGATGCCGAGTCGCTCCATGATCTGCTTGGCGCGGACCTTGCCCACGCCCGGCAGGGACTCGAGCAGCGCGGAGACCTTCATCTTGCCGATGACGTCGTTCTCCTGGCCCTGCTTGATGACCTCGTGAAGAGAGGCGCCGGAGTGCTTGAGTCGATTCTTGACCTCGGCCCGCTCCCGGCGAGCCGCGGCGGCCTTTTCGAGCGCGGCTGCGCGCTGTTCAGGGGTAAGGGGCGGAAGAGCCACGCCTACGTCACCTCGGATGTTGAACTGTCGGATACGGACCGGTGAGGAACCTAGTCGCCCCACACCTGGGGAGCTACGAGCAACACGCTTGCCCGTTCACTCTCGTCGGAGACTAGCGGCCAAGTCCGCCAGAGTCAGCGAGAACAGCGGAAAAGTCCTGGTCAGCCTCCGTCAGGCCAGACATTTAGGACATAATGCCCCGGATTTGAGGATGTATTCAGACTCAAGTCGCCCCCGAGCCACTCATCGGAGGTCTCGCGCGAGCGACTCGAACGCCTCTGACGACGGTCAGTCGACCGACACAGCCGCCCGGATCTCGTCAGCGAAGCGTGACGCCGCGTCACGCAGCGCGACGACGTCGGGCCCGTGCCGCAGCACACCCCGGCTGACGTTCGGGACGACGTTGCGCACCGCCGCGCCGAAGACCCGGGGAAGATCGGCCGGCGTGGCTCCCTGCGCTCCGATGCCGGGCGCGAGGAGCGGACCGTTGATGTCGAGGTCGTACGTCGACAGGTCGCCGAGCGTGGCTCCGACGACGGCCCCGAAGGACCCCAGGGGCTCCTCCCCCGAGTTTTCGACAGCCAGGTGCCCCAGCATCGTCGCGCCGACGGTACGGCCGTCCGCGCGGATCGCGTGCTGGACCTCGCCGCCTTCCGGGTTCGAGGTCAGCGCGAGCACGAACAGGCCGGTGCCGCTCTCGCGCGCCAGCGCGATCGCCGGCGACAGCGACCCGTAGCCGAGGTACGGCGAGACCGTCAGCGCGTCCGAGAACAGCGGGGAGTCCTTCCGCAGGAAGGACTCGGCGTACGCGGCCATGGTCGAGCCGATGTCGCCGCGCTTGGCGTCCATGACGACCAGCGCACCGGCCGCCCGCGCCTCCTCGACCGACTTCTCCAGCACCGCGACACCGCGGGACCCGAAGCGCTCGAAGAACGCGCTCTGCGGCTTGAGCACGGCGACCCGGTCGGCCATCGCCTCGACGACCGTGCGGCTGAACCGCTCCAGGCCGGCCACGTCGTCGTTCAGGCCCCACTCGGCGAGCAGGGACGCGTGCGGGTCGATTCCGACGCACAGCGGGCCACGCTCGTCCATCGCGCGGCGAAGGCGTGCACCGAAGGGTTCCAGAGCAGTCATGCGGCTTCCTCGGCCTTCCTGACGTCGGCGCCGACCGCGTCGGCGAGGGTGGCGTACGGGCTGGTACGGAGGCGTGCGGCCAGCCCCTTGTGGATGGCGCGGCCCCAGAAGGGCCCTTCGTAGATGAAGGCGCTGTATCCCTGGACCAGCGTGGCGCCCGCCAGGATCCGCTGCCAGGCGTCCTCGGCGTTCTCGACGCCACCGACGCCCACCAGGGTGATCCGGTCGCCCACGCGCGCGTACAGGCGCCGCAGCACCTCCAGGGAGCGTGCCTTCAGGGGCGCGCCGGAGAGACCGCCGGTCTCCTTCACCAGAGAGGATTCGGATTTCAAACCGAGCCCCTCGCGCGCGATGGTGGTGTTCGTGGCGATGATCCCGTCCAGACCCAGCTCGACGGCCAGGTCGGCGACCGCGTCGACGTCCTCGTCGGCGAGGTCGGGCGCGATCTTCACCAGGAGCGGGACACGGCGGTTCGCGACCGTACGGTCGGCGGCCTCGCGAACGGCGGTCAGCAGCGGGCGCAGCGCCTCGGTGGCCTGCAGGTTGCGCAGGCCGGGCGTGTTCGGCGAGGAGACATTGACCACCAGGTAGTCGGCGTACGGCGCCAGCCGCTCCGTCGACTTCACGTAGTCGCCGACGGCCTCCGCCTCCGGGACGACCTTGGTCTTGCCGATGTTGACGCCCACGACGGTCCTGAAGACGGGCCTACGGGAGGCCAGACGGGCCGCGACGGCCAGCGAACCCTCGTTGTTGAAGCCCATGCGGTTGATCAGCGCCCGGTCCTTCACGAGCCGGAACAGCCGCTGCTTGGGGTTGCCCGGCTGCGCCTCCCCCGTCACCGTGCCGATCTCGACGTGGTCGAAGCCCAGCATCGACATCCCGTCGATGGCGACGGCGTTCTTGTCGAAGCCGGCGGCGAGCCCGAAGGGGCCGTGCATGCGCAGCCCGAAGGCCTCGGTCCGCAGTTCCTCGTACCGGGGCGCGAGAGCGGCGGCGACGAACGTACGCAGCACGGGGATCCTGACGGCGAGTCGGATCCAGCGGAAGGCCAGGTAGTGGGCCTGCTCCGGGTCCATCCGTTTGAAGACCAGACGGAAGAAAAGCTTGTACATCTCAGAAGTCCTCGGGTTCCTCATGAAGACCGGGTCCTCATGAAGAGGGGGACACCGTTTCCGGTGTCCCCCTCAGGGCTGCTAGTCGCGGGCCGCGGTCAGGTGTTCCGCGTGTTCCTGGAGCGAACGGACGCCCACATCACCGTGGTTGAGGGCGTCGATGCCCTGGACGGCGGCGGCGAGTGCCTGAACCGTCGTCAGGCAGGGCACCGAGCGCGCCACGGCCGCCGTACGGATGTCGTAGCCGTCGAGGCGGCCGCCCGTGCCGTACGGGGTGTTGACGATGAGGTCGACCTCGCCGTCGTGGATGAGCTGGACGATGGTCTTCTCACCGTTCGGGCCGGTGCCCTCGGACTGCTTGCGCACGACCGTGGCGTTGATGCCGTTGCGCCGGAGGACCTCGGCCGTGCCGGACGTGGCGAGCAACTCGAAGCCGTGGGCGACCAGTTCACGCGCCGGGAAGATCATCGAGCGCTTGTCGCGGTTGGCGACCGAGATGAAGGCGCGGCCCTTGGTCGGCAGCGGCCCGTAGGCGCCCGCCTGCGACTTGGCGTACGCCGTGCCGAAGACGGAGTCGATGCCCATGACCTCGCCGGTGGAGCGCATCTCCGGGCCGAGGACCGTGTCGACGCCGCGGCCGTGGATGTCGCGGAAGCGCGACCACGGCATGACGGCCTCCTTGACGGAGATCGGCGCGTCGAGCGGCAGTTCACCGCCGTCGCCGGTCGTCGGCAGCAGCCCTTCCGCCCGCAGCTCGGCGATGGTCGCGCCCAGCGAGATCCGGGCGGCGGCCTTCGCCAGCGGCACCGCGGTCGCCTTCGAGGTGAAGGGGACCGTACGGGACGCGCGCGGGTTGGCCTCCAGGACGTACAGGATGTCGCCGGCCATCGCGAACTGGATGTTGATCAGGCCGCGGACCCCGACGCCCTTGGCGATGGCCTCGGTCGAGGCGCGCAGGCGCTTGATGTCGAAGCCGCCCAGCGTGATCGGCGGCAATGCGCACGCGGAGTCGCCGGAGTGGATGCCGGCCTCCTCGATGTGCTCCATGACGCCGCCGAGGTAGAGCTCCTCGCCGTCGTAGAGGGCGTCGACGTCGATCTCGATCGCGTCGTCCAGGAACCGGTCGACGAGCACCGGCCGCGAGGGGCTGATCTCGGTCGACTCGGCGATGTAGGACTCCAGCCGGGTCTCGTCGTACACGATCTCCATGCCGCGCCCGCCGAGGACGTACGACGGCCGCACCAGGACCGGGAAGCCGATCTCGTCGGCGATGGCCTTGGCGCCGGCGAAGGTGGTCGCGGTGCCGTGCTTGGGGGCCGGCAGGCCCGCCTCGGCGAGGACGCGGCCGAAGGCGCCGCGGTCCTCGGCGGCGTGGATGGCCTCCGGGGACGTACCGACGATCGGCACGCCGTTGTCCTTCAGCGCCTGCGAAAGACCCAGCGGGGTCTGGCCACCGAGCTGCACGATCACACCCGCGACCGGCCCTGCCTGCTGCTCCGCATGGACGATCTCCAGCACGTCTTCCAGCGTCAGCGGCTCGAAGTACAGGCGGTCGGAGGTGTCGTAGTCCGTGGAGACGGTCTCCGGGTTGCAGTTGACCATCACGGTCTCGTACCCGGCGTCGCTCAGCGCGAAGGAGGCGTGGACGCAGGAGTAGTCGAACTCGATGCCCTGGCCGATGCGGTTGGGACCGGAGCCCAGGATGATGACGGCCGGCTTCTCCCGCGGGGCGACCTCCGTCTCCTCGTCGTACGAGGAGTAGAAGTACGGCGTCTTGGCGGCGAACTCGGCGGCGCAGGTGTCGACCGTCTTGTAGACCGGGCGGATGCCCAGCGCGTGCCGCACCTCGCGCACGACGTCCTCGCGCAGCCCGCGGATCTCGCCGATCTGCTGGTCGGAGAAGCCGTGCCGCTTGGCCTCGGCGAGCAGTTCGGGGGTGAGCTCCGGCGCCTCGGCGAGCTCGTCGGCGATCTCCTTGATGAGGAAGAGCTGGTCGACGAACCAGGGGTCGATCTTCGTGTACTCGAAGACCTCCTCGGGCGTGGCGCCCGCGCGGATGGCCTGCATGACGGCGTTGATCCGGCCGTCGGTGGGCCGTACGGCCTCGCGCAGCAGCTCGGTCTTGTCGCCGGGCTCGCCGACGAACGTGAACTGGCTGCCCTTCTTCTCCAGCGAGCGCAGCGCCTTCTGGAAGGCCTCGGTGAAGTTGCGGCCGATGGCCATGGCCTCGCCGACCGACTTCATGGTGGTCGTGAGGGTGGAATCGGCGCTCGGGAACTTCTCGAAGGCGAAGCGCGGCGCCTTCACGACCACGTAGTCGAGCGTCGGCTCGAAGGAAGCCGGCGTCTCCTGCGTGATGTCGTTCGGGATCTCGTCCAGCGTGTAGCCGACGGCCAGCTTGGCGGCGATCTTGGCGATCGGGAAGCCGGTCGCCTTGGAGGCGAGCGCCGAGGAACGCGACACGCGCGGGTTCATCTCGATGACGATCACGCGACCGTCCTCGGGGTTCACCGCGAACTGGATGTTGCAGCCACCGGTGTCGACGCCGACCTCGCGGATCACGGCGATACCGATGTCGCGCAGGACCTGGTACTCGCGGTCGGTGAGCGTCATCGCGGGCGCGACGGTGATCGAGTCACCGGTGTGCACGCCCATCGGGTCGAAGTTCTCGATGGAGCAGACGACCACGACGTTGTCGTGCTTGTCGCGCATCAGCTCCAGCTCGTACTCCTTCCAGCCGAGGATGGACTCCTCCAGGAGCACCTCGGTGGTGGGAGACAGGGTCAGGCCCTGGCCGGCGATGCGACGCAGCTCCTCCTCGTCGTGCGCGAAGCCGGAGCCGGCGCCGCCCATGGTGAAGGAGGGGCGGACGACGACCGGGTAGCCGCCGAGCGTCTCGACGCCCGCGAGGACGTCCTCCATGGAGTGGCAGATGACCGAGCGGGCGGACTCGCCGTGCCCGATCTTGCCGCGGACGGCCTCGACGACCTCCTTGAAGAGGTCGCGGTCCTCGCCCTTGTTGATGGCCTCGACGTTGGCGCCGATCAGCTCGACGCCGTACTTCTCGAGGGTGCCCGCCTCGTGCAGCGAGATGGCCGTGTTGAGGGCCGTCTGACCGCCGAGGGTCGGCAGGAGCGCGTCCGGGCGCTCCTTGGCGATGATCTTCTCGACGAACTCCGGGGTGATCGGCTCGACGTAGGTGGCGTCGGCGATCTCCGGGTCGGTCATGATCGTCGCCGGGTTGGAGTTCACGAGGACGACCCGCAGTCCCTCGGCGCGCAGGATGCGGCACGCCTGGGTGCCGGAGTAGTCGAACTCGGCGGCCTGGCCGATGACGATCGGGCCGGAGCCGATGACCAGGACGGACTGGATATCGGTGCGCTTAGGCACGCTGGCCCTCCATCAGGGATACGAAGCGGTCGAACAGGTAGGCGGCGTCGTGCGGGCCCGCTGCCGCTTCGGGGTGGTACTGGACGCTGAAGGCCGGCTGGTCGAGCAGCTGGAGGCCCTCCACCACGTTGTCGTTGAGGCAGACGTGGGAGACCTCGGCGCGGCCGTAGGGGGTGTCGGACACCTTGTCGAGCGGGGCGTCCACGGCGAAGCCGTGGTTGTGTGCGGTGACCTCGACCTTGCCGGTCGTGCGGTCCTGCACCGGCTGGTTGATGCCGCGGTGGCCGTACTTCAGCTTGTAGGTGCCGAAGCCCAGCGCACGGCCCAGGATCTGGTTGCCGAAGCAGATGCCGAAGAGCGGGGTGCCGCGCTCCAGGACCGCCTGCATGACGGAGACCGGGTGGTCGGCGGTGGCCGGGTCGCCCGGGCCGTTGGAGAAGAACACGCCGTCGGGGTTCACGGCGTAGACGTCCTCGGCGGTCGCCGTGGCCGGCAGCACGTGCACCTCGATGCCGCGCTCGGCCATCCGGTGCGGGGTCATGCCCTTGATGCCGAGGTCGACGGCGGCGACGGTGAACTTCTTCTCGCCGATCGCGGGGACGACGTACGTCTCCTTGGTGGCCACCTCGGCGGAGAGGTCGGCGCCCTTCATCTCGGGGGCCTGGCGCACCTCGGCGAGCATGGTGCCCTCGTCGGGCAGCGCGTTGCCGGAGAAGATGCCGACGCGCATGGCGCCGCGCTCGCGCAGGTGGCGGGTGAGCGCGCGGGTGTCGATGCCGGAGATCCCGACGACGCCCTGGTGGCGCAGCTCGTCGTCCAGCGAGCGCCGGGAGCGCCAGTTGGACGGCACGCGCGCGGGGTCGCGCACGACGTACCCGGCGACCCAGATCTGCTTGGACTCCGGGTCCTCGTCGTTGACGCCGGTGTTGCCGACGTGCGGGGCGGTCATCACGACGACCTGGCGGTGGTACGACGGGTCGGTGAGGGTCTCCTGGTAGCCGGTCATGCCGGTGGAGAACACGGCCTCGCCGAAGGTCACCCCCGCGGCCCCGTAGGCGCGGCCGCGGAAGATCCGGCCGTCCTCCAGGACGAGTACGGCGGGAGCCGCCTTGTGCCTCGGCGAGGCGGTCCCCTGGATGGAGGTCGTCATCGTTCGGCGCCTTCCGTGCTGTTGGTGTTGATCATGGAGTTAATGAGGTCGACCCACTCGTTGTGCTCGGCCGCGTGGTCCGAACGGAACCCGGAGTCGATCAGCCGATCGCCGTGCGCCCACGTCACGACCAGCAGACCACCCTCGGTCAGGACCTTGCCCGCGATGCCCTTGTCGAGCCGGGCCTCACGCAGCTGTGCGGCCGGGACGAAGAAGTCGGGCGCCCCGGGGCGTACGACGTCCAGTCCCGCGTCCGTCAGCGTGAGCTCGACCCGGCTGCGGGTGCCCAGGCCGTGCGCCACGATGCGGTCCAGCCACTGACCGGCGGTGGTCGAGCCGTGGTAGCGGCCGCTCATGCTCAGTCTGGCCGGGCCGGGGTCGTCCTGCGCGCTGGGCAGCTCGGGCAGGTCGCCCTGGAGCGTGCCGCGCCACTTCCAGCCCTCGCGCATCAGCCAGTAGACGAGCGCGACGAAGAGGGCGAGTCCGACGACCCAGCCGACGCGGGCGGCCCAGTCGGTCACTTCGGCCGACTTCTGTTCGGCCGCGAGCCCGGTTCCGGCTGCGAGCAGTGTTGCAGGTGTCACGTGAGCTTCCCGTCGACGAGCGTGGCCTTGCCCCGGAGCCACGTGTGCGTGACACGGCCCGGCAGCTCACGCCCCTGGTACGGAGTGTTGCGGCTGCGCGAGGCGAAGCCCGCGGGGTCCACGGACCCACGGTATTCCGTGTCGACGAGCGTGAGGTTGGCGGGCTCACCAGCCGAGACGGGACGGCCGTGCCCCTTCGCCTGCCCGATCTCGGCGGGCTTGAAGGACATGCGCTCGGCGACCCCGGCCCAGGTGAGGAGCCCGGTGTCCACCATGGTCTCCTGCACCACTGACAACGCGGTCTCCAGGCCGACCATGCCCATGGCGGCCGCGGCCCACTCGCAGTCCTTGTCCTCGTGCGGGTGCGGGGCGTGGTCGGTGGCCACGATGTCGATCGTGCCGTCGGCGAGCGCCTCGCGCAGGGCCAGCACGTCGCGCTCGGTACGCAGCGGCGGGTTCACCTTGTAGACCGGGTTGTACGTCCGCACCAGCTCGTCGGTGAGGAGGAGGTGGTGCGGGGTGACCTCGGCGGTGACGTCGATGCCCCGGGACTTGGCCCAGCGCACGATCTCGACGGAGCCTGCGGTCGACAGGTGACAGATGTGCACGCGGGAGCCGACGTGCTCGGCCAGCAGGACATCCCGGGCGATGATCGATTCTTCGGCCACCGCGGGCCAGCCACCGAGCCCCAGCTCGGCGGAGACGACGCCCTCGTTCATCTGGGCGCCCTCGGTCAGCCGCGGCTCCTGCGCGTGCTGGGCGACCACGCCACCGAAGGCCTTCACGTACTCCAGCGCCCGCCGCATCATCACCGCGTCGTCGACGCACTTGCCGTCGTCGGAGAAGACGGTGACCCCGGCGGCCGACTCGTACATGGCGCCCAGCTCGGCGAGCTTCTTGCCCTCCAGGCCGACGGTCACGGCACCGATGGGCTGCACATCGCAGTAACCGTGCTCCTGGCCGAGCCGGTAGACCTGCTCGACGACACCGGCCGTGTCGGCGACGGGGAAGGTGTTGGCCATGGCGAACACGGACGTGTAGCCGCCGCCGGCCGCCGCGCGCGTGCCGGTCAGCACGGTCTCGGAGTCCTCGCGCCCGGGCTCACGCAGATGGGTGTGCAGGTCGACCAGGCCCGGCAGCAGCACCTTGCCCGCCGCCTCGACGACCTGGGCGCCCTCGGCGCTCAGACCGGCGCCCACCTCTGCGATGGTCCCGCCGTCGATCAGCACGTCCTGCGGCTCGCCGCCGAGCACCTTCGCACCACGGATCAGGATCTTGCTCATCTGTCTTACTTCTCCTCGGTGGTACGGGCGTGGGTGAGGGCGGGTTCGTTGCCCCCGAGCAGCAGATACAGAACGGCCATCCGGATGGACACTCCGTTTGCGACCTGCTCGATGGCGGTGCAGCGCTCCGAGTCGGCGACCTCGGCGGTGATCTCCATGCCGCGGACCATCGGGCCGGGGTGCATCACGATGGCGTGCTCGGGCATCTTGGCCATGCGGTCGCCGTCGAGGCCGTAGCGCCGCGAGTACTCGCGCTCGGTCGGGAAGAACGCGGCGTTCATGCGCTCGCGCTGCACGCGCAGCATCATCACCGCATCGGACTTGGGCAGCGTGCTGTCGAGGTCGTACGACACCTCGCAGGGCCAGGTCTCGACGCCGACCGGCACCAGGGTCGGCGGGGCGACGAGGGTGACCTCCGCGCCGAGGGTGTGCAGCAGGTCGACGTTGGAGCGGGCGACCCGCCCGTGCAGGATGTCGCCGACGATCGTGATGCGCTTGCCGGCGAGGTCCTGGCCGAGCCCGGCGTCCCGGCCGACCAGGCGGCGACGCATGGTGAAGGCGTCCAACAGGGCCTGGGTGGGGTGCTGGTGGGTGCCGTCGCCGGCGTTGATGACGGCCGCGTCGATCCAGCCGGAGTTGGCGAGGCGGTACGGCGCTCCGGAGGCGCCGTGCCGGATGACGACGGCGTCGACGCCCATGGCCTCCAGGGTCTGGGCGGTGTCCTTCAGGGACTCGCCCTTGGACACGCTCGACCCCTTGGCCGAGAAGTTGATGACGTCCGCCGACAACCGCTTCTCGGCGGCCTCGAAGGAGATACGCGTGCGCGTGGAGTCCTCGAAGAAGAGGTTGACGACGGTGCGGCCGCGCAGGGTCGGCAGCTTCTTGATCGGCCGGTCGGCGACCCGGGCCATCTCCTCGGCGGTGTCGAGGATCAGGACGGCGTCGTCGCGGGTGAGGTCGGCGGCCGAGATGAGATGACGCTGCATCTGTCAGGCTCCGTAAGGCAGTTAATTCAGGAGAATTCGGGGCAGACGGGTGCGCGCGTGGGCGCGCTGAGCGGGCGTACGACAACGGCGTACGCCGTGGGCGCTACTGGGAGGTCTGCTTCGCGCCGAGCAGCACGGTGTCGCGACCGTCCTCCTCGGCGAGCTGGACCTTGACCGTCTCCCGCAGCGACGTGGGGAGGTTCTTGCCGACGTAGTCGGCGCGGATGGGCAGTTCGCGGTGGCCACGGTCCACGAGGACCGCGAGCTGGACCGCGCGCGGACGGCCGATGTCGTTCAGGGCGTCGAGGGCGGCGCGGATGGTGCGGCCGGAGAAAAGGACGTCGTCGACCAGCACGACGAGGCGGCCGTCGAGACCGTCACCGGGGATCTCGGTGCGGGCCAGCGCACGCGGCGGGTGCATGCGCAGGTCGTCGCGGTACATGGTGATGTCGAGCGAGCCGACCGGGATCTTGCGCTCGGTGATCTGCTCGAGCTTGGCGGCGAGCCGCTGGGCGAGGAAGACGCCGCGGGTCGGAATGCCGAGGAGCACCACGTCGTCGGCGCCCTTGGCGCGCTCGACGATCTCGTGGGCGATGCGGGTCAAGACCCGCGCGATGTCAGGGCCTTCGAGGACGGGCCGCGCATCGGACGCTTGCGTGTCCTGCTGCTTGTCCATACGAAAAGGACCTCCTTCTCCGCCTCACGGGACGGACCTTAAAGGACGTCTGGTTTGCGCCATCCACCTTAGCAGGCGGGGGAAGCACCTCCGTTCACCCACTTGGCCCAATCGGCCACCGATAGCACGGAAGCGTCGGTGTGGACCATTCGGCTTGACGCGCCAGAGTAACGCTGCGTAACCTCACAGTGAGTTACCAACTGCGCGGCATGGAACCCAAGCCAGTCGCGTCGACACAGTGTCCGGGGAGCTATATGTCCAGCGAATACGCCAAACAGCTCGGGGCCAAGCTCCGGGCCATCCGCACCCAGCAGGGCCTTTCCCTCCACGGTGTCGAGGAAAAGTCCCAGGGACGCTGGAAGGCCGTCGTGGTCGGTTCGTACGAGCGCGGCGACCGCGCCGTGACCGTGCAGCGCCTCGCGGAGCTGGCGGATTTCTACGGCGTTCCGGTGCAGGAGCTGCTGCCGGGCACCACGCCTGGCGGCGCCGCCGAGCCGCCGCCGAAGCTGGTCCTGGACCTGGAGCGGCTGGCCCACGTGCCGGCCGAGAAGGCGGGTCCCTTGCAGCGCTATGCGGCGACCATCCAGTCGCAGCGCGGTGACTACAACGGCAAGGTGCTCTCGATCCGGCAGGACGACCTGCGCACACTTGCCGTCATCTACGACCAGTCCCCCTCGGTTCTCACCGAGCAGCTGATCAGCTGGGGTGTGCTGGACGCGGACGCGCGTCGTGCGGTCTCCCACGCCGAGGAGAGCTGAGCGTTCCACGGGTTCGACCCAGTCAGCAGAAACGTGCCGCCGGGGTGGCCGGAACTTTGCGGTTCCGGCCACCCCGGCGGCGTTCTGCGGGCCTTGTGGGGCGTAGTCGTACGGGAACGCCGGAGGGCCCGCAGCGTCACCGCTGCGGGCCCTCCGGCGTTTTCCCTGCTTACGCCTCGTCCCGGCGCAGCGAGGGCTTCAGGTCCTTGAGCCGGCCGAGCAGCCCGTTGACGAACGAGGGCGACTCGTCCGTCGAGAACTCCTTGGCCAGCTGCACCATCTCGTCGAGTACGACCGCGTCCGGCGTCTCGTCGACCCAGATCAGCTCGTAGGCGCCAAGGCGCAGGATGTTGCGGTCCACGACCGGCATCCGGTCGAGCGTCCAGCCGACCGAGTACTGCGCGATCAGCTCGTCGATGCGCTTCGCGTGCTGCGCGTAGCCCTCGATCAGCTGCATCGTGTACTCGCTCACCGGCGGCTGCCGGGTGTCGGCCCGGGAGAGCCGGATCCAGTCCGCGAGGACCGTCAGGACGTCGGCCCCGCGCTGGTCGCCCTCGAAGAGGATCTGGAAGGCGCGCTTGCGGGCCGTGTTGCGGGCAGCCACGGTTAGCTGTTCACCCGGCCGAGGTAGTCGCTGGTGCGGGTGTCGACCTTGATCTTCTCACCGGTGGTGATGAAGAGCGGGACCTGGATCTGGTGACCGGTCTCCAGGGTGGCGGGCTTGGTGCCGCCGGTGGAGCGGTCGCCCTGGACGCCCGGCTCGGTCTCCTGGACGACGAGCTCGACGGCGGCCGGCAGCTCGACGAAGAGCACCTCGCCCTCGTGCTGCGCGACGGTGGCGGTGAAGCCCTCGATCAGGAAGTTGGCGGCGTCGCCGACGGCCTTGCGGTCGACCATGAGCTGGTCGTAGGTCTCCATGTCCATGAAGACGAAGTACTCGCCGTCCATGTAGGAGAACTGCATGTCGCGCTTGTCGACGGTGGCCGTCTCGACCTTCACGCCGGCGTTGAAGGTCTTGTCGACGACCTTCCCGGAGAGCACGTTCTTGAGCTTGGTGCGCACGAAGGCCGGGCCCTTGCCGGGCTTGACGTGCTGGAACTCGACGACGGACCAGAGCTGGCCGCCTTCGAGCTTGAGCACCATGCCGTTCTTGAGGTCGTTCGTGGAAGCCACGGTTGCGGAATCTCCTGGACTGACGTGGACGACCCCGGCGCACGCCACTGCCTAGAGGGCGAGCAGCTCCTTGGTCGTGATGGTGAGTAGCTCGGGTCCGCCGTCCGCCTCAGGGCGGACGACGAGCGTGTCATCGATCCGGACGCCGCCCCGGCCCGGGAGGTGGACTCCCGGTTCGACGGTGACCGGCACGCAAGCGTCCAGTTTACCCATGGCCGCGGGACCCAACTGCGGGTCCTCGTCGATTTCGAGTCCCACGCCGTGCCCCGTCAGCGCCGGAAGGCCCTGGGCGTACCCCGCCGAGTCCAGCACCTGACGTGCGGCGCGGTCAACATCGCGGTACGCGGCGCCGGGGGCCAGCGACTCCCGTCCGGCTCGCTGGGCAGCGAAGACGAGGTCGTACAGCTCGATCTGCCAGTCGGCGGGGGACGTACCGATGACGAAGGTACGGCCGATCTCGCACCGGTAGCCGCGGTACGTGGCCCCCAGGCAGACGGAGAGGAAGTCGCCCTCCTCGACGCGGCGGTCCGTGGGCCGATGGGCACGCCGGCCGGCGTTCGGGCCGGTGGCGACGGAGGTCGGGAAGGCGGGGCCGTCGGCGCCGTGATCGACCAGGCGCCGTTCGAGTTCCAGGGCGAGGTGACGTTCGGTACGGCCGACGAGGATGGATTCGAGCAGCTCCCCGAGTGCCTGGTCGGCGATCTCGGCACCGATCCTCAGGCACGAGATCTCCTCCTCGTCCTTGACCACCCGGAGCTGCTCCACGGCTCCGCCGAGGTCGGCGAGGCGCAGTCGCGGGACGACCGAGCGGATGGCCCTGTGGCGGGCCACGGTGAGGTGGTGTTCCTCCACGGCGAGGCAGACCCCGCCCTGCGATGCCGCGAGGTCGGCCGCGGCGACGGCGGGGTCGCCTCCGGCCCCGGGGAGGGTGTGGATCCGCAGCGCCTCGTCGGGACGGCCCTCGGTGGGGCGGTCGTCGGGCGGTTCGGTGCACACGAGCAGGTCTTCGGTCTTGCCGAGGAGCAGCACGGAGCCCTGTGGGGCGGCGCCCGCGAGGTAGCGGACGTTGGCGGGGCGGGAGATCAGCGCTGTGGCGCTGCCGCTGGCCTGGCAGCGGTCCCTCAGCCGGGATCGGCGGGTGGCGTACACCTCTGACATGACCCGAGCGTAAGAGCTCCGCGGGGTTGGCGCCGGTTGAGGGCGTCTGAGTGGGCGGTGTCTGGAAATGGGCGGGTTGGTGGGGTGACGTTCGGGGGCGGGGGTGCGGCTTGAGGTTGTGTGCCGTCTGGGGGTTCGTGGGGGCTTGTCGCGCCCACGCGGCGGAGCCGCATGTCGATACAGCCCCGCGCCCCTTGAGGTCGGCTCAGTCCCCGGCGCCTACCAGTTCGGAGGGCTGGCGATCGAGCGGGCCAGTACGTCGTCCAGGACCTGGGCCGTCTGTGGGACGTCGAGCTGGGAGTTGTCGATGATCGGCAGGCCCGAGCCGTACCAGCCCGCCATGCGGCCGTGGATGCGGGCGACCTCCTCGTCGGTGAGGCGGCGGTTGCCTGTGCGCTCGGCGTTGCGCTCGAGGACGATCTCCAGGCCCGGCAACAGGACCACCGGCAACAGCCCCGGACCCACATGGCGCTTCCAGCCGCCGAGGCCCACCACCGGCCGGTCGGGGAAGACCGCGTCGTCGAGGATGCAGGAGATGCCGTTGGCCAGGTAGTTGCGCGCGGCGAAGCCGCAGGTGCGGCGGGCGAGGCGGTACTGGGCCTCGGAGTTGTCGTTCCACCCGGACTGCGGGTCGGCGAAGCCCGAGCGGACCCATTCGCGTACGTCGTCGAGGCTGATGTGGGCCGTGGGGACCCGGCGGTGGTCCGCCCAGTATTTGGCGACGCTCGTCTTGCCTGCTCCGGCGGGCCCGATGAGCAGTACCGCGAGAGTCGTGGCCGACGGGTCGGGTGCCGCCGTCGCGGGCGGGGTGCTCGGCATGGCGACGGGGCCGCCGGGCGGCAGTGGTACGTGGCCCGTGGTGTCGGGCGTCGGCGGGGCCTGGACGTGCTGGGACGCGGGCGGGACCGGTCCGGGGGGTGTGAAGCCCGGCGCCGGGGGCGGCGGGGGCACGGGGGCCGATCCCTGGTGGGGGGCGGAGCCCTGGTGCGAAGCGGGTCCCTGGTACGGGGCGGGTCCTTGGTGCGGGGCAGGTCCCTGGGGCGCACCCGGGTGGTGCTGACCCGGGTGCTGTGCGGCCGGCGACCAGCCGTGCCCCGGCTGGTGGGGCGGCGGCAGCGGAGAACCCACTGCGTGCTGCATCCGGTGCCACTCCGTCTCGTCTTCCATGGCCATTGGCGCTGGCAGCAGGGCACGGACCCCGCTCTCCCCCACTACCCGGAAGGCGTGGGGGACCCCATCCGAACGGTACCGCCCCCGGCCGCCGTTTGGTGAACGGCCGGGGGCGGTCTGAAGTGCCCATCGCCACAGGCGAATCGGACGGAAGGGTGGTTCGGCGGACTTACTGGCCGACTTCGCCGTACGCGGCGAGCAGGACGGCCGGGTCCGGCCCCTCCAGGACGGTCGGCTTGGCCAGGCCGTCCAGCACGATGAAGCGGAGCAGGTCGCCGCGGGACTTCTTGTCGACCTTCATGTTCTCCAGCAGCTTGGGCCACTGGTCGTGGCGGTAGAACAGCGGCAGGCCTACCGATTCGAGGATCGTGCGGTGGCGGTCGGCCGTCACGTCGTCCAACCGCCCGGCGAGACGGCCGAGTTCGGCGGCGAAGTGCATACCGACGGAGACCGCCGCGCCGTGCCGCCACTTGTAGCGCTCGTTCTTCTCGATGGCATGGCCGAGCGTGTGGCCGTAGTTGAGGATCTCCCGCAGGCCCGACTCCTTCAGGTCCGACGAGACGACCTCGGCCTTGACCCGGATGGAGCGCTCGATCAGCTCGGCGGTGTGCGGGCCGGCGGGGGTCCGCGCGGCCTGCGGGTCGGCCTCGATCAGCTCCAGGATCGCCGGGTCGGCGATGAAGCCGGCCTTGATGATCTCCGCGAGACCGGACACGTAGTCGTTGACCGGGAGGGACTCCAGCGCGGCCAGGTCGCACAGCACGCCGGTCGGCGGGTGGAAGGCGCCGACGAGGTTCTTGCCCTCTGCGGTGTTGATGCCGGTCTTGCCGCCGACGGCCGCGTCGACCATGGCGAGCACGGTGGTCGGGACGGCGATCCAGCGCACCCCGCGCAGCCAGGTCGCGGCCACGAACCCGGCGAGGTCGGTGGTCGCACCGCCACCGACGCCCACGATGACGTCGGAGCGGGTGAAGCCGGACTGGCCCAGCGCCTTCCAGCAGTAGGCGGCCACCTCGGCGGTCTTGGCCTCCTCCGCGTTCGGCACCTGGATCGCGACCGCCTCATAGCCCTGCCCGGCCAGGTCGGCCCGCAGCGCCTCACCGGTCTCGGCCAGCGCCTCCGGGTGGACGACGGCCACCCGCTTGGCCTTGCTGCCGATCAACCCGCCGAGCTCGCCCAGGAGTTGACGGCCCACCAGGACCTCGTAGGGGTCGGTCCCCGAGGTACCGCCGACCTGGATCCGGGTGACTGCCTCGCTCATGCTTCCTTCAACTCCAGTGCGTCCAGGGCGATTTCGGTGACCTCTTCGGGCGTACGGCCATCGGTCGCGACGACGGCCGTGGCGACCTCCTCGTACAGGTGCCGACGGGCCTCCATCAGCTCGCGCCACTGCTTGCGCGGGTTGACCGCCAACAGCGGGCGGGCCGCGTTCAGCCCGGTCCGCTTGACCGCCTCCTCGACGTCCATCGACAGGTACACGACCCGCTGGCCGGCGAGCAACGCGCGCGTGTCCGCGTCCAGGATCGAACCGCCGCCAAGAGCGAGCACACCGTCGTGCCCGGCCAGCGCCCGGTGCACGGCCGCCTTCTCGACGGCACGGAAGGCGGACTCACCCTCGTCGACGAAGATCTCGGCGATGGTCCGGCCCTGCTCGGCCACGATGTCGTCGTCGGTGTCCCGGTAGGTGACCCCCAGCCGCTCGGCCAGCAGCTGCCCGACGGTGGACTTGCCCACCCCCATCGGGCCGACCAGGACGACCAGCGGCCCGCTCATCGGATGGCGAGGTTGTCGAGGTACGAGGTCACGTTGCGGCGGGTCTCGGCGACCGAGTCGCCGCCGAACTTCTCCGCCACCGCGTCCGCGAGCACGAGGGCCACCATGGCCTCGGCGACGATGCCGGCGGCCGGGACGGCGGAGACGTCGGAGCGCTGGTGGTGCGCCTGCGTCGCCTCGCCGGTGGTGACGTCCACCGTCTGCAGGGCGCGCGGCACGGTCGCGATCGGCTTCATCGCGGCGCGGACCCGCAGCAGCTCACCGGTGGTGAGGCCGCCCTCGGTGCCACCGGAACGGCCGGAGACGCGGCGGATGCCCTCGGGCGTGTTCACGATCTCGTCGTGGGCCTTGGAGCCGGGGACGCGTGCCAGCTCGAAGCCGTCACCGATCTCGACACCCTTGATCGCCTGAATGCCCATGAGCGCCCCGGCGAGGCGGGCGTCCAGCTTGCGGTCCCAGTGCACATGCGAGCCCAGACCGACGGGGACGCCGTAGGCCAGGATCTCGACCACGCCACCGAGGGTGTCGCCGTCCTTGTGGGCCTGGTCGATCTCGGCGACCATCGCCTTCGACGCGTCCGCGTCCAGGCAGCGCACGGGGTCGGCGTCCAGCTTCTCGACGTCGGCCGGCGTCGGGTAGACGCCCTGCGGCGCCTTCGCGGAGGCCAACTCCACAACGTGGCTGACGATCTCGATGCCGGCCGTCTCCTTGATGTACGACCGGGCGACCGCGCCCAGCGCCACACGGGCCGCCGTCTCCCGCGCCGAGGCACGCTCCAGGATCGGCCGGGCCTCGTCGAAGCCGTACTTCTGCATGCCCGCGAGGTCGGCGTGGCCGGGACGCGGGCGGGTCAGCGGCGCGTTGCGGGCGAGGCCCGCGAGGATCTCCGGGTCGATGGGGTCGGCCGCCATGACCTGCTCCCACTTCGGCCACTCGGTGTTGCCCACCATGATCGCGACCGGGGAACCGAGGGTCAGGCCGTGCCGGACGCCGCCGAGGAAGGTGACCTCGTCACGCTCGAACTTCATGCGCGCACCGCGTCCATAACCGAGCCGGCGCCGGGCCAGGTGGTCCGCCACCATCTCCGTGGTGATCGGCACGCCGGCGGGAAGGCCCTCCAGCGTCGCCACGAGTGCGGGACCGTGGGACTCCCCCGCGGTCAGCCAGCGCAACCTGCTCAACGGTGCTCCTCAGTGCTCGCGCCCTGGTACTGCCCTGCGTACGCGCGTCCTCGCATACGTCGACGGCGCGACCAGGTGCGCGGCCCTGGCCCGCCACCTTCGATCCTCCCACGTCCGGGCCCGGTGCCCGGCCGCCGGTCCACCAAGCGGACGGCAGATGGACGTCGTCGGACGCCGGAGGGTCACGCCGAGCCGTTGCCCTGGCGCTGTTGCGGAGCGTACGAGCCGAGGAAGTCGGCACCGCTCGGTTCCTGCGACGGCTGCCGCACCGACTGCTGGGGAGCGTACGGCCCGAGGTAGTCGGCGCCCCTCCCCTGGCCGTGCTGCGCCGCCGCGTGAACGGCCTGTCCCTCACGCATCGCACGCCGCCGGTCGATCGTGCGCTTCAGCTTGAAGACCCACGACCCGACGACGAGGAGCACGATCAGGACAAGCACAGGGATCTGCACCCAGTCCGGCATGAACCGCAGGACGATCTCGAATATCTCGCCCTTGCCGGACGCCAACGGCACACCAGTGGACATGGCTCGTACTCCCCCTCGGACCGCTCCGCCCCCTGCGGAACTCAGCGGATCCTAGCGCCCCGCGAGAGCGCGCTCGCCCGCTTTTCGCATGGCCTCCAGGGGTGCCGGAACACGCCCGGTCATCTGCTCCACCTGGAGCACCGCCTGGTGGACCAGCAGGTCGAGCCCGCTGACGACGGCTCCGCCGTACATGGACCAGCGGGCCGCGAGAGCGGTCGGCCAGGGGTCGTAGAGCACGTCGAACAGGGTGGCGGGGCGCTCCGGTACGGCGGCGGCGAGTGCGTCGGTCGTCCCGGCCGGGGTGGTCGCGATCACCAGCGGCGCGCGCAGCGCCCGGTCCGCGTCGGCCCAGTCCGCCGTACGGAGTTCGACGTCGAGCCGCTCGCCCCACTGCCGCATCTCGGCGGCGCGGGCCTCACTTCGTACGTACGCCACGACCTCACCGGTGCAGATGCGCGCGAGCGCGGCCAGCGCGGAGGAGGCGGTGGCGCCGGCGCCGAGGATGGCCGCCGAGTCGACCTGTTCGATGCCGCGCTCCCGCAGCGCGGCGACCATGCCGGGGATGTCGGTGTTGTCGCCGACGCGGCGGCCGTCCTCGGTGAAGACGACCGTGTTGACCGCCTCGACCGAGGCCGCCGTCTCGCTGATCTCGTCGAGCAGCGGAAGGACGGCCCGCTTGAGCGGCATGGTCAGCGACAGCCCGGCCCACTCCGGCCCGAGTTCCGCGAAGAACTTGGGCAGCGCTGCCTCGTCGATCTCGAACCGGTCGTAGGACCAGTCCACGAGCCCCAGTTCCCGGTACGCGGCCCGGTGCAGCACCGGGGAGAGGGAGTGGGCGATGGGCGAACCGAGCACGGCGGCCCGGCGGGCGTCAGTTGCCCGTGCTGTCATGGAACCTGTCCTTGAACCTGTGGAGACTTCGCTGTCCGACGTCAGTCCTTGTTCCTCGACGCGTTGAACTGCTGGACCAGCTTGTCGTGCTCCGCGAGCGTCTTCGTGAACTTGCTGGTCTTTCCGTCCAGCGAGATGAAGTAGTACCAGCCTTGCTTCGTCGGATTCAGCGCGCCCTTGAGCGCCTGTTCACCGGGGTTGTCGATGGGACCGGGCGGCAGCCCCTTGACGTAGTACGTGTTGTACGGGTTGTTGTACTGCCTCAGCTCGGCGATGGACAGGTCGATCTTGCTTTGGTCCTTTACGTAGTTGTACGTGGAGTCGAACTCCAGAGAGCCGTAGGTCTCGGGATTCCCGGGCTTGAGGCGGTTGTAGACGACCTCGGCCATCTTGCGGAAGTCGTCGTGGCTCGTGCCTTCGGCCTGCGCCAGGCTCGCCACCGTGAGCAGCTGCCAGGGGTCGTCGAGTCCCAGACTCTCGGCCTTCTGCTCCAGGCCCAGCGCCTCGTACTTCTCCGTGGCCCGGGTGACCATCTCCTTCAGGACGGTTTCCGGCTTCTGTCCCTTGCTGGCCGCGTAGCTGGAGGGGTAGAGGAACCCTTCCAGCGGGTCCTTCAGATCGGCGTGGTTCAGCGCCCAGTCGGGCAGGCCGAGGTCCTTGTACTTCTTCTTCGCGACGCTCGCCGTGGTGCCGTCCGGCACTCCGAGGCGCTTGTCGATCAGTGCGTAGACCGCGGTGTTGCGCGAGCCCTCGGCGATGATCAGGTTGTCGCGGCTCTCCGGACTGAGCATCAGTTCGACCGCACTCGCGGCCGACATCTGCTTCTCCAGCGTGTAGACGCCGTCCTGGATCGATTTGCCGTTGGCGTTCGCGTTCTGGGCGGAAATGAAGGCGTCGACGCTCTGGACGACGCCCGCTTCCTTCAGTTTCTGCCCGATCACCGAACCGACCGCGCCCTTGGGGATGACGACGGTGACCTGCTCGCCGTTGCCGTCCCCGGCGTAGTCCGGCACGTCGCCGAAACGATCCTGGTAGAACTGGTACCCGAAATATCCGACTCCGGCCACGCCTCCGCTGAAGATCAGAACGACCACCAGACAGGCCATCCCGCTGCGCCGTTTCTTGGGCTTGCCGCCCCGGCCCCGGCGATCACCACGCCCCCGGCCGTCTTCCGCCTCGTCGTCGGAGTCGTCGTCATCGTCGCCACCGGCGAAGAAGGCGTGTTCGCCCTGGTCAGGCCCGGGATCCCAGTCGGTCTGGGGCGGCTCCGGCTCGGCCTGCCGCCGGCTCGGCGGCGCCGGCGGCGGGTACGCGTCGGGTGTGCCGTAGTAGTCCTGCTGCTCACCGCCGTACGCCGCGGCCTGCTGCCCGTAGGGGTCCGACGGGTCGGGGTACTGGGCGTGCGCGTGTGTGCCGTCGGCCCAGCCGTTGTTGTTGTCGTACGGCTGCTGCCCCTGGCTCGCGTACTGCTGCTGTTCGTACTGATGCGGGTACTGCTGGCCCTGCTCCGGGTACTGCTGACCCTGCTGCTGGTACTGCTGCGCATGACCGTATGCGGCCTGCTGGCCGTTGCCCCAGTCGCCGTAGTGCTGCGGCTGCTGCGGATAGTGCTGCGGCTGGCCGCCGTAGGCAGCCTGCTGGCCCGTGTGGGCCTGCTGCCCTTCCCATCCGCCGTCCCCGAACAACGGGTCCTCGGGATGCCACGGTTCGGAGCCTGGGCCCCGGCCATACTCAGTCATCGATCCCCTAGAGCCGCGAGGCGGCGGTCACGCGGCTGGTGTAGCTCCGGCTCCCGTCCCGCCTCTCTCTGTACCCCGGCTGTTCGAAAACCGGTGCATCGCGCGGAACGTTACCGTATCGCGATCAGATGACCACTTCGACGCCCTCTCCGGGAGCTTTACCTGACACCCGTTCGGATTCGAGCGCCTGCTGCAAGATGATCACAGCGGCTGCCTGGTCGATCACCGACCGGCCCTTCTTCGATTTCACGCCCGAGGCGCGCAGTCCCTGACTGGCCGTCACGGTCGTCATCCGCTCGTCCACGAGCCTGACCGGTACGGGCGCGATCATGCGTGCCAGTTCCTGGGCGAAGCCCCTGACCTTGACTGCGGCCGGGCCCTCGCCCCCCTTGAGGGAGCGAGGGAGACCGACGACGACCTCGATCGGCTCGTACTCCTCGACGAGTTGCTTGAGCCGGCGGTGGGCTGCCGGGATGTCCCGGCCCGGGACCGTCTCCACCGGGGTGGCGAGGATCCCGTCGGGGTCGCACGAGGCGACCCCGATGCGGGCGTCCCCGACGTCGATCGCCAAGCGACGGCCGCGGCGCATGCCCCGGCCGTCGCCGCTCGCCTGTGTCTCGGCGCTCACTTGGCCGTTTCCGCCACGAGGCGTTCGACAGCGTCGACGGCATCGCCGACGGCGGCCGGGTTCTGGCCGCCGCCCTGGGCGACGTCCGGCTTGCCGCCACCGCCGCCGCCGAGGGTCTTGGCGGCCGTACGGACCAGTTCGCCGGCCTTGAGGCCACGCTCGCGGGCGGGCTCGTTGGTGGCGATGACCGTGAGGGGCTTGCCGTTGTTCACCGTGAACAGGGCGACCACGGCGGCGCGTCCGCCCTGGATGCGGCCGCGTACGTCGAGGACCAGCCTGCGCAGGTCGTCCGGCGTGGTGCCGTCCGGCACCTGACCGGTGACGACGGCGATCCCGCGGACGTCCTTGGCGGACTCGGCGAGACCGGCCGCGGCCTGCAGGACCTTCTCGGCGCGGAACTTCTCGATCTCCTTCTCGGCGTCCTTCAGCTTGCCGAGCATGGCGGAGACCTTCTCCGGGAGCTCCTCCGGACGGCCCTTGATCAGCTCCTGGAGCTGGGCGACGACCGTGTGCTCACGGGCGAGGAAGTTGTAGGCGTCGACGCCGACGAGCGCCTCGATACGGCGCACACCGGAACCGATCGACGACTCGCCGAGCAGCTTCACCAGGCCCAGCTGGGCGGTGTTGTGCACGTGCGTGCCGCCGCACAGCTCCTTGGAGAAGTCGCCGATGGTCACGACGCGGACGCGCTCGCCGTACTTCTCGCCGAACTCGGCGATGGCGCCCTGCTTCTTCGCGTCGTCGATGCCCATGACCTCGGCGTGCACGTCGAGGTCGCGGGCGAGCACCTCGTTGATCTTCTGCTCTACGTCGGTCATCACGGCCGTCGGCACGGCGGACGGCGAACCGAAGTCGAAGCGGAAGCGGCCGGGCTGGTTCTCGGAACCCGCCTGGGCGGCCGTCGGGCCGAGGGCGTCGCGCAGGGCCTGGTGGGTGAGGTGGGTGGCCGAGTGGGCGCGGGCGATGGCCCTGCGGCGGAGCGAGTCGATGGAGGCGTGGGCCTTGGCACCGACCGTCACCTCGCCGACCTGGACGACGCCCTTGTGGACGTACACGCCCGGCACCGGCTTCTGGCAGTCGCGGATCTCGATGACGGCACCGGTGTCGACCTTGATGCGGCCGGTGTCGCCGATCTGGCCGCCGCCCTCGGCGTAGAACGGGGTGCGGTCGAGGACGATCTCGACCTCGTCGCCCTCGGTGGCGGCCGGGGAGGAGGCGCCGTCGACGAGGATGCCGACGATCGTGGACTCACCCTCGGTGTCGCTGTAACCGATGAAGTCCGTCTCACCGACCTTGTCGGCGATCTCCCGGTAGGCGCCGGCACCGGCGTGGCCGGTCTTCTTGGCCTGGGCGTCGGCCTTGGCGCGCTCCCGCTGCTCCTTCATCAGGCGGCGGAAACCGTCCTCGTCCACGGAAAGGCCCTGTTCGGCGGCCATCTCCAGGGTGAGGTCGATCGGGAAGCCCCAGGTGTCGTGGAGCAGGAACGCCTTGTCGCCGGCCAGCACGGTGGAGCCCGCGGCCTTGGTCTCGGTGACGGCGGTGTCGAGGATGTTGGTGCCGGCCTTCAGCGTCTTGAGGAAGGCGTTCTCCTCGGCGAGGGCGACCTTCTCGATGCGCTCGCGGTCGGTGACGAGTTCGGGGTACTGCTGGCCCATCATGCCGATGACGACGTCGATCAGGTCCTTGACGACCGGACCGGTGGCGCCGAGCAGGCGCATGTTGCGGATGGCGCGGCGCATGATGCGGCGCAGCACGTAGCCGCGGCCCTCGTTGCCGGGGGTGACGCCGTCGCCGATGAGCATCACCGACGTACGCATGTGGTCGGTGACCACGCGCAGGGAGACGTCCGAGCCGTGGGCGTCGCCGTACGCGACACCGGTCAGCTCGGTGGCCTTGTTGATGACGGCCATGGAGGTGTCGATCTCGTACATGTTCTGCACGCCCTGCAGAATCATGGCGAGACGCTCGAGGCCCAGGCCGGTGTCGATGTTCTTGCTGGGCAGTTCGCCGAGGATCTCGAAGTTGTCCTTGCCGGTGCCCTGGCCGCGCTCGTACTGCATGAAGACGAGGTTCCAGATCTCCACGTACCGCTCGTCGTTGACGGCGGGGCCGCCCTCGACGCCGAACTCGGGGCCGCGGTCGTAGTTGATCTCGGAACAGGGGCCGCAGGGGCCGGGGACGCCCATGGACCAGTAGTTGTCCTTCATGCCGAGGCGCTGGATGCGCTCCTTGGGCACCCCAACGACCTCGTGCCAGATGCGCTCGGCCTCGTCGTCGTCCTTGTAGACGGTGATCCAGAGCTTCTCCGGCTCCAGGCCGTAACCGCCCTTGTCCTGGGGGCTGGTGAGCAGCTCCCAGGCGTGCTTGATGGCGCCTTCCTTGAAGTAGTCGCCGAAGGAGAAGTTGCCGCACATCTGGAAGAACGTGCCGTGGCGGGTGGTCTTGCCGACCTCTTCGATGTCCGGCGTGCGCACGCACTTCTGCACGCTGGTGGCGCGCGCGAAGGGCGGCTTGACCTCACCCAGGAAGTAGGGCTTGAAGGGCACCATGCCGGCCGGGACGAGGAGCAGAGTCGGGTCGTCCGCGATGAGCGACGCCGAAGGGACGACGGTGTGCCCGCGCTCCTCGAAGAAGCTCAGCCAGCGGCGGCGAATCTCGGCCGACTCCATCAGTGGTCCTCATTCCGGTTGTTCGAGTACGTCGTCCTGTCGACGTACTTCGGGTTGGTGCGGTTCTCGATGGCGGCGTACCGCCGGGGTGCGGGGAGCTCGGGGTCGGTGTTGATGCCCAGGGCCTCCCCCAGCTCTTCCTCCCGCTGGGCCATGTTGTCGCGGACGTCGAGCGCGAAGCCCACCGCGCGGTCCTTGAGCCGGTGGCCGGCCTCGAGCGCCTTGTTCGCCGCGGTCGCGGCGAGGCTCTCGGGGGTCAGCTGCTTCAGCTTCCGGTTGACCTTGGTGGTGGCCCACACACCGGCGGCGACGCCCGTGCTGAACCAGAACGTACGGCGGAACATGCTGGGTCTCAGTCCCTCTTTCCGCGGAGGTTTCGCTTCTCCCGCCGCGCGCCCGGGACCGTGCGGCCCACGATCACGGTGCGTCGGGGCGCCTTGGCGGGCGCGTCGTCCTTGCGGCCGCCGAGGGCCCGGCGCACGCCGTAGCCGAAGGCCGCGACCTTGACCAGGGGGCCGCCGAAGGTGGAGGCGACGGTGGTCGACAGCGCGGAGGCGTTCGACGTGACCTCCTGGACGTCGGAGGCGATCGCGTCGACCCGGTCGATCTGGGTCTGCGCCGAGCGCACCGCCGTGGAGGCCTCTGCCAGGAGCGGGACGGCCTGGTCGGTCACGTCCGCGACGAGCTTGGTGGTCGCCTTGAGCGTCTGGGCCAGCCTCGCCAGCGCGACGGCGAGGAAGGAGACCAGGATCGCCCAGAACACGGCCACCAGGATCCCGGCAACCTCTCCACCGGACACTGTGTGCACCCGCTCCCTGAAACGTGCCTCTACATCGGTCTACATCGAAAAAGTCGTGCACCGAGCCTATCGCGCCGGGGGTGCCGCTCCGCACCGGATTACCGCCCGCGTGGAGCCGAGTTGCCGGAAGTCGGACCGTGAATATGCGCAAGCCCGCCGCCTCGCCCGTCCGGAAGGGCGGGGAGACGGCGGGCTCAGGCGCAGAAGTCCTACGACCGCTGAAGGATCAACGGGCGTAGTACTCGACGACGAGCTGCTCGTCGCAGATCACCGGGATCTCCTTGCGGTTCGGCTCACGGTCCAGGCGGAACGCCAGGGCCTTGAGGTTCACCTGGAGGTAGCGCGGGGTCTCGCCCTCGGGGGCGAAGCCGCCCTCACGGGCGATGGAGAAGAGGGTCTTCTCGCGGCTGCGCTCGCGGACCATCACGACGTCGTCGGGACGGACGCGGAACGACGGCTTGTCGACCTTGCCGCCGTTGACCTCGATGTGGCCGTGAACGACCATCTGACGGGCCTGGTAGATGGTGCGGGCGATGCCCGAACGCAGGACCAGGGCGTCGAGACGGCGCTCGAGCTCGATGATCAGGGCCTCACCGGTCTTGCCCTGAACCTTGGAGGCACGCTCGTAGGCGCGAACGAGCTGACGCTCGGACACGTCGTACTGCGCACGCAGACGCTGCTTCTCCAGCAGACGGACCTTGTAGTCCGAGTTCTGCTTGCGGCCACGGCCGTGCTCACCCGGCGGGTAGGGACGGGCCTCGAAGTACTTGACGGCCTTCGGGGTCAGCGCGATGCCGAGGGCACGCGACTTCTTGACCTTGGGGCGGGACTGGTTCGCCACTTCTTTTCCTTTTCCTGTTTCGGCTGCCTCAGAGTTACGGGAGGTCGCAATCCGCAGCCGGGGGAATTCCCGACAGGTCCACGAGGGACTTGCCAGGCAGCCGTTCCCCTGGTCTGGGCACATACGTGCAGCACACGAACGGCCCACCGACCGGTCCCGGAACTCCGGGTGGTGGTGGGCTGCCCGCGACACCTACGACGGTGCGCGACGCTCCTGGATCAACAGATCCGGCTGGTTGTCCCGCCTGAGGCGCCGACCGGAGCCGGACACGGGACTCAGCACTTCGAGCGAGTCTACAGGCTGCTCAGGACCGTCTGCGACCGAGGTGCTTCCTGGTCCACTCCACGGCATCGGCGTACCGCGCCTCGGCACCGTGCCGGGTGGGCTCGTAGTACTCGCGGTCCTTGATGGCGTCCGGGGCGTACTGCTGGGCGGCGATGCCCTCGGTCAGGTCGTGCGGATACACGTACCCCTGCGCGTGCCCGAGCTTGGCGGCGCCCTTGTAGTGCCCGTCGCGCAGATGGGGCGGGACCGGGCCGGCCAGTCCCTTGCGTACGTCGTCCAGGGCAGCGCCGATCGCGGTGGTCGCGGAGTTGGACTTGGGGGCGAGGGCGAGCGCGATGGTGGCGTGGCTGAGGGTGAGGGCGGCCTCGGGGAAGCCGATCATGGCGACGGCCTGGGCGGCGGCGACCGCGATCGGCAGGGCGTTCGGGTCGGCGAGGCCGATGTCCTCGCTGGCGGAGATCATCAGGCGGCGGGCGATGAAGCGGGGGTCCTCGCCGGCCTCGATCATGCGGGCCAGGTAGTGGAGCGCCGCGTCGACATCCGATCCCCGGATGGACTTGATCAGGGCGCTGGCCACGTCGTAGTGCTGGTCGCCGTCGCGGTCGTACTTCACGGCGGCCCGGTCGACCGTCTCCTCCAGCGTGGTGAGGGCGATCTCCGTCTCGCCCTTGTCGAGGGCGGCTCCGGCGGCGGCCTCCAGCGCGGTGAGGGCGCGGCGGGCGTCACCGCCGGCGATGCGCAGGAGGTGGGCCTCGGTGTCCTCGGGGAGGGTGACGGCCTCCTTGAGGCCGCGCTCGTCGGTGAGGGCGCGGTGCAGGAGGCCGCGCAGGTCGTCGTCGGTGAGGGGTTCGAGGGTGAGGAGGAGGGAGCGGGACAGCAGGGGGGAGATGACCGAGAAGTACGGGTTCTCGGTGGTCGCCGCGATGAGGGTCACCCAGCGGTTCTCGACGGCCGGGAGGAGGGAGTCCTGCTGGGCCTTGCTGAAGCGGTGGATCTCGTCGAGGAAGAGGACGGTCTCCTTGCCGAAGCCGCCGGTGGCGCGGCGGGCGCCGTCGATGACCGCACGGACCTCCTTCACCCCGGCGGTGATGGCGGAGAGCTCGACGAAGCGCTTGTTGGTGGCCTTGGAGACGACGTACGCCAGGGTGGTCTTGCCGGTGCCGGGCGGGCCCCAGAGGATCACCGAGGAGGGCCCGGCGGGGCCGCCGCCTGATTCGCCGACGAGTCTGCGCAGGGGCGAGCCCGGCTTCAGCAGGTGCTGCTGGCCCACCACCTCGTCCAGGGTGCGCGGGCGCATGCGCACGGCCAGGGGACTGCCGGCTGGGTCCTTCTCCTGGCGTTCTTCTGCGGCGGCGGTGAACAGGTCGGGTTCCACGCTGGAAACCCTAATTCACCGCACTGACATCGACGTCGGAGCGGGTCAGGCCCAGAGGTGGCTGCCCCAGCGGGTGAAGATCAGCATGACGATGATGCCGCAGTGCGTCACCGGCAGCACCCAGGTGAATTCGGCGAGGAAGTTCTTCAGCGGGCGTGGGGCACGCAGGAATCCGTTGCGGATGTTGAAGGAGGTCACGTACCAGAACATGGTGATCGTCGCGGCCCAGGCGAGCGAGCACCACAGGCACAGCGCGTTGATGCGGTAGAGCGACTGGAACTGCAACCAGGTGCAGAAGGCGACACCGAAGAGCGTGCCGAAGTTGAGGGTCAGCCAGTACCAGCGCGGGAAGCGGGCGCGGGCGAGCAGGCTCATGCCGACGCAGATGACGATCCCGTAGCAGACAAGGCCGAGCATGGGGTTGGGGAACCCGAAGGCGGATGCCTGCTTGCTCTCCATGATGCTGCCGCAGGAGATGATCGGGTTGAGGCTGCAGCCGGGAGTGTAGGTCTTCCCCTCGACCTTGGCCTCGAGGATCTTGAACTTGTCAATCGTGATGATCCACGCCGCAATCAACCCCGCCGCGCCGGTGATCACCAGCATCAAGGCGAACGCACGGCTGCTGCCCAGCGACTGCGGCGGTGCCTCGGCACGCTCCGACTCGGGCTCGGTAGAGACGTCTTTGACTGTCGTCTTGCTCATCACGCCGATTCCGTCACTTGAGACTTGGAGTTTCTCCGGACACGGCACATTGTGCCGCACACGCACGCGTGCCCACCGTTCGCTGGGCATAAGGAAAGGCGCGCGATCGGGTAGAGGCGTTCGGTTCAGGACACCGGTGGGACGGCAAAGGGCGGGGACCCGAACCGGTCCCCGCCCTTTCGGAATTCAGCCCAGTCGGGCTTCCAACTCCGCGACGATCTCGTTGACGCCGATCGCCGCCTGCTCACCGGACTCCATGTCCTTGAGCTGTACGACGCCCTCGGCGAGGTCGCGTTCGCCGGCGACGATCGTGTAGCGGGCGCCACTGCGGTTGGCGTTCTTCATGGCGCCCTTGAGGCCCTTGGCGCCGTAGGAGAAGTCCGCCGCGATGCCGACCTTGCGCAGCTCGGTGACCTTGGCGAACAGGATGCGGCGCGCCTCCTCGCCGAGCGGCACCGCGAACACGCTGGTGGACGAGGGGAGTTGGAGCTCCACGCCCTCGGCCTCCAGGGCGAGCACCGTGCGGTCGACGCCCAGGGCCCAGCCGACGGACGGCAGCGCGGGGCCGCCGATCATCTCGGACAGGCCGTCGTAGCGGCCGCCGCCGCCCACCGCGGACTGGGAGCCCAGACCGTCGTGGACGAACTCGAAGGTCGTACGCGTGTAGTAGTCCAGGCCGCGCACCAGCTTCGGGTCGTCCTCGAAGGAGACGCCCGCGGCGGTGATCAGCTCACGGACCTCCTCGTGGTACGCCTTGCAGGCGTCGCAGAGGTAGTCGCGCAGGAGCGGGGCGTCCCCGAGCTGCTTCTGGACCGACTCGCGCTTGTCGTCGAGGACGCGCAGCGGGTTGATCTCCGCGCGGCGCAGGGTGTCCTCGTCCAGGTCCAGGCCGCGCAGGAAGTCCTGCAGCGCCGCTCGGTACACCGGGCGGCACTCCTTGTCGCCCAGGCTGTTGAGCAGGATCCGGAAGTTGCTGAGGCCGAGCGAGCGGTAGGCCTGGTCGGCCAGGATGATCAGCTCGGCGTCCAGCGCCGGGTCCTCGGCACCGATCGCCTCGGCACCGACCTGGGAGAAGTGCCTGTAACGGCCCTTCTGGGGACGCTCGTAGCGGTAGTAGGAGCCCGAGTACCAGAGCTTGACCGGGAGGTTGCCCGCCTTGTGCAGGTTGGCCTCCAGGGCCGCGCGCAGGACCGATGCCGTGCCCTCGGGGCGCAGGGCCAGCTTGTCGCCGCCCTTGGTCTCGAAGGCGTACATCTCCTTGGTCACGATGTCGGTGGACTCGCCGACACCGCGCGCGAACAGCTCGACGCTCTCGAAGCCGGGCGTCTCGATGTAGCCGTAGCCGGAGTTGCGCAGGGGAGCCGCGATCGCCTCACGGACCGCCAGGTACGTGGCGGAGTCCGGCGGGATCAGGTCGTACGTGCCCTTGGGGGCCTTGAAGGTGCTCACGGAAGGTCTCGTCACATTCCTCGTCGGGGAGCGTCGACATTCGCTCCCAGGCCGGCGGCCACCTGCCGCAGATACGGGTTGGTGGCGCGCTCCTGGCCGATGGTCGTCTGGGGGCCGTGGCCGGACAGCACCACGGTCGAGTCGTCGAGCGGCAGGCACACGCGGGCCAGCGAGTCGAGGATCTCGGCCATGTCACCGCCGGGCAGGTCGGTGCGTCCGATGGAGCCGGCGAACAGCAGGTCGCCCGAGAAGAAGATCGGCGGGATGTCCGCCGCCTCGGGCAGGCCGAAGGTCACCGACCCCTTGGTATGGCCCGGCGCGTGCGCGACGGTCAGCTCCAGGCCGGCCAACTCCAGCTTGGCGCCGTCGGTCAGCTCCTTGACGTCGTCCGGCTCCCCGATGGTCAGCTCGCCCATCAGCTGCATGCCGATGGAGCGGCCGAGCGCCTTCTCGGGGTCGCTCATCATGTACCGGTCCTCGGGGTGGATCCAGGCCGGTACGTCGTGTGCGCCGCACACCGGGACGACCGAGGCCACGTGATCGAGGTGGCCGTGGGTGAGGACGACGGCGACGGGCTTGAGCCGATGCTTCTTCAGCGCTTCCTCGACTCCGGGGGCCGCTTCGTGGCCCGGGTCGATGATCACGCACTCCTCACCGGCGGCGGGGGCGACGAGATAACAGTTCGTCCCCCAGGCCCCGGCGGGGAACCCGGCAATGAGCACGATCGTCCTTACGTTTGTGTCGACACAGGTGGTTTGTCGGCGGGCTCCGCCTGTCGTCAGAGCCTACCGGCGCTGCCGATTCCTCAGCGAACCCATATACGGTACGGGGCACACGCGGGCGATCGGCTCAATGGACGCACGCGTACCGGTCGACACACACGACGCATGAGGAGAGAACCCGGTGGTCAGCCAGGAACAGCGGCGGCGTCAGCTCGCCCGGGAGAAGTTCTTGCGGCAGCAGCAGCGGCGCACGTCCGCCCGGCGCAAGGCGCGCATGCGCAACTCGGTGATCGCGTCGGCGCTCGGGGTGGTGATCATCGGCAGTCTCGCGCTGTACACGACCGGGGTCCTCAAGGGCGACGACAGCAAGGAGAACGCGAGCGCGGAAGTCACGCCGAGCGCCTCCGCCAAGGCCACCGACCCGTGCGAGAAGCCCGCCGAGGGCAAGGTCAAGACGGCGACCTGGAAGAAGGAGCCGGAGCTGACCATCGACAAGTCGGCGAAGTACACGATGAAGCTCGCGACGACGTGCGGTGACATAGACGTCGCGCTGAAGGCCTCGGCCGCGCCGCACACCGTGAACTCGTTCGACTTCCTCGCCGGCAAGGGCTACTTCGACCACTCCAAGTGCCACCGGCTCACCAGCAGCGGCATCTACGTGCTGCAGTGCGGCGACCCGACGGGCACCGGCACGGGCGGACCCGGGTACACGATCCCGGACGAGAACCTGAAGGACAAAAGCCTCAAGAACAACATCTACCCGGCGGGCACCATCGCGATGGCGAACACCGGTCAGAAGCACTCCGGCGGCAGCCAGTTCTTCCTCGTCTACCAGGACAGTCAGCTTCCGCCCAACTACACACCGTTCGGTACCGTTTCCGAATCCGGCATGAAGGTACTCAAGAAGATTGCCGCCGCCGGTGAGAGCAGCGGCGCGGGTGACGGGGCACCGGTCGCGACGGTTGTCATCAACAAGGCGACGGTCACCAAATCCTGACCGCCAACTGCGTAATTTCGGTCGCGCGGGATGCGGACAGGCAACCCGCCGGTCGCCTATGTTGGCCGTGACGAAACTGTGGACGATGCTCGGGGGAACACAAGCCCCTCGCAGGCATCATGTGGAGGAGGCGCTGTGAGCAGCGACCCGTGGGGCCGCGTCGACGAGACGGGGACCGTGTACGTGCGTACGGCCGACGGCGAGCAGGTCGTCGGATCCTGGCAGGCCGGCTCCCCTGAGGAGGCGCTGGCCTACTTCGAGCGCAAGTACGAGGGCCTGGTTGTCGAGATCGGCCTCCTCGAGAAGCGAGTGAAGACCACCGACCTGTCGACGAAGGACGCGCAGACCGCGATCGACCACATCCGTGAGCAGGTCGACGCGCACCACGCGGTCGGCGATCTGGACGCCCTGCGGACCCGCCTGGACAAGCTGGTCGAGACCGTCGGCAAGCGCCGCGAGGAGCGCAAGCAGCAGCGCGCGAAGCAGTCCGACGAAGCCCGCCACGCCAAGGAGGCGCTGGTCACCGAGGCGGAGGAGCTGGCCCAGTCCGACCAGTGGCGGGCCGCGGGCGAGCGGCTGCGGGCCCTGGTGGACACCTGGAAGGGTCTGCCGCGGCTCGACCGCAAGTCGGACGACGAGTTGTGGCACCGCTTCTCGCACGCCCGGTCGGCGTTCTCCAAGCGCCGCAAGGCGCACTTCGCGCAGCTGGACGCGCAGCGCGAGGAGGCGCGCAGGACCAAGGAGCGACTGGTCGCCGAGGCCGAGTCGCTGTCCGGTTCGACCGACTGGGGCCCGACGGCTGCCCGTTACCGCGAGCTGATGTCGGAGTGGAAGGCCGCCGGGCGCGCCCAGCGCGAGCACGAGGACGACCTGTGGAACCGCTTCCGCGGCGCCCAGGACATCTTCTTCGCGGCCCGCAGCTCGGTGTTCGCCGAGCGTGACGCCGAGCAGGCCGAGAACCTGAAGCTGAAGGAGGAGCTGGCCGAGGAGGCCGAGAAGCTCCTGCCGATCGGCGACCTGAAGGGCACGCGTGCCGCCTTCCGCTCGATCAACGAGCGCTGGGAGGCCATCGGCCATGTGCCGCGCGACGCCCGCCCCAAGGTCGAGGGCCGGATGCACGCCGTCGAGCGGGCCATCCAGGAGGCCGAGGAAACCGAGTGGCGCCGGACCAACCCGGAGGCACGCGCGCGTGCCGAGGGTCTGACCGGTCAGCTCCAGGCCGCCGTGGACAAGCTGAGCGGCCAGATCGAGCAGGCGCGCGCCCAGGGCAACAACGCCAAGGCCGACAAGCTCGAGCGGGAGCTGGAGGGCCGCCAGGCGCTTCTGGACCAGGCGCTGAAGGGCCTGCAGGAGTTCGGCGGCTGAGGGAAGGCAGCCGGCGAAAGCCTTTTACGACGAGAAGGGCCCCGTACGCGATGTACGGGGCCCTTCTCGTCGTATGCCTACGAGCTCGCCGTGTCCTACGTCCGGTTGCGCGCCGACGTCACGCGGTACACGTCGTACACGCCCTCGACGCCCCTGACCGCCTTCAGGACGTGCCCGAGGTGCTTCGGGTCGCCCATCTCGAAGGTGAAGCGGGAGGTGGCGACGCGGTCGCGGGAGGTCTGGACGGCCGCGGAGAGGATGTTGACGTGCTGGTCGGAGAGCACGCGCGTGACGTCCGAGAGGAGCCGGGAGCGGTCCAGGGCCTCGACCTGGATGGCGACCAGGAAGACCGAGGACTGGGTGGGCGCCCACTCGACCTCGAGGATGCGCTCGGGCTCACGGGACAGTGACTCCACGTTCACACAGTCGCTGCGGTGAACCGATACACCACTACCGCGTGTGACGAAGCCGATGATCGGGTCGCCGGGTACGGGCGTACAGCAGCGGGCCAGCTTGACCCACACGTCCTCGACGCCCTTGACGATGACGCCGGGGTCGGCGCTGGAGCGGCGCTTGCGGCTGCGACCGCGGGCCGGCGGAACCGACTCGTCGATCTCCTCGGTGGCGGCCTCCTCGCCGCCGAGCGCCTGGACGAGCTTCTGTACGACGTTCTGCGCGGAGACATGTCCCTCGCCGATCGCCGCGTACAGCGCGGAGATGTCCGGGTAGCGCATCTCGTGCGCGAGCGTGACCAGCGAGTCGCCGGTCAGGATGCGCTGGATCGGCAGGTTCTGCTTGCGCATCGCGCGGACGATGGCGTCCTTGCCCTGCTCGATCGCCTCGTCGCGGCGCTCCTTGGAGAACCAGGCGCGGATCTTGTTGCGGGCGCGCGGCGACTTGACGAAGCCGAGCCAGTCGCGGGAGGGACCCGCGCCGGCTGCCTTGGAGGTGAAGACCTCCACCAAGTCGCCGTTGTCCAGGGTGGATTCGAGGGGTACGAGCCTGCCGTTGACCCGCGCTCCTATGGTGCGGTGGCCGACCTCGGTGTGCACGGCGTACGCGAAGTCGACAGGAGTCGCCCCGGCCGGGAGCGCTATGACGTCGCCCTTCGGGGTGAAGACGAAGACCTCGTTGCGGGACAGGTCGAAGCGCAGGGACTCCAGGAACTCCCCCGGGTCCTCGGTCTCCTTCTGCCAGTCCAGCAGCTGGCGCAGCCACGCCATGTCGTTGAGGTGGTCGTCCTTGCCCTTCCCGGACGACTTGGGCGCGTCGGAGCGGACCTTGGAGGCGCCGGCGACGGCCTCCTGCTTGTACTTCCAGTGCGCGGCGATGCCGTACTCGGCGCGGCGGTGCATGTCGAAGGTGCGGATCTGCAGCTCGACGGGCTTGCCGTTGGGGCCGATGACCGTCGTGTGCAGCGACTGGTACATGTTGAACTTGGGCATCGCGATGTAGTCCTTGAACCGGCCGGGGACCGGGTTCCATCGCGCGTGCACGGTGCCGAGGGCGGCGTAACAGTCGCGGACCGTGTCGACAAGTACACGAATACCCACCAGGTCGTAGATCTCCGCGAAGTCGCGACCGCGGACGATCATCTTCTGGTAGACGCTGTAGTAGTGCTTCGGGCGGCCGGTGACGGTCGCCTTGATGCGGGCGGCGCGCAGGTCCTGCTGGACCTCGTCGGTCACTATGGCCAGGTATTCGTCACGCTTCGGTGCCCGCTCGGCCACCAGCCGTACGATCTCGTCGTACATCTTGGGGTAGAGGATCGCGAAGGCGAGGTCCTCCAGTTCCCACTTGATGGTGTTCATGCCGAGGCGGTGGGCGAGCGGCGCGTAGATCTCGAGGGTCTCGCGCGCCTTCTTTTCCTGCTTCTCGCGCTTGAGGTAGCGCATGGTGCGCATGTTGTGCAGGCGGTCGGCGAGCTTGATGACCAGGACGCGCGGGTCCTTGGCCATGGCGACGACCATCTTGCGCACGGTCTCGGCCTGCGCGGCCTCACCGAACTTGACCTTGTCGAGCTTGGTGACGCCGTCGACGAGCAGGGCGACGGAGTCGCCGAAGTCGCGGCGCAGCTGGTCGAGGCCGTACTCGGTGTCCTCGACGGTGTCGTGCAGCAGGCCCGCCATCAGGGTGGCCGGATCCATACCCAGCTCGGCGAGGATGGTGGTGACCGCGAGCGGGTGCGTGATGTACGGGTCGCCGCTCTTGCGCTTCTGGCCGCGGTGCCAGCGCTCGGCGACCTGGTAGGCCTTCTCGATCTGCCGGAGCGTGGCCGTCTCGATCTTCGGGTCGTTGCTGCGCACTATCCGCAGCAGCGGCTCCAGCACCGGGTTGTACGGGTTGGAGCGCTGGACGCCGAGGCGGGCGAGGCGGGCACGGACGCGATTGGAGGAGCCGGTGCGGGCGGGCTGTCCGGTGTTCGGGCGGACGGCCGGTGCGGGGCGCTCGGGTGGAGCGGGCTTGGGTCGCGACTGGTCGGCCGACTTGTCGACGGGCGCGGACTGGGCATGCTCGACCGTCCCGCGGGTGTCGTTCTTCGCGTGCGACGCGTTGGGCGCGGGCTTCGCCGCGGGCGCCGAGGCGGACTCGGGCTTGGCGGCGGTCAGGTGCTGGGCCTCGTCTGGCAAGAGGGCTCCTCGTGCGCGATCCGGGTCCCCCGGTCAGGCTCCGGAGACCCCATGGTAGCGATCCTGCGCCCCAGGATCGCCTTCAGCCCGATGTGAGGGCCGTCTACCGGAGAAACACGAGGGGCTGCCGCAGGATTCCCCCGGAGGCCTCGCCCCGGTGTCCGGCGGGTGACGCCCGCCTTTCGTACGCCTGTCACACGGCTCTCGTATGCCTCTTGCGAGCTGCCTGGCGAAGGGCGTGCGCGCATCGTCGCCGCCCGGCGTACGGCCCCTTCCGCACGCCCGACGTACGCCCCACTCACACGGGGCCATGCGGCCCGCGTCTGTGGCTTCGCCACAGGGCTTCGCTGCCCCCGGCCGCCACCGGCAATGCCCGTCGCGAGCGGAAGCCCCTCGACACACGCATGCCGCGCGCCTTGTACACAGGCGCGCGGCATGTTCGGCGATGCGTGCTCACGGCTTTCGCGCGAGCACCTGACTCAGACCAGGAGCAGCGACTCCAGCGGGGCCCCGGCCAGGGCCGGGTCCAGGCGGGCTCGGCCGCCGAGGAAGCCCAGTTCCATCAGCACGGCCAGGCCGGCCACGTCGGCGCCGGCCCTGCGGATCAGCTGGATCGAGGCCTCCGCGGTGCCGCCCGTCGCCAGGACGTCGTCGATGACCAGGACGCGGTCGCCCGCGGTCAGGTCCTCGGCGTGCACCTCGATCTCGGCGGAGCCGTACTCCAGGTCGTACGCCTGGCTGAGCGTCGCCCCGGGGAGCTTGCCCGCCTTGCGTACCGGGATGAAGCCGATGCCCGCGCGCACGGCCACGGGGGCGCCGAGGATGAAGCCTCGGGCCTCGAGGCCGACGATCTTCGTGGCGTCGGTGTTCGCGGCGATCTCGGCCAGCGCGTCGGTGAGCGCCGTGAACGCCGCCGGGTCCGCCAGGAGCGGGGTGATGTCCTTGAACATCACGCCCGGTTCCGGGTAGTCCGCCACGTCACGGATGCGGCTGAGCAGCAGCTCCTTGATGTCGGTCATCGACGCTTCCCCGACGGTCGGCCGCGGCCCCGGCTACGGGACACGGGCTGGTCGCGCGGGCCGACGACCGCGGGGGCGGCGTCCTCGCGGTCGTCGTCGAGCGGCTCGTCGGCGGCCGAGGCGTTCGGGGCCTCGCCCTGTGCGGCGGCCTGGGCCCGCTTGGCGAGCACACGCTTCTTCAGGGCCTTCATCTGCGGCTCGCGCTCCTTGAGGTCGGCGACGAGCGGCGTGGCGATGAAGATCGAGGAGTACGCACCGGCCGCGAGGCCGACGAACAGCGACAGCGAGATGTCGTTGAGCATGCCGGCGCCGAGGACACCGCCACCGATGAACAGCAGGCCCGCCACCGGCAGCAGCGCGACCACCGTGGTGTTGACGGAGCGGACCAGGGTGCTGTTGATCGAGCGGTTGGCGATGTCGCTGTAGGTCCACCGGGTCTGCTTGGTGATGTCCTTCGTCTGCTCCTTGAGGCTGTCGAAGACGACGACCGTGTCATAGAGCGAGTAACCGAGGATCGTCAGCAGACC